>NZ_JPON01000001.1:1782500-2382500 GCF_000733935.1 Methylomarinum vadi
TTGATGACCTAAATCCTGAAATTGTTTTAATTTGTTGATCAGGACGGTATGCCCTAAATGCAAATCCGGCGCGGTAGGATCGAAACCCGCTTTGATTCTCAGCGGACGCCCCTCTTCAAGCTTTTTAAGAAATTCAGATTCAACTAAAATTTCATCCGCGCCCCGGCGGAGTTGCCCCAACATTTCTTGCTGCAATTTATTCCCCTAAATTTTTTAAAATTTGCCTATTATAATTGGATTAAGACGCTCTTAAGAACAAAATTCCTAATTACGCTATAATTTGTCATTAATTTATTAGTTTACATACAATATGTAACTTTCAATAAAAATCATTTGAGTGCAGTCCAGTGAAAAATAAACTCTTCAAATCATTGTTATTAGGCAGCAGCACGATAGTAGCGGCTGGGGCGTGCTACGCATTGATCTCACCTATCAGCAGCAGTAACGACAATGAATCGTCGACTGAAACCAGCATTCTTGCAACCAGCGCTAAGCCACAAATCAACAACCCGTTGATTTTAGACGATAGCGCCGCTTTGGAAAACACCCCCAAGGAAACGCTATCCGCATCCTCGCAAAACCTTAAAGAGATCAATCACACCGTCAAACGAGGAGAAAGCCTCTCCACCATTTTCTCCGCGCTGAATTTAAGCAAAACCGATTTGCACAAAATCATTCATGCCAACGAGATTGGAAAATTATTTGCATCCATCACTCCCGGCAAGGAAATTGTCGCCAAACTAGATAGCGACAATCAACTGCAACAGTTGATTTATCAAAAAGATTACATCGACACCTTGATTGCCAAACGCGACGGCGAAGACTTCGATGTAAAAAAAATCAGTAAAATCATCAGCAAGGAATCGGCCAGCGCCCAAGGCACCATCCATTCCTCACTATTTTGGGATGGCAAACAGGCCGGCTTATCGGATAAGTTGATCATGGAGATGGCTAATATTTTCGCCTGGGACATCGATTTTGCCCTGAATTTGCGCGAGGGCGACCAATTCACCGTGGTATATGAAAAGCTGTCCGTGGACGGTGAAGAAATCGATACCGGTAACATTATCGCCGCCGAATTCGTCAACCAAGGACACACTTATACCGCCGTTCGTTTTGAAGACAAACAGGGCAATGCCAACTATTACACACCGCAAGGCGACAGCATGCGCAAGGCGTTTTTACGCACACCGGTGGAATTTGCCCGCATCAGTTCGCACTTCAACCTAAAACGCAAACATCCCGTATTAAACCGCATCCGCGCTCACAAAGGCGTCGATTACGCGGCACGCACAGGAACCCCGGTTAAAACAACCGGCGACGGCAAGATCGTTTTTCGCGGCCGCAAAGGCGGCTACGGCAATGTCGTCATTGTTCAACACGGCCAAAAATACTCCACCCTCTACGCTCATTTAAACGGCTTTAAGCGAGGACAAAAAAGAGGTTCGCGGATCAAACAGGGGCAAATCATCGGCTATGTCGGCAAAACAGGCTTAGCCACAGGTCCTCATTTACATTATGAATTCCGCATCAATGGCGTACACCGCAACCCATTGACCGTCAAACTACCGCAAGCCAGTCCGATCAAGCCTTCGATGCTAGCGGAATTTAAAGCTCAAACCGCGCCTTTATTGGCCCAATTGGATAAAGCGAAAGCAAGCACCTTATTGGCACAGAACCAACAATAAACCGTGTGTCTGAACTTTATATCGGCTTAATGTCAGGGACCAGCCTCGATGGAATCGATGCTGGTCTCGTCGATTTTAGGGATAACAAATGCGAAATCATCGCTTTTCACTATTCCCCCTTTGACGAAACACTCAAACAACAATTGCGCCTTCTTAGTCAACCGGATACACCCGTATTCTTGACCGACCTAGGCGCCATGGACGCCCGGCTAGGCCGCCTGTTTGCCGAGGCGGTACACAATTTACTGGCAAACTCCCAAATTCCTGCCGATAGCATTGAAGCGATCGGCAGTCACGGCTTGACGATTTATCACGCGCCACAAGCAGAATTTCCTTTTTCCCTGCAAATAGGCGATCCCAATATCATCGCCCAATCCACCGGAATCACTACGGTGGCCGACTTCCGTCGACGCGATATTGCCGCCCACGGACAAGGCGCTCCGCTGGTTCCGGCATTCCATCACCACTTTTTCGGAAAACGACAAAAAAACATTTGTGTCGTCAATATCGGCGGCATCGCCAACATTACCGTCTTAAGCAATGAAACGGCAATAGGCTTCGATACCGGCCCGGGCAACACGCTGCTGGATTATTGGATCGGCAGAAACCGGGGAAAAAGCCACGATGAAGGTGGCGAATGGGCCCGACAGGGCAAACCGGTCGATGACTTGTTGGAGCAATTGAAAAAAGACCCTTACTTTCAACTAGCCCCTCCGAAAAGCACCGGCAAGGAATATTTTTCCGGCCTTTGGCTGGAAAAACATCTCGGCAATTACAGTGACGTCCCAAGCCAAGACATCCAGGCGACATTATGCCGATTAACGGCCGATACGATCACCGAGGCCATTAAAAAATACGCGCCGGCAACAGAAGAAACTTTGATTTGCGGCGGGGGCTGTCATAACCATTATTTATTGGAAATGATCGGGAGCAACCTGGATCACCCGGTTTCATCCACGGACGACTATGGCATAGACCCGGATCATGTTGAGGCGATCGCTTTCGCGTGGCTGGCCAGGCAAACCCTGCATAACCACCCCGGCAATCTACCGAAAGCAACGGGAGCCGAGGCTCCCGTGATTCTAGGGGGAATTTATCCCGGCGAACGCGGATTACGCCGAGAAAGATGAACCGCAACCGCAGGTCGTGGTTGCGTTGGGGTTTCGGATCACGAACTGGGCGCCGGACAAATCTTCCTTATAATCGATCTCCGCGCCCTGCAGGTATTGAATACTCATCGAATCGATCAGCACGGTCACGCCGCCGTTTTCGATTTTAGTATCGTCTTCATTGACTTCCTCGTCGAAGGTAAAACCGTATTGAAAACCGGAACAACCGCCACCGGAAATATAGACTCTCAATTTGAGATTATCGTTACCTTCTTCTGCGATCAAAGCGCCAACCTTTTCGGCCGCACTGTCTGTAAAAATAATTGGATCTGCCATAAAAACTTAAAAACAATTAACTAGGATGGGTAAAGTATGACCATACCCAGCATTTTAGTCAAGAATTACGGATAAAGCGCCACGATCTCCAAACCGGCCCGCTCATCAAGCCCGAACATCAGATTCATATTCTGCAGGGCCTGGCCCGCGGCGCCTTTGACCAAATTATCGATGACCGACAACACCACGATCGTGTTTCCCTGTTGAGGCCGATGAATGGCAATCTGGCAATTATTGCTGCCTTTCACATTGCGTGTATCCGGCTGAGCTCCCTGTGGCAACACATCGACAAAAGACTCTTCCGCATAACGCTGCTGATAAAGCGCCTGAACGTCACTCACATCGCCTATGATTCGTCCATATAAGGTCGCATGGATACCGCGAATCATCGGCAACAAATGCGGCACGAAGGTCAACCCGATGCTTTGCTCGGCAACCGTTTGCAAACCTTGCTTGATTTCGGGTAGATGCCGATGCCCGCTGACGGCATAAGCCTTGAAACTTTCACCGGTCTCGCTCATCAACGTGGAAACCTGGGCCTTACGCCCCGCTCCGCTGACACCGGATTTAACATCCGCTATCAGATTATCGAAATCGATCAAGCCGTGCTCGATCAATGGCAAGAACCCTAGCTGCACGGCGGTAGGATAACAACCCGGACAAGCCAGCAAGCGCGCCTGCTCGATTGCCGCACGATTGACTTCCGGCAGCCCGTATACGGCCTCGGCGATCAGATCGGGGCAAGCGTGCTCCATGCCATACCAATGTTGCCATTCCTGCGGGTCTTTAATGCGGAAATCCGCCGACAAATCGATGACTTTCACCCCCTGGGCCAGCAATTGCTCGGCCATCAGCATTGCCGTCCCATTGGGCGTAGCGAAAAACACTACGTCGCAATCGGCCAGACTATCGACTGCCGGTTCACTGAACACCACATCGCATAATCCCCTCAGGCTCGGATACATAGCATCGACGCGCATTCCGGCATCCGAACGCGAAGTAACCACCGCGACTTCCACATCGGGATGCAACACCAACAACCGCAACAACTCCACCCCTGTATAGCCGGTTCCACCGACAACTCCCACTCGAATCATGTTATGCCTTATCTCTCTTTTTCCATTTATCAACAAAATATAACTGCCTATATAATACAGATTTTTAGTTAATAATTAACCATGATCGCCATAGAAATCTCAGAACCGGGACCGGTGGACGTACTCAAGCCAAGCGAGCGACCCGTTCCGGATCCAGCCTCTCGGCAGGTTGTCATTCAAGTCGCCGCGGCAGGCGTCAATCGACCCGATGTAATGCAGCGCCGCGGCTTATATCCGCCTCCTGCCGGCGCTTCCGACATTCCCGGCCTGGAAGTAGCCGGCGTAATCAGGGCTATCGGCGACCGGGTCGAAGACCTGAAAATCGGCGATCGGGTCTGCGCCCTCGTTTCGGGGGGCGGCTATGCCGAATATTGCCTTGCCAGCGCAGACCTCTGCCTGCCGATCCCCGAGGGGTTCGATTTCGTGCAAGCTGCGGCGCTACCGGAGACCTTCTTTACCGTGTGGAACAATCTCTTCGACCGCGCACGCTTACAATGCGGAGAAACGTTGTTGGTCCATGGCGGTAGCGGCGGTATCGGCACGACAGCGATACAACTGGCCAAAGCCTTCGGCGCCAAAGTGATCGTTACGGCCGGCAACGCTGAAAAATGCCGTTTCTGCGAAAGACTCGGCGCGGATGCCGCCATTGATTACACCACTCAAGATTTTGTTGAAGAGATCGAAAAGTTAACCGCTGGAAACGGCGTCGAAGTGATTTTGGACATCATCGGTGGCGATTACTTCCCCCGCAACCTGAAAGCCTTGGCAAACGAAGGACGCTTGGTGCAAATCGCAATCCAAAATGGCGCCAAAAGCGAGATCAATTTATGGGCGGTCATGCAAAAACGCCTCACCATCACCGGCTCGACCTTGCGGGCTCGGGAAGACAGCTTCAAGGCCGGAATTGCCGAACGGCTACGGCAAAGAGTCTGGCCGCTGCTGGCAAATAAAACAATCGAACCGGTAATCGACAGCATCTTTCCCCTGGCCGAGGCGGCCGCCGCCCACGCCTTGATGGAAAGCAGCCAACACCTAGGAAAAATCATCTTAACGGTATAACCATGTCCTACAATACGATCATTTCGGCCGAACAACTGGCCAACCATCTCGACAATCCCGACTGGATCGTTTTCGATTGCCGCTTTTCTCTCGCCGATAGCGAAGCCGGTGGTAAAGCCTACCGCCTCGGCCATATAGCAAATGCCCGCTATGTCCATCTCGATAAGGATTTGTCCTCCGCGATCAGCGACTATAGCGGACGCCATCCGCTGCCGGACTTTTCCCTATTGGCGAAAAAACTTGGTCATTGGGGCGTTAAACATTCCTCCCAGGTTGTCGTTTACGACGACGCCGGCGGAGCATTTGCGGGGAGAATGTGGTGGCTGCTGCGCTGTATGGGTCACGACCGGGTCGCCTTACTCGATGGCGGCTTGCCGCAATGGCGACGCGAGGGCCACTCCTTAACGACTGCCCTGCCTAAAATACGTAAGACTCATTTCAGGGCCTATCTCGATAGCAAACAATGGTTGAGCGCAAGACAGGTGGAAGACGGTCTAGCCACTCGAAGCATTACCTTGATCGATGCCAGACCGCCGGAAAGGTTTCGCGGCGAACAGGAACCGATCGACCCCATTGCGGGCCATGTTCCCAAAGCCCTGAACCGCCCTTTCCAGCAAAATCTGAATAAACAAGGCTGCTTCCTGCCAGCCGACCGACTCAAGCAGCAGTTTCTCGAATTGCTGGCAAAACGCGATGACCGGCAGGTCGTCCACATGTGCGGCTCCGGAGTCACCGCCTGCCACAACCTTCTGGCCATGGAAATCGCCGGTTTGCCGGGTTCGAAGCTATACGCCGGCTCGTGGAGTGAATGGATACGGAATAAAAACCGGGGAATTGCCAAAGGCTGATGCGCTTTCATACGAAAGCGATCTTAGCCATACTTCATGATTTGAGCAATGCTCCAGCAAAAGACAGCTGCTTCCAGGCTTCGTACAACACAATCGCGACGGTATTGGACAAATTCAGGCTCCGGCTTTCCTGCTTCATCGGCAAATACAACTTTAATGCAGGGTCGTGCCGAGAGAGAAAGGAAATGGGAAGACCGCGGGTTTCCGGGCCAAATAACAACGCATCGCCGGGCTGAAAAGCCGCCTCGCTGTAGACCGTCGTGCCTTTGGTACTTAAGGCAAAAAGCCTGTTCGGCCTAGCTTTCTCGATATAGCCTTGCAAGGACGCATACTGCCTCACATTAACCCATTCGTGATAATCCAGACCGGCGCGGCGCAGTTTTTTGTCGTCAAGGTCAAACCCTAGCGGCTGTATCAAATGCAGGTGTGCGCCGGTGTTGGCGCACAATCTGATGATATTGCCGGTATTAGCCGGAATTTCCGGCTGATAGAGTACGATATCGAGCATTAAAAGTCGACTTGAACGGGATCCAGCTTCCAAATCTCCTTGTTATAATCGCTGATGGTGCGATCGGTGGAAAACTTGCCGCTACAGGCCGTATTGATAATACTCATGCGAGTCCAACGTTCCTTATCCCGGTAAGCTTCTTCGACCCGTCTTTGCGCATCGACATAACTGCGGAAATCGGCAATCGTCATCCACGGATCATTCGGGCTTTTCAACGAGCCGACGATATCGTCGAAAATGCCGGGTTCGAATTGGTTGAAGTGACCGCATTCCAATAACTTCATCACGCCCTGTAAATCCGGGTCCTGATCGATAATGGCCTGCGGATTGTAATGGTTGCGTTTTTCCTGGACTTCTTCCTCGGTCAAGCCGAACAAGAAGAAGTTATCGTCGCCGACTTCCTCCCTGATTTCGATGTTGGCGCCATCCAGCGTGCCAATGGTCAACGCGCCGTTCATCATGAACTTCATATTACCGGTACCGGACGCCTCTTTGCCGGCGGTGGAAATCTGCTCGGACAAATCCGCCCCCGGACAAATTTTTTCCATCGCCGAAACGCGATAATTCGGCAAAAAGACCAATTTCAGCTTATCGCCGACATCGGGGTCATGATTGATCACATTGGCGACATTATTGATCAATTTGATCACTTTCTTCGCCATCGCGTAACCCGGCGCCGCCTTGCCGCCGATCAAAACGCAACGATTGGTCCAATTAGCGATATCCCCCCGTTTGATCCGGTCATACAGATGGATGACATGCAACACGTTCAAGGTTTGCCGCTTATATTCGTGAATTCTCTTGACCTGTACATCGAACAAGGCATCGACACTCAGTTCGATGTCGTACTCCTCCTTCTTGTAATCGATCAAACGCTGTTTGCTGAATTGCTGCAATTCGTACCATTTCTTCCTGAATGCAGCATTGTCGGCATAAGGCTTTAATTTAGACAACTCGGACAAATCGGTAATCCAGCCATCGCCGATCGTTTCGGTAATCAATTTGGCCAATTCCGGATTACATGCAGCCAACCAACGTCTAGGCGTCACGCCATTGGTTTTGTTATTGAATTTTTCCGGCCAGAACTCATAAAAATCCCTGAACAATCCTTCCTGCAGCAGTTTTGAATGCAGTTCGGCAACACCATTGATCGAGAAACTGCCAACGATCGCGAGATAAGCCATACGCACCTGCTTGTCGTGCCCTTCCTCGATGATGGACATTCTGCGCATACGGTCGAAATCGCCGGGCCAATGGGCCGATACTTCGGCCATAAAATGGGCATTGATTTCGAAAATAATTTCCATCAAGCGCGGCAGCAAGCTCTGCATCAGACCGACCGACCATTTCTCCAGCGCTTCCGGCAGCAAGGTATGGTTGGTATAGGCCATCGTATTGCGGGTGATGTTCCAAGCGGCATGCCAATCCAAACCGTGAATATCCATCAACAAACGCATCAACTCCGCAACGGCGATGCTTGGATGGGTATCGTTCAATTGAAAGCAGTTTTTCTCGGCAAAGTGGGTAAAATCATTGCCGTGGCGTCCCACCCAATTGGCGATCACATCCTGCAAACTGGCCGATGCCAGTAAATATTGCTGCTGCAGCCTCAATGCCTTGCCATTTTCGTTGGCATCGTTCGGGTAAAGCACCATGGTGATGTTTTCCGCGGTGTTTTTCTCAGCGACCGATTCAGCGTAATCGCCGGCGTTAAATTCCTGCAGATTGAATTCTTCCGTCGCAGTTGCCTTCCACAGACGCAGAGTGTTTACGGTACCATTTTTATAACCGGGGATCGGGGTGTCATAAGGTACGGCTAACACATCGTTGGTATTGACCCAACAAACCCGTTTACGGCCGCGTTCGTCGATATGGGCTTCGGTGTGGCCGCCAAATTTGACCCGATGCGTATACTCGGGCCGCTCGATTTCCCACACATTGCCATTACGCAACCAATGATCCGGCTTCTCCACCTGCTCGCCGTTCTCAATGACTTGGCAAAACATTCCGTATTCATAGCGCAAACCATAGCCAGTGACGGGCAATTGCAAGGTCGCGCAACTGTCGATAAAACACGCCGCCAGGCGCCCCAGACCGCCATTGCCGAGACCGGCATCCGGTTCGGCATCGATCAGTTCTTCCAACTCCAGCCCTAAATCGTAAAGCGCCTCGCCGACGACATCGTTGACGCCTAGGTTCAGCATCGCATTGCTCAACGAGCGCCCCATCAAGTATTCCATCGACAGATAGAAGGCGGTTTTGCAGTTTTCATTGCGATAGGCGTTGTAAGTGTTTTTCCAACGCTCCACCAGCCTGTCGCTTATCGCCAACGACAAAGCTTCGTAGGCATAATGCGGTGAACGGCAATTTTCATCGCGCCCCAAGCGATGACTGTAGTAATGCTTGAAATCATCGATAAAATCTTTCTTCGACATCCCCAACTTGGGTAGTTTAGTGATATCGGACTTGGGGTTACTTTTCTGAAAGATACTTGTGGGCATAATCAATACCTGTCTGTGAGTTTTAATTCTGCAAATAGAAAAGCCGGATTGCTACAGAAAACTCTGATTATATCCGGCCTTTTCCGAAATGAAGACTGTATTTATTGCAGGACTAAGCCATTAATTCAGTCTGCCGTGGCAGTGCTTGAATTTTTTCCCCGAACCGCAAGGACAAGGTTCGTTTCGTCCCACTTTTTTGCCTTCCCTGACGAACGGTTGTTCGGACGTTTTTGGCTCTTCCTCGGCCTGCGCCTGCAGGACTTGCTCATTATCTTCTATCGGGCTGGCTTCCGCATGCTCATAATGCAGCTCCTGAGGCGCCTGGCGTTGTTCGTCAATGGCTTGCACATCCTCCTCCTGAGTGACTTGCACCTTGGCTAAAATGCCGACGACCTCGTATTTGATATGGTCCAGTAAGCTGGCAAACATCTCGAACGCTTCGCGCTTGTATTCCTGCTTGGGATCTTTTTGGGCATAGCCCCTCAAATGAATCCCTTGGCGTAATTGGTCCATCGCCGCCAAATGCTCTTTCCAGCTGTTGTCCAATACTTGGAGCATGACTGATTTTTCGAAATGCCTGAACACCTCGGGGGTGATCTTTTCTTCTTTTTCTTGACTGGCTTGTTCCATGCGGTCGACAATCAGTTGGCGCAGGTTCTCCTCATGCAGGGAATGATCCTGTTCCAACATCTCGCGCAACGCTATCTCTAAATTGAACTCCTGCTTCAAGTGGTCTTCCAAGCCTTGAATATCCCATTGTTCTTCCATCGTTTTAGGCGGGATATATTGGGTGATGACGTCATTGATGACATCGGCCCGGATAGCGGTGATCGTTTCGCTGATATCATCGGCGGCCATCAATTCATTACGACGAGCATAGATCACTTTCCGTTGATCGTTGGCGACATCATCATAAGCCAGAATTTCCTTACGAATATCGAAGTTACGGCCCTCTACCTTGCGCTGGGCATTTTCTATCGAGCGGGTTACCCAGGGATGCTCGATCGCTTCGCCCTCTTCCATGCCCAATTTCTGCATTAACCCGGCGACGCGTTCCGAAGCGAAGATCCGCATCAAATCATCTTCCAACGACAGATAAAAACGGGATGACCCCGGATCGCCCTGACGACCTGAACGACCGCGCAACTGGTTATCGATACGACGGGATTCGTGGCGCTCCGAACCAATCACATGCAACCCGCCACTCTCCAATACGCGCTCATGCCGATCTAGCCAAGCGCCACGCACCTTTTGTTTTTGCTCCTCGGCAGCCTCTTCCCCCAGGGCTTTGAGCTCCGCTTCCAAATTGCCGCCAAGCACGATATCGGTTCCCCGGCCGGCCATATTGGTGGCGATCGTTACGGCCCCGGGCATGCCGGCCTGCTCAATGATATGAGCTTCCCGTTCATGCTGTTTCGCGTTCAACACCTCATGCTTGATATTTTCCTTGTACAACAAGCTCGAGATCAGCTCGGATTTTTCGATCGAAGTCGTACCGACCAGTACCGGCTGACCGCGCTGCACGCAATCTTTGATATCGGCGATGATCGCATTATATTTTTCCCGTGCGCTCAGGAAAACCAGGTCACCCTTGTCTTCGCGAATCATCGGCCGGTGCGTCGGAATGACGACGACTTCCAGCCCATAAATTTTGTTCAGCTCGAAAGCCTCGGTATCCGCCGTTCCGGTCATGCCGGACAACTTCTCGTATAGGCGAAAATAATTTTGGAAGGTGATCGAAGCCAAAGTCTGGTTTTCATTCTGGATAGTCACTCCTTCCTTGGCTTCCACAGCCTGGTGCAGCCCTTCCGACCAGCGCCGGCCGGTCATCATGCGGCCGGTAAATTCGTCGACAATAATGATTTCGTTGTTATGCACCACATAGTCGACATCTTTTTGAAATAACACATGGGCCCGCAACGACGCATTCAGATAATGCATCAGGCGGATATTGGCCGCATCGTACAAACTGGCGCCGTCCACCATCAAGCCATGCTCGACCATCAAGTGCTCGACACGTTCGTGGCCGGCTTCGGTCAAATAAATTTGCCTGCTTTTCTCGTCGACATAATAATCGCCCGGCATGCGTTCCTGTTTTTCCGGGTCGTCGACTTTTTCCTGCTTGGTCAGATAAGGGATGATGGCATTGGTCTTGAGATAGATATCGGTGGCATCCTCGGTCGGCCCGGAAATAATCAATGGCGTGCGGGCCTCGTCGATCAGAATCGAGTCGACCTCGTCGACGATGGCGAAACTCAAGTCACGCTGCACCTTTTGGTCCAGATTAAAAGCCATGTTATCGCGCAAATAATCGAAACCGAATTCGTTATTGGTGCCATATGTGATATCGGCAGCATAAGCATCCTTTCGCTCCTGATGTCCCAACTCACTGACGATGACACCGGTAGTCAACCCCAAAAAATTGTACAGTTTGCCCATCCATTCGGCGTCGCGTCGAGCCAGGTAATCGTTCACCGTCACCACATGCACGCCGCGTCCTGGCAAAGCGTTGAGATAAGCGGCCAATGTCGCCATCAACGTCTTACCTTCACCGGTTTTCATCTCGGCGATCTTGCCGTCATTCAACACCATGCCGCCGATCAGCTGCACATCGAAATGGCGCATACCGAACACCCGGGTGGAAGCTTCCCTGACGGTGGCAAATGCTTCCGGAATCAAATGGTCCAGCTTCTCACCTTGCGCGAGGCGATCGCGAAACTCCTGTGTTTTTGCTTTCAACGCGTCATCGGACAACTTTTCGTATTCAGCGGCCAGCGCATTGACCTTTTTGACCAGCTTCCGCTTCTTCTTTACCAGCCTGTCATTACGGCTGCCAACAACATATTTAACCAGCTTACCCAGCATGTTTATTTCCGGTGAGAATTACTAAAAAAATCGATTCAAAATCTGTAGATTATATACTGTATCCATGCTGAGTGACTAGCCGAAAGCCGTCCTCGTCCAACTCCAAGCGACACTTTCCCCGCACAAAAACTCAAGGAACCTCTTATTATTCAACCGCATGGGATACCTCGGCATAACCCTATGCCTAACTACAATATAAACCGGCTCTTTTCCTTTAAACAACGCGCAACAAAAAAATAAAAAAAGGGTGGCATTCAGGTAAGCTCACATGAAAAAATAGCGGTTACCACCTTGGCCGAATCACGGCTAATGCCTGTTAACTTTCATAACCTAACAAGCCTATGTGTTTAGCGGTTCCCGGCAAAATAATCAGCATCTCCGATGAAGACCCCCTGTCGCGCACGGGAATCATTGATTTCTCCGGCATTTCCCGACAAATCAACCTTGCCTATCTGCCGGAAGCAGAAGTCGACGATTATGTCATCGTCCATGCCGGTTTCGCCATCGCCGTGATCGACGAAGAAGAAGCCCGGGCCAGCCTGCAAGCCTTCCAGGAATTGGACGAACTCGGGGCACCGCAGTGAAATTCGTCGATGAATACCGCGACCCGCGCACCGCGCGCAAACTGGTCGACGCCATTCGCGCCGCCACTCGCCGCCCCTGGAACATCATGGAAGTGTGCGGAGGGCAGACGCACAGCATTATCAAACATGGCCTGGACCAACTATTACCGGAATCGATCAACCTCATCCATGGACCCGGTTGCCCGGTATGCGTGACGCCATTGAAATACATCGACAAGGCGCTGGCCATCGCCGCCCAGGACAACGTCATTTTTTGCTCCTTCGGCGACATGCTGCGGGTGCCGGGGTCGCATCAGGACCTATTGAGCCTCAAGGCCCAAGGCGCCGATATCCGCATCGTTTATTCGCCGCTCGACGCTCTCAAACTGGCGCAACAAAATCCCGATCGGGACGTTGTTTTTTTCGGTGTCGGTTTTGAAACGACCGCCCCCACCACGGCAATGGCCGCCTATCAGGCACGCCAGTTAAAATTAGCGAATTTTTCTTTATTGATTTGCCACGTCCGCGTCCCCCCGGTAATGGAAGTCCTCTTGAGCTCGACCGACAACACCGTTCAAGGTTTTCTCGGCGCCGGCCATGTTTGCTCAATCATGGGCTTCCATGAATACTTGCCTTTAGCGAAAAAATTCCGGATACCAATTGTCATCACCGGTTTCGAACCGGTCGATATACTGCAAGGCCTGTATCTCTGCATCAAGCAACTGGAAGAAAACCGCCATGAGGTGGAAAACCAGTATCAACGCATTGTCACGCAGGCGGGCAACCAGCCGGCTCAACAATTGCTGCAACAGGTTTTCGATGTCGTCGACCAAAACTGGCGGGGATTAGGCATCATTCCCCGTAGCGGGCTGACCTTGAAAGCCGATTACGCGGCCTGGAATGCCGAACAGCGCTTTCCCGTCGGCGCCATAGAAACTATCGAACCCAGCGCCTGCCGTAGCGGCGAAGTGTTACAAGGCCTGCTGAAACCGGAAGCTTGCCCCGAATTCGGCAAAAACTGCACTCCCGAACATCCATTGGGCGCCACCATGGTCTCATCCGAAGGCGCCTGCGCCGCCTATTACCGCTATCGCAGCCATAATGACTGAGTTTCAACTGAATTGCCCCTTGCCACTGCAATACGACCAAATCGTCATGGCCCATGGCGGCGGCGGCCGCATGATGCAGCAATTGCTGGACTCGATCATTCGACCGGCTTTCTCCAACGATATTCTGGAACAACAGCATGACAGCGCGGTCCTCCCGCCTGCTGCCGGCCGCCTTGCATTCACCACCGACTCTTATGTCATCAAGCCGTTGTTTTTCAAAGGCGGCGACATCGGCAAATTAGCCGTTTGCGGCACCGTCAACGACCTGTCCATGAGCGGCGCCCGGCCACTTTATATCAGTTGCTCGTTCATTATCGAAGAAGGTTTCGCCATTGAAGATCTGCGACGCATTGCGCAATCGATGCGCGACACCGCCCAACAGGCTGGCGTCGATATCGTTACCGGCGACACCAAGGTTGTCGAACATGGCAAAGGCGATGGACTGTATATCAATACCGCCGGCATCGGCATCATCGAGCACGCGCAAACGATCAATCCCGGCAATATCCAAATTGGCGACGCCATTATCGTCAACAGCGACCTGGGACGCCATGGCATCGCCATCATGCTGCAGCGCGAAGGTTTGGATTTTAACAGCCCAATCGAGAGCGATTGCGCCAGCCTTACAGCCCCTATTCAAGACCTATTGGCCTCGGGCTTCGACATCCATTGCCTGCGCGACCTGACTCGCGGCGGCTTGAGCAGTTGCTTGATCGAACTGGCCGGCTCTGCCGGCAAACAGTTCAACATCATGGAAAATAACTTACCGGTCCGTGACGAAGTCCGGAGTGCGTGCGACCTCTTGGGCTTCGACCCTCTCTACATCGCCAATGAAGGCTGTTTCGTATTATTCGTCCCGCAGGCGCAAGCGAAAGCGGCAATCGAAACGTTACAAGCCCACCCTAACAGCCGGCAAGCGCTACAAATCGGTACGGTAACGGATTTCCATTCTCAAGGGCGAGTAACCCTGCAAACCGCATTAGGAATCGATCGCGTTCTGGAATTGATTAGCGGCGAACAACTGCCGAGGATCTGCTAGCGGCGCCCTAAGTCTCCTCGCTTTATAGCCCTTATTCACGTACTCTCATGCTAATCCATGCCTTGCGGCTCGCTTGGAAAGTTATTACAAGTGGCTTCAACGCCGCCTTCCTGCTTCGGGGTTTACTTAATTTACCTTGCGCAAGGGTGCGAAACAGCGCAATCAAGGAGCGGCAATTGCGCCCGTTACGCAAAAAACGGTAAAAAAATCGCGCGTTAAAACTTACCGACACGACGACAGCCCAACATAACAATTCATTGAAAATATTAATTTTTTTTCAATCATTACAAATAGATGACAGTAATTTACACAAAAAATTACGCACTTAACAGATAGAATCTTTCTATTCTATGTGACACGGCCGTCTAGCTATGTATAATGACTAACAAATATTGCTTGGTAAGAAATTGTTGCCTCAAAAGTCTTCAATCGGATCAACGTCATAGTTTTCCACTACCCGCATTATTAAACCCTGAGTTCGTAACAACATTTCGGTATAGGTTTACAGACTTCGGCCTACAGAATCGAACAAACGTTATCCTGATAAAAATTCGTTAAGCCCCATAATCTGTAAATATCCCCGCATCAAGTCACGTACTCGGAAAAACCCAACCCCCAACCGCTTGTGAAAACAGGCACTTTATTTAGCAAGAAAATAGCAAGAGAAATATTATGTCAGATCTAGTAGAAGGCACCGTAAAATGGTTTAACGATGAGAAAGGTTTCGGCTTTATCGAGCGGGAAGGCTCTAAGGATGTTTTTGTCCATTTCAGCGCCATTAATGGCAGCGGACGTAAGACCCTGAGCGAAGGACAACGCGTTACGATGGAAGTGAGCATGGGACAAAAAGGACCACAAGCAGAAAACGTCACCCCTCTATAACCCCCATCAAAACCAGACTGTGCCAGCGTGTGCTAGCGCCTGGATCGCAGTAATAGGTTTTAGATTCAAGAAAGGACAGTCAATCGAATACGATTGACTGTCCCTCGCCATAGACTATTTTCTAACGCAACTTACCCCATAAATCGTATTCGTCGGCTTCTTCGATTTCGACAGCAACGAAATCCCCAACCGACAAATGCGTGGCGCCGTCAATAAACACTTGCCCGTCAATTTCCGGCGCGTCGGCTTTGCTCCGCGCAACCGCCCCCTCCTCGACTACTTCATCGACCAACACCGTTTCGATTTTTCCGATCCGTTGCTGCAATCTTGCCGCGCTGATTTCCGCTTGGTGCGCCATGAACCGGGCCAACCGTTCCTGCCTGACTTCATCGGGAACCGCATCGGGCAGGGCATTCGCCGCTGCGCCCTTGACCGGAGAATAGGCAAAACAACCGACTCTATCCAGCTGCGCTTCGCTTAAAAACTGCAGCAATTCTTCGAATTCCTGCTCGGTCTCCCCCGGGAATCCGACAATAAACGTACTCCTCAACGTAATATCGGGACAAACTCGGCGCCAGGCCCGAATTCTTTCCAGATTATTTTCCGCGGCCGCCGGCCGTTTCATTAACTTGAGGATGCGGCTGTTGGCATGCTGAAACGGAATATCCAGATAAGGCAGAATTTTGCCCTCCGCCATTAGAGGAATGACCTCGTCGACATGGGGATAAGGGTAGACATAATGCATTCTGACCCAAATACCCAACTCACCCAGCGCATCGGCCAAATCATAAAATTGCGTTTTAACCTGTCGCCCCCTCCATTCACGGCTCTGATATTTAAGATCCAAACCGTAGGCACTGGTATCCTGCGACACCACAAGCAGCTCCTTGACACCAGCTTCCGCCAAACGTTCGGCTTCCCGCAAGATATCATCCACCGGCCGACTGACCAAATCTCCGCGCATGGAAGGAATAATGCAAAACGTGCAGCGATGATTACAACCTTCCGAGATTTTCAAATAGGCGTAATGCTTGGGCGTTAATTTAATCCCTTGCGGCGGGATCAGACTGGTGAACGGATGATGGGCCGGCGGCAAATGTTCATGAACGGCATCGACCACTTCATCGGTAGCATGAGCGCCGGTGATTTTCAACACCTGCGGATGGCGCGCCAGAATTTCGTCCTGCCTGGCCCCCAAGCATCCCGTTACGATCACCTTCCCGTTTTCCGCCAGCGCCTCTCCGATGCTATCCAGCGACTCCTCGACCGCAGCATCGATGAAGCCGCACGTATTGACGATCACCAGATCCGACTCTTGATAACTGGGCGAAACCTGATAGCCTTCCATGCGCAATCGGGTCAAAATCTGTTCACTGTCGACCAAGGCCTTCGGACAACCGAGGCTGATAAATCCGACGCGGGGATTACTCATAAATACATCTCAAATAAGTAAAAACCGCTTATTTTACCTCAAGCGGCAACCTGCACATTAATTAAACAGACTTCACGGCTAAATTCGCACCGAGGGCGGCGCTCCTAAGGAACAAATATACTCCAACTCCAACCACTCACAAACAGGTAGGCGGTTTAGGCAAACCGGCGCATTTACAAGCGAATTTGAGGGGGCCTTCCGGAAACAACTTATGCAGATAGCGGCTATTGCCTTTATCCTCGCCTAATTCGTTTCGGATTGCCTTGGTGAAAACACGGGCGTTAGGCAAATGCTTGAAGCGTTGATAATAATCGCGAATAAAAAATAGAATTTCCCAATGCGCGTCGCTGATTTCGATGTCATTTCGTTGCGCGATGGCTTGGGCCACCTTCTCGTTCCACTGCCGCCAATCGCATAAAAAACCTTCTTCGGTCGTTTCCAGTTCGACACCGTCGACCATCAATACCATGTTTTGCTCACCTTGTTGGCCACCGACAATTCGACCAATCCTTGGTAATCGATTATTCCTATTCCTTCTATCAACTGCTCCGGCTTGATACCATTAACTTCCATATCGTCTTGCAAAACATACAATCGGCAATTGTTTTCCAGTAAACGCTGGAGCCGTTCTTGCAAAACATGTCCTGCCATGACGTTCCATATGGCGCGCTGTTGAAAAACCACGGCGTCGCCGGCATCGATGCGTGCCAAGACGGCACTCTCGATCGGCGCCTGTACGATCAAATGCAGCATTATTCTACATGCGTCAGTTTTAAACCGACGATACCGATAATGATCATCATGATGGAGGCCAAGCGCACCAATTCGGCGGATTCCTTGAATAAAATAATGCCCAGGATCGCGACACCGACCGCGCCCATTCCGGTCCAAACCGCATAAGCGGTGCCGACAGGCAGCGTTTTCAGCGATAACATCAGCAGATAGAAACTCGCGCCACCGGAAATCATGGTGACGATACTGGGCCATAAGCGCGTAAAGCCCTCGTTATATTTAAGACTCAAGGCAAATATAATTTCCGAACAACCGGCAATGAACAATAATAACCACCCCATCGATTAACAACCTTTTTAAATCATGCAACAAAAAGGTAAATATTTTACAATACCGGGCTGGTCTGCATGTAATATATTTGCTTATCTCTATGGATACCGATTCCGCTTTTTTCGTCAACAATCCGAAGCGCATACATAGCTATCTGAGCCATTTATTGAAAAAGAAATGCCTGCTTTCGGCGCATTTTGGCGACAACAACGATTCCTTCATTACCACGATTGTCGATATCGATCCGAAAAAAAATTTGCTGATCCTAGATTACGGCCCCAAGGAATACTTGAACAAACTATTGCTGAAATCCGAGCACAAGGAATTTCGCACGGAATTAGACGGCATCAAGGTGGCTTTCAGCGCCGATAAAATCGCCAAGACCCGCATTGATGGCCATGCCGTATTTACCATGCCCATTCCCGATGCCATATTTTGGATGCAGCGAAGAAAATTCTATCGCCTCAAGGTTCCCCTCGCTCATAACAGTTATTGCGCAATCGGGTTCACTAATGAAGAAGACAATAGCGAAAAAATCATCCGCTTCAAACTCATGGATATCAGCATTTCCGGTTTCGCCATCATCAACGAACAGCTGAAGCTGTCCAAGGATCTAATCCCCACCGCGGAATTCGAAAATTGTACATTACATTTGCACGACGGCGAGGAAGAAAATGTTTCCTTCGTCATCAAAAACAAATTCAACCTGAATCCGGACAAACCCGACAAAGGGCAACGCATCGGCTGTGAATTTACCGAGATAACGCCGCTATTCGAGTCGCACATCCAGCGCTACATGCAGAATATCGAGCGGGAACTGAGAACAGTTCTTTAAATGTAATTGAACAAGGACAGATTCTGTACCCGGGAAAAAGCCTGCTGGGCCGCTTGCAGTGCGGTATTTTCCAGGTTGAAACGACTGATCGCCTCGGCGTAATCCAGATCTCGGATTTCCGACAATGTGGATTTCATGTCCAGGGTGAACTTGTCGTTCTGGTTTTCCTGATCATCCAGCGCATTGAGCCGGGCCCCGACGCTGGTTCTCGCTTTCAACAGGTTTTCGAGGCCTGTATCCAGATCGCTCAACACATCGTTTAGGGTAACATCGTAGACGCGGCTGGTTTGCCCATCGCTGAAACCGGCATCTTCCAGGAATGTCCCGCTGATGTCATTGATCGTTACCGAGGCTGGAGAGCCGTCGCTGGCCGCGATAAATGACAAAGGATTGGCATCAGGGTCTATGATTATTTGTCCATCCATTGGTGGTGCATTTAGCTGAGTCTGAATATCGATAACCAAATCGTTCAAATTGTTATATGAACCACCCAACGTAATTTCCATCGCAGTTCCGTCGCCAGCCACTAGTTCGAAGGATGATGGAGAACCAACATAACTCGCAGGGAACCCGAACTCGCCAGCTCCTCCGGTGATCACGCCTCCCAGGTCGGCCCCCGTTCCGGTAGTGCCATTGTCGAATCCAAAATCCGTTAAAAAACTGCCGCTATCTTCGGATATAGAAATAGTGTAGGCCTGCCCCCCTTCCGTCGAAACAAATTCCAGCTGATTGCCGTTGGCGATCGCCTGCATGCCCGAACCATCCAACTGCTTATTGATAGCGGCCGCCACCTCATCGAGGTTCTGATAGATGCCGGTATCGGCTGGATCATTCGGCAAGGTTACGGTCACGCTGCTGGAAGTGCCATTTACAGCGTCGGTAACGGTCAAATCAAATGAGGTACTGTTCACCGAGTAATCCACGCCGTAACGGGCAAAACGGCTGCCGACGATCGAAGCACGGGGTATGTCGTATTCTCCGGCCAAAGCCTCCGACAAGGTCTGCAAGGTATCCATGATGCTGCGCTGCTCCAGCGGCTCGCCTTTGAATTCCGCCTCGCCTTCCTGGCTCACCGACGAAACCAATTTGAACACGTCCGAACCGAGATCGCCGTCGGCCACCCGCCGTTCCGGCGCGATATCCAGCGTGCGCTGGTTGACACCGCCTTGATAAACATAGGCGTTGGCAGCGCCGTTCCAGGCAAAGGCGGGAACATTGGATAAATCGCCGGAAAAAATATACTCGCCGTTGGCATTCTTGGTATTGGCGACACCGACCATGTTTTCGAGCAGTTGGTCTATTTCGTATTTGATCGATAATCGGTCGTTTTCGCTGAGCGGCGCATTCAACGCCTGAATCGTCAGCTCCTTGGCTCGGAACAAGATATTTTCGGCGCTTTCCAGGCTGCCTTCCTCGATGTTCAAGCGCGCCCGCGCCGTGGCGATATTGTTCTGGTATTGCGCGGTCTTGTCGATACTTTCCTGCAAGTCCAGTGTTCTGACCGACGCGATCGGATCGTCGGCCGGCGTCAACACCCGCAATCCCGTAGATAATTGCATTTGCGTTTTGTTCAGCTTGGCCTGCTGCGCCAGCATCGAATCGACGCCTAATTGTTGACTCCACGTCGTTGAAATTCTCATACCTCCTCCTACCTCAAGCCGTTCAGGAGCGAATCGAACAAGGTATTGCTTATCGCGACCACTTGCGCCGCGGCCTGATAGGACTGTTGAAACTTGATCAAATTAGCTGCTTCCTCGTCCAGATTAACGCCGGACACCTTGCTCCAGGATTCCTTGGCGTTATTCAGCAAGGTCTCCTGCGCGGACGAGCTGATGCGCGCCTCATTGGCCTGCATGCCGACCTCCGACACCATCTGTTCGTAAGCATCCTGGAATGTCGCCGTGCCCCCCAACATCCCTAATTGGTTCTCCAATCCGGCCAACGCCAGCGCATTGCGATTGTCGCCGGGCATCGGACCGTTAATCACCGAGGCCCCATCCGCGTCGATATTGGTCGCCGCGGCGATATCGCGCGGATCGGTGATACCGACCGCGATGTTCTTGGCGGCAAAATACGCTGGCCGGATCAGGAATGAATCACCATCCGCCAGACTGCCATCGGTTGCGATCGTAATACCTGGCAACACGTCAGAGCCGGATGCGGTTAAATTACCGGAACCATCGATAGTTAAATTAATCGAGGTATTATCGCTCAGCCGGGTCAGGGTATACGTTGGCCCGGCGCCACTCACATCGAGCCGATAATCGCTGGCGGCAATATTTTTAAAACCGGCCGGATCGGGATCGTAACTTACCGAGATCGAACCGGTATTACCCGTGGCAATGACCGGTACGGGTTTATTGGCAATACCGGCAAAAAAATCCAATCCTTCGTTACCATCGAGATCATAACCGCCACTATGAACAGCATTGAACTCCATCGCCATACTGGCGGCGATCGCTCCCAGTTGTTGCTGCGACGGGTCCAACACTTCGTCGCGAAAACGTAAAATCCCCGATAATTCGCCGCCGCTTAATTGCCGGGTGATGACCTGAGTAGTGCTATCTGGCTGCTTCAGAGCAATCTCCAAATGCTCGGGATCCAAGTCGGACTGCTGGGTAGCCAATTGATTATAGGTGCCGTCCAATACCAGCGACTGGCCCTTGCCGATGAAAACACTGACCATATTGCTCTTTGTAGGAACCACGGAAACATCGACTAACTTGCCCAATTTCACCAGCAGGCGATCGCGTTCGTCCATCAGATCGTTAGGTACCTGGTCTCCGGCGGGCCGGCCGTATTCCGCCGCGATCCTGACGTTCAGATCGGCGATCGCCGACGCATAGGAGTTGATGTTGTCGACCACGCCATTCAAGTCCTGATTAACCTCCTCGCGCACTTGCCCGAAACGACCGTTCATCGTCGCGAAGCGCTGAGTTAAAATCTCGGCTTCCGACAGCAGGACTTGCCGGGCCGGAATCGAAGATGGGTCATCGGCCACTTCGTTGACGGCATTAAAGAAATTTTTGATGGCCGGCGACATGCCGGTGGTCGGATCGGCCAACAGATTATCGATCTGTTCGGTCAATTGCCGATAACGATCGGCTTCGCCGTAAGCCGATGTGCTGGAACGCAGTTGATTGTTGATGAACTGGTCGTAAACGCGGGCGATGTTTTCGATCTTGACGCCGTTACCGACATAACCGGCACCGGTATATTGCGCCGGCATCGTGCCCAGTTCGACCCGCTGGCGGCTATAGCCTTCGGTATTGACATTGGCGATATTATGACTGGTGGTATCGAGCGAACGCTGAAAGGCCTTCAGCCCCGTCAATGCGGTTCCTAATATTCCCGTTGTCATGTTGTTACCATCGATATAAAAAGTTCATCGTTCAGCGCCGCCCCAAAATATCGCGTCATTTCATCGCCACCACGTCGCTTCCGCCACCGATCGCCTGGCCATGGTAAATGCGCATCACCTTGGCGGCATACGTCGGATCGGTGGCATAACCGGCCCGTTGCAACTCATGCATATATCGTTCCGGGTTGCCCGCCATTTTCATGGCGTTAGCGTAGCGCGGATTGCCTTTGACGAAACGCACATAATCCTTGAAGCTGTCCCGATACGAATCGTAGGCCCTGAAAGCGGCCATTTCTTGCCGCCCGATGCCGTCGGCAAATTCAACCGTTTTATGACCGACTTGATTCCCCCGCCAAGATCGGTCCGCCTTGATATTGAACAAATTATGGCTACTGCTGCCGTCGGCATATTTCAGCACCGCCTTGCCCCAGCCGGTTTCCAACGCCGCCTGCGCCAGTAACACGCCGGCATCCACGCCCAGTTCGGACGCCGCCTGCTCGGCATAAGGTCGCAGGTGGGCGACGAATTGCGCTTGACTGGTTAGCGGCCGCTCATTGACATTCTTTACCGCCGCGTCCGATGTCGCTGAAGGGCCGCCGGCTTCCTCGACGGAGTCTACTGCGGAATTTACAGCGCTGATCGGAATTTGTTCAGATTGTTTCACGGGCGGCCTAACGGCCGGCGCAACCGAGCGGTTCAGATAATCCTCGACGTCCATCGACTCCTGCTGTTTTTGCTCTTTAGGGCTCAATTGCCTGGCAATCAGCTCGGCCAGCCCGATCCCCGGCTCGCCCGATAAATGAACGGCCAGTTGCTGATCGTACATATCTTGGTAGAACTCGCTTTGATCGTTATCCAACAAACCGTCGGACAATTTGGCCTGGCGCATGCTCTTCAGCACCATATTCAAAAACACCGATTCGAACTGCTTGGCGACTTCCTTGATCGCTTCGGGACTGTTGCTTTTGGCTTCTGTTTTCAATTTGGCCAGGCCGTTGAAATCTGTATAGACATCGGCATTGTGTGCATTCAACATCCCGTTCCCCCCCTTATATGACGATCAATTCCGCCCGCAATGCGCCGGCCGACTTCAAGGCTTCCAAGATGGCCACCAGATCGCTGGGTGCCGCGCCGACGTCGTTGACCGCTTTGACGATTTCATCCAACGATACGCCGGGATTGAACACGAACATGTGATTGGCCCCTTCCTCTTCGACACTGATTTCGGATTGCGACGTCACGACGGTCTGTCCGCGCGACAATGGCGCCGGTTGGCTGACCTGCGGCGTTTCGCTGATCGTCACTGTCAGGCTGCCGTGCGACACGGCGGCTGGCTGTACCCTGACCTTGCTGTTGATCACGACGGTGCCGGAGCGGGAATTAACAATCACACGGGCCGGCGCGTCATCGGGCAGCACTGTAATGTTTTCGATCATCGACGCGAAAATGACCCGTTGCGACGGATCGGCCGGCGCGCTGACCTTGACCGAAGTGCCGTCCAGCGCCCGCGCAGTATCCGGCCCCAACATTCGGTTGATGGCTTCCACCATGCGATTGGCGGTCGTGAAATCGGCATTATGCAAATTAAAAATCAGCGCATTGCCCTGCGTGAATGGCGTCGGTACGCTGCGTTCTACCGTCGCTCCGTTCGGAATGCGGCCCACCGTCGGATTGTTGACGGTAATCTTCGATCCGTCCCTGCCCGAAGCGCTGAGCCCCCCGACCACCAGGTTTCCCTGGGCCACGGCGTAAACTTTACCGTCCGCCCCCTTTAACGGGCTCATCAACAAGGTTCCGCCACGCAGGCTTTTGGCGTCGCCGATTGAGGACACGGTCACATCGATCGTCTGCCCCGGCTTGGCGAACGGCGGCAATTCGGCGCTGACCGCCACGGCCGCGATATTCTTGGCCTTGGGATTGACCCCTTGAGGCCAATTCATGCCCAACTGAGTCAACATATTGACCAAGCTTTGGCCGGTAAATTTAGTCTTATCTCCCAACTTCGGCAAACCGACCACCAAACCATAGCCGACCAGCTGGTTGCTGCGCACGCCGGCCACGGCGGCCAGATCCTTGATGCGTTCGGCCTGAACCGCCTCAGAGACCCAGATAAGACAACAGAGGAAAATAACGAATAACTTGTTCATCTCCAGCCCCCTAGAACGGAAACAGCGGACTCAGGAAAAAGCGCGCGAACCAGCCGATCTTGCCGGAATCCGACACCGAACCGTCGCCGGTATACATGATGGTCGGATCGGCCACCTTGGTCGACGGGATGGTATTGCTGACGGTGATATCCTGCGGCCTGACGATGCCGGACAAGCGAATATATTCGCTGCCGTCATTCATCGTCAGGCGCTTTTCACCGCGTATTTTCAGATTGCCGTTGGGCAACACATCGACCACCGTCACCGAAATATCGCCGGTCAGGCTGTTGCTTTGATTGGCCTCTCCTTCGCCGATGAATTCATGCGAGGAAGTCATACTGGTTTTCAGATCGTGGCCCAACAGTGCCTGGCTGGCAACCCCCCAAAGGGTCGGCGCGCTGACTGAGATGGAATTGTCCTTTGCAGCATTCTGATCGGCGATTTTTTGCGCCCGCGTCCGTTCGTTCAACGTCACGGTCAGAACATCGCCGACCCGTCTCGCGGCATGGTTTTCGAACAGTCGCATGTCGTAATTGACCTGATAAATAGCGCCGTTACTTTGTAGCGGCGGGCGCAAATCGGCCGGTTGCACCGGCGAGAAGTTCGGATCGCGTTTCGGCAGGGTATCGCAGCCGAACAAGCCAGCGACACACAACCACAATAAACAATTCCGGGTTTTCATCATCGCCTCCTAGTCTAGAGTTGCTGCGTGACGAAGGACAGCATCTGGTCGGTGGTCGAAATCGCCTTGGAATTCATTTCATAGGCCCGTTGCGTCTCGATCATATTGACCAGTTCTTCAACGACATTGACATTCGAGGTTTCCAATGAACCTTGCAACAAACTGCCGTATTCCTCCTCGCCGGGTATGCCTACGATCGGCGGGCCGCTGGCGACAGATTCCCGGAACAGGTTTTCGCCGATCGGTTCCAGCCCGGTCGGATTGACGAAATCGGCCAGCTCGATCTGGCCCAGCTGCGTCGGCGTCGGATTGTTGGGCTGCAACGCCGAGATCGTACCGTCGCGGCCGATGGTGATACTGATGGTATCGGCCGGGACGTTGATGGCAGGTTCCAATTCCAAGCCGCCGGAAGTCACGATCTGACCGTCGGAATTGAGTTTGAAGGAACCGTCGCGGGTGTAATTGATATCGCCGTTCGGCATCAGAATTTGAAAAAAACCGCGACCGCTGATCGCCACATCGAGCGAATTTTCCGTCTGTTGTATGTTGCCTTGGGTATGCAGTTTCTCGGTGGCCACCGTTCTGACCCCGGTACCCAATTGCAGGCCGGAAGGCAGTTCGGTGTTTTGCGTCGATTGCGCCCCGACCTGCCGGATATTCTGATAGACCAGATCCTCGAACAGTGGCCGCGACTTCTTGAAACCGGTGGTATTGACGTTGGCCAGGTTATTGGAAATAACCGCCATTCGTGTTTGCTGGGCATCCAAACCGGACTTGGCTACCCACAGTGCTCGTTCTGTCATATTGCCCTCCTGATGACAAATTTTCGTCTTATCAGAAAGACTGCATTTTTTATGCCATTTGCATCAACTTGGCGGTCACCGCCGCATTGTCATCGGCATTCTTCATGACTTTGGTTTGCAATTCGAAATTACGCGCCAGCTCGATCATATCCACCATTGCGGAGATCGCATTGACGTTACTGCCTTCCAAGGCTCCTTGGACCAATACGACATCGGCATCCGCCTCGGGCGGCCGGCCCTGATTCAAATACATCAACCCGTCATCGCGTTTTTCCAGATTAGCCAGGTTCGGATTGACCAGCTTGATCCGGTCGACCACGACCAGGGTGGCAGCATTTTGCCCCTGCGGCACGATACTGATAGTGCCGTCACGGCCTATGTCGATTTTATTGTAAGGCGGAATTGCAATCGGACCGTCCTGACCCAAGATTTGCTGGCCGGCGCCGTTCTGTAATTGCCCTTGCGGGGTCACGCGCAGATCGCCCGCACGCGTATACGCTTCGGTTCCGCCTTTGCCTTGAACGGCCAGCCAGCCGTCCCCCTTGACCGCGACATCCAAGTCGCGTCCGGTGGTCTGCATCGGTCCGACGCTCAAATCGGAGCCCGGCCGCTCGGTCATCGCATACACCCGGGTCGGATAACCCGGCCCGAACACAGGCATGGCGCGGAATTGCTCGAAATCCTGCTTGAAACCGGTGGTTTGGGTATTGGCCAGATTATTGGCGTTGGCCGTTTGCGCCAGCAACGTCTGCTTGGCGCCGCTCATCGCGATATAAAGACTGCGGTCCATAGCCGTTCCCCACTCGGTTAAATATTCAGAATGGTCTGCATGATGGTGTTTTCGGTGGTGATCGTCTGGGCATTGGCCTGATAGGCCTGTTGCGCGACGATCAAGTTGACCAATTGCGCAGCTATTTCAACGTTGGACGCCTCCAACGATCCCGATTGAATCAAACCGAAATTGTTGGCACCGGGTTCGCCCGCCACCGGCTCGCCGGAATCGGCACTTTGTCCCCAGGTCGTGTCACCCAGCTTGGACAAACCTTGCGGATTGGCAAAACGGGTCAAGGCGACCTGTCCCAATGTTCTGGAACCGCCGTTGCTGAAGCGGGCGAAAATAACCCCCTCGTCATCGATATCGATACCGGTCAACTGACCGGCCGGCAGGCCGTTTTGCGTCAGGGTATTGACGCTGAATTTTTGGTTGAATTGCGTGGAACCGGCATAGCTCAAATTATCGATATTTATTGGATTCGCTCCTGTCGCGGGCGAAATATTATAAGGTTGTAAATCAACCAACCCATCAACGACCCCCGCATTATTAGCCGGTGTCAATAAATTTCCTACCGGGTCGAACGTCAACGTCGCATAGTCACTACCCGAACCATCATCCGGTGGAACAAGCGTACCATCGATATAGTGATAGACATCCCAGGTGGGTTCATCACTGCCATTACTATCGTTATCGATATTTCCTCGGTAAGCAAAGTAGGCCGTCATAATGTGCGGACTGCCGAAGGAATCGTATACCGTCACGGAGGTTTGATAAGAATACTGGTCGCTATTTTCCGGATCGAACGTATCAGTTGGAGCGGGTCTGGTAATGGGCGTTGCCTCAGAATCCAGATTGACCGTCAAATCGATCCGATCGGTCGGATTGGGTTGTCCGGAAATGGTGTTGATTTGTATCGTTTGCAAAACCCCGGTACTGAAACCATCCGCGATTTCAGTGCCATTCGGCCTATACGCCAGCAAAGCCTGGCCCTGGTTGTTAACGATATAGCCGTCCTTGTCCAATTTAAACTCGCCGGCCCGGCTATAGACCCGGTCGTTGATATCGTTCGGACTGGAGCTGGCGGCTAGGGCGAAAAAACCTTCGCCGCTGATCGCCAGGTCCAAATTATTATCGGTGAATTGCAGATTGCCTTGGTTGAACTGCTGGGCGACATTGGCCACCCGCACCCCGGCTCCGGGCGTGATCGAACTGACGCCGCCCAAGCTGGCCGCATAGACGTCGGCAAACTCGGAACGCGATTTTTTAAATCCCGTGGTATTGGCGTTGGCGATATTATTGCCGGTCACCGCCAGATTGTTGGATGCGGCATTCAGTCCGCTTAATGCTGTCGTAAAAGCCATTTCACACCTGCCTGTTATAGAATCTGTTTGATCTGATTGAAATTAATCGGCCCCAGCCCCGCCAGGTTGACCTGCAAGCCGTGGTTGCCGTTCGCCATCGTCACGCTTTCGACTTGCGACTTGATCTGGGTCTGCAGCACGGTGTTTTCGCCGTCGAGGTTGGCCTCCACCTGCACCTTATAAAGCCCCGGGTCGGCAAAATCTCCGTTGCCGGTCATGCCGTCCCATTCAAACGCCACATCGCCAGCGGCCTGGTTGCCGAGATCGATACTCCTGACCACCTCGCCGCTCAAGGCATCGATAAATTTGAGGTTAACGTTGGCGCTGGACGCCGGCAGTTCGAAACTACCGCTGAGGGTGCCGCCGGCACCCAACAAACCTTCGCTGGTCGGCGCGGAGACATACCTGCCGACTAAGGAAGCGGCTTGCAAAGCTTGGTCGGAACTGATCGAGTTGGCGAAATCCTTGAACGAGGCCTGCAAATCCTGAATTCCGGAAACGGTGCTGAACTGTGCCATCTGCCCCAAAAATTCGCCGTTTTCCATCGGCTTGAGCGGGTCCTGATGGGTCAACTGGGTGGTCAGTAATTCCAAAAACTGCTCCTGTTGCAGACTTTGGTTCTCTTTTTTCGCTTTCTCAACCGTCGACAGGCCCAGTTCCCGAAATGTATCCAATGCGTTAACAGCCATCATTCACCTCCTATTGTCCCATGCGCAAGGTCTGCAACATCAGATCCTTGGCGGTATTGAGCACTTCGACATTGTTCTGATAGGAACGCGACGCCGACATCATATTGGTCATTTCCTCCACCGTATTGACATTGGGCTTATAGATATAGCCCGCCTTGTCCGCCATGGGATGATTGGGAGCGTATTCCATCACCGGCGGCGCCTGGCTTTCCACCACGCCCAGCACATTGACCCCGCCGGCCGCGTTATTTTTTTCCATGATGTTGCGCAATTCGGCGGCAAACACCGGCTGCCTGGACTTATAGACTTGATCGATACTGCTGCTGACACTGTTGGCATTGGAAATATTACTGGCCACCAGATTCAGCCGTAACGATTGGGCATTCATGCCGCTGCCGGCGATGTCGAATATTTTCATCGAAGACATGGTTATTCTCCTCTTATAGCCGTCATGAGCCCGGAAAACTTGCTGTTGATGAAACGCAAGCTAGCCTGGTACTGCAACGCGTTTTCCGCATATTTGGCCTGCTCGATTTGCGACTCCACGGTATTGCCGTCCAATGAAGCATGCTGCGGATTACGGTACATCATCGTCGCGCCGAGCAACTGTTTATCCGGCGCCATATGTCCGGCCTGAGTGCGCTCCATTGATTGAGCCTCGAGCGTATTGCGGGTATTTTCCAATACCGCTTTGAAATCCAAATCGCGCGCCTTGTAATTAGGCGTATCGGCATTGGCCAGATTTGCCGCCAACAATTCACTGCGTTTTTCCCGCAACATTAAGGCCTGGGGATGGATCCCCAAGGCTTGATCGAAATTGATAGCCATAATTACCACCTTTGTTTCTGTCAAAAAACAATAAGCAGTTTATGTACCAGAAATGATTTTTTGTTGATTTCTAACGGAATTAACAGAGGAAACGGTAATTGCAAGCCAATCACAGCGTTGGAAACTTCTCAACAATTCAAGAAGTTGATAAAAGATTGCCGCCATTCAAGGCAAAGCGGCAAAAATTCGCCGCCGGCCTATTCTCATGATAATGGGCTTGGTTTAAAAAACCATGGCGTCAAGAATTCGTCGTTTAGGTTATTTTGCGCCTAATTAAGGAAGGCGATTGCAGCTTTAGCCGGAGGAAAAAGTGTAACCTCCTTTATAACTAATCAGTTAAATTCGAAGAGAAAATCACCATGACTATCAGTGATTTGCGAAAAGGGACGTATTTTTGGCATCTTCCGAAACAAGCAACCGATAGAAAAGTAGTTTTTATGCTGGATAGTTAGCCCACTTTTTTAAAATAACGCACGCCACCCTTCACCGGCTCGAATTCCTTTAAGCCGACCGGCATGGATTCGGTAGTGCTGAGAAACAGATAACCGCCAGGCTCCAACGCACCGGCCATGCGCCGCAGTATGTCGCGCTTTACATCATCGGAGAAATAAATCAGTACGTTACGGCAAAATATCACATCGAAACGCCCCAATACCGAGAAAGGCTTCAGCAGGTTGAACTGCTGAAAGCGCACGCGCTGATTGATTTCAGGCTTTACCCGGTAGCCTTCATGCATTTTCAGAAAAAAACGCTGCCTGTCCATCGGCTCGATTCCCCGGGATAAAGCCAGTTCTGAATACACGGCATTTTGGGCTTCCAATAACACCGATTCGGAAATATCGGTGCCGATGATCTGAATATTCCGTCCTCTTCCGACCGAACGCACAACATCTTCCGCGCACATGCTGATCGAATAAGGTTCCTGACCGGTCGAACAGGCCGCCGACCAGATTTTAATCGTCCCCGTTTTCTGATTTAACAATTCAGGCAAGACGGATTGGCTGAGCACGGTGAACTGCATATTGTCACGAAACCAAAACGTCTCATTGGTCGTCATCGCGTCTATCACCGCGCTTCTAATTTGCCGAGCCGCCCCCAACGGCGATTGCAATGCCGAAACCAGATCGGCAAACGAGGCTAAATCGAATTTTTTCAGTAACGGCGACAATCTGTTTTGCACCAAATACTGCTTGTTTTCACCCAGAACGATCCCCGAGGATCGATTTAAAAAGTCACGAATCGCTTGATAATCGGCACCAGATACGACGGCCTTTTTGTTGGTTTGCGAGGTCTTGGCCAACATGCCTTAGTCACCGCGAAAACATACTGAAAAAGCGCTACCAGGCAAAACCCAAAAACCGTTCATTGCGCACACTGCTCATGATGGCGTTTCAACTGCTTTTGCACCGTCAACACCAATTCATCCGGATCGAATTTTGCCAAAAACTCATTGGCTCCCACTTTCTGCACCATGGCAGTATTGAAAACGCCGCTTAACGACGTATGCAAAATCAAATAGACATCCCTCATCCGCGACTCATTTTTGATCTTGGTCGCCAGGGTATAACCGTCCATGCGCGGCATTTCCACATCGGAAATGATCATGCTGTAATAATCCGAAATGTCGATTCCTTGCTGAAGCAAATCGTTTAAATGCTCCCAGGCCTCCATCCCATCCTTGAAAATTGAACACGTCACACCCACTTGATCGCAGACTTTTTTGATCTGATTCCTCGCCACCATGGAGTCATCCACCACCATGACATGATCGCCTCTCCCTTTAAAGTCGGCATCGATCAGCTCGTTCGAGGCCTCCTCCCTGGCCCCCATCACTTCCTTCATGACCTTTTCCACATCGATCACTTCGATCAATTCCTTTTCAAACTCAGTCACCGCCGTTAAATACCCCCCTCTTCCAGCGCCTTTTGGCGGCGCCTTAACGGCATCCCACCCGATATTGATAATTCGATCGACCGAATTGACCAAGAACCCCTGGGTAGCTCGATTATATTCGGTGACGATCACATAGGAGCCTGTTTCCCGGTTTAACGACGGCAAGCCGATCGCCATCGAAAGGTCCAGGACCGGAATGGTTTTGCCGCGTAGATGAGCCACGCCACAAATCACGGAATGCGACCTCGGAATTTGAGTCAATGCTGGACATTGAATAACTTCCTGAACCTTAAAAACGTTAATGCCAAAACGTTGACGGCTGTGTAACTTAAACAGCAATAATTCGAATCTGTTATGTCCGGCTAATTTGGTTCGCTGATCGACGCCTTCCAATACCCCAGCCATAAAAACCTCTCATGTTCGTCATTGCAATGACTCTGCATACTACGATAAACAACTCAAGCCAGCAGTCTTTGCTCTTTATTAATTATAAGGAAGCTCTCACTCAATAAATCCGTCCTGGATGTCTCAGTGCGTCCCTGTACTCCAGGCAATGCCGAATTAATCAGCATTACACTAAAACAAACTTTTTAAAGTATAACGACTTTCCGCTGTTTTACTTTAGAAATTTAGTTGGCCCAATTTCTGCATCGGAAAAAAGCAAGAGACTAAATTTTGACAGACGCCATGTATTCAATACGTCCACACCGCATTTTTCTATTACTACTGCTCTGTAGCTACAACGGTTATGCTTCGACACAATCGATCGCCTCGATACAAGGCGCTATAAGCCGTTTTATCAACGCCGAGTTCAAGGAGACCAAGGAGTTCGAAGTCAGTGTGTCGTCATTAGATCCGCGTTTACAATTACCTGCATGTCCGCAAACGCTGCAGGTATTCAGCCAAAGCGGATCGCTGAGGGCCGGCGCAAATTCAATCGGCATTCATTGTGACGGCGACAAAAAATGGACTATTTTTACGGTCGCGCAAATCAAGGCCTATAAGAAAGTATTGGTACTGTCGCAGCCGCTGCGTCGTGGCGCCATCCTCGGCAAACGCCATTTAACCATAAAATCGCGCGACATCGCCGATCTCCGCCAGGGCTATCTAACCGCTCCGGAGTACATAATCGGTCAGCAAGCCAAACGCAATCTTGCCTCCGGCACCGTAATTAACAGCACTCATTTCGTCGAGCCCAAGCTGGTCAAAAGGGGGGAAAAAGTCACCATTCAAGCGACATCACCCTATTTCAGCATCAGCATGACCGGAATCGCGCTGATGGACGGAAGCAAAGGGCAACCTATCCGGGTTAAAAACATCAAATCGAAACGTATTATTCAAGCCACGGTGATCGACCCCGGCTTGGTTTCGGTTACTAAACAACCACCCGCTCAAGCGGGTGGGTTCCAATAACGGACTGAAAGTCCGGATACGCGTCGACTAAACGACGCGTCTTAGTCGGGCTCCATCTTGAAATTATCGTTTGGATTAGGTTCAAAGTGATGCTCCAAATATTGCTTTATCATCTCATCAGTCATTTGCCCCACTGTGGCGCAAAAATAACCGCGGGCTCAAAAATGTCGACCCCAATATCGCTTTTTCAAGTGCGGGAACTCTTCGAACAGATAGCTCGAAGTTCGTCCCTTGATTCGCCTCATGATTTCGCTTGGGGCCATAGTCGGCGGCGCACTCACCAAAATGTGCACATGATCTTTGCTCACGACACCTTTGATAATCCGTATCTCAAAGGCTTCGCATGTCTGCCGCACCAAGTCTCTCACTCGTTCGGCTATTTCATCCTTCAGCACTTTATAACGATACTTCGTAACCCAAACAAAATGATACTCAATTTGGTAAACCGTATGGCTGCCGTATCTATAGTCCATCGCCACCTCCTTGGGCAAATTATCGCAGCTAAAGCTGACCGGCTAAAGCCGGTGGTTTAAACCTTATGATGGATAATTAAAATGTTTAATTGGATTAAAGTTTTTGCTTACAATGCCGCTTACAAAAACAGATAAATAGAGACAGGACATTCGACATGGCTATTAATCCAGTTACCGGCAAAGTGAATAATGGGGGGACGCCTCCTATTGCCACGGGCAAAAAACAACAAATGGAGAACACCGGCAAGATTGACAGTAACCCAACGCCGCCTCAAGTCGATGTTACCGCTATCACCGAAAACATAAAACAAGCATTCGAGTCGGCTAACTCAACATCGGTAGTGAATTTAGACAAAGTCAAGGAGGTGAAGGAAGCTTTACGCAACGGCCAATATCAAATCAATGCCGAAAGCATCGCTGAAAAAATGTTGGAATTAGACCGCCATCTGGACAGTACATAACTATGATTAACAAAACCTACCCCATCACCGAAAAATTGTTAGACAAAGGCCTGGAATTGAGTCTCAAGTTATACGATTTGCTCACGCGGGAACAGGGGGTGTTAAAAAAACGCCTGCCTGCCGAAGAACTCGCGCGAATCGCCAACGACAAGAAGGACACTATCATACGGTTAGAACAATTCAGCAAGCAATTGATACAGGTCCTGGCCACCGAGAACCTGTCACTGCATCAGCAGGACATGGCAAAATACTTCCAAACCGCGCTCAACGCCGGCTTCACGATAGATAAAGCCGCCAATCAATGGCAGCAGATCACCTCGGTCGGCAAAAAATGCCAAGCATTGAACGAACAAAATGGCGCGGCTATCCATCTCCTGACTCGCCACAACCATCGCCTGATGGAAATTCTCCGCGGACAACCGCAAACGGCGACGACATACGGCCCGGACGGCGCCACTCGCGGAGCACGTTTGTCCCAGCCGCTGGTTTCGGTTTAGCGATAGCAACTGAATCCGTCAGCCGCTCACGGTTCCTCGCGTATCCTCATAAATACCGCGAAACGGGGTAAGCCGTTATCGGTGAACCCTTGATAACGGAAGGTGATACGGCTACCCAAGGGCGGAGGATTCTGTCTTTCTTGCTTCGTGAAACCGCTGCCGATATAAAATTCTTTATCATCCTCGGTTTTGACCTTAACAGCCCCCATCATGCCGGAAAATTGCCCCTTGCCGGGACGATAGCCGATAACAATGGCTTCCTCATCCTGGTAGCGTTTTAATTTCAGTAATCGCTTGCTGCGGCCGAAGCGATAATGGGCATCCTGATGATGCAGCATCAACCCCTCGCCACCTTGCCCGGTCACTCGTTCCAATGCCAGCATTAATGCTTCATGGGATGCCACCCGGAATTGATCGATAAATTGCAGATACGGTGAATGGTTAGTGTTTGCCATACGCCGCATCGCGTCAACCCTGGCCGAAAAAGGACCGGGAACATCCGGCAAGTCGAACACCATCAATTTAATTTTTCTCCAACCGTCATGCGCATCATGCCGACTGACGATGGATACAATAGTTTGATATTGCCCCCGAGCCGACCACAATTCTCCATCCATTATACGATCCGGAAAATCCTTGCTGAACCAGGCGGGCGCATGAAACACATTGCCATTCCTGGATATCAGTTGCCGACCGTCCCAGCGTGCCCTGACACCGTCGAGTTTTTCGCTAACCCAATATTGCGCGACATCAACCGACGGCTGATAAACCTCGGCCTGCATGATAGCTGGCTTGTCCACGGCCCGTGCTAATGAAACCGTCAGCAGGATAAACAATATGACCGGATACAGATATGAGATTCGATGGGCAGATTTCATGATCGCCTCCTTAATATTGCAATAACGCGCGCTCGCCTAATTTTCACAGATTTTAAAGATAATCATTTTCCTTGTAAGCTACACTTATCAAGGGCTACGGGTTGCATTTGCAAGGGCTTTATCTACAATAGCCTTACAACAATTATTAAGGAATTGTCATGCAAATTCTAGGTGTCGATATCGGCGGCTCGGGAATCAAAGGCGCCATCGTGGATACGGAAACGGGCGAGTTCGTGGGCGAACGCCATCGTATCGATACTCCGAAACCGGCCACCCCCGAAGCCGTTGCCGAGGTATTGGCTCAATTGACCTCTCATTTCAACTGGCAAGGACCGGTAGGATGCGGTTTTCCGGCTTCGATCCAGCATGGCGTGGCCCGCACCGCGGCCAACCTTTCCTCGGGCTTTATCGGCACCGATATCGATAAATTATTCAGCGAAACGACGCAGTGCCCTTGTTTTTGTTTAAACGATGCCGATGCCGCCGGTATCGCCGAAATGCATTTCGGCGTTGGCGCAGGACAAAACGGAGTCGTACTGTTAATCACAATCGGCACCGGGCTCGGGACCGCGTTTTTCACCGATGGCGTGTTACTGCCGAATACCGAACTGGGCCATGTCTATATGGCCAACGGCAAGGAAGGCGAACATTATGCCTCGGACGCCGTACGCAAAAAAGAAGACCTGGGCTGGAAAAGCTGGGGGCAACGCTTCAATAAATATCTCTGCCTGATGGAAGACCTGTTCTGGCCGGATTTGATTATCCTGGGCGGCGGCGCCAGCAAAAAATTCGACAAGTTCAAACAGCAAATCAGCGTCAAAGCCCCCATTAAACCGGCTGCCTTATTGAACCAGGCCGGCATTATCGGCGCCGCACTTCATGCCGAAGCCAAAAACCAAAAGAAATAAGGCTAACAACTCCACCGCGCCTTCGGCTTTTAGCGAATAAACCAGGTGCTCAACCACGGCACATAGGTAATGATCAACACCGCCAGCAGCAAAATCAACATGAACGGAATGGTGGCCTGATACAGCTCGGTAATCGGCTTGTTGAAACGGTAGCTGGCGATGAACAAATTCATACCGACCGGCGGGGTAAAATAGCCGATCTGCATATTGGCCAGGAAAATGACCCCGAGATGGACGGGATGAACGCCGTAATTCAATGCGATCGGCACGATCAGCGGCACGACGATGACCAGTGCCGAAAAAATATCCAATATGGCGCCCAGAATCAGCAGGAAGACATTCAGCAGCATCAAAAAAGTCAACTTGCTGTCGACATTGGCGCTGACCCATTCGAACAAATGCATCGGTATTTGCGCATCCACCAAATAATTGGTGAAAGCCAACGACACGCCCAGAATCAGTAAAATCCCTCCCACCATTTGCATCGAATCGGTAATCACCTTGATCAAATGTTGCGCTTTGATTTCCTTATAGACGATTGTCTCGACCAGCATCACATACAAGGCGGTGACCGCGGCAACTTCGGAGATCGTCAAAAACCCGCCGAAAATTCCAACGACGATAAATACCGGTAATGGAAGTTCCCAGGCGGCCTCCTTAACCGCGGCAACGGCTTCCGCGGCGGAAAATGCGCCCCTTCGCAAGGGCAGATGCCGGGATGTCCAAGCAGCCCATAACGCCAACAGCACGATCATCAATAAAGCCGGCAAAATACCGGCCATAAACAACTCCGGCAAGGTAAACTTTTGCCCCAACTCCATTTGTTGCACGATGATGCCATAAAGAATCAACGGTATCGAAGGGGGCAACAACAAGCCCAGGCTACCGGTAGTCGTTACCAGGCCCAGACTGAATTTCTCCTGATAGCCCTCTTGTATCAATGCCGGCAACAATAAGGCCCCCAGCGCGACGATGGTAATGCCGGACGCGCCGGTGAAGGCGGTAAACACGGCACAGGCAACCAGCGATACGACCGCCAACCCGGACGGCAACCAACCGAAAAATACCCGGGTAAGGCGAATGATACGTGTTGAGGTATTGCTTTCCGACAGGATATAACCGGCAAAGGTAAACAGCGGCAAAGCCAGCAATAGCGGAGTTTCCGCCAGCCGGTAGAGTTCCGCGGCAATAATCGCCAAATCCACGTCGGCACTCAGGAAACCCAGCATCGTCGCGGCCAGAATCACGACGAACAATGGCGCGCCAAGCAGCGCCATCAACAGAATAATTATGATCGCAACAATCGTCATCGGCTCAAGAATCCCTGTCTGGCCGAGGCAATATGCCGAAGATTAAATAACGAAGCGCGATAATGGCAAAAGCGAATGGAATGATGGCCTCGCACGACCAATTCGGAACCACGCCAAAAGCATAACCGCCGTACTGGTATTCTTGGATGACCAACTGCAGGCTATACCAGGCCATGATGAAGCAAACAACGGAGGAAAACAGGCCGGTCAGGCGCTTGGCTATGGCGCGGATGGCTTTAGGTAATTTTTTTACCGCGACATCGATCGCGATATGCCGGTCGCCACGGCTGGCGATCATCGCGCCGATCATCGCGATCCACAACACGCTGATACGGACATAGGACTCGGCCCAAATTAGGCCGCTGGCAAAAACATTGCGTAACAGAATCTGCACCACCGCCAGGATGATCAGGGATAAAAACAACAACACCAGGATAAACGTTTCCGTTCTCAAAAAGAATCGATGGAGGTAATGCAAGAAAGACCAATTCATGGCTGTTGCCGTCTAAATTCCGCCAGGTAGTCATTTAACTCTTGCACTTTCGCCGCCGACATATTGCCGTCTTGCTCGATACGTCGATTGGCGCTGACGATCGTCCGCCGTAGTTCATCGGCCGCTTGTTCCGTCGGCTGCAAAAATTGGATCCCTTGTTTTTTCAACACTTCGACCGCCTGCAAATTATCTTCGCGGCTGCGCTGATCTATTTCCCCGATCACGCGCGCCATGACATCACGGACGATTTGCTGATCCGCCGGGGAAATCCTGTCGAACGCCTGCTTATCCAATATCAACACGCCGAACGCATACAGCAACGGAATATCCGATACGTATTTGACTTTGGTATGCCATTGCAGCGCCAGCGCGCCAACCGGAGAACCGGCGACGATGTCGATCATGCCGGTTTGCAGCCCCATCAACACATCGCGTAACGGCAACGGAATCGGCGAAATGGAAAAAGCTTTCATCGCCTCGAGCACGACATGGTTATCGTCCGGTACCCAAACCTTGTTATTACGCATGTCATCCAGCGTACGCACCGGCACCGTCGACATGACATAAGCCATGCCGACTTCGGCGAAACCCAACGGGACGATGCCCTGTTGTTCCAGTCCTTCCATTAGTTCTGCATCCATTTTGTGCCGAACATAATCGACTTCCTTTAAATTACGGAATTTCAGCATCAGGTTATAAAGCTGAATATCCGGATAGATGTTACTCAATACCGCATTGGTCACCGCCGCGCCATGCAATTGGTGCAAACGCATTTTCCGCATGACGCTGACATCATCGCCCATCACGCCGCCGGGATAGAATTTGAACCTGACTCGCCTCTCGGTTTTACGGCTGATTTCATCGCCGCCCGCCCGCAATTGCTGCATCCAATAGGAACCGTCGGGCGACAGAGTGGCTATTTTGAAAGTAAATGCCAATGCCGTATTAACGCTAAACAACCATAAACAGAGTGGCAGAATGACGTTGCGAATTAGAAATTTCATAGGCTGGATAAGAGGTTAAAAATATTCGTCGGCGCTTTGTAACAATTCGGCGGCGCGTTGCTGCGCCAGTGTATTGATCAAGGTCAAGCCCTTCTGTTGCGGATCGGCGGCCATGACGGTTTTCAACAAGCGATCATGCAACTCGCGATCGAACACCATTCTCGCATAATGCTGTGCATAAAAAACCAAAACCATCAGGTTTCTGCCCCCGGTCATGGTTCTCGCCTTTTCAAAATACTGTTTGGCCAGATCCGGCTTACCGCCCAACGCGGCCGGCAAAATACTTTCCAGCAAGCCCAAATACAAATATACCTCGCCCTGCCGGTAATTCTCGTCCAAGGCAACGATATGGCTCATAATCAGCTTAACCTGGGCCAATTGCGCGACGGCATTCCAATCGCTCTTATGCGCCATGATCCAGCCGGCCCAGGCTGTGCCCAATAGATAAAGGCTATCCAGATCATCGCTTTCCGCCTCCTCGATAATCGCCGCAAAATTGGCATAATTCAGCGCCTGCAAATTGCAAAACTGCTCTTTATCGAGACAAACAGCACGGGACGCCAATAACAATGCCTTGTTACTCAAGCGTTCGGTGCGTTCAACTCGATCGGCATCCTGGTCGGTCAACAAGGCGGCATAGGCAGCATACAACCTGGCCGTGGAAGTCAATAATGCAATATTTTCGGGATCGCTGGCCAGGATAGCTTCCTGCAGCAGCAGATAGGCGGGTATCGCTTCGGTCACGGTATCGGGGTCATCCGAATCCAACATGACCTGTTGCAGATTACCTCCCAACTCCTCGAGTGCGGGAGAAATGAAAAAGCTGCACCCATTCACATAGAGCAAAACGAGCGACAACACCAGTACCTTGCCCATATTCAATCCTTTCCGCACTAGCCTTTCTCCTTGTCATGCTCTTTCTCGTATTCATCGAGCATTTTTTCCATGCGTTCGCAATAAGCTTTCAACACTTTGATGCGCGCATAGTATTTATCGTTGCCTTCCACCAAAATCCAGGGCGCCCTACTGGTACTGGTTCTGGCAATCATTTCATTAACCGCCTTTTTATAGTCATCCCACTTTTCCCGGTTGCGGTAATCCTCTTCGGTTATTTTATGCTGTTTATAGCTGATTTGTTCGCGCTCCTTGAAACGCCTTAGTTGTTCATCCTTGTCGATATGCAGCCAAAATTTTAACAGCACGATGCCGTGATCGACCAATGCTTCCTCAAAATTGACGATTTCCGAATAGGCCCGCTGCCACTCTTGATGACTGGCGAAACCTTCCACCCTCTCGACCAGAACGCGGCCGTACCAGCTGCGATCGTAAATCGTCACCTTGCCGGCGCGCGGGATATGGCGCCAAAAGCGCCACAAATAATGATGCGCCCGTTCCTCGTCGGTCGGCGCCCCGACTGAAATAACCTGATAATGGCGGGCGTCTATGGCATGCGTCAAACGCCGGATGGCTCCCCCTTTGCCTCCCGCATCCCAACCTTCGAATACCAGAATACTGGAACGTTTCAACTGGCAGGCCTGACGCACCAGCTTGTTGATTCTGCCCTGATATTTTTCCAGCTCCCGTTTGTAATCCTTCTTTTCTAGTTGCAGCGACAAATCGAGAGCATCCAGCAAACTTTGCTGACTGACATGGTTAATCGTTTGCCAGTTAGATTCCTTATGCAACTGGTTTAACGCCTCCCGTTGCGCGATATGCTGATCGATTCGGTTGAGAATATGCTGCCCCACCGTCAGGCTGCTATAGCGAATATCGGACCCTTCGACGATCAACCAAGGGGCAAAAGCGGTACTGGTTTCCGTCAAGACCTTTTCGGCGACGCTCACGAACTCGTCATATAGCTCTAAATGTTTGCGGTCCTTGTCCGTCACCCGCCATTGCGTTTCCGGATTCTTTTGCAGCGACTTCAGGCGTTTTTTTTGTTCTTCTTTTTTCAGATGCAACCAACATTTGATAATCAAGGCACCGTCGTCCGTCAGCAACTGCTCCAGCTGTCGAATGTGCATGAGTTGCACTTGCAGCTGATTGTCGCCGGTTTCCTGATAGACCCGCTGCGCCAAGGGTTCGCTATACCAGGAACCGACATAGATGCCGATAGACCCTTTTGGCGGTAGAGTACGCCAGAAACGCCAGAAATCGGGCCGTTCCCGTTCTTCGTCCGAAGGTTCGTCGAAGGCGACGGTTCTCATATAGCGCGGATCCATCCATTCGTTCAATAAATTGATGACTTCTCCCTTACCGCCGCCATCGACGCCGGATATCAAAATGATGACGGGGAAATCGCACGATTTTAGTTGTTGCTGAGCCAACAATAACTGCGTGCGCAATAGCGAAACTTTCTCCTGATATTCCGATTTTTTAACGCTATGACCTAACTCTGCAATTTCAAACACATAGGCTCCTTATATGCCGTATTTTCCACTCACTAAAGCATAGCAAAAATAAATTGCCCATTATTGTGAATTTTAGTTTTGACAGAAAACCTGTGACCGTGATACAAATAGCCCCGTCGACTTAAGAACAATATAAAGACATTCGACATGCAACTCGAGTTGCTCCCTTAGAGCAGTATTTAAGGGTTATTATTACAATAATTACCAAGAGGATTATGAAAATGGCTGAAGAAAAACAAAGCAATACTTACACAATCGTTGTTGCAGTATCTGCTATCATTATGATCGCATTCGTTCTGTTATTGAAAGGCAGAGAAACCGAGCATTTACAAATGTCATCGCAAACAACTCCAGAAGCGGAAGCTCAAGTTTTGCAAAAAGCTAGAGATTTCAATAACGTCTTAGAATAATTCAGCTGAAAACTCCCCTGATGCTCTATCAGGGGAGTTTTTCAAATCCTCGGCAATTACCTTCTTCCTATACTTTCTTCCGTCCCATTTTTTTGAATCCATAGTAAATTTGATTGTTATCAGATTAAAGGATCATACAAGCCATATTATTAAAAAACATTAATATTAGACTTTTCTTAATTATATCGCAGTCATTATGTTTACATCCGTTAAATGGCGACGTTAATATTGAACTGCCTTGTTATTATCAAGTCTGATTTTAGGTTATTAATTACATAAACTGATTGACTCAATCAGCTCATTAACCATTAGGAGAAGTTATGAAAAAAAATACCGTGACCCCTTTTGCAATTGCGTTGGGTACTTCTTTAGTTTCCGGTTTGTCCGCAACTGCGGCGCAAGCAAACAATACTACCGACAGGGATAGCAACCCCTTCGCCATGACCGAACTATCCTCCGGCTATCTGCAAACCGCCCAAGCCGATAAAGACTCCGGCTCCAAGAAAATGAAAGGCGGTTCTTGCGGCGAAGGCAAATGCGGCGGCGCTATGATGCAAGGCAATGAAGAAAAAACCGTTGAAGGCAAATGCGCCGGCAACAAACCAATGCCTAAAGACAAATCGAAAGGCATGGAAGGCAAATGCGGCGAGGGCAAGTGCGGCGCCTCGATGCAATAATCCAAAACAGACGATCGACTGGCCCCGGCGGCCAGTCCCCCCCCCTCTTCCCGCACCATGGCCGCTAACGCCGGCCGCCCAACAAAGACCCTAACAGCCCCCGGATAATCTGCCGCCCCAGCTGGCTGCCGATACTGCGAGCAGCACTTTTCAGCATGGCCTCGCCAACCGATTGCCGATTTCTCCCTCGCCGACCATAAGATGATCCAATGTCTTGCCGTTCAGCCACAGCGACCATGCGTTCCGCCTTATTTTTCAGTATTTCATAGACCGATTCACGATCCACCGCTTGCTCGTAGCGGCCGTGATAGGGAGAGCGCTGAATATGTTCCTTTCTTTCCATTTCGCTCAAAGGACCGATCCGGGAACCCGGCGGACACATTAGAACCCTCTCCACCGGGGACGGACTGCCGTCCCGGTTCAAGACCGATACCAACGCTTCGCCGGTCGTCAATTCCTGTATCGTTTTTTCCGTCTCCAGCGTAGGATTTTCGCGAAAATTCTCCGCCACCGCCTTGATCACTTTCCTATCCTTGGGGGTAAAAGCCCGCAGGGCATGTTGGATCTTCAAGCCCAATTGCCCCAATACATCCTCGGGAATATCCAACGGAGACTGACTGATAAAATAAATGCCAACCCCCTTGGAACGAACCAATCGAACGACCTGCTCGACTTTATCGAGCAAGGCCTTCGGCGCCTGATCGAACAATAAATGCGCCTCGTCGAAAAACAGCACCAGCTTGGGTTTATCGGCATCGCCCACTTCCGGCAGCGTTTCGAACAATTCCGACAGCAACCATAACAAGAAAGCCGCATACAACCGTGGCGCCTTGTTGATCAACTCGGTCGCATCCAACAGGCTGATCACGCCATTGCCGGAGAAATCGCTACGGCAGAAATCCTCCAACTGTATCGCCGGTTCGCCGAAAAAATCGCCCGCCCCTTGTTCCTCCAATACCAGTAGGCGCCGTTGAATGGCGCCTATGCTGGCTCGGGAAAAATGGCCATAGTCGGATTTTAGCTCCGCAGCATGATCCGCCATCCAATTCAGCAAGGCGCGCAGATCCTTTAAATCCAGCAGCAACAAGCCTTGGTCATCGGCAAGGCGAAAACAGCTGTACAGAACCCCGGTCTGGGTCTCGTTCAGTTCCAATAAATGGCCCAGCAATAACGGCCCCATGTCCGAAATCGTCGTCCTTACCGGATGCCCGTTGCGACCGAACACATCCCAAAATACGGTCGGATTTTCGCGAAAACGAAAATCGGCGATGCCGATAGCCTGGAGACGCCGTTCGATTTCGGCATTCGTCAACCCCGCTTTGGCGATACCCGATAGATCGCCTTTGGCATCGGCCATAAACACCGGCACGCCGAGGCGAGAATAGGCCTCCGCCAGCACCTGCAGCGTCACCGTTTTTCCGGTCCCGGTGGCACCGGCGATCATGCCATGACGATTGCCCATCGCCGCATCCATGACGACTTGCCCCCGTCCATTTCCCCCCAACAATATTCGCTTCATCTTCTCATCCTTCGCCAATCAACAACATTTCCTCCTATTGTACTGTTTCAGGGTCAGGCTTAAGAGAAAAAAACACGGCAAGATCATTCCTGATCTTGCCGCTATCGCAAAATTATTTCCGCTGTTGCTTTATCGCCTCGTATTGCAAACTCTTAGCGGCACGGTTCTGTTTAATGTGTTGCTCTTGTAAACTGCCGCTGAATGCCTCGTCGACCTGCGATTCCATCTGCTGCAACGCTTCATTGACGGCCGGCGACGCCAATTCAATTGCGCTGTCTCGTTCGGCCTCCTTCAGTTCCCGTTTGTAGTTGCCGATAACCTGCTCGGCCTGCTCGCGCTTGCCCTCCCGGAGCCAGCGGCCCAATTGTTTCTTGGCCCGGCCGAGATTATTTTCCAACCAGCTTTGTCGATACACCTCCCTATCGATCGATTGTCTGGCCTCGTCGCGGCGCTCCGGCGCCACGACCGACAGCGTCAATTGCCGGTCTGGAACCGCTTGCAAAGTTTCGCCATCGACCCGGTAATTCAAACGCAAATCGCCCAGCGTAAGCGAACCGGTACGGACATTCGGCACCCTCAAGGTGATGACGAAATGCTTCGCGGTATTACTCAATAACTGCCCTGTCGTAATCGTCACCGTCGAGCCGCCTCGACTCAACGGATAACCGCCGGCATCGACCAGCTGCACGCCTTCGCCCAAACGGATCTCCAGAGTACTGCGACTGGCATACAACCGCCGGCTGTCCTGCAAATCCCGATTCAAAATCGCCGCCAGCCCGGACAAGTCCTCCAGATACGAATAATGGCCCATGCCGTAATCGGCCAATTTTGCCAACAAACGTTCGTTGAATCCCAAGCCCATGCCGATAGTCGACATCACCGCGCCGTATCGGGTCGCTTGCGTGGCCATATTGGCCAGCAGGTCGGGATGAGTGATGCCTTGATTGGCCTGGCCGTCCGACAGCAGCAACACCTTTCGTACCCGCTCGCTGTCCCCGTACTGCAGTAAACGCAACACGGCCTGCAGCCCCTCTCCCATATTGGTGCCGCCGGAAGCGCTGACACCCTCGACCAGGCGATCGAGATGATACCGGTTGGCCGCGTCGACGTTGAGCCAATGCGAAGCCACGACCGCTTGATCGGAAAACGTCACCAGGGCAAAGCGGTCGTTACCATCCAATCGCCCCAGGACCTCCCTGATCGCGGCTTTCGCGTAAGGCATTTTGCGGGCTTCGCTCATCGAACCGCTGCGGTCCAACAGCAATAAAAGGTCGGTGGCGCGGCGTTCGGATATTCGTTCGTGTTGTGGCGACGGCCGGATAGTCACATTCAGATAAACAATGTTATCGCCGCTTTGCACCAATTTGCTCTGCGATAATTTGGTGTCGATGCTAACCGAACCTTGCCCGGCCATCGTCGCAACCGGAACGGCCAAGCCGGCTACCAGCGCTCCGCCGACCAGCCACGCTTTTACGGACCGGACGAATGATGTTGACGTATCGATAATCATGACTGCTCTCCTGTGATGAATTAGACCGTTTCAAAGTACCGCTCTAGGACACAAAATGGCAGACACGCCTTTGTAAAAATTGCGCCTGAATTTTTACCTATTTTTTACACGCCGTTCCCGCAGTCAGTGTAAGCTGTAGTCCCGCTTCACTTAGGAGGGAAACATGACGGAGAAAGCCAAACTACTGATTATCGAAGACGAACAGGCGATTCTGCAGGGGTTGATCGATGTCTTCGTTTACCACGGTTACCAGGTGGATTCCGCGCCGGACGGCCGACTCGGCCTGGACAAGGCGTTATCCGGCCAATATGACTTGATCCTCCTCGACATCATGCTGCCGAAGTTGGACGGCTTCGGCGTCTGCAACAAAATCCGCGAACAAGACAAGCAATTGCCGATCATCATGCTGACCGCGAAATCGTCGGAACAAGACATCATCGCCGGCTTGACGCTAGGCGCCGACGATTATATCGCCAAGCCCTTTTCGGTGCGGGAGCTGGTGTTGCGGGTTGAAGCGGTCTTGAAAAGAAGTGGCGGGCCGGCACGGCAGCACGCTGTGATTCGACTGGGCGAGAGGCGAATCGACTGCGTCAATCTGTGTGAAATCGACGGCGGAAGGCCCAATCACTTCTCCCGCCGCGAAATCGATATACTGCACTATCTGCTGCGCCATTGCGATCGGCCGGTGTCGCGCGAAGAATTATTGCAACGCGTCTGGGGCTACCGCCATGCCGAGGTCATCGAAACCCGCACCGTCGATATCCATATTGCCAAGCTGCGGCGTAAAATCGAAACCGACCCGAAACAACCGGAATACCTGGTGACCGTGCGCGGTGAAGGCTACCGCCTGATGACGTAACCGGCGGCGACTCATGAAACAGCCAATGGATACGACGCTCCACAAGAAACGCCTGAAACTGTGGCTGGGCCTTTTTTTTCTCCTCTTTGCCGTCCCGGTCTCCGTGCTGACCGGAATCGTTTACCGGCAACTGCAAAACGAGGCATCGTATCAGGCCCGACGACAAGCCGAACAATGGGCCGAACGCCTGGAATCGGCTCTGCAGGATTTGATCGCCGGCGAACAACGGCGCCCTAGCGCCGACTACAGTTTTTTCAATGTCTCGGCGAACCCGCTGATCGAATCCAGCGCCATTAAATTTTCGCCGTTATCGGAAGTGCCGCCTAAAACGGACATACCGGGTATCGTCGGTTATTTCCGCATCGACCCGGACGGTTCCTTCCATATTCCCGCCCTGCCCGAATTAGAGCACAATAATCATGCCGGCCTCAGTACCAAAGAGCTGGCAAGCCGGCTGGCCTTAAAACGGCGTCTGCAAGATCTGTTAGCCAAGGAAAAAAAACCACAATCGGCATTCGCCGATGCGGATGCAAAGCAATCGGCCGAGGAGGATGAAGCCGAACACTACATCGTTGGCCAGGCGACAGAAAAAACCGAATCGCTCGGAGCGGCAAAAAAGCTGACCAAGGCAAAGGATGCGGACGTCATTGCCAGCCGGCCCGGCAAACAACAATCCGGCTTGCGGCAAAACCGCAAGGAACAGGTTCAACTTCCCAACCAGGCGATGGCCAGCAGTTTTTTTAAACGCCCGCCGCGACCGGTCGTCGACGAATCCTCGCGGGCCGACGCCGCGATGCTGAAGGAAGCCGAACCCGGCAATGCCGGCGAAATTGAGATAATGAGCTTCGAGAGCGAGATTTCGCCGCTCCAATTGTTGATCGTCAAACAACATTACTTCTGTTTTTACCGCCATGTCTGGCATGACAACAGCCGCTACACCCAAGGCTTTTTGGTCGCTATCGAAACTTTTTTTAACGCCGTGACCCAATCCATCGCCACCCCTGGAAGCTTAACCAGCATCAGCATTCTTCATCGACAACAGATGTTGTCCCGACTAAGGCTCGCCGCCGGCAACGGGAAACAAGCGCTATACAAGCGCCCATTGAATCCGCCCTTCGACCCGCTGGAATTGCAGATCATATACGCATCTAGCGGTGCCGGCGGCGAAACCCGTTTGGTGGATCTACTGGCAGGGTCGATCGCCTTCACGCTGATCGCCGGCCTGTGGTTCTTTTACCGTTTGCTGAGCCGCCAAATCGAATTAAGCCGGCAGCAACGCAATTTTATTTCCGCGGTCAGCCACGAACTGAAAACGCCGATCACCTCGATCCGGATGTACGGCGAAATGCTGCGCTCCGGCTGGATCGGCGACGAACGGAAAAAACAACAATATTACGACTTCATCTTCTTCGAAAGCGAGCGGCTGTCACGTCTGATCGCCAATGTGCTGCAACTTGCCCGTATCGATCATCGCCGCCATCCTCTCGAACTGCAGCCAACGCCGGCGGCCAGCCTGTTACAGAGAATCCCGGAAAAAATCGAAGTCCAGGTCGCCAACGCCGGTTTTAAGGTCGACCTGGTCGCCGCAGACCAAGAACCGCCAGCCGCCATCGAGATCGATGAAGACGCTTTTTTTCAAATCATCATCAATCTGGTGGACAACGCCTTGAAATTTGCCGCCGGCGCGGAAAAACCGGTCATCGATATCGGCTATCGTCTAACGGCGAAATGGCTGGAATTTTATGTTCGCGATTACGGCCCCGGCATTGCCAGGCGCCAACAAGACAAAATCTTCCGGTTGTTCTACCGGCCCGGCGACGAATTGACCCGCGCCACCCCCGGCACCGGTATCGGCCTCGCCTTGGTGGCGCAACTGGCCGCGTCGATGCAGGCAAAAGTCAGCGTGGTCAATCGCTCGCCCGGCGCGGAATTCCAAATCCGTTTCGCCGCCAAAGCATTCGCGGCGGACTGATTTTCCCAACGGACCGACCGTTTCCGGTAAAATCAAAAGTATTCATACAGCTGAATCGCTTGTCACCCTCGCAACAATAAAAACCCGATAGCAATGAACAACGACCATATCGACCGCGTTAAAGACTATTTACTCGATTTACAGGACCGCATCTGCCAAACATTGGAAGGCGTCGAAACAAAAGCCCGCTTTCTGGAAGATAATTGGCAACGAGCGGAAGGGGGCGGCGGCCGGACCCGGGTTTTAAGCGGCGGCGAGGTCATCGAGCAGGGCGGCGTCAATTTTTCCCATGTCCACGGCGACAAGCTGCCGGCCTCGGCGACGGCCGCGCGGCCGGAACTGGCCAACCGCCGCTTTCAAGCCATGGGCGTTTCCTTGGTCATCCATCCGCGCAACCCTTACGTACCGACTTCCCATGCCAACGTGCGTTTTTTCATCGCGGAAAAACCAGGCGAGGAAGCGATCTGGTGGTTTGGCGGCGGTTTCGATTTGACTCCGTTTTACCCTTTCAAGGAAGACGTGATCCACTGGCACGAAACCGCGCGCAAGGCTTGCCAGCCGTTCGGCGAAGAGGTCTACCCCCTTTACAAAAAATGGTGCGACGACTACTTTTATCTGAAACATCGCCAGGAAACCCGCGGCGTCGGCGGTTTGTTCTTCGACGATTTGAACGCATGGGGTTTCGAACGAAGCTTTGCCTTCATGCAAAGCGTCGGCAACCATTATCTCGATGCCTACCTGCCGATCGTGAAAAAACGCAAGGATACGCCCTACGGCCAACGCGAGAGAGAGTTTCAGCTTTACCGGCGCGGCCGCTATGTAGAATTCAACCTGGTTTACGACCGCGGCACGCTGTTCGGCCTGCAATCGGGCGGCCGCACCGAATCTATCCTGATGTCCATGCCGCCGGTCGCGCACTGGAAATACAACTGGCAACCGGAAGCCGGCAGCCGCGAAGCCCTATTGTACGAACATTATTTGCAACCCCGAGACTGGCTGAGCGAAAACGACGGCTAACATCGCCCATAAAGACTGGCTTTTCTTTGTATATTAGTGTTTAATAATAAACAATTTCAGCAACCATTTGCAGGAGGACTGTTATGATTTTCCGACAATTTTTCGAACCGGTAACCTCCACCTACACCTATCTATTGGGCTGCGAATATACCCGTAAGGCCATCCTGATCGATACGGTCGCCAGCGAAGTTGATTTCTATATCGAACAATTGGAGGCGCTGGACCTAAACCTGGTCTATACGCTGGAAACCCACGTTCATGCCGACCATATTACCGGCGCCGGCGATCTGCGCGACCGCATCGGCAGCAAGGGCGTGGTCCACCGCGATGCCGGCGCGATGTGCGCCGACCTGCTGGTCACCGACGGCGTGGAACTGCAAGTCGGCGACATCGAGATCAAGGTACTGCACACTCCCGGCCATACCAACGGCTGCACCAGTTATTTGGTGGATGACCGCGTCTTTACGGGCGATTGCCTGTTGATCAACGGCTGCGGCCGCACCGATTTCCAGCAGGGCGACTCGGGCGTTATGTACGACAGCATCACGCAAAAACTGTTTACCCTGCCCGACGATACCCTGGTGTATCCCGGCCACGACTATAAAGGCATGACCGTCTCGACCATCAAACAGGAAAAGGCTCTCAATGCCCGCCTCGGCAACAATAAATCGCGCGAGGAATTTATCGACATCATGAACAAGCTCGACCTGCCCTATCCCAAATTCATCGATGAGGCATTGCCCGCCAATCAATCCTGCGGCCAACCGGACAAGGACCGGGGCGCCATCATCCAAGGTTAAGCGGCCGACATGGCATTAATCACCGGCTCGGCCATTGTCATCGGTATCCTGCTGGGACTACTGGGAGGTGGCGGTTCCATCCTGACCGTACCGATGCTGGTCTACCTGGCGGATCAGCCGGCCAAAAGCGCCATCGTCACGTCATTGATCGTGGTCGGAATCAGCAGCGCCATCACGACGGTTCGTTATGCCAAACGCAAAATGGTATGCTGGAAAACCGGTTTCACGTTTGGCATCGCCGGCATGCTGGGCGCTTTTATCGGCGGCAGGCTGGCGGCATTCATTCCCGGCCCCATTTTGCTGGTGTTATTCTCCACCGTCATGTTGTTAGCCTCGTTTGCGATGATCCGCAATAAAAACGCGGCCGCGAACGAAAGCAACAGTGTCGGCGATTTTTGCCCGATGGACCTGCCGTTTGCCGCGATACTATTCGACGGCATCCTGGTCGGCGTCGTCACCGGCTTGATCGGCGTCGGCGGCGGTTTTTTGCTGGTGCCGGCCTTGTCTCTACTGGCCGGCCTGCCCATTCAGGCCGCCATCGGCACATCGCTGTTCATCATCGTTTTGCAATCGACGGCGGCCCTGGCCGGCCATGCCAACCACATGGCGATAGACCGGGATCTGACGCTAATAGTCTTGGCTTGCACTATAGGCGGCAGCTTTATCGGCAGCAGCCTGAGCAAATACATCGATAGCCGTTATTTGAAAAAGGGTTTCGGCTTCTTCGTGTTCGCGCTGGGCTGCCTGCTGTTGTACCAGCAACTGTCGGCGCAACTGATCGAACAGATCAAACAATTACTGATACAACACAAAGAATTCGTGACCGGCGCCGTCAGCATCGTCGTCATGCTAATGCTGTACCGTTTATGGAGCTGGCTGCATTGGCAGAAACCCAACCAGCAATAGCACCAGTCCAACTCAGAACGGCACGATGTTATTGTCCGAAAACAAGGCCACTTGTCCCCGGCCTTGTTTTTTGACCCGGTAACAAGCCTGGTCGGCCTGCTCGATCACCGTGGTAAAATCGGCGGAAAGCTTATTGACTTCGGTCAGGCCGATGCTGACGCCGATCTTGAAACAATGTCCCTGCCAATGAAAATTGTAACTGCAGATTTCAAGGCAGATCTTTTCCGCAATTTCCCGGGCTTGTTTTAACTGGCAATGCTCCATGATGATGCCGAATTCGTCGCCGCCTAATCGTGCCAGCGTATCCCGCTGACGCAGTTGTTTGCCTAACAGACCAGCTATGCCGCGCAATAAATCATCGCCGGCAAGGTGGCCGCAGGTATCGTTGACGATCTTGAATTTATCCAGGTCCAGGAAACAAAACACATGGCGGGTATTGTTGGCCCTGGCGCCTTTGATCACTCTTTCCAGGCGCTTCTCGCATTCCCGCCGATTCAGCAAACCGGTCAAATCATCATGACTGGCCTGATAGGAAATCATTTCCGACTTTTTGCGCACTTCGGTCACGTCTTCCATGATACAGACAAAGTGAGTCAATTTATTTTGCTCATCCTTCACCGGGGAAATGAATTGTATCGACCAGTAATACTCACCGTTTTTCTTTTGATTGAGGATTTCCCCCTGCCAATCGCGGCCGCTCAATAACGTTTCCCAAAGTTCCTTATAGGTTTGCTCCGATGTCCGGCCCGACTTCAGAAAGCTGGGATTTTTGCCTATGATCTCGGCCAGCGTATAGCCGTTGATTTGTTCGAATTTGTCATTGACATATTCGATCCTGCCGGAAATATCGGTCATCATGATCCCGCTGGGGCTGTGTTGAACCGCCAGGGATAACTTCTTCAGTTCATTAACATTTTTCTTCCGGCTGGTAATGTCCTGGAAGGAGGCCACGGCCCCGACGATCTTGTTCTGGTCGTCCCGTAGCGGCTGGCTATTGACCGACAAAGCGATAAGCGACTCATCGGGCAGTCTCATCATCATCTCGAAGGCCGCAACCGATTTTCCGGTTAACGCCTGATACAGCGGATTACGCATCAATAGCAACTGCGTTTTTCCATCCGCTTCCAATAGCCGATAATAGTCGGCCCATTCCCTCGGAGAAAGGTTGCGGGCTTCCAAACCGTATTGTTCCTAGGCGGCCCTATTCAACATGGTCAGCCTCCCCCTTCTGTCGCAGGCGACGATGCCTTCCCTGATATTGTTCAGTATCGATTCCAACAAGCGCCGCTCATTGTTCAATTGATGGGTGCGTTCATCCACCAAATTCTGCGTTTGCAGCGTCTGTCCGGTCGTGGACAGAAGCAAGAAGCCGAACAGGCTAATGACGCAAAAGCCGGCTATTACAACCCACCAATACGAGAATGTCGTGTGACTGATAATAAATTCGTCGCTCGGTCGATAAGTAAACCTCCAAACCGTTCCCAATACGTTAACCGGCATCGTTATTTCGAAACCATAATCGGTAATGACGGCTTCGGAACCGCCTGCCTTGGGTTCGGCAGCGGCCTTTTTGCTCAGCCGTAACGTGATGTTGCGGCTATCGGCCAATTGTTGCGCCTTGTAGAGCCATTTGTCGTAATCGAAAAAAAGCGTCAGAAAACCCAACACACCGTCATTGTTGGCCCCAACCCGTCCTTCCTCGCCCTCATAAGGATCTACACGCAAGGCCATTGCCGCCAGGGTGCGGGAACCGTTCGCGGATTTCACTGTTATCGGCTCGATCAATCCAACTGCGCCACGATCTTGTAGGCGATGAAGCATCGCATACCATTCGCTCTTATCGGCACGGCCGATCAGTTGCAGCAAATCATGGGCAAAATATGGCTCGATCAATCCAACTTTCTCGGCCGCTTGAGCAACGGTTGCATTAAGCCTAGTGCCGGGAATCCAGGACAGTGCGGCAATTTCAAAGCGCTCATGCAAGGCCGCTCGGCTAAGAATACGGAACTCCGTTTGCGATATTCCGCCGTAAGCGCTGATGAACAGGCGCAGGTCCTCCCCTTTTTCGACCAGCTCCGAGCCTTCCTCGATAACCTGTCGATGCACGACAGAAGCGGTTTGTTCGAACAGATGTTGCAACCTTTTTTGTTCGTCCATTTTAATGAAAGTAAAAAACCAAACCCCGGCAACGCACAGGAAAATAAGCGGTAAAAAGACGGGGATGATACGCGGTTGCCAAGCCGAGCGCGGTTGCGCAATGAAGATTAAAACCAGCGGTGTAAACAAAATGACGCCGATACTGCCGCCCAGCCACCAGGTAAAAATGCTGGACATCGTATCGCCGGGATTGATCGCGCCTAACGAATAAGGTTAGATTGTAATCGCGGAGCGAGCCACAATCTGAACCGTTTGTTGGACAAGCCCGGTATTCGGAGGGAGCGTTATATAAGAAAATAGCTTTTCGAAGGATTGGGGGATGTGTTGGCCCATTTCAAGCGTTGACGTCGATAAACGGGCTGAAATGGGCGTGATGCTGATCATCACACCCGGAATTTCGGATTTTAGCGGCATTTTGCCCTGAATTCAGACCGAACGAAAGCCTCGGTGCTAAAATGCCCGATGATCGGTTTGGGTCAGTGAGAAATGCCGCTTACATAACCGGTTTTGCCTCTACGCTTTGGTCGAATTCAATGCCATGACAGCCGAAGAACCGAGAATGCGCGTTTTGATAATCTGCAGGGTTCCACCACAACATGGGCATTGGAGTTTCGGGCGGGGCCTGAGCCAAGCGATAGCACGATTGGGATTGACGCCGAGCAAGACTTGCAGCAGACGAATCAGCCGTTTGCTGTTGGGGTGCAAAAAGCCGAAGTTGCGAGTCCGCCTAAAGCCTTTGGGCAGAACATGGCGGAGCATCAGCCACAGAAACTTCACGCCGGGTAGTGTTCGAGTCTGCCACTTTTTGGTTTTGCTGTCCTGGTAACGGAAGGTTACTTGGCCATCTCGGCAGGCAATAATGTCCTTTTCCTGGATAACGCCCTTATAGAGATAACGTCCCAGATAAACCAAGGCTTTATCGCCGCGTCCGACCGACTTGACGTCAACGACCCATTGTTGCGGATAGTAGTCAGGCAATGTCAAACCGGCCTGCGAGATCGCTTCAAGCAATTTGGCCCGAAACACTTTGGCCACTGCCTTGTGATTGAACAAATAGCCTTTCCGGCCCTTTTTACCCTGTTTGGTGCGCCACAGTCGTTTATCAGGATCGATGGCGGCCGCCGGCATCACCAAGTGTACATGCGGATGGTAATCCAATCGGCGGGAATGGGTATGCAACACAGCAATAGCACCGGCATTGCCCTGAAGCTGTTGATCGTTGCGGGTGAAGGTGTTGACGGTATCCCAACTACAGCGGATCAGCAGATCATACAACGTACGTTGCTGTTGCCAGGCCAACGGCCTGAGTTCTTTGGGCAAAGTAAACGTCAGCAAAAAATATTCGGCCGGCACCTGCTTCTGCAACTGCCTTTCCAGCCATTGTTGCGATTCGTGCGACTGGCAATGCGGGCAGCTGCGATGGCCGCAGGAATGCGGCACCAAGCGTTGCCGATCGCAATCATCGCATTGCGCCAACATCACAGGGCCTTGCGACGTGCGGCAGTGTTTCATCGCGGCCAGCGCCTGACGCTGACTGGGTGACAAGCGACCCTGGTAAGCGACCAGAAACTCGGCTTCGAAGGTTTGGATGATGGCGGAAAGCAAGATCATTTGACCGCCCCCCAGTCGATGTCGAAGCCATTCATTAAGGCATTAATCAACTGGCCGGTATTTTGATTCGTGCCGTCGGTCAGGTGAGTATAGCGGGCAGTGGTGAGGATACTGTGGTGACCGAGGATTTTCTGCACTTCCAGTAGATCGACGCCCGCTTCAATCAAATGTGTGGCATAGCTATGCCGCAGACAGTGCGGGGTAATCTTTTTTTTAAACCGCAGTCTTGCGCGACTTGGCGCAGAGCCTTTTGCACGCCACCGCGATCCAAAGGGCTCTGCGCGCGCTGCGCGCCCTTCAAACCGCCATGGCGATTGGGAAACAACATGACCGGATGCCGGTGAACTTGCCAGAAGCGGCGTAGCAAATCCAGGGTGGCAGCCGGCAACGGCACCAGTCTATCCTTATTGCCCTTGGCATCTCGGATATGCACGCGTTGGCGACCGGCATCGATATCCCCAACCTCAAGACGCAATCCCTCGCCGAGGCGCAAACCTAGACTGTAGAGCGTGAAAAAGAACACCCGGTAACTGAGAATACGCGTGGACTGGAAGATACACCGCGCCTCGTCGACAGTGACGATATCCGGCAAACGTTGCGCCTTCGGCGGCTTGACCAACTGCGGCGCGACCCAAGGCTTGCGCAGTACATGGGTGTAATAAAACTTGAGACCGTACAGGTCCAACTTGACCGCACTCCAAGAATGCGACTCCAGCAAATCGGTGAAATAATCGGTCAGTTGCTGTTCGGTCAACGCATTGATGTCTTCGTTGAAATACTGGCCGATACGTCGAATCGCACGGGCATAGGCCTCGATCGTCTTGGGCTGCAACCCTTTAAGTTTGAGGTGTTTCAGATGGCTTTGATAGTTTTGCTTGAAATGGGATTCGAATGATGTTGTCATTGTCGCGTAACCTCATGATTCGTCATGGAATAATCCCTCTTAAAAGAGGGCGTGAGATTACATTTTATAAATTACCGGCTACTGCCGCTTTTCTCCGCGTTAGCGGCTTCGTCCAACCACAGTTCCGTGGCGATCGCCAATACCGAGGGTCCAATATGGCTGACCGGACCGCCGAGCAGCAAAAACATCACTATCGAACGATTATCCAATAACGGATTGTTTTTACCGAGCAAGCCATTGATCAGAAAACCGCCAAACCAGGCCGCCCAACACGCCTGAAAGCCGACCATCAATGAAAAAACGATGGCGGAAAAATCGGCGAACCCGAAAATTTCCATCGCGATGACCAAATCGCCTATAAACACGGCGGGTAAAACGGAATAACCGCATGCCAACACCGCCGCGAGCGATATGCCGGCCGGAGGCCAAATTGCCGCCGCATTGCTGGGCGGCGTAGCCAAAAATTCCATGGACAAATGGCCGGCGAGATAATAAACCAGAAATAGCAGGAAATTATCTCGAATGACGCGCAATACCTTTCTTTGCTGCATGATTTTATCGAGAGTGGAGTATTAATGCACACGCAAAGACGAGGCGTTGGTCTTTGGTTGTGTTAAAAGTCTAGTAGCTCATCTCCCTCATTCCAAGTTTCCTGGTCGGCAAACCCGTTCGAATAGCGCTAAATACGCTGCTTGAAGACTCAGAAAAGCAAAACTCCGGCAACCCTAAAAACGGCTTGCCGGAGCGGATGCGAACAAAGATTGGTTAAGTAGGACTTAAACTGCCCCGCTTAGAGGTTATGGTAGCCGGTCTCTTCGTGCAGCACGATATCGAGGCCTTCCACCTCTTCGTCGTTAGTGACCCGAAGCCCGATCGTCTTCTCGATGACTTTCAAGATCACAAAACTGAATACGGCGCTCCAGACGATGGTCACCAATACGGCCAAGGCCTGCACAGTAACTTGTTCGCCGATACTGACACCAGCCAGTCCCAGGCCCCCGAAGCTTTCGGCGGCAAACACGCCGGTTAAAATCGAACCGACGATGCCGCCGACGCCGTGTACCGGAAAAACGTCCAAGGAATCATCGATTTTCAACACCCGCTTCATATATTGGGTGGCGTAAAAACAGAGTGCTCCGGCAGCGATACCGATAAACAAACCGCCCGCGGGACCAACGAAACCGGAAGCCGGAGTGATCGTGCCCAACCCAGCCACCATGCCGGTCACAATACCCAGCACGCTGGGTTTGCCGAAGCGCATCCATTCGATCGTCATCCAGGTTAACGAGCCAGCGGCGGCGGCTATATGCGTGACCAGGATAGCCATGCCGGCGGAGCCGTCGGCGGTCAACGCGCTACCGCCGTTGAAGCCGAACCATCCCACCCACAGCATTCCGGCGCCGGTCACCACCATCGTCATATTATGCGGCGGCATCGGCGTGGTCGGGAAGCCTTTACGGTTACCGATCACCAACGCCGCAACCAGCGCCGCCACGCCGGCATTGACATGGATTACGATACCGCCGGCAAAATCCTTTGCCCCGAGCTCGGCCAGCCATCCGCCACCCCAAATCCAATGGCACACCGGCATATACACCAAAATCAACCATAGCGCGCTGAACCAAAGCATCGCGGAAAACTTCATTCTTTCGGCGAAACCGCCGACAATCAGCGCCGGGGTGATAATGGCAAAGGTCATCTGAAACATGAAAAAGACCGTTTCGGGCAAGTTACCGCTGAGCGTTTCCGTGCGCAAAGCCCTCATGAACGCTTTCCCGCCGCCGCCAATGAATGGTTGCCACTCGCCGCCATCGGCGAAGATAAAACTGTAACCACCTATCAACCACAAAATGGATACCAGACAGGTAATCGCGAAACACTGCATCAATACCGACAAGACATTCTTGCTTCGGACCAGGCCGCCATAGAATAACGATAAGCCGGGGATAGTCATAAACAGTACCAGGGCCGTAGAAGTCAGCACCCAAGCGGTGTTGGCCTGATTTAATTGATCGGCGAATGCCAATTCGGGCAGTCCTGACAAAACTGCCAATATGAAAAACTTATTTATCGATGTCATTATTATCTAACCATTTTTTATTTATCTATCCGCTTTCTAAATAAAGATGAGCCAGACATAAAAAATTGCCTCTACCCGCAGCAAAGCGCGAATAGAGACGATTTGATGAAATGACTGGAATTCAGTCGAAATTAAACCTTAGGCTCGAAGACGGCACGCGGTTCATGACAAGCGCCAGAGCTTGCCATGAACCGCGATAATCTCTTAACTGGAGCGGTTAATTCTACCTATTCCTTATCTTTAGCCGAGCGGACTGTTAAATGGCATCCTCTCCGGTTTCCCCGGTTCTGATCCGAATGACCTGCTCCAGGGCCGACACGAAAATTTTGCCATCACCAATTTTTCCGGTGTTGGCCGCCTTAACAATCGTTTCGACGGCCTGTTCGACAATGCTATCGGCCAACGCAATTTCCAGTTTGACCTTCGGCAAAAAGTCCACCACATACTCAGCTCCTCGGTACAGCTCAGTATGGCCTTTTTGCCGGCCGAAACCTTTCACTTCGGTCGCCGTTACGCCCGTCACACCAATTTCGGACAATGCTTCTCTCACATCATCCAGTTTAAATGGTTTGATTATCGCGGTTATCAGTTTCATGTGTCCTATCCCCAGTTAAACGATGTAAAAAATCCAACCTGGAGCCAATAATAAATAATTCCTGATAAACATACAATTGACTTCGCGACCAATCAAACCAAAAAGCAAAAAGCCGAAACGCGAGAACGGGCACCTAGGCGCCCGTTGCTTCGTTCGGCAAATTTCCCTTAAGGAAGTGCTGAATAAACCCGTCCTGGATTTCTCAGCGCCCGGTTAAGGAGAATGCGTTGTCCCTAAACCCCAAAAAAATCAATTGCTTATTACGATCGATTTTGGCCGTGCATCCCTGCACTCCAAGAAATACCGAATTAATCAGCATGTCCTTAGCCTTTACTGGTGTCGGTGAATTCCGGATAGGCTTCAACACCACATTCGGAAAAGTCGACGCCATGGTATTCGTCCTCATCGCTGACCCGAAGACCCATGACCGCCTTGATCAAGAACCAAGTCAACAAACTGGAGACGAAAACAAACCCGAAAATAGAGACGATACCGATCAGCTGCGCCGACAGTTTCGCTTCCGGATTGGAAATACACACAGCCAGCAAGCCCCAGATGCCAACCACGCCATGTACCGAAATGGCGCCGACCGGATCATCGATTTGTAACTTGTCGATACCAACGATGGCGAATACCACCAACACGCCACCGATTAAACCAATGATCGATGCCACTAGGGGAGTCGGGGTCAACGGCTCGGCAGTGATGGCAACCAGGCCGGCCAGGGCGCCGTTCAAAACCATCGTCAAATCCGCCTTGCCGAACAAAAAGTGAGAGGAAACTAAGGCGGCAACGACGCCGGCCGCGGCCGCGGCATTGGTGTTGACGAAAACCAGCGCCACCGAATTCGCTTCACCGACGTCGGATATTTTCAATTCGGAACCGCCGTTAAAACCGAACCAACCCAACCATAGAATAAAGGTACCTAAAGTCGCCAACGGCATGTTACACCCGGGAATTGGGTTGATTTCTCCATTCGGGCCATATTTTCCTTTGCGCGCGCCCAGCAGCAATACCCCGGCAAAGGCCGCGGTCGCGCCGCATAAATGCACCACGCCGGAGCCGGCAAAATCGAGGAAGCCCAAGCCGTCGAGAAAACCGCCGCCCCATTTCCAGAAACCTTCGATGGGGTAAATGAAACCGGTCATGACCACGGCGAATACCAGGAAGGCCCAAAGCTTCATTCTTTCCGCGACGGCACCGGAAACGATCGACATGGCGGTGGCGACAAACACCACCTGGAAGAAGAAATCCGACATCGAGGAATAATAAGTCTCCCCATTGCTGGACAACACTTCTTCCTGTGAATTATCGCCTTCGATCAAGAAACTGATACCGGGCCAGACACTGTTGACTGCCTCGCCGGGGTACATGATATTATAGCCGCACAGCATATACATGATGCAGGCAATAGCGAACAACGCGATATTCTTGGTCAAAATCTCGGTGGTGTTTTTTGCCCTGACCAGCCCGGCCTCGAGCATCGCGAACCCCGCTGCCATCCACATGACTAATGCGCCACTCATTAGAAAATAAAATGTATCTAACGCATAGCTCAATTCGATAATCTTATTTAAGTTTTCCACTTATCTACCCTCTTTTTATTTATAGTGCTTTATAGTGCTTCTTCACCCGTTTCACCGGTTCTGATCCGAACGACTTGTTCCAGATTGGATACAAAAATCTTACCGTCGCCGATCTTACCGGTATTGGCCGCGCTAATAATCGCCTCGACAGCCTGCTCGACCTGAGCGTCGGCAATCGCTACCTCAATCTTCGCCTTCGGCAAAAAGTCGACCACGTATTCGGCGCCACGATAAAGTTCGGTATGCCCTTTTTGCCGGCCGAACCCCTTGACTTCGGTGACAGTTACACCGGATACCCCAATATCTGAAAGCGCTTCGCGCACATCATCCAGTTTGAAGGGTTTGACAACTGCGGTAATTAGTTTCATAGATCAACACCTATATCTGGTTCACAGGAAAAGTTTTCACTCGCCAAGGCTTTAAGCAGGATGCATGCCAAGCTTATAATCACTTGTTTTTTAAGGGTGATAACCTATATTCGTTATCGATGTACGATCATGCTGCACTAAGGTGGTGCAATATCAAAAGACCCGCACCATGTTGCCTCGCACCCTATTAAACAAATGAATGAAATCGCCTCTCGATCTGCCGGGATAGCACTGGCAACGAAATGCGGATTTAATTTTTATCAGGAGAGCAGACGAAAAAAAGGTATAGCCTTTTGTCGGAGAGCGCCGCGATGACAGATAAAAAAGCAATACGCGGATACATTGTTTGCGGGACGGAATAGGAAGACGTAAGCAGTATAAATACTGGTAAATTTTGCAACCTTCTGTACTCCCTCCTCCATGTCTGCTGCGATGCGAAGAGAGCGTTACAGACCTATGACACCTTTAAATGCATCACCGTTTTTCGATAAACGAGCAACTGCCTCTAGATTACGTACACCTCCCTCAGCCCCCCCAACGACGGACGCATGCATTTACGCTTAGAAGATGTGTTCACGAGGGTTTGGTAAGAATTCCCGGATCACCCAATGTCATCGTAACCATGCTCCTGCCTGGATACGCATTTGGGTGCATGGAAGCCAGAAATAGCATCGACTCAACCGTAGAACACGAAAAGGATCATATATGTCAATCTTTTTTGCGCAGGCGATTAGAACAACATTGATTTCGTATTGCAGAAAGCCTGTTCACAGATAACCATTAATTTAACGGAGGGAATTCCACCACTTTCCGGCTTAACGACAGCGCAAACACGTCCTTCCCGCAAAACTGCATTCATAAACGCCTCATTACGGTGCAAAAACATAACTTGGCACTTTATCACCCACATAGCGCACCAAGATAGTGCACCCATGCACCAGCGTCTCGCAAACACAACAAAAGTTGCAAAATGGAAACAAGTAAAAGCCTATTATTTTCAATCGCTTATATAGTGGCACGCATATTGCTTTTGCTAAAAGCGAACTATAATTGCGGAGATATTTAATGAGAAAAAAACTTATCGCTACTCCCTTGGTCGGCAGCGCGTTACTATCAGCCAGCGTTAACCTGCACGCCGAAGGACTTGTGGAATCGTTGACTGGGACCAACGTTAATGAAACACAAGCGTTAAAAAACTTAGGCATTGAAGTTGGCGGTTGGGCCGATGCCGGTATCACCTATGCCTCCCACAGCAACGACAGCGGCAACAACGGCGCCATTCCTTTCGGCACCGACCGGGTCAACGAATTTCAATTGAACCAGGCGTATTTATACTTGGAAAAAGCCGTGAACACCTCAGGAAACGATTGGGATTTCGGCGGCCGGGTCGACTTTCTGTTCGGTACCGATGCCAATTCAACCCAAGCCGGCGGCTGGGATGACGAAATTCTAGGTTCTGAGAATAACAAGTATTTCAATCAATACGATATTGCCTTCCCGCAAGCTTACGCGGAAATCTTCGCCCCCATCGGCAACGGCTTGACGATCAAGGCCGGGCACTTCTACACCATCATCGGCTACGAAGTTGTCACCTCGCCGGACAACTTCTTTTATTCGCACGCCTTCACCATGAACTATGGCGAACCGTTCACCCATACCGGCGCATTGGCAACCTACCAGATCAACGACAACTGGTCGATCACCGGCGGCGCCGTGGACGGTTGGGATAACTTCCGCCACAACGGCGGCGACTGGAGCTTCCTGGGTGGCGTTAACTGGACCAGCGACAACGAAAAATCCTGGTTAGCTTTATCCGTCATCAGCGGTGAAAACGGCGACGACTCGGTCGGTCAAAACACCACCATGTACAGCGTCGTGTTCGGCCACGATTTTACCGACAACCTGCATTACATTTTTCAACACGATTTCGGCGTCGTAGAAGACGGCAACGGGCCTGGCGATGACGCGGATTGGTACGGCATCAACCAATACCTGACCTACGACATCAACGAGCAATTGTCGGCCGGTTTGCGCGCCGAATGGTTTAGTGATAGAGGAGGCCGTATCAATGATTTCGGCACCAGCTACTACGCTGCAACCGCCGGTCTCAACTATTCTCCACTGTCCTGGTTGAAATTCCGTCCGGAAGTCCGCTATGACTGGGCCGACACCAATGGCGCCGGCACCGTGTACGGCGGTAATAAAAACGAGCAAGTCCAGGTCGCCATGGACATGATTATCACGTTCTAAGCGACCCGCTTTTACAGTTGGCAATAGCCAACATTGAATGTTTGATGCACGGCTTCCGGTTATTTCCCCTCGAATGACCGGAAGCTTGTGTTTTTATAGCGATTTATATTAATTGGTGTTATCGTTATACGCGCTTAATATTCGATGAACCATAACAATAATTTTTTAGGAGACCTCGACTAATGTCCGTAGACAACGTTCTAAAAATGATCCAAGAAAACGATGTCAAATTTGTTGATTTTCGTTTTTGCGATACCCGCGGTAAAGAGCAACACGTCACCTACCCCGCTCACACTATCGACGAAGACACTTTCGAAGAAGGCAAAATGTTCGACGGTTCGTCAGTTGCCGGCTGGAAAGGCATCAACGAATCGGACATGATTTTGATGCCGGACCCATCCAGCGCGAAAATCGACCCATTCTTCGATGACAACACTCTGATTTTGCGTTGCGATATCATCGAACCGAAAGACATGCAAGGCTACGAGCGCGATCCTCGTTCCATCGCCAAACGCGCCGAAGCCTACATGCAATCGACCGGTATCGCCGACATTGCCCTGTTCGGGCCGGAAAACGAATTCTTCGTTTTCGACGATGTACGCTGGACCACCCAAATGGGTAAATGCTCCTACCAAGTCGATTCCGAGGAAGCCGGCTGGAACTCGGAAAAAGTTTACGAAGACGGCAACATCGGTCACCGTCCCAGCGTGAAAGGAGGCTACTTCCCAGTGCCGCCGGTCGATTCCCTGCAAGACATGCGTTCCGCGATGTGCCTGGTACTGGAAGAAATGGGACAAACCACCGAAGTACACCACCACGAAGTGGCAACCGCAGGCCAATGCGAAATCGGCTCTAGATTCAACACCCTGGTCAACAAAGCCGACGAAGTGTTGGAACTGAAATATGTCGTTTCCAACATCGCCCACGCTTACGGCAAAACCGCGACCTTCATGCCTAAACCATTGGTCGGCGACAACGGCAACGGCATGCACGTCCACCAATCTTTGGCCAAAGACGGCGTCAACCTGTTCTCCGGCGACCTCTATGGCGGCCTGTCCGAAACCGCGCTGTACTACATCGGCGGCATCATCAAGCACGCCCGCGCCATCAACGCCTTCGCCAACGCGTCTACCAACAGCTACAAACGCTTGGTTCCAGGCTTCGAAGCGCCAGTCATGCTGGCCTACTCGGCGCGCAACCGTTCCGCTTCCATCCGCGTTCCTTTCGTCAACAACCCGAAAGCGCGTCGTATCGAGGTGCGTTTCCCCGATTCCACGGCGAACCCCTACCTGGCGTTCTCAGCCATGCTGATGGCCGGCCTGGACGGCATTCAAAACAAAATCCATCCGGGCGATGCGATGGATAAGGATTTGTACGATCTGCCGCCGGAAGAAGAGAAAAACATTCCGCAAGTTTGCCATGCTTTCGACCAAGCGCTGAAAGCCCTGGATGAAGACCGCGAATTCCTGACCCGCGGCGGCGTATTCACCGACGACGCGATCGACGGTTACATCGCCCTGAAAATGGAAGAAGTGCAACGCCTGCGCATGAGCACACATCCTGTAGAATTCGATATGTACTACAGCTTGTAAGCTAACCGGTCGTTTTCGGCCGCATGTAACATGCAAAAACGCCCCATTTTGGGGCGTTTTTCGTTTGCAGCGCTACCCTAGTGCAGCCGAAATACATTAATATCGTTCCAGCGCCAGAAATATTCTGAAAAAATAACCGTTTTTAAGCCGTAAATACACCAAAAATCAATTGGTACATAACTTGCTGGAAGGCATACATGGCACATCCCACAACTGACATCGAACACAAAAAAATTCTGGATAACCTGAACGAGGCGATCCTATTGTTCAACAACGAATTGATACTGACCTATATCAATTCGGCGGGAGAAATCTTGTTTGCCGACAGCGCCAAGCATTTAAAAGGTTACTCCGCCAAGAAATTGTTTCGGTCATCCAATTCCAGTCTGTTCAACAATATCAGACATTGTCTTAATTTACAGGAACCGCTTGTCGACAGAGAACTGCCGCTAAACCGAATCAATCAAACCCTGACCGTGAACTTTAGTGCCACTCCGATAATCGAACAGGGAGACCTGAACGGCATCGTCGTCGAATTACAACAGGTTGACCGGCACCTGCGTATTACCAAGGAAGAACAATTGCTGGCGCAACAAAACACCAGCCGTATGCTGGTGCGGGGATTGGCGCATGAGATCAAGAATCCGTTAGGCGGCCTGCGCGGCGCCGCGCAATTGCTGGATCAGGAACTGGACGATCCCGAACTGAAGGAATACACGCAAATCATCATTGCCGAATCGGACCGCCTGCAAGGCCTGATGGATAAAATGCTGGGACCGAACAATCCGGCCCACAAAAGCTGGCTCAACATCCACGAAGCCCTGGAACGGGTCAGGCAGCTGGTCAGCGCGGAAAACATCAAAAACATCAAGATTATCGTCGACTACGACCCGAGCATTCCGGAGATATTCGCCGACAAAAACCAATTGATCCAAGCCATCTTGAACATCGTCAGAAACGCGGTACAAGCCATACAAGGCATTCAGGGCCAAGGGCAAATCACCTTGAAAACCCGCATTCAACGGCACATGACGATCGGCCGCAAACTTTACAAATTATCCGCCAAAATCGATATTATCGATAACGGCCCCGGTATCAAGCCGGAATTAATGGGAGAAATATTCTATCCGATGATTACCAGTCGAGCCGAAGGCACCGGACTCGGATTGTCCATTGCGCAATCGCTGATCAACCAGCACAACGGTTTGATCGAATGCAACAGCGAACCCGGGCACACTGTTTTCTCAATTTATCTACCGCTGGAGAATGATCATGCAAATACCTGACAAGGTCTGGATCGTCGATGACGACAAGTCGATTCGTTGGGTGCTGGAAAAAGCTCTGCAAAAAGCGGCCATCGAAACCCAAAGTTTTGCCAATGCCTCCAACCTGCTCGCCGAGCTGGAAAAGGGGTTGCCGGACGTCCTGATCACCGATATACGCATGCCGGGCATGGACGGTCTTGAACTCTTGCAGAACATCCAAAACCGCTACCCGAGTTTGCCGGTCATCGTCATGACCGCCCATTCCGACTTGGATAGCGCGGTATCGGCTTTTCATGGCGGCGCCTTCGAATATTTGCCCAAACCGTTCGATATCAACGAAGTCGTCGAAATCGTGCAACGGGCCTGCGCCCACAGCAAACAAACCAATGACGCGGCGCAGCAATCCGCCGACCACATCGAGGAAACGCCGGAAATCATCGGTGAATCGCCCGCCATGCAGGAAGTATTCCGCGCCATCGGGCGTCTGGCCCGCTCCCACATCACCGTGCTGATCAATGGCGAGTCGGGCACCGGCAAGGAACTGGTGGCGAAAGCCCTGCATCGGCATAGTCCGCGTGCCGACCAACCCTTCATCGCCCTCAACATGGCGGCCATCCCCAAGGATTTGATGGAATCGGAACTGTTCGGCCATGAAAAAGGCGCCTTTACCGGCGCCCAAGCCCGGCGGGCCGGCCGCTTCCTGCAAGCCAACAACGGTACTTTGTTCCTGGATGAAATCGGCGATATGCCGGCCGAGCTGCAAACCCGCCTTTTAAGGGTTCTGGCCGACAACGAATTTTATCCGGTCGGCGGCCATTCCTCGATCAAGGTCGACGTGCGCATCATCGCCGCCACCCATCAGGACTTGGAAGAATTGGTGGCGCAAGGCCGTTTCCGCGAGGATTTGTTCCACCGCCTCAACGTCATACGCATCCATATTCCACCGTTGCGGGAGCGTCGGGAAGACATCGGTTTGCTGATGCGCCATTTCCTCAAGCAAAGCGCCAAGGAACTCAATACCGAGATCAAGACGCTGAGGCCAGAGACGGAAGCGTTTCTAAGCTCGCTGGACTGGCCCGGCAATGTCCGCCAACTGGAAAACACCTGCCGCTGGCTGACCGTCATGGCCTCCGGTCGCGAAATCCACATGGAGGATTTGCCGGTGGAACTGACCACGCCCAAGCAAAAAACGCAATCCGCCGGCAAACACGAAAACTGGGAATCCGCTTACGAACACTGGGTCAACCAACAGCTCTTGTCCGGGCAACACGATATCGCCAAATCCTCGATTCCGGTGGTCGAATCCATTCTTATCAGCTCGGCCCTGAAATTCACCCATGGCAAGCGCCACGAGGCGGCCACCTTATTGGGCTATGGCCGTAATACTCTGACCCGTAAGATCAAGGAACTGAACATCCAGGAGTGACATACTAGTTTCGCTACGATACCTATTTGACTATCTCCCGAGTAACCGATAACCTTAATCCTGTTTGAGCCGACGCGGCAAGAACGCGGCGCCTTGAAGCGGCGCAAGACAATAGTCCGCTCCCTTTCTGCCAACACCCGATAGCTATAATCAAAAAGAGGTTAAGCAATGAACAAACAATATCATCGATTACCCGCCTGCCTTGCGGCTTTTCCCCGCACTCTGATTGCTCTGTTGTTGCTGACTGCGGCAACAAGCGCCCTCGCCCACCGCGGCCCGGCGGATGAAGTCGACACCTGCCGCATTCGCGTCGGACCCGAGGTCATCCACTTTACCGCCTATACACCGACCTTCAGCCAGGGAACCGGTTATTGCCAGGCGATTCCGTTTGTCGGCCCCACCAATCTGGTTTTCGATTACGAAGGTCATAAACTGCGCGATGTCACCGTTGAGTTCGAGATTACCAAAGAGCCAGAGGGCACGCAAATTTTCCATCAGGGACCGAAAAAAATAAAAACCGGCACCGTCAACGCCACGGTCGATTTTAGCCAACACGGCGCCGGCGACTATCTGGTCCATGTCACGATCATGCATGAAGGCGAAAAACAGGACACCCACCTGCCCTTCTCCGTCGGCGTGGAACCCGAATCCTCCAACACCGGCGTGCTGAAAATCGTCATCCCGATCGTCTTCATCGCCATCATGCTGTTTTTCATGTTGCGGCGCTCGAAAGACGAACCCGAAGCCAGCGATTAAGAGCTATCGACTCTTTTACGAAACAAGAAAAAACTTGCATTCCCAAGTTTCCACGCTCATCGTTAAACTTAAGTCTCGTCATACCCGCCGGGAGCGGGTATCCAGAGTCAAGGATGACAAGCCGAATACATCCATGTAGTCTGGATTCCGGCACAAATCTTTAGGGAACAGATTTGCATTAACCCGAAGGGCGTTGGGCAGGATAGCCCAGCGTGAATCCCTGCCGGAATGACACGGTTAACATAAAGATGTGTATAAGGATGAGCGCTTCACGTGGGAACACATCTTGAGCCACGCTGCGGTTCCGACTTTGAAAAAACGCGGTATCTATTACTGCCAGACTCGACAAACCCACTTTTCTCGACGGCTTAAAACCTGATGACACAAAAATCTTCCTGGCTATTACTGTTATTGCTTTGTTTCAGTTCGCTGCTCCAAGCCGAAACGCGTATCGCCGTCCTCGACTTTGAGCTAAAAGACCTGACGCTGATGCCCAGTACCGCCGCCGAGCGCAAACGCACCGGCAGTCTCAAACCGCTATTGCAACAAGAGCTGGCCAACGCCGGTTATGCCATCGTCGATATCGACCCCAAAGAACAACGGCGAGCCGACAGCGGTTTCGGCTATCTGTTCGAACACCACGATGTCGCCGCGCAGTTAGGTGAACGCCACGAAGCCGATTATGTGGTGGTCGGCAGGCTGCATAAACCCAGTTTTCTGTTCGCCTACCTGATGGTCCATCTGGTGCGCGTCAAAGACGGCCAACTAATCGGCAACTTCATCACCGAAAGCAAGGGCGGCGAACCAAAACTGACCCGTAAGGCGGTCGAGTCTCTGGCCGCGGACATAACCGCCATGCTGGAAAAACATGATCGAACGCCACGTTAGCGCCTCGGCATGCCGCGCGTCGAAGTCGTTCCCGCGCAACGTATGGAAACGAGCAAACCATGCGTTTCTTTACCCCTCGTTCCCACGGGCCCCGTACCCATGGGCATAAATGGGAATGCATATCGCACCGCTCCTGCGGTGCGGAACGCAACGCGTTCCTTACTGTAATGCCCTCGGATGCGCCGGCGCATGGAAACAAGCAAACCATACGCCCCTTTATCCATTGATCACCAACCGATTGACGCCCTTGCTGAACAGCAGAATGTCATCCGGAAAATATTGCCGGCCCAAGGTCCGGCACTCGATCTTGCCCGGCAGGCCGTAACAGCGCAGATCGTCCTCCCTGTCATCGATAATTTGCTCTATCCTGTCCAGCAAGCCGTCGAGCCGGGACTTGGTCGACACCACCGAAAAAACCGAATATTGAACCGGCAACCCCTCTTTTTTCAACAAACGGTGCACTTTCTGCAACCGTTTGGGATCGGCGATATCATAGCTCAGCAAATACTGCCTGACTTGGTTCGCCGTCATTAGGGCGCCTCGCTCAAACACCGATGCAAACGGTTCAACAATCCCCGCAACAACTGCTCGACCCGCCGTCCGCGCTTGTCCACCAGCCCTGCTAAATACCGCTTATCCGGTCCCTCGGCAAAAGATGTATGGCGCGAAACCAACACCGGATAAAAATCCCATAGCAGCAACCCGGCCAAATCGTCCGCCAATCGCACGCCGGCAGAATCGATGCCTGTATCTCCGCCATCCAGGCCGAAATCGCCCAGATACTGGATCGCAAAACTCAGCAAATAGCCTCGCAATATATCCCCCGCCAACCACCAATCATCCGGCAGTTCGCGTTGCAACCAATGGCGCAGACTGTCGGCGTCCGCCGTTTGCCAATCCGCGAAACGCAAGCGCCTGGCGGCACTCCTGACCGCCATGCGCCTCATGGCGGCGAACCAGTCTTGATAATGTAGCGAAGCATCCGGACCGCGCAGCAACTCGGTGAATTGCTGCAACAACCGAGGCCTTTCGGCCAGGCTCCCCAGCCAGCGGCCGCGCAACTCCCCACTGGCACTCATGAAGACAACCGCGATGCCGGCATCCGCGCAGGCGAACAAAGCCGCCATATTCCACTCGACTTCGCCGCACACCACGACCCTCGACACGCGAACCAGCGGAAACAGCAAACGGCTTTTGTCCGGCTCGGTCACGACCAGCGCCGGCTCGTCGTATTCCACGGTCATGCCTGTCCTGCCCTGCAGATACAAAGCCCGCCTCATGGCAACACACCGTTTTCGCTCTGCAAATACCAGCGCGCCAATTTATGGGCCTGCAAGCGCAACAGGCGCCTGACCGGTTGCGCGAACGTTTCGTAGTGGGCGTAAAAACATTTGCGCCCGGCCTTGTTCATCAGACAGCCATTGCCGTCGCTGGAAAAATGTTCCGTTCTAAGCCGGCGATCGCGGAACAAGGACCAGACCAAACCGTCCAGGCGCGGGCGCAACGGCTCGATCAAATCGCAGGCCAGCGATTCCCGGCCGAACGCCGGCTCGTGGTAAAAGCCGATCATCGGTTCCAAGCCCACCATGTGGCAAACCGCAACCGCCTCGAAATGCAATAAGGTGTAGCCCAACGACAGGCAGGCATTGACCGGATCGGTGGGCGGCCTTTTCCTACGCTGCTCGAAGCCCAGCGCCGGCGCGAACAGTTGTTTGAACGCGGCAAAATAAGACGCCGCCGCGCCGCCCTCGAAACCCCGCAACTGCCCCAGCGAAACCGTTTGCGACTGCCCAAGCGTGGCGCCGATATCGCGCAGCGACCCGAGCGAACCGGCCAGCGCCTTCCTTAAATCGGGCCTTTTCAACGCGGCCAATTCCAGCAACTGCCGTTGTTTTTCCAGCTTGCCCCGCACCAGAAGGCGGGCCAGCTCGACTTGCCTGTCCTTCTCGAAAAACACCCGGTACTGCGCCAAACGCCGTCTGGCATCGTTATGGCTGTGGGAAAACGCCTTCGCCCTAAGCCGACTGCCGCGCCCCGACAAAAACAACACATCCACGCGATGCTCGGCAAACGCCCCCAACAGCCTGCTTTCCAGCTCGACATTGCCTCGTACCACGACTCTTTCCAGCATCCGCAACGGCACCGTGCCCCGCTTGCCGCCGTCCTCGTACAACGCCAGCGCCTGCCCGTCCAGTTTCAGTGCCAGATTCTTCCGGTCCAAATACAACGTACTCATCCAACATTACCCCACGTAATAAAAACTGCCATCCTGAGGCGGAACCGCCTTACCCAGAGTAATCACGAGCCCTCGGCCGTCGAGCCGGAGCAGGAAAAAACTGTCTTTCTCGCAATCGATCACGCTTTCGATTTCGGCCAGCAACTCGCGCCGCTCGGCGCCGGTCAGGAAACATTCGAAAACCGATTTCTGTCCGCCCGAGGCGTAGCCGCGCACCACCTTCAAGGCCTTGCGCAAACGCTTGCTGTCGCGGATATCGTAAGCAGCGATAAATAATGTGCGATTACTCATGCCGCCATGTTACGGCGCACATAACCGAAGTTTAGAGTTGGCAAGCTTGTCGCGCCGCGGAAGCGGCCAAGTTACCCTCTTTCCCGCAGCCCTCTTAGGAATGCATGCCGCAACGCGTTCCAGCCAAGTAGGTCGGGCAACCGCTTTTCGTTGCCCGACGTATTCGCGACAATAATTGCGGCATGATCGGAAGTTCCGAGACCATCGCCCGATTTAAATATCGTGATTCCACCTCTTTCCCACGGGCTCCGTGGGAATGCATGCCGCACCGCTCCTGCGGTGCGGAACGCGCCGCGTTCCCGACTGCGTTCCCTCGCCGGCGCGGGGGAACGAGAAATTGACCGATCAACCGTCTTAATCCCTTCTTGAAGGCCTGGTATTCAAGCTAAGTAGGTCGGGCAACCGCTTTTCGTTGCCCGACGTATTCGCGACAATAATTGCGGCATGATCGGAAGTTCCGAGACCATCGCCCGATTTAAATATCGTGATTCCACCTCGTTCCCACGGGCTCCGTGGGAATGCATGCCGCACCGCTCCTGCGGTGCGGAACGCGCCGCGTTCCCGACTGCGTTCCCTCGCCGGCGCGGGGGAACGAGAAAATAAGGTCTGGTATTCAAATCCCCTAGGGGGAACCTAATCAAACTTCTTCCGCCTAGCTATGCGGTCTTAATCCCTTCTTGAAGGTCTGTCATTCAAATGCGCACAGATCACAAGCCAAGAAGCCAAGTAGGTCGGGCAACCGCTTTTCGTTGCCCGACGTAGTCGCGACAATAATTGCGGCATGGTCGGAAGTTCCGAGACCATTGCCCGATTTAAATATCGTGATTCCCTCGCCGGCGCGAGGGAACGAGAAAAACCAAGTCTTAATCCCTTCTTGATGGTCCGTTATTCAAGCTCTATTATTTGAACAATCTCATCAGCGATCCTCTCGGGTATGCCATAAGCGCAACACGTAGATAGCCGATTCCTGAATCTCGTAGCGTATCTCGTAATACCCAACAAGCAACCGTCTGACCTCGCGCGGCTCAAACTCGAAAAGTTGTTCGCCGATACGCGGATTGATTAGCAAGGTTGTCGGAGCATTAGTTAATGTCTGAACAATCCGCGCCGCGGCCGATTTGTTCACAGGCCCCAGAAACTCGTAAAGACGCACTAAGTCGGAAAGCGCTTTACTGGTCCACTTCAGTTCCATCAACGAGGCGGCGGCAAAGTTTTGTCGGTATCCAAACTATCAGCCCAGGCCTGTACTGCCTGATGGTCTATAACATTTCCGGCATCCACGTCGGCAAAGGCTTCGCGTGTCAATCGTTCGCGCTCTTCCTCTTGACTGAGCCAGGCCGATAACGCTTGCTTCACGATCCATCCGCGCGATCGCTCCAATCGCTCCGCCATCTGATCGACTTTTTCGGCCAGTGGAAGCGGCACATGCGCTGTTAACACTTTGTTTTTAGATTGGGCCATATTAAACCTCCAATTGTGGAGTAGTGATTCAGATTTAATCATATTGATTAAAATTAAATAAATCAACCATTAGAAAAAAGCAAGGTTAATCGTAGGTTTTCTCCAAATTCCTACATTAATTCTGCGGCGGGAAGGATTATTCAACCCGCTCCGAACGGTTTGGTTTTAATCGTTCCCACGGTCTCCCCGAAGCCGGACGGAGCTTGCATCTCCGCCCGTAACCTTCGATCGATTGCCCGTCGCAGGAAACGGTGACCGCTCTCGTTCCCGCGCTCCAGCGTGGGAATGCAGTCGGCGCCGCGCCTGCGGCGCGGGACGCAGAGCGTCCCTTGGATGCGTTCCCACGGAGACCGTGGGAACCAGGCATAATTGCGGAATTATCGAAAGCTCCGAAACAATTGCCCGATTCAAATATCGTCATTGTCGGGCATAAAAAGCATGCCCGACCTACAAGATTGTTATTCGAATGAACGGCATTGTCGCCCGCATGAAGCAGCTCGCGGAATGCGTGGCCTCGAAACCACACCATTCCCGGATTCTGCTACACTGCATCCAGGCTACGCTCGTTCCCACGGGCCCCGTGGGAATGCATAGCGCACCGCTCCTGCGGTGTGGAACGCAGCGCGTTCCCGCCCGCGTTCCCTCGCCGGCGCGGGGGGGGGAACGAGAAAAGCCTTAATCCCTTCTTTTTAATCGTTCCCACGGTCTCCCCGAAGCCGGACGGAGCTTGCATCTCCGCCCGTAACCTTCGATCGATTGCCCGTCGCAGGAAACGGTGACCGCTCTCGTTCCCGCGCTCCAGCGTGGAAATGCAGTCGGCGCCGCTCCTGCGGCGCGGGACGCAGAGCGTCCCTTGGATGCGTTCCCACGGAGACCGTGGGAACGAGGCAAAGAGACCTATTCATTAACGTGTGTTAATGGATCTTAATCCCTTCTTAATAAGGCCTGGTATTCAAATTTAACGTCCATTTTCCAGCCATTGGGCGATTTTCTGCTCCAGGAATTTTAAGTCCTGATGGCAGCAATATTCAATGTTCAATTCCCGGGCGCGGTTGCGATTGTGCGGTTTCAACGGGTTGAAGCTGACCAGCATCGCCTTGGCCTGCAGGCCGCCCAGCAAATCCCTCAGGCTATCCAATTTATACAGCACCTCGGCGCCTTCGTCGTGCCTGCGGTCGCCGCCTTTCAAGCGCTTGGTCTTGCATTCCAGCAGATACAGGCGATTGTCCTTCAAAAAAGCCACGTCCATTTCGTTCAACACGCTGTTTTTGCCGTGCCGGCGCGAGACCTCGATGCTGTGGCCGACATCCTGCAACGCCAGCGACTTTTTCACGTTCAAACAACAGGCGTAGGCATACAATTCCAGCCAGCCGCCGTTGGCAATAAAGCGGGCATTATCATCGGCGAATACCAGACATTTGCCATCGCGGCGCAACAAACCGGCTTGCTGGAACAAGTCCAGCAGTTCCCAAAAGGCATGATTGCCGTTGAAATCCGCGTCGACCTCCGGACTGCGCAACTGGGCGTTGCGGGCGAACGCGGCGAAATAATTCAGGCTGCCCAGGGCCGGGGCATAGGCCCCGATATGCTCGATCAGCTCGCTGGTCAAATCGCGCAAGGATGGCGGCACGCCGAACTTGTAGGTTTCGTTGACCTCGTCGGCACCGTAAGCCTGCAAATATTCCTTCAATTTGATGCGGTCGGCCAAATCGACGCTGTCCCGGTCGCCCGGATGCATCCAAATCAGCCGGTCCCGCTCCGGATGGACATAGAAAATAGGTTTGTCGAAGGCGCGGAAAACCTCGTAGGCGGCGATACTCATCGGCTTGGTGCCGCCGGTGGCGTTCAAGGTGATGTCCTCCTGCTCGAATTCGCTTAGCAACTCCACGACCCGGTTGCGGATATGCTCGACATCCCAGGCGTCGTCGATCGGCCAGCGGCCGACCTTGACGCCGCGAGGGCGATAGATTTGCTCCAGGCTGGCGGCGCGCGCCTCCATATCCCGGGACACCAGCATGATGACCCGGTCCGGGCGAAAGCGCTCGTCCAGGATCGGCGTGATATTGGGCACCGCCTGCGCGGAGATGAGTACCAGATGGATGCTGTTCATGTTTCTCTTCCGTAATAATAGCCTTCTCGTTTCTCGTTCCCACGGGCCGCCGTACCCATGGGCATAAATGGGAACGCATTGCGCGTCGCTCTTGCGGCGCCGGTCGCAGAGCGTCCCTGGCCGCATTTCCTTTTATGAAGGTGCGCCGCGCATGGGAACGATGAAATGGAGACAATAAACCTACAACGGATTTTCGGTCAAATCGCGGTAAATATCGGCATCGCAGCGTTTCAACAATGCCTCTTTTTCCTGTTCCGGCAGGAAAGCATGCACGAATCCCTGCTTGATCATCGCCAGGGTGTCCCATAGGCTCAATCGACCCTCGCTCATTCGCGCGGCGAGCAGGTATTCGTTGCTCAGGCTGGTGCGGCTGATGCCGGGATTGTCGGTGCACAGCGTCAACGGCAAACCTTTGTCCCACAGCGACATCAACGGATAATCCGGATAACCCTCGGTAGGCGGATTGCCCGGCACCTTGAAGCCGACCACTTCGACATTGGAGGTCGGGCACAGCTCCAGACAGATATCGCGGTTGCGGAAGCGCTCGGCCAGCCCCGGATTATCGTTCAAACTCAGGCCGGGGCCGATGCGGTCGGCATGCAAATGATACGCGGCCTGCCAGATCGACGAAGCCGACTCGCCTTCGCCGGCGTGTATCGTGATCGGCAGGCAAACTTCGAAGGCCGGCAAAAACCACTTTCCGATATTTTCCGTCAGCGGTATCGCTTCGTCCCCGGCCATGTCCAGGCCGACGACGAAATCCGGCCAGCGTTGTTTCGCGGCCACGGCCAACGCAATCGTTTGTTGCAGGGCCGCCGGATCGCGCCGGTCGGCGATGATGATAAAGCGGAATTCCGGTTTCGTTGGCCCTGGCAAGCTTGCCAGGGCCAGCCTCAGGGCGCGGTAAAAGTCATCGAGAAAGGCCAGCCCATCGCCGTATTTTTGCGGGCTGCCGCGCAGTTCGACATACGCCAGGCCTTCGTCCGCGCACTGCCGCACGATGCCGTCGGCATAGGCGGGAATGGCGGCCCTGGCCGATAGCAGCGTCGAACCGGTCAAATCGCCCGGCTGTTCATAGGCGGAAAATGTCCGCCGGTGTTTAAGGGCCACGCGCGGTTCGGTGACGCCCCACAGATTATGCAGTAATTGCTCGTCGCCGGCCTCGGCCAGCAAGGCCGCCGCCAAATGGGAACGATTCGGGCTTTTTTTGAGCCTGGCCGTCCAATTTTCCGGCCAGGGATTATCGCGTTCGCGCAGCAACGGACCGACCGCCGCCAGGGCCCCGTCCCGTTCCCGCCGCGCCAGGGAGGTCCACAGCGCCCGGCCTACGCGGCGTTGCGCCGACAAATCCAAACAGCCGCCCAAATGGCGGTGCAGATCGGCCTTGGGCAGACGCTCCAGCCAGGCGCGCTGGTTCACGCTCAACGGCGTTTCCCTGAGGTGGTTGATCAGGCGCGGCGACAGGCGATACAAGCCGCGCCAGTTTTCGTGTTTTTCCTGGCGGCTCAATTCTAAAAAGTAATTGCCCAGCAAGCGGCTGCCGGTTTTTTCCCGCCGCTTCAGTTCCCGCTCCAGCCATTGCTCGGGCGCCGGCCAGACGATGGTTCCGCCCGGCTCCGGCAACGGCAGCGGAAACAGCTTGGCCGTCACCGCCGGGCACTCGTCCATGCGGATGTCCAACAAATCGCTGCGCTGGGTTTGCCCGGCGACCAGCGGCATGATCGCGGCGGCATCTTCGGCGTCGAGCGCCCGGGTGAACAGCTCGGGTTCGGCCCGCCTCAGCGACTCCGGCATTTGCGTGAATTCGGCCCCGATCACATGCAACAGGGCCTGGCAGCCGAACACGGTGGCCGCCCATTGCATGTCCGCGCTCATCGTCTTGCGCCCGCCGGCCAGCGACAACGCCACCTGGCCGCCCCGGGCGTGTTCGTGCGCGGCCAGCGTCGCCCTTACGATCAATTCCTGCACATGGCGGCATTCCTCCTGGGTCGCCAATTCGTCCGTGCCCCCTGCCTGCCATATTCGCAGCGTCGGCGCATCCAGCAGTAATGTTATCCAGCGGCGCAGCCGCGCCAGACTTCGTTGCGTCGCCTCGCCTTGCGTCGTGCAGATCCAGATTTCGTCGGCCGTCTGCAGCCGGTACTCGTCCAACAACGCTGCCAACTGCGACCGGTTGGGATGATTGCGGTACAGCGGCAGCCGGTCCGGGCTGATGAAGCCGTAAACTTCCGGCACCACCGCCCAACTGGCGCCGAGGGTACAGAGTAAAATATTAGTCATGTATCGTGTCGTTAAAAAATCGTCTCTAAGCCGCGCGGTATTGGCGGTGCGCTTAATCGTCCCACGTTCCAACGTGGGAACGCATCCAGGGACGCTCCAGCGTTTTGAACCGCAGAGCGGTTCAGTCTTCATTCCCACGCAGAGCGCGGAAACGATAGTTCGGATGCCGGAGGTTAGCCATATCCTAAAAGGCCTGCAATTGTGCCAGCAAGCGCTTTTTTTGGCTATCGATCGCGGCCGGATTGGTCTTGCTCGATAGGGCCTCTCTCGGTTTTTTGTCCAGAAAATAGGCGATTCTTTCCGCATTGGCGCCTGAGGGATGCGGAATGCCTTTCAATATTTGCGCTTCGTCCAAGACGCCACGCCGGGCCAGCCACTCCAGCGCTTCCGTCACTTTCGGGCCCAGCGGCACGAACCAGGCATGCGCCAATTTCCGCACATCCTGGACGAAATAATCCTCGAGGCAATCTCGCAGCAACGGCGTATTCAGCATGGACGGAGATCCGCTATAATTTCTGCCGTCGACGAAGACCGGATTTCTCAACACCGACATAAATTGAGCGTAATGCGACTTCGCCTCGAACAATTCGCTTGATTGGCGTATTCCCAATTTCGCCGGCACGCCGATGTAATCGAGCATCTCGGTCAAGTTTTTGCGCATAGGCCCGCTGAAACTGGCGAAATTTTTCACCGATCGCAATATCTCCGCCGTTTCCATTCCGCGCGCAAGGCCGCTTTTGGCCTTGTTCAACGCATTGACGGCCTGCTGCAACCCCGGCGTAATGCCGACGATGACCAGCCTCGCATCGGCATTGATATATTCAAACGGCGCGTAATAGATGCTGAACCGTTCTTCGCGGGTGAGCAGTAGCGATTCGGGCAATTTGCTGGCAAGCGAAAAACCCGCCGCCGCGTTTATTACTTCTCTAAAATCCTCGAATTGATATTTTTCCATTTAATCCATTCCATCAATAATTAGTTTTTATTTCGATCTTATATAAAGTAGGCAACGTCTACCACATTATCCCGTCTTGATAAGGTCTTAGTCGGACCGCTCCCTCTCGGCAGGTGGGTTAATCAACCCGTCCCGAACGTTTTGGTTTAGCTTGCCACATGATTAAAGAGTTCTGGACAAAGTTACAAACGCCGTCCCGCTCAGACAAACGTTGACCGCTCTCGTTCCCGCGCTCCAGCGCACCCAATGGGCATAAATGGGAATGCAGTCGGCGCCGCTCCTGCGGCGCGGGACGCAGAGCGTCCCTTGGATGCGTTCCTACGGAGACCGTGGGAACGAGGCATGCCTTTTAGAAGACAGAAACGCCTAAAGAACGCGCCGATTGAGGTATTTGGCCAAGGCTTCTTTCGAAGCCTTGGCGACACTGAAGGATATGTTGAGTGTTTCGCCCCCTTCAGGAAGACTATAGCTCATCGAACTGCCTGGATATCATCTGGAGCAATTTCCGTAATCTTTGCTCAATGCACCTGAAAATCGATTTTTCGTATAAATCATATAAACGATTCATACCATATATACACTATTTGCTTTTTTACTCTAAACGATGCTTCAGCCGTTGCACTAAATCCATTTTCTCATGCAGCACCGCTATGATCTGAGGCACTCTGCCTTGAGGGTGAAGATAAAAAATATAATGGTGTTCGCAGCGAGTCACCCAAACTTCGGGAAATCGTTTGGAGAATGTCCGAGAATGCGCTGCCCCCTCCGCAATCGCTTCCATGCGTTTTTCCAAAAGATCCGCATAACGCCAAAGTTGCGTTTCACCCCACTCTTTCAAGGTGTACCGCGCAATAGTCCTGAGGTCTTCTTCAGCCGCTGCAGTCAATTCATACGTCAACATGCGGCTAACGGCTTTCTTGCTGAGTTTCTTCGAAGATTTGCTTAATCGATTTGCTGCTCAATGGCTCTTCTTGCGCCATTTTGATTCGCGGTTCCAAAAAGGCCTCTAACTGGCGTAACGCTTCTTCGTCATTTTCAGCGTTCTCTTCAGAAAAGACCCTCTCCAGAACATAATCCTTGATGCTTTTTCCGGATAAAGCCGCAATCGCCTTGAGTTTTTGGTGTTGTTCCGCTGTAACTTCGATTGATAAGCGCATAAGCCCCCCATTCACTTGCTAACAGATTCCAACATAGCATAGGAACAACATTTTAACAAATGTTCATTTGTTGCTTGTGAGAGGATCTCGGCGGGGCGGCTTATTCAACCTGCTCCGAACGTTTTGGTTTAACGTGACACATGATTGAAAGGTTCTGGACGGCGTTACAACCCTCGTCCCGCTCAGGCAAACGTTGACCGTTCTCGTTCCCGCGCTCCAGCACGGGAATGCGGGGCCTCGAAACCGCGCCATTCCCGGATTCCGCTACACTGCATCCAGGCTACGCTCGTTCCCACGGGCCCCGTGGGAATGCATAGCGCACCGCTCCTGCGGTGCGGAACGCAGCGCGTTCCCGACTGTGCTCCCTCGCCGGCGCGAGGGGAACGAGATAAACCAAGTCTTAATCCCTTCTTTTTAATCGTTCCCTCGGTCTCCCCGAAGCCGGACGGAGTTTACAACTCGGCCCGTAACCTTCGATCGATTGCCCGTCGCAGGAAACGTTGACCGCTCTCATTCCCGCGCTACAGCGTGGGAATGCGGGGCCTCGAAACCGCGCCATTCCCGGATTCCGCTACACTGCATCCAGGCTACGCTCGTTCCCACGGGCCCCGTGGGAATGCATAGCGCACCGCACCTGCGGTGCGGAACGCAGCGCGTTCCCGACTGTGTTCCCTCGCCGGCGCGGGGGAACGAGATAAACCAAGTCTTAATCCCTTCTTTTTAATCGTTCCCTCGGTCTCCCCGAAGCCGGACGGAGTTTACAACTCGGCCCGTAACCTTCGATCGATTGCCCGTCGCAGGAAACGTTGACCGCTCTCGTTCCCGCTCTCCAGCGTGGGAATGCAGTCGGCGCCGCTCCTGCGGCGCGGGACGCAGAGCGTCCCTTGGATACGTTCCCACGAAGACCGTGGGAACGAGGCAATTGGCGCAGCTGGTAAAAGTCTTAATCCCTTCTTAATAAGGTCTGTTATTCAAATTTTACTTATCATGCCTGCTAACCAAAGACAGATGGGTCTTAATCCCTTCTTAATAAGGTCTGTTATTCAAATGGGTTTACTACAGAAAAGGGAACACGGTATTTGGTCTTAATCCCTTCTTAATAAGGTCTGTTATTCAAATGAAACATTAAAACGTGGTCTTAGACCTTACAACAGTCTTAATCCCTTCTTAATAAGGTCTGTTATTCAAATGCATTAAATCAAGCGAGGAAAACGTTAACCGGGAGTCTTAATCCCTTCTTAATAAGGTCTGTTATTCAAATGTGATGGCTAATAAAGAGATTGCAAAAAACGCATTGTCTTAATCCCTTCTTAATAAGGTCTGTTATTCAAATGTTGGGTGAATAGATTTAAAGATCAATCATGGTGGGTCTTAATCCCTTCTTAATAAGGTCTGTTATTCAAATATAAGCCATTTGTTGGGCAAAATTTACACCTGTGTCTTAATCCCTTCTTAATAAGGTCTGTTATTCAAATACACGCAACAAGATGCTATTCGCGAAATTTTAGTCTTAATCCCTTCTTAATAAGGTCTGTTATTCAAATGCGACCGGATAATTCATTTTTTGATCATTTTGTCGTCTTAATCCCTTCTTAATAAGGTCTGTTATTCAAATTTCATCGACCAAAGCGTTTTATCGTCCCTGAGGGGTCTTAATCCCTTCTTAATAAGGTCTGTTATTCAAATCACATACGTTGACCAAATTGGTAGTAAGATTCTGTCTTAATCCCTTCTTAATAAGGTCTGTTATTCAAATACTCGGCTGGACATCAAAAAGAAACGTCATAAGGTCTTAATCCCTTCTTAATAAGGTCTGTTATTCAAATATTGCGATGGTAACATTTTTGTCAGTAAAGCTGGGGTCTTAATCCCTTCTTAATAAGGTCTGTTATTCAAATGCTGCCATTGCCGATGAAGGTATATCCGCTGGTGTCTTAATCCCTTCTTAATAAGGTCTGTTATTCAAATGATTTGGATACTAACTGTCCTTCTTGGATGTTGTCTTAATCCCTTCTTAATAAGGTCTGTTATTCAAATCATCATGTTAGAACAGTTATGCAAAGAGCAAAACGTCTTAATCCCTTCTTAATAAGGTCTGTTATTCAAATTAGATTTGGATACTAACTGTCCTTCTTGTTCTTGTCTTAATCCCTTCTTAATAAGGTCTGTTATTCAAATACCAAAGAAGTGAAGCACTTGTCTTGGTGCCAATCCGTCTTAATCCCTTCTTAATAAGGTCTGTTATTCAAATCCAGACACCACGCTAAGTATCCAAGAATCGATAGGTCTTAATCCCTTCTTAATAAGGTCTGTTATTCAAATAGCGTGCCGCGACTAGTATAACGACGCTGGATGTCTTAATCCCTTCTTAATAAGGTCTGTTATTCAAATTTGCAGCATGGATGGGATGAAACGTCGTTCATTGGTCTTAATCCCTTCTTAATAAGGTCTGTTATTCAAATAAACATTCACAATTAGTACATGGAGTTTGCCATGGTCTTAATCCCTTCTTAATAAGGTCTGTTATTCAAATGAGGCTCAGTTGTAACCTTTACTTACCGTGGTTTGTCTTAATCCCTTCTTAATAAGGTCTGTTATTCAAATGGTAGTTCATACCAAAAAGGCACAAGCGAGGAACTGTCTTAATCCCTTCTTAATAAGGTCTGTTATTCAAATACTAAATGAAGATGATATCTGCATCTGGATCAAGGGTCTTAATCCCTTCTTAATAAGGTCTGTTATTCAAATGGGGTGTGAGATGGCGAAATTATCTTTATTAAAGTATGTCTTAATCCCTTCTTAATAAGGTCTGTTATTCAAATCTTGAGATGAAAGAACTACGTGACGAGCTTAAGAGTCTTAATCCCTTCTTAATAAGGTCTGTTATTCAAATTTAATCGATTTCTTAACTCAATGATTTTAAATGCGTCTTAATCCCTTCTTAATAAGGTCTGTTATTCAAATATTTTTTCCGCCCCATAAACGATTAGCAAGATTCTGTGTCTTAATCCCTTCTTAATAAGGTCTGTTATTCAAATGGCGCAACACATGGAAACAATACCCAAAACGAATGGTCTTAATCCCTTCTTAATAAGGTCTGTTATTCAAATCTTTGCATTGAGCGCACATACGAGTCTAATTTGGGTCTTAATCCCTTCTTAATAAGGTCTGTTATTCAAATATAATTTTCTTGGCGAAATGCAAACAGTCATTACGTCTTAATCCCTTCTTAATAAGGTCTGTTATTCAAATTAAAATTGGCGGCAAAGTTAAAGAATATTTATGTCTTAATCCCTTCTTAATAAGGTCTGTTATTCAAATAAAATTGAGGGAAAAGTTTGACACGATGTGGATGTCTTAATCCCTTCTTAATAAGGTCTGTTATTCAAATTGACATGATCGGTAAAAAAGTCATCATCCGCACGTCTTAATCCCTTCTTAATAAGGTCTGTTATTCAAATGATTCTTTAACTCCCGGTTCATCCTAGCCTTTACGTCTTAATCCCTTCTTAATAAGGTCTGTTATTCAAATATCGATGGTGATATTGGTGGAACCAGTCATCAGGTCTTAATCCCTTCTTAATAAGGTCTGTTATTCAAATGGATAACGGCAGTTATAACGCCAAGCCGGGTTGTTGTCTTAATCCCTTCTTAATAAGGTCTGTTATTCAAATTTAGGAACTATGCAAAAGAAGAAGTATGGAACGTCTTAATCCCTTCTTAATAAGGTCTGTTATTCAAATGCCATATATTTTAGATTGGCTGCGAAAACAAGCGTCTTAATCCCTTCTTAATAAGGTCTGTTATTCAAATGAAACGTCTAACGCCTTTATGTATAGAACGTACATGTCTTAATCCCTTCTTAATAAGGTCTGTTATTCAAATTTAAATACATCAAGAAGTATCGTAACTGTAGGTGGTCTTAATCCCTTCTTAATAAGGTCTGTTATTCAAATTAACGGAGAGATTATACTATGACTACTTTCGACAAGTCTTAATCCCTTCTTAATAAGGTCTGTTATTCAAATTCTCTGACGAATCATCTAAGTTGAAGAATTGGTGTCTTAATCCCTTCTTAATAAGGTCTGTTATTCAAATGGCCGAAAATGATTACTTACATAAAAAATGAATGGTCTTAATCCCTTCTTAATAAGGTCTGTTATTCAAATAGTCCGGCGCTGTTATCCTTTTATTTTCAGTAGGTTACAAAAGGGGTTGACAAGAATTTTCGGTTTTGAAAAGTTAACGATTTTTTTCGGTCCAATCATACCGTTGCTCCTAATGGATTTGCTTAAACTAAACAACCACCCGCTCAAGCGGGTGGGTTCCAATAACGGACTGAAAGTCCGGATACGCGTCGACTAAACGACGCGTCTTAGTCGGGCTCCATCTTGAAATTATCGTTTGGATTAGGTTCAAAGTGATGCTCCAAATATTGCTTTATCATCTCATCAGTCATTTGCCCCACTGTGGCGCAAAAATAACCGCGGGCTCAAAAATGTCGACCCCAATATCGCTTTTTCAAGTGCGGGAACTCTTCGAACAGATAGCTCGAAGTTCGTCCCTTGATTCGCCTCATGATTTCGCTTGGGGCCATAGTCGGCGGCGCACTCACCAAAATGTGCACATGATCTTTGCTCACGACACCTTTGATAATCCGTATCTCAAAGGCTTCGCATGTCTGCCGCACCAAGTCTCTCACTCGTTCGGCTATTTCATCCTTCAGCACTTTATAACGATACTTCGTAACCCAAACAAAATGATACTCAATTTGGTAAACCGTATGGCTGCCGTATCTATAGTCCATCGCCACCTCCTTGGGCAAATTATCGCAGCTAAAGCTGACCGGCTAAAGCCGGTGGTTTAAACCTTATGATGGATAATTAATATGTCGCTCATTGGGTGCGCGATACCGAAGTAATGCTCGCCGAACGCATATCCGGCCGCCCCTGTTCAAAACGAGTGGACACATACAGCGAATCGACGCCGGCTTCTTCAGCTGCCATGAAGGCGCCTAAACTCATCGGCACTTTGCCTCCGGTAATATCGATGGCAAGACGGCCGCTTTCCTCGCCACGCAATAGCTGCAACAATTCCCGTGTGCGTAGATAAACTTCGTTAGGGTCGTCGGCATTTTCAATCATTCGGCGGTGTACTGCAATCCCTTGTTGCTCGGCATAGGCCTGAATGCGCTTGCCGGCCGCCTCGCTGTGGTCGGTGACCAGCAAGCCGATCCTTTTAGGACGCAGTTGCCCGATGACCCAACAAGGCAATTCGTCCCGGCTGACGGTAAAAACCAGCCCCTGCCAATCCTTTCCTTCCGGCTTGCCGCCGATATGCGGAAAACGGTTCCTGCTGAACCAACGGCGGATATTGTCGCGCCGCAACCAGCCGAACACTACGGCGCACAGCGAAAACAGCAACATGACGTTGCCGGCCAGAATGCCGAGTTGGTCGAGATACAGCCAGGTTTGTTCGTTCCAGCCGAATAACTGTTCGTTCATGACTCGTTTCTGTTAATGTTGCCACGCGCCAGCAAGACCAATCGTTACCGCTCCTACGTTCCAACGCACCCGCTAGGCATAAATGGGAGTAGGCGTATACCGCTCTGCGGTAAGGGGCGCGGATCGCCCCCGGATGCATTCCCACACTGGAGCGTGGGAACGATGCGATACAGCCGAACAACTGCCCCGTCATGGCTCAACCTTGTTCGCCTGGTATTCTTCCAGCCGCGCATTGCATTCCTTCATCTGTGCGGCGGACAGTTCCTTTCCTCGCCAAGCGTGCGGTAGATCGAGGACCAGATGCAGATAACGCGCCTGTTTCCGGATCAACTCGGCCACCAGATTGACCGGCAGACTGCCGATCACGACGTCACCGGCTTGAACGTCCGAAATATCCAAATGCGCCAGTTGTATATCGACACAAATACCGTGCTCCCGCGCCCATTGCTGCGCGCCGGGATGGCGGGAGATGAAGTAGGTGGTCATTAGGTTGTCAAAAATCTTTCAACAATCGTATCACTTCGAGTGTGCGTTGGTGCGGTTTGTCTTGTTGCGGTTTTTTCTTTTTGGACGTCTCTTTCCAATCGCCGCATTCCTGCATCATGACCTTGACACGGGTGAGTACGATTTCCTTGTCCTCACTTTGCCAATCGGCATGATTTTTCACCGCATCCAACAGCACCAGATAATCTTTTTTCTGCGGATCGTTATTGCTCTGTATCAGTTCGGCCATTTCCCTTTCTATCGGCGGCAAGTTAGCCAAGCGCTGTTGTTCGGCAAGTTTTTCAGCATTTTCTTTTTGTCGTTGTTCTTGCTTTGCCTTTTCACCGCGCAAGTCCTCCATCGCATTCGGCCTTTCAGTCATTTGTCCGTAACCGACCGCCGTTTTCGCGCCGAAGCCCAACCAATCGAAGGCATAGTGAAACGCCTGTTGTAATAAGGTTTGCCAATGTTGCTGTAAATTTTCCGGCAACCGCGCGGCTTCCGCCGTGCAGTAAAAATCGAAACGACTGCCGGGCGGTATCGTCAGGAAAACATTGGGGTTGGGTTGTTCGGAGTCGTGAGGACCATGTTTGCCCTGAAAATACTCGCCATGATGCGGCGTCAGTATATCCATCGCCAGATTTTTACTTTGCGGATAGACATCCCAAAAGCTCAATGCGCCCTGAAGACTGATGTCCTTGCCAGGCAAATCCTTCAAAAATTGCCGCGGGTCTTCTAGATACTGTTTTTGTTCGTGTTCATTTAACACCGACCGGATAAATATCTTTAAAGCATCCTGGTCATAATCGCCTTGTTCAAGCCATTGCCGATAGGCCTCGCGCCGTTTTTCCGCTTCCTGATCCAGAATATCGATATGATAGACCTTATCCGACAAATAACTGGCGCTGCCTTCGAAGCCGAACAACAGCCAAACCGTTAGCATGTCCCAGCTCTGGGTTTCGCCGTACAAACCCAGCGCCAACTCTTCCGCAGCCATTCGCAACACGCCTTTGACGCTGGAACCGGGAAAGTAAGGCAAGCCGTAAGGATTCAAAAAAGCAAAGCCGTTTTCCAAAGGGTGTTCGTTGCCCAAACCGGTTACGAACGGTGCGATACTGTCGGCGGAGAAATAGGCGATGGCTTGGTGATTTAAGGCGGCGCTGCGCTGCCGTTGAACAAGTGCTTCTTGCATTTTTTGGATGCCCGGCGCAATGGAAAGCGCTTTTTTCAGCGCATCGGTTTTTTGTTGATCGACTTTTTTCCAGTCATTTTGCCACACCGGAAAATACATCCCGAATATATGGCCCGGCGGGATATCCTGATGCTTGAGGTGTTTGTCCATGTAATTTGGTAATGCGGCTTTTGTCATATCGTCGCCTCCTTATCGATAATCGATGGCCGCAAATTGGCGTATCCAGCGCAGCAAAGCCAGGGTTTCCTGGGTCGCCCGGCGATATTTAGCGCTATCGGCTTGCAATAACGCATCCATCATGGTTGCAAACGGCACATTGGCGACCGGCTTACCCGTTAAATAAGTCGCCAGCCAATCGATAATATGCCGGTTTAAATCCCGATGATGGTTATGCTTTTCGCCTTTGTCTTCATAAAACGCCAAGGTCTGCATCAAGCCGTTATTCATAATCAGGGCCGGTGCGCCCTTGGCCAATTTCATATATTCGCCGCCGCAGCCTTGCACCTTTTCCCAAGCATAGGCTGCTCGCCGTTGATCCAAACTCGGTTGCGCCTGTTTAATCATGCTTATCTCCTTTGACCGAACAGACGATTTGTCCGCGTCCGGTGGTGGCATCGCCGCCGAATTGCACCATGCGGCCATGCAAGCCCTGCCAGTGGTCATTGCCATTAACCAGCGTATCGACTATCTGTGTGGCTTCCATGCGATTATCGCCTCCGTCGCCTTTTTTATAGCGCTCCCGACTAGCCATCAGGGTCGTATAAAGCAGGCTTTCCGGCGGCAGGTTTTCGCTGTAGAACAAGGCGCCGCCATCGGCGGTGCCGCTGACATCGTCGATGCGCACATGCGGCTCGACCACGGTGGAATTGACGGCGAAATAATGCATTTCTTCATTGGAAAGCAGGACCAGATCCTTCTTCAGCTTGTCGCGGAAGAAGCTGTAGTTCTCCCCTTCCGGCAAACCGTTTTCAGCCATCCAGTCGGCAATTTGTCCCAATGCATTATCCGCATCCAATTGGGCAACGAGTTCGTAAGCTTCTAGCGCAATGTGATCATCGCTCAACAAATCGGGATTGCGCAGCCGGCAATGGCCGCTGGATATGTCAGGAATATTCCAGTCGGCTTGAATGCCAGCCAGCGTCATGTGCCGCTGCAAACGCGCCAATAACAAGGGCGAGGTTGCGTAGACATAGCCCGCTTTGGCACAACGCACCGGAAACGCCAGTAATTGTCCGTCACCAAAACTGACCGCCCCAGCATGTTCGGCCGCATCCTTTTCAGGGCCGAAAATCCGCTTCAGCAATTGATTATCGCTGCCGCCCTGCGCCCAATAATCATGGCGAATAGCACCCTTGATGCCGGAGCCAGCCATGACCGGGTAATCGGTATGTTTTTCGCGTTGAATGGGATTGTCGATCAAGCCGCCGACCGCAGTGCCCGCTCCCATATGCACAGGGCTAATGCAATATAAAAAAACGATTCGGTTTTCCTGAAACATAGTCTCTCCTGAACTTAGCGCGGCCATGCCGCAATCATGATATTGTTGAAACCTTCCGCAGAGCGCCGTTTATCAGGATAAACGGCAATCCGCGACAGTCCTTGTTCGACAAGCTTGTGGAGGGAATCGATAGAGCCCTCGAATTGATCCAACCAGTAAACGCTGCCGGTATTGACCGCTTTCAGCGCGGGCTTAGGTTTGTTTTCGGCCAAGTCCCAACCGCTGACGGTTTCCGACCGCGTGATAGACGCCGAAACCAGATGCGCGGCAAATTCGTCAGTTTGCCAAATAATTTCGCCATTTTTTTCAATCATCCCCGGCAACAACCAACCGGACTCAAACAGGCCCGGCGTCGTCAAGAGCACCCGGAATCGCTTGCTTTGCTCGATCACAGACCAATCCGGCTCCGGCATAGCCCAGGCGATTTTGCCATGCCTTGCGCCGCGTCCGTCGCCGCCCAAGCGTATAACGCCGGTCTCGGGCAGTAGTCCCTTAGCGCCGCTGACACCGGCCAGAAATCCGACATCTTCCGCCATGGCTACGGTATCAACGATATAAAGCTGCCCTTCAAGAGTCGTTCGCGCCGATTCATCCAAAGCAATACCCAGGCGAGGATCGGTTTGCCAGAGCCGTTTGGATTCAAGCAGGTGTTCCGGTCGAATGGGTCGGGCATTCAGCCAGGCTGCGATGCCTTGCCGGTTCAACCACAAGCCGCTGTCGGGTTTGGCCTGAGTCGCGGTGCGGAAAACCGGAATCTGCCCGCACCGCGCATTACAAAGTATCTGTGGCGCCAATTTTTGTGGCTGTAAATACTGTATTTGCGTTGGTTTATCCGATGCGAAACCGGAAACGATCATATCCGATGGCAACGGCATATAAATGTCAATTATCTGTCCAGCATCCGTCTTAGCCAACAACAAATGACTGATGCGGAAATCGCCGGGTTCAGTCGGCGACCCCAGGCATTGCGCCATCGCTTCAGGCAGGCGTGCATCCCCCACCGCGAATCGACCGCCATCGATGCCCTGTTCAGCCAATATCTGCGCGCGTAACGCGCCGGCGGACAGCGACGGCCAGGGCGGCATCACCGCCTCTCCCGGCGTCGATGCGTCGGCGAATAAGCGATTACCGCGCAGATACAGCACGTCCAAAGGCTGCAAGAAATGAAATTCCGTCATCGTGATCCTCCCGAACGGCTATCGCGCGCCAAGAATTCGGCGACGCCGATGAATTGTGTGATGAAATCGGTTGGTGTTTGCCCCCTGATCGACATACCCATCTCGACCAGACTGTGAGCCAAATCGTGATATTTTTCGATACCTTGATTTTGTCTGACTAACGGAAAGGCCAGCGATTTTTCCAAAAGAGCACGATAAAGTGCCTGGTTATTTTCAAACAGTGCTTGCGGCGGCAATTGCCTCAACCAGTCTTGGGCTATATAGGCCGCCCGCCTCGACATATTTGGTTCGGCCAATGCATCCCTAAGCCGCATTAACTGCCCCATCGGACTGTCCAGCAGACTTTCCGGTTGATCCGGATGATTGAACCAGGGACAGGTCAGTTTGATATCGCCGCCGGAACGCTTCAGTGCATCGATCGCGAAAGCGTTACGGCCGCCCATTTTTTTGGCGCGCTGTTCGGCGGCCCGCACCGATTTCAATACTTGCCCCAGCGGAGCGGTATGATGGGCGATCACCGCACCGCAGGATGCCGTGGCCCTCTCGCCCATGACCCGGTACAGCGTGTTTTGTTTGCGCACGTAGCCGTTGCCGATGTCCAGTGGCCTGCCCGCCTGCTTGAACAGCTCCCAGACTTTATCCGGCTCGCCATTGACCGGAAACTGACCGCTGTAAACCAGCCGCAACAACATCATCACCGGTAACAGATCATCGACCGCCACCATCGCCATCACATCGTCCCCGCCGGCATAAATCACCTTGCCTTTATACAGATCCTCGACGACAGTGCGAACCAAATCAAGAGAAAAGCCGTTGAGTGCTTCGGATATCGCCATATGGCGGGCGGGCGAGGCATGACGTAAACTGTCGAGATAAGGCCGTAATTGGTCGGCATGACGTCGGTCGATGCCGGCTTGCACCTGGCTGTGCCAACTGTCCCGGTAAGGCATGCGATATGTATCCTCGCTACCGGCAAGCCAGGCGCCCATGTGATCGCCGTCCAGCAAAATCAGGCCGTAGTAGCTTTCCTGGAAAAACCGGCTCAGGGTATTGGCGATTTCAGGCGTTATTTGGCCTTCCTTGCCGTCTTTGATAGTGGCTTCGTAAAACGACGGCAGTTTTTTAGCCAATGTGCGTATGGCTTGATTATCCCTCGCCTGTTTCAGCAATTTTTTCGGCAAGGCCGATTGCGTATCCCAGTTTTCAAGCTGGGCGCGCAACGCCGTCGGCAAATCATTGTCTTGCGCATTGTTCAGCCATTGTTCGAAGCCGGTGGCAAACGCCATATCATGGGTGGATACGACATAGCGCGACAGTCCCTCCAAACCGTCCACCGCATTTTTGATTTCATCGATAAAATGTGTCGGCCACAGCCTTTTCAGCATATCCAGGGCACTCAGATGTTCGCCTTTTTTAACCCAGGAAGGTTTTCTTTCGGCGACTTTCAGCCATAAGGTATCTTTTCGTTTACCAGGCGGCAGTTGCAGTTGTTCCGGGTCGGTCGTCAGCCATTCGTATTCGCCGCTCAGCGTGTTTCGGTAACCCTGTTGCGGCATTTGCTTGAATGTCCGGGTCGATTTGGCCGCCGCCGCGACCCGGTCCAGCAAATCGAATACGGCCGGATACAACACGCCGGGATTGGGGTTATAGAATTTCCAATTCTGTTCGGGTTCTATGGCTTTATTCAATAATTTCCACAATTCGCTGTCCAAAAAACCGGGCATATTGGACTCGGGGTAAAACGGCCGCATCGCGTCAGCCAGTCCTTCGGTATCGACCGAACCCTTTTGCTGTTGGCATAACCACGGCACCGCTGCCCAATAAACTTCGGGGAAACCGTGCAATTGTTCCTTGAGCTGCTGGTAACAATACAAACCGGTGTCGTCATCGATGCGTGCCTCATTTAGACACTGTTTCAGCATGGCTTCCGCTTCGCTGGATACCCAAGCGCGCACTCGCTCTGTCACTTGTTGGGCGAGTTCTTTTGCCAGCGAAGCCGGAACCAGCGCGACGAATTTGTTCGGCAAAGCAGCCGAGAATAGCGGGTTGCCGTCGGTTTTTGCCTTGCGCCATTCACAATCTTGAAATCGTTCCTTCGCCAGGCCCATCTCTTTTTGCAGCCACAAGTCAACCATCGGCACGCCGCGCAATTGCGGAAAAATAATCGCATCCGGACCCAGGCTTTCGCAAATGACTTTCATTCCTTCCCAGACGATGCGCGACAATAAATGCGAACCGGCCCATAAGTCCGAGGTCGAACGACCCGCAGCGATGAACGACTGCACCGGGCCGAAGCTGATATTCAGCAATGCCGGTCGATCGTTGTCATCGGCGGCGAAGGCGCCGCAAAAAGCCGAGGTCAAATCCAGGTGCGCCCAGATGGTATGGTCGGGTATTCGGGTATCGGCCGGCAGCAAGCGCCATAAATGTCCCAAGCCTTCGGGATTGAGTTCCGGACCGAAACGCCAGAAACCGAGCAGGGTTTTACGCCAGTCTATCGAACCGTCCGGGTTATTTTCGATCAACGCTTTGAAACTGTCGGTGCTGAATGCCTTGATATGTTCTGGCTCGATGCTCAACGACCCCAAATCGGCGCTTTTGCCAGTCAGCGGATGTTTGATTTCGGGCTTCTCGTGAAACCGAACCTGTGTCCACTTCGCGAAACGATTATTCGCATCCTGTGGAAATTGCGGCCGGTCGGCGGCGGATGCCCAATGATCGGCCTGCTTGATCCGTTTTTTGGTTTTCTCATCCACGCCATCGGGGAAAAAGCTTTTCAGCAATGTTCGCGTCGTTCCGCCTTCATGGCCGGCCGGGTCGCGCATCAGAACCAAGGCTTTTTCAGCCGGGTCATGCACGCGCGCCGCCAATTTGATTTGCCAGAGTGTGTTGTTTTCCATGTTATTGGCTCCCGGTTCTGTCTAATTGTCCGTCCAGGTAGGCGTGGACTTTTTGCCAAATCTCAATCTGATTATTAAGTATCTGTTTCCTGTTTTTCAAAGCATCCGCCATATCTTCAGGTACAGAACAAGGTATATGAAAAACCAAACCATAAAATTTTTGATCTTGAACAATTACCTTAAACCGCATTTGGTTGGCTATACGCCCCTTTTGGATTAAATACCCTCGTTTATCTTTTTTAGGCTGTCCATCTCTATAAGTTTCTATCCAGCCGTCCACACCATGATGTGTAACGGGATATGAAAGAATGTGACGATTATCCAATGCCGGTTTCGCAGCATCTTGATTTATCTTGAAAGGAAAATTTTCCACTCGGAAACCAATTTTGATTTCCGCCAGTCGTTTGATTACTTCTCGCCAACTATTGAACGCTTCGGTTTTCCAGATCAATACGCCTTTGCCATCCGTACCGATGGCTTGCGGCCATTCATCCTGCAAGCATATTTCCAACGGCCGCTGCACGTTGCCGAGTTCCGCCCGGCCATCCAGAAGTGTCGAGTAATCGGCCAGATCGGGGTTAGCCAGAGCGATCGACCCCCAACCGTTGCGCGATCGCCCGCCCAAGGTTCCGAACCAGTTAACCAGTTGCATGGTTTGGTTGAAAACAGCCTGTTCAGACTTAGGATGCATTAAAATGAGTCGGTTATTTTCCATCGCATCGATTGCCGGTGAATATTTGAGTCCTTTTTTATAGTCCAACGGCCCATAGCCCAAATACAACTGCGAACCGACCGGAAATTTAACTTCCGGATGCTTTATTTTCGGGTCTTTGTTATTCCAGGCCATCAAGCTTCCGGGTTGACACTGCGCCAGTTTCATTCTCACTCGACTGCGCATCGCCCATTCCTTGCCCTTGCCGTCTTTCAACCAGGCATGGCCGAATAAACGTCCTTCCCTTTCACGAATTCTTTGCCAGACATGGCCTTCTTCACTTGCAACGGCGATCCGCCACCATTGCTGAATCAATGCCTTGAACGGCGATGTTCGCCAAGCGGATTTTTGTTCGGCATCGCCTAAAAATCCGGGGACATTGAACGCCACCGTATATTCATTTTTCTGCATCCTTCCTCCTCATAAATATTCAATCTGTTCGTCTTTCAATTCAATCCGGTAATAAGTCCGCGGCCTTTTCCCGTGCGCGGCGATCAAATAAGGCCCGGCCCTGCCCTGAAGGGCTTTCTTGATGGCGCCGTTGACGCGCGATTTGCGCTGTTCGAAGAAGCTTTTGCTCATGCCGTGTTGCAAGGCTGCTTCGGTCCTTTCGCCCGCGCCCATTTCGCCGATGATTTCTCGGTAATGTTTCAGATACGCTTGCGCGTAGTCCGGATCGGAAACCCCTTCGCTCGGGCAAGAAATAGGCGCTCGCTGTTGCAACTGGTTTTGAATCAGCCAATCATAAAACGCCAAGTCGGCCGGTTTGAGGCGAATACCGATGCCTTGCGCGGTGATGACTCTTAGCTTTTGGTCGATGGTCAGCTTTTCCGGGCCCAGCTTTTGCTGGGCCCTCTGCACGGACTTGCTGAAACTGCTGCGTCCCGTCAGCAAATCGTCGTCGAGGCCGTGGCGCAGGCGCACGAAGGCGATGTCGGCCAGCACGACTTCGGCCTGCTTGGTATCCAGCGGTTTGTTGCTGCGGTCGTTGGTATAAATAGTTTGCGAATACGGCGTCGGATAGAAGAATTGCGGATGCGATTCGTAATGGGCCGAAACCAGGACGTGGCTTAGCCGGTCCTGGTCGCGTCCGTACAGGGACAGGGCGTAGCCGGCATAAAACCCCATCGTTTTCCGCCCGCCGGCGATACTGACATGCAGCCTGTTTTCCGGATCGGCGGTAAACTGGCGTATCGTTTCGGTAATGCCGTCGGCCATGGCCCGGTTGTCCTGTTGGCTGCGGATGTCGTGCAAAGGCCGGCCGCTTGCATCGCATAGGATATGGATATGGGCTGAGTCGAATCTCGGCGGCCTCAAGCCATAATCCGCGTAAAAACGATTCAGCCAGCGGTCGTTGATCAACGTCAACCGGGCGCGCTCGGCGCCTTCGTCCGTGGTGAGGATGTGAATGCCGTCCGGCATCTGCTCGCCGTTTCGGTGCAAGGCATACAGGGTTTCGGTCACCACTTGCGGACTAAGGCCGGTGACGCATAATAATAGGTTTTTTTGTCTTTGTTCCATGACTCGATGATTGCCTATTTCATTCGATTATCGTCGCTTGGCAAGCTTGCCGTTTCGATGCTGTAATACCCCAATCCCATGCTGGTGCCCTTGCCGGCGTGGATCCATTGCCCCAGCCACAGATAGGGCCAGAACGGTTCCAGGCCCGGCATGGCCAGGCTTAATGTTCCGACGACGCCGCCCATGTTCATTTCCGCGTCCTGCCGCGAAGAGTAGCGTTTCCAGTCGAACCATTGCAATTGCTTATCGCTGAATTGGATTTGCCTGGCTTGCCGCGTCAGTTCGGCGAAATCGGTTTCCAATGGGGTTTCGCCGTGGAAATAAGTCAGCATCGATATACGCCGCAGCAGGTTGCCGAAGAAGGCACCGAAATTGAACGATTGCGGGGTCAGATTGCGGCCGTTTTGTTTGATACGCAATGGGGTGTGCAGGACAAGTTCGATGCGATCCGGCATGGGAGGCGGTTCGGCCAGGCTATCGGCTCCTGGAAGCGTCAACTGGCCCGCCTGGTATACGGTTGCCATCGTGTCGTTGTTAAGGCGTTGCCGTATGTTTTCCAGGATAAACGGCTGTCGCCCGCTGCCAATGCCGTCCTGCCCGGCTTTCTGCAAGGCATGCACGATATAGGGAAAAAACTTTTGCCCCTGCCCGATCACTATGAGCTCGAGTCGATATTTACCGGCTTCCTCCGCATTCTGCTGCGGAAAGCGCAATACGAAGGGATGCGGGGAAGCCGTGTATTTACGCATCTTTCCGGCATTTGCCGGCGGAGGCGTCTCGAAGATATAGGAATAGGCGCAGGAACTTTGCAGCATGCAGTCCGCGCAAGCCGTATCGCGGACGATGCAGACCGTTCTTTTCAGGGCGTGGCCGAACGCGCCGCGCCAGGCGGAGCCTGGGTAGCGCGGCAGCCTGACCGGACCGGCAACGGCAAACTCGAACTGGTAGTGATAAACGGGTAAAGCGGGAATATGTGGCGACATTGCTGAACCTCCTTGTTTAACGAATGTATCGGATACTAACAATCAGGGTGATGTTTGACAAGCTTGCCGCAGGCGCTTTTATGTAGTCCATAGCTTACAGACTTACGTACAATATACAGTCCACGCCCCTTCCTGTAGCATCGTTCGCGTTGATTGCTTTTCTGAAAATTAAGGAATTGCCGGTTAATACAGTATTTGCGGTTAAGGGAAATCGTATTTTCCTTAACAGAGCGCCGAGAATTCGGGGACGGATTGATTCAGCGCTTCCTTAAAAATCGAGACATCGACAAGAATACAACAACTCAATTAATAACAATCTCAAAAAACCGGGGGGCATTGATATGAAATTCCTATCTGCTTTTCTTTTCATGCTGTCGTCATCGATCGTTCAGGCCGACCAGGCTGCCATCACCCACGTAAAAATCGAATGCAGCTGGGGTAAGTTAACCATGGAAATGAGTCAAAACGACGGCTCTTCTCTCGCCGCGCTTGTGTCTGAAGCAACGGAAAATGGCCATGCACCGACGAATGGGCCTCGCATTGGCCTGGCTAGCGCCATGGCCCAAGGGAAATTGCAGGAAACGTGTATGATGCTGGAGGATTTACTTTATGAGCGGGTGTGAATGAAGGCGTTTAATGGATACGATACCGTTCGCACTTTAAAATTCGGTTTTTATGAACCTTCATCCAACCTTCTCCCGGTGGGAGAAGTTATCAATGTGCCGAATTTTGAAGTGCAATGGCTATCACAACGTATCGTTCAGAATTGCAAAGATCGGTCAGAGTCAAGGCCGGCTCAACGCGCCGGCCTTGTTTAGATTATTGATGTTGAAGACCCAAACTAAAAACACGATCCCCCTAATAAAGCCCTAAACCCGGTTACCAAGGGACCCGCCATTTACGCCAGTTGTGCCGCCAATGGCCCATGAACCACGACCTCGATGTTGTCGTCCGGCGCCGTTTTCAAAAAGTTTTGCAACGCCTCCCTGATATCGAAATCGATGAATTTGGCTTTCGAGGTATCGACCACCACGGTACTGTTTTCCTCTATTTCGTTGAGCAAGCGGCGTAGTAAGGCCTTGTTTAAAAAAGAAACGTCCTTGTTGAGGATCAGAGTGTAATGACCTTCCTCGTAATGCAACACGATCGACTCGCGGTAATTGGAAACAATGACGAAATAAAGTCCGATGCATATGCCGATGACGATGCCTTGCAGTAAGTCGGTGATCAGGATGAACAACACGGTGGTCAGGAACGGCAGGAACTGGTTCCAGCCTTGCCGGTACAACGCCGCAAATTGTTGCGGTTTGGCCAGCTTGTAGCCGGTTTGCAATAAAATCGCCGCCAGACACGCCAACGGAATCAGGTTCATGAATTGAGTCAGGAACAAAATACTCAACAACAAGAAAATACCGTGAACAAAACTAGAGACGCGGGTATGGCCCCCGGCGTTGATATTGGCCGAGCTACGCACGATGACGGCGGTGATCGGCAAACCGCCGATCAGCCCGCTGAGCATATTGCCGAATCCCTGGGCCTTCAACTCCCGGTTGGTGGGAGCGGTCCGTTTCAATGGGTCCAGTTTGTCGACCGCTTCAAGGCTGAGCAGGGTTTCCAGGCTGGCGATCACGGCCAGGGTAATGGCGGTGCTATAGATGTAAGGGTTGCTCAAGTAGCTGAAGTCGGGCAAGGTAAACAGGCTAAAGAATTCCGCCATGCTGTCCGTGACCGGCAATTGGACCAGATCGCCGTCGTTCACCACCATGGCGGGAAACCACTTCATGGCTATCGCATTATGCAAAACGCCCCAGCCGACCACCACTAACGGCCCCGGAATCAATTTGGCCAGGGGCATGCGTTTTAACAGCGGCGACTCCCAGAGCAGCAAAATCAGCAGGGAACCCGCTGTGATAATGGTGCTGCCGTACGAGATGGAGCCTATTGAATCCAATAATTCCTGGAAACTGCTGGCGGCGGTTTCGTTCATGTAGCTTTCGTCGCCCTCGAAGCCCTTGTGGTACCCCACGGCATGGGGCAATTGCTTGATAATCAGGATCAAACCGATCGCTACCAGCATGCCTTTAATCACGGCGGATGGAAAAAAGGCACCGATGATGCCGGCGCGCAAAAAACCGAGCGCCAACTGGATGACGCCGGCCAAGACGACACTGACCAAAAAGGCCTTATAGCTGCCCAATTGGTCGATGGCGTTGAAAACGATCACCGTCAAGCCGGCCGCCGGGCCGGAAACGCTGAGTTGGGAACCGCTGGCCCAGGACACGACGATACCGCCCACCAAGCCGGCGATCAAACCCGCGAATAACGGTGCGCCGGAAGCGAGCGCGATACCCAGACACAAAGGTAAGGCCACCAGGAAAACCACCAAGCCGGCGGGAACATCGTGTTTCAGATTCGCTAAATAATACTCAAGATGTTTTTGGATCATAACAACCTGCCTTGATAACGAACGCCAAAATTATCGATATGCTTATATTCGGCCTCGGTAGCCGGTTGGACGTCGTCGACGTCCTCATACTGAAAAATCGGGTGGATAGTGGATTTGTCCGGGTACAAGGTCAGCAATGGCGAAAGCATTCCGTCGTGGAGTCCGTAAACCCAACCGTGAATCACCGGACGCCGCTCTTCACTCCAGGCCTTTTGAATGATTGAGGTATGGGACAAGGAATTCACCTGTTCGATGACATTCAGTTCGACCAGCCTATTGCCCCGTTGCTTGAGGCTTCTGATGCCATCGAGCTCATGTTGGTGCAGGCGATAGGTATTTTTTATATGCATCAGCCATTTGTTGGTGATGATCGAATTTGCCGACTGCTTGTTCAATGCCGCCTGAATGCCGCCGCAGTTGTAATGGCCGCAGACGATAATATGTTTGACTTGCAGGATTTCGACCGCATATTGCAATACGCTGAGACAATTAAAATCGGTATGTATGACCTGATTGGCAATATTGCGATGGATGAATATTTCGCCAGGTTGGGCATCGACGATGATCTCGGCCGGGACCCGGCTATCGGAACAACCGATCCATAAAAACTCGGGCGTTTGGGTTTCCGCCAACTTGTCGAAAAATTTAGGATCGTTCTGCCTCTTTGCCGAAGACCATTGCTGGTTTTGTTGTAATAATTTTTCATAGGATTGCATGATTGGTCCTTGGTCTTGATGGATCATTTGTTTTTCAAACTGAGCGGTCTGTCTAATGATCGCCTTAATCAACGTTTTCTCGGAAAACCGAAATGCCTAAGCATCCCCGAAAATATTTCGAGACCTAGCCGGTCGACGAACAGATTTCAGTCTTGCCTACCTTCGGCGATTTACCCGCGCAAACGAAGCGGACAGTTTTGATAGTATTGTATCGATACTACCTTACAAGAACCTTTCATCCCTGCCAGAACGTTCGTCAATAATTTTGGGTTGACCGGAATGGCGCTTTTGTCCAGGAAAAGCAAGCCGAGCGGTTTCAGGTTATCGCGGGGAAGGAATGACAGAGAACCGCTAGCCCCCAGTGAGCCGAAGCCTCCCCGAATGCTGCAAGATTTTTATTTAGGCGAAACGACGCGGGAACACACGTCGCTGATTTCCCGGTAGACGGTTTCCGGGCATTTTTCGTAGCGTTTGGAAAAATGAAACGGCACCAACTGGGTGACGTCGGCAAGGGTTGCGATATTGCCGCACGCCTGGGTGGTCAGATGTCCGGTCCTGCGGGCCTGCTCGCTGTCTGCTTCGAGGAAGGACGCTTCGCAAAACATGACATCGGCTTTATGGGCCAAGCCGGCCAAAGCCGCGCGGTTGGCATCGCTGGCGGCGAAATCGGTGGCGTAGACTAATTTTTCGCCGGGCGTCTCGGTCAACAGCGCCTCGGCGAGTTCGCCGACTTGCCGCTCGCCGTAGCCGGGCAACGGTATCAGGGCCTTGCGTTCGCCTTTGTCGGCCAATGACTTTAACCGCTTGAGCCAAGGACCGGCCGGCAGATTCAAAGTTTTAAGCGCGCTCTTGTCAACGCCGAGTTTCGCTTTGCTTTCAAAAGCATAGGCCTGCACCGGCGTGCCGTGGTCCAGCGTGACGGTGCGAACGGTGAAGGACGGCTCATCGACAATCTTCCCATCGATTATGCGCAGGTCGGGCAAGTCGCGGGATTCTCGGTAACCGGCTTGGACTTGAGTCCGCCGCAAACAAGCGCCATGAATCTCGGCGATTTCGAAACGCGGCCCGGTATCGCCTACGCGGTCCCAGAGGATACCGGCGATCAAACCGTTGATATGGTCAAGCAATCCCGGCGGACCGAACAAACGGCAGCAAGGAAAATCGCCGAGCCGGGAACGCAACAGCCACAGAAATCCGCCGATATGATCGATATGGGCGTGACTAATGAAGACATCGCTGACTTGATGGGCGATGCGGGTCGGCAACCTGCCCGAATCGCCCAAATCGAACAACAGACTGCGTTGCTGCTGTTGCAGCCTCAGATGCAGCAAAGGATCGCCGAAGACGCCATTGATCAAGGTCGCGTAAACGCCGCGTAATTTAACCGCCGGTCTGGGTCCGCCACCGTAATCCTTGGTCGGGTAAGGCAACGCCTCGGGCGGCGGCAGGAACTGGAGATTGGCGGCCGCGAACGGCTTGGCGCTGACCAATAAGCCGTTTTCGATGCAGGCGTCGCGCAGCAATAACGTTTTCGATGCCATCGCCAACCGCGGAAGCCTGACGCGAAGGCTGTCGGCCTGCAAGGCGATAATTTCGCCGATACCGATGGTTTTGCCGGCTTGCAAAAAGGCGCATTGCCGCCCCGCCCAGGCGTACGCCACATCCCGAGGCGGCGGCGTGCCGAGCAAATTCAGTTCCGATATGTCCAGATTCATTTCCTTGGCGTCGCCGAAGTGGGCTCGCCAGAGTCGGGTACGCTTGTAGTCGCGGGCCTTCTTACCGGGCCGCCTTGCCTGGGGATGAGCCTCCATCGCTAAAATGCGGACGTTCGACGCTTGCAGTTCCGGCAGCAACGGCAACGGCTTCGACCGCCTCGCCAATACCAGCACGGTATCGATGGCCAGCGACTCGACCAGGCCCATCAGGCATTCCGCGCCGGCGACACCGCGAACCATGCCCGGCGCATCGACCAGCATCAAGCCCCGCGCCGGCTTTTCGCCCAATTTTTTGACGGCGCTCACTAGCGGCAGACGAAAACGGCCGGCGTCCAGGGAGCAAAGCGCCTCGTACGCTAACACTTGCCAGCCGTCTTCCCGCCACAAACCCAACGACACGGTCCCGGGCAGACCGAAAGCTGGCGAACCAGGATCGGCACTGATGCCACGGCACTGCCGGCCTTTGGCCGAGAGCGTCCGCGCTAATTCGCGCATCAACGTGGATTTGCCGATGCCGGCCTCGCCGACAAGCAGAATGCGTTGCCCCGCCGCCAGCAGTTTTTCGGCAAGGGCCGAGGAATCATAGGGCAAAATCTGTGAAACCGATCGTTCCATTGTCTTTAAAGATTTTTGTCAAACTAATTTTCATTATTGCGTAAAATTAGCCATGAAAGAATTAAATGTCGCTATTCAGTGAGCGGTTGAGCGTCAATTGCCTTGACGATCCGTTGCTTGCCGAACAAGTGTAGGCGGCAAGGCAGATTTTCGCTCTGACCGGCTAGCAGTCTCGCAGCCGGCATGAAGCATCGCGGAATGCAGACCCTTGATACCACGCCATCCCTACGAACCGGACACTCGCCGGTTAACTTGGCGTTCAACCCAAACTAGTAAAAAAGCATTATGAAAATAGATCAAGAATATTTAAAACTAATGCTAAACACATTTATTGACTCGCCTCATTCGTTTATCTGGGTCTCGGATCTCGTGGATAGAGGGATTGAGATGGACGACAAGTTTCTTTTCCATATCCAAATTTTGGAGGACCAAGGATTCGTTGAGCCCTTGGACAAAAAAAGCGACTTGGGTTACGAAATTTTGCTGGGTGGTCAATATAGGTGGAATAGCCGGCCATTAAGGCTGACCGCTTCGGGGCATGAGTTTGCAGAAGCCGTCAATAAATCGGAAATTTGGGAAATAATGAAAGAAGAGTTCAAGGATTCATCATTATCCACGCTGAAATCTGCGGCAGCCACTCTGCTCAAGGCCTTTGCTAAAAAGCAAATCGACAAATACCTTCAGTTCTAAAACGTGCCGCTAAATGGCCTAAAGCCAGCCCCTCGATCAAGCGGCCGATCTACCCGGATAATCGGGAGTATTTAGCGTCCAGGCCCCGCTCTTCGGTCGTGATGCGGCCTTCGGTTTTTTATTGCTTTTCTCATACTGCCCGGGCTAACGGCTCACTCGAAACCCGGATTTTGCTTGCGTATCACTTTTTGCTGCGGAAATGGGCGCGACCGACTACAATCGAACCATAATCCGATTGCAGCGGGAGACGGTGCCATGAGATACGACGATATTCCGAACTTGAATAACTGGAAAGCCGATGCATTTGTTATTCACAAACTTCCCTTGGACCCGATAGTCAGGGATATCGACGACATGTTGGTGAAATACCAACAGGCATTTTCGCCGATGGCCAAGCGAAACCTGTTGGCCGACCTGGAACGGAGCTGTTTGGCATGGAAACCGCCGAAGCCCAAGAATGTCGCGATGGATGCGTTGCTGGAGGTGGTCAGAAGAAAGCTGGCGTATTCCGGTTCGGTCGCTCATACCTACGATAACGCGGTGTGCATCAGTTACAGCGTAACAACCGGCGCGTTTGAAGGCAATACTAACATCGTCAAGTATCAAGGCCAGCTGGACGATGAACAAGATATGCGGGAACGGGTGCAACAAATGAAAGCCGCGGTCAATCAGGCTTACAATTTTGTTCCGCCGGCCTCGCGAAACGATGACAAGACCCTGAAGATATTCATGGCGCCCGAGTTTTTCTTCCGTGGCCGCTATGGCGCCTATCCGCCGGAACTTGTGTCGCAAATTTTGCCACTGTTACGGAGCGGCGACAATGGGACCGGCAAACCGCTATTCAAGGATTGGTTGTTTATATTCGGTACGGCGATTTCCGCGGCCATCGACGCTCGGCAATATTGTTTTACCTGCCACTCCGGACAGCACATCGTTTTTCAACGCGACCCGACAAATCCCAGCCGAACGATTGCAAAATGTTCCAAGGGAGCGGCACACGATGTTCGGGAGGGTATTTATGGTGCAATCATCGATAATGTGGCGCTGATTCAGAAAGGTTCCGAGGACCACTTGGTGGCCAAGGAATTCATCTCTGGCATCGATTTTAGAGACATAAAAGACGGCAAAGGGCCTTTCGTGTCAATGAACAATGCGGGGGTCCGGCAAGATATGCCACCGTTGAGCACGGAAGGCGCTCGCGGCAGCGGAATCACCTCCAAGTTTACCGACGAACGCATGGGAGGCGGCGTCTTTAATATCGACGGCATCACCTTCGGCATGGAAATTTGCCTGGATCATGCCGAACATAAACTCAGCGCGGCAGGTAACCTGCAAATATTGCTCATTCCTTCGGCCGGCATGGAGATCGAACCTGGGCACACGATCATCGACGGCATCTCTTTCAATGTCGATGGCTTACGGGCGGAGGGCGACGTCCTGCTGCGCAGCGGCGCGGGCGTGCGGCCCTCGAAAACACGACATTCGTTAAACGGGATAAAGGGAGATATTGAAGTATTTCAATCTGTACCAATCCCTTATGTTTAGTCTCGTAGCAGGGCCTCGGAACCGCGCCATCCCGACTTCCGCTAGCCAGGCACGAACTAACTGGATAATTTCAGCTCATCCAACAGATTTTTGAATTGCTCGATTCCATCCTTGACCACATGGGCATTCAATTCGGCGGCCAGAGCCTGATATTTATAGGCCAAGCGACCGCCAATGATGAAGGCGGTCCGTTCCGGGATCAGTTTTTTCAACTTTCGTAGTTCGCGGCTGGTATTCAGACTGTCGCTATCGAAGCTGATGCTTAACGCGACGGCTTGAGCATTTTGATATTTCACCGCAACCGCGACTTCTTCGGCCGGCAAATCCGGCCCCAGATAGGTCACTTGCCAGCCTTTGAATTCCGCGACAATGGAGGCCAACAAGGCGCCCAGTTCGTGTTGATTGCCGATCGGCGTGGCCAGCACCAGTTGCGGCGCATCGGCATCGCGCGGCTCGTTACTGCGCAGAATGTAAGCCATCGAGCGAATGATCGCGGAAGCCATGTGTTCCTGCGCCGGCCGCAGCTTGCCCATTTGCCAGTGCTCTCCGATTTGCTGTAGCAACGGCGTCAACAGCGCTTCGATGAAGACCAGTGTTCCCAGTTCCAGCAAGGCGTTTTCAAACTGCTTTTCCAAGCTGCGCGAATCGAAACTGTCGATAGCCGCCAAGCATTTCCGTAAATAGTCTTCGCATAAATGCCGCTGGTCTTTGTGTATCGGGGTGGCGTTAGTGTCGCTAATGTCGGGCGTTATTAAATGCCGTAATTGTTCGATCGACAAGCCGGCTATTTGACCGATGCTGTGGCCATGCTGGGTAGCAAGGTGCAGCAGTTTGAGTTTGACGATATCGTCGTCCGAATAAAGTCGTTGCTTGCCGTCGCTTCGGCTAGGTTCGATCGCTTTGTAGCGGCGTTCCCAAGCCCTGATCAAGTCGGGTTTGACGCCGGAACGTTTGGAAACGGTACCAATTAAATATTGCGGCTGAGGGTCGGACATAAAACATTCTCGAAAAATCATCATTGAAAGTTGAACATGCCTTCGGGCAGATCCGTCGATCATCGATGGGAAATTATTTGCTTGGCATTGTCTCTTAACAAGATCTTGACAAAATTATTCGACATTAGCATTACATTTCCTGACATTATTGGATTTAATATACCTGCAAGCAAGCAATTGTCCAAATTCTGTTTAAGTTTTTATTGACAGAAGCGCTTTTCACGATAAATTGATCATTGCCTTAGGGCGAATATCCTCTTCTATTTTTCCCTCCTCTCTTAGGAGGGTCTTTTTAAGGTCGGTTTGTTATGTTGCGATTGAAAGCTTACTTTTCTCAAGCCATCGAGGTCATCATTAAGACTAATTTTGCCGTTGCAATTGTTTTGATAATCGGCGTACCGGCGATGACGATATTCGGTGACTATTCCTTGTTCGAAGACAACAACGAACTATACGGACCATTGGCGAATAATTTGCTTTTCATGCTGATTTATTTGGCCCTGGCGGAAATAAACATCGTGCTGTATTGCTGGTATCGGGAAAAACAGTCCCTAATGGTCTGGGTTGGCTTCTTTCATATCTTGACCATCGGCGGTTTGGAGTTCTACAGCAACATCAATCAAATTCCCGTGGATCCTTCCTATGATCTGTTTTTCCTTTATGAAGGCGTTTCCCATATCTTACTGGGCTTTCTATACATGCTGAAAAGCGGCCTGCTCGGCCGTCATGAACTCCGTTTTTGACCTATCCGCCTTACCTTCATCGAGGACATCCGGAATGCTGAAAATTTCCGGGCTTACGAGAATGGCCCGGCTGACCGATTTGCAAGCCAATCGGAGCGGCCGGACTAATTCCGACCGATCAGTTTGGCGGCGACTTGCATCCATCCGGACATAGAACAATCCGCCTATCCTTCCCACAATATCGCTACCTTCTCGCATCGTCCCAGCAACTTAATCCGCTTGACGACGAACTTGCGGACCGCTTGCTTGACTTGCCGATGAATCAAGGATTTCTATTGTCTCAAGCACAATAAAGCGCCGCGACTGATCCAAGTTTAAAATTTCAAAAAATTCAATCCTTTGTCTAAACTGTTCGAGAATGGGTGGCCAACAATTGACGACCTGGACAATAACAATAAACAAAAAAGGGCTATCAATGAAACCGAACTCGAGTATCGATTTTAAAATATTCTTTGTTTTTATCGCGGTCCTGGCGGTTCCTGCCTTGATCACCTTGTCGACTATCGATGTGAGCCAAAACAAGATCGTTCCGGTCGAAAACTCCTCCCCATTGGGCTACACCTGGAGCCTTTCCTTGTTTATCGTACCGATACTGGCCATCGTTGCCTGGCTTCATTTACGGCATAAAAAGATCATCATTCAAAAAGCTTTTTGGATTTCATTGCTGTTTTTGATTCCGTTGGGCTTTATTCTGGACCTGTTTTTCGGCTTGAGTTTCTTTACGTTCAAGAATCAGGGCGCCGTGTTGGGAATTTATTTACCGGGTTTGGATATCGCCCAGTGGAAGTGGCTGCCGGAACTGCCGATAGAGGAATTCGTCTTCTATGTCACCGGATTTATTGCAGTGTTGTCGATCTATCTGTGGTGCGATGAATATTGGCTGGCCGCCTACAATATTCCCGATTATTACCAGGAAAGCAAATCGGTCGATAAGCTGGTGTTATTTCATCCGCAATCGATCGTCATCGGCATTTTATTGGTCATTGCGGCCACGCTCTATAAAAACCTGGTTCCGGGTCCGGATCAAGGCGGTTTTCCCGGGTATTTCGCATTTTTGGTCGCCGCCAGCTTCATTCCTTCCGCCGCATTTTTCAGAAGCACACAGCGCTTTATCAATTGGCGGGCGTTCAGCAGCACTTTCTTCTTCGTATTGTTGATCAGCTTGATCTGGGAGGCGACGCTGGCCGCGCCTTATCAATGGTGGGGCTACAACGACCGGCAAATGATCGGCATTACCGTCGACGCATGGGTCGGGCTGCCGGTTGAAGCGGTTTTAGTCTGGATGGCCGTTACCTTTACTACCGTGATCGGCTATGAAACGATCAAAATTATCCTGCATAAGGACACCGCTTTGAAACACGCGCTGTTCGGCAAACAATAACTCGCTCAATCATTAGGATAAAACATGACATTCGACTCCCGCTTTAAATTTATCCTGGGAACCATGGTCTTCGCCTTGGCGGCGGACCTGGTCGCCTGGAAGCTTCGAGCCGGTTGGCCGGCGGCGGCATTGATCACGGCGGTGATCAACCTGGTGCTTTTGTTTTATGTTATCAGGCAAAAAGACACACTGTTGGCCAAATTACTTTTCTTTGGCGTGCTGGTCGGTTTTGGCGAATTACCTACCGACCATCTGGCCGTCGCGATACAAAAAACGCTGGTTTATCCGAGCGACGAGCCGTTTATTTGGTCCTCGCCCGCTTATATGCCTTTTTCCTGGACGATCGTGATGACGCAATTCGGTTACCTGGCCTGGTGGATGACGCAGCGATGGGGATTGGCCGTCGCGACCGTTTTAACGGGAATACTAGGCGCGGTTAATTTACCCGCCTACGAGTTTTTGGCCAAAGGGGCCGGCTTCTGGTATTACCGGAACGCCACTATGGTGTTCTTCGATTCGACGCCTGTTTATGTCATCGTCGGCGAGTTTTTGCTAACGCTGAGCATTCCCTATATCGTTCGCCAAGTGGAGCGATCGCGCGTAATCGCGATCGTCGCCTGGAGCGGGGTGCAATCGCTCTTGATCTATCTTTCCACCGTAGTCGCCTATCATTTTTTCGCCTAGCCCAGCCTTGACTCATATATGGGCTAGGCGACTCTCGGAGCTAATAACTGAATGCGATCTTGCCGTAAACGCCGCGCTGAACTTCCGCGGCGCCGGCAACGGCCGCATTACCGAATTCTGGGTGGTGGCTATCCAACAGATTCTGTCCGACCACCGAAAACTCGAAGTTTTTGCTGGGTTCCCAGGCCAAACGCAGATCCAATTCGGTATAGCCGGGAATATTTTGGTTCGGTAAATTATCGACATAACGCACGGTCGTATCCAATTTCAGATTCTCCGGCAGATCCATCGAAGACCGCAGGACGAATTGATGATGCGGCGAGTCGCCTTCGGCGGCGTCCGGATTTGGATCGGTGCTGATGTCCCGGGTATGCAGTTGCATTTGCAGAAAAGAGTAAGTGCCTTGCAGGCGCCACCACTCCAGCGCCTGCCATTGCGCCACCAGTTCCACGCCATAGGTTTCGCCGCTGACGTTATTGCCGGGATAGAAAGGAACAACCAAGTGCGGCGTGGGCGTGGTGCTCAAATACGCCGCGCCGACTTCGGTGCTGGTCAGCTTGTCGTAATCGTTATAAAACGCGGCGATATCGAACGAAACATTGTCGTTCGGTTGTAAGCGGTAACCGATTTCGTAAGCGATCAACTGTTCCGAATCGAAATTGCTGTTGCCCCGACCAACGATATAGGCAGGACCGGTTTGCCCCAAATAAATCGCCTCCAGGTCATGGTCTATCCGGTTAGGAATCCTGACCGCCCGCGACACCGAGGCCCACAGCGTCTGCTTGTTGTCCGGCGTCACGATCAACCTGGCATTGGGCTGGAATTCGAAACCGCTGAAATCGTTGTGCTCGAATTTCGAGCCGATAATAAACTTCAGCCGATCCGGCAACAATGTCAGTTCGTCCTGGATAAACCCGTTATACAAAACGAATTCCCGATTCGGCGGCGTAAACGAAAAATTCACCGCGTTGTGGTCTTCCGCCCTGACATAACGCCAGCCGATGCCCCAGTTAACGTGCTGCCAGGAAGATAGCTCGAAATGATTTTGAAAATCCAAGTCGTAGGTATCGACCAAGGTATTGATGGCATCGTCGATCGCTGAAAAGGACGTTTTGTTTTCGGTCCGGTCATAATACATTTGCAACCTGAACCCCGCCGTCGGCGATAACGTATGGGTCCATTTCCCCAGTACGTTGCCGCCCGAATAATCCTCGCCGATGTTCGCCATCACCGGGGCCGTCAGCGTCGGGGAAACGATACTGCGGAAACTGCCTGCCTTGCCGTGATAGATATCGCCCTGCAATGTCACCGCATCCTGCTCGGTCAATCGCGCATCGACCCTAAAACCGCCCTGGACATTCTCCCATTCGTCATTGGTATCCTTACCGGAGACCGACCTGAATTTATCGCGTTGAATATATTTAACATAGGTCCGGTAATCGATATGCTCATCGATTTTCCCGCCGTAGCGCATCGAGCCGAACCCACGCTCTTCGCTGCCGCCGCCGGCGGTGACCAACAGTCCTTGGGTATCCTTGGCCTGTTTGGTAATCACATTGATGACGCCGTTAACGGCATTGGAACCCCACATCGTCGCACCCGGTCCACGGATCACTTCGATACGATCGACATCTTCCAACATCACGTCTTTGGTTCGCCAAAGCGTGCCCGAAAAGACCGGATGATAAACCGTTCTCCCATCGATCATGACCAATAGCTTGTTGGAATCCGTCCGGTTAAACCCTCGTGAGCTGATGGCCCAGGTATTCGAGTTCAACCTTGCCACTTGCAGCCCCGGCACCAGTCTTAAGGCTTCGGGAACCGATGTCGCACCGGAACGTTTGATTTCCTCATTGCCCAGAACATACACCGCCGCCGCGGTATCCGACACACGCTGCTCGCGCCGGGATGCGGAAAAAACGATGGATTCCGCTTGCACCCAGCTTAACTCTTCCTCCAAGGCGGAAGAGAATGCGGGCAATGGCAACATGACTGCCGCCGAAAGTGTAAGTGGAATCCTATTATTCATCCGGGGTGGCTATGGTCTCAACAATAAAGGTTCTTCAAAGTAAGTAATGTAGTACAAATAGCGCTATTATACGACCTATACCGCAACGGTGACCGACTTTTCTTTCACTTGGTTTCGGCCATTGTGTTTGGCCTGGTAAAGCGCCCGGTCGGCGGCATTAATAAGGTCTTCGGGCTTCATTCCGTTTCCGGGAATGGCCGTTGATACGCCGAGACTCAACGTAATCGATGGCTGCGGCAAGACGAGATCGGACAACTGGATTTTTGCCGCGCTGATCCGCATGGCCTCGGCAAGCGCAAAGGCCGCCTTTCCATCGGTTTCCGGCAGAATCGCGACAAACTCTTCGCCGCCATAACGGGCAATAAAGTCGGCGCATCGTTTAAGCTCTTTTTTTAACGTCTTGGCCACCGCGATGAGGCACTCGTCCCCCACGGCATGGCCATAGGTATCGTTGAATTTCTTGAAAAAATCGATATCGATAAATATTACGGAAAGCGGTTTTTGCGATCGCCGCGCTCTGTGCCATTCCTTTTGCAACACCTTTTCGAACTGACGGCGGTTGGGTATCCCCGTTAAGCCGTCCAAATTAGCCAACTGTTCCAGCCTTTCGCTTTGCTGTTTTATCTTGATCTGGTTGTTGACACGGGCTTGAATCACGGGGATCTTAAACGGCTTGGCAATGTAATCGACGGCCCCCAGCTTGAAGCCGATTTCCTCGTCTTCCGTATCGGTTCTGGCGGTAATAAAAATCACCGGAATTTTTTGCGTCAATTCATTGCCTTGTAATTTTCTTAAAATGTCATAACCGTTCATACCGGGCATATTGATATCCAGCAAAATCAGGTCCGGCGGCGGCACGGAGATGGCTTTTAACATGGCGTCGTCGCCATTGTTGGCGATAAGAACCGTGTATTGGTCGGTCAACGCCCCTTCCAATATTTCGGTATTGATAGGTATATCATCGACAATCAATATTCTTGGCCGGTCATCCCTACATTGGCTGGGCATCGACGATGCACGGCGATCGACTTCGTGAACCTTAATCTCGTCCTGGCCGGCGGCACTATCTCCATCCCGGAACTGTTCCGAGCGGGTTAACGCGTCTATATCCGCAAATACCGCTTGCAATGCGCGTTCCAAATCCAGCAAAGGCATTTCCAGGTCTTGACCTTCGGCGATCGCCCGTTCCAAAAGCGCTGTTTTATCGCTTAAATCGAACGCAGCAATATTGCCGGCGACGCCTTTTAACCCATGGATCAGTTGTTGCGAGCCATCGCGATCATTCGCCCGCAAACTGGCGCGGATTTGCCGAGCAAAATCGTTAAACTGATGTTGGAAATTTTTTAACAACTTTAAATATAGCCGACGTTTCCCGGAAACATTGCCGATACCGGCGTTCACGTCGAGAGCGGAGTGGCCGGACCGCCTTGAATCCGCTAACTCCTTGGCCGACTCACCCGCAACGGAAGGTTGCAGCATTTCCGGTTCGACGGCTTGTCTCAAGCTGGTTAATAGTTGCTTTAAATCGATCGGTTTGCCGATGCAGTCTTGCATGCCCCGTTCCAGACATTTATTTTTTTCCTCTTCGGTCGCATGGGCCGTCAGCGCGATGATCGGTAGAGCGGTAAAACTTTGCTCGGAACGTATCTGCCGGGTCGCTTCGTAACCGTCCATCACCGGCATTTGTAAATCCATCAACACGGCATCGAAACGGTTCGTTTTGACCATTTGCACCGCCTGCTCGCCATTATCGGCCAACGACACCTGGTAGCCGCCTCCTTCCAACATGGCTTTGGCAACCTGCCGATTGATCTCAAAATCATCGACGACGAGTATCTTTGGTCTCGCATCTTCATCCCGGGGGGAATTGCCTGGCGCTTGCTCTTTATTGCCGTTTTCCGCGGCGATGGGTGGATTTTTTTGCAATGTGCCGATAACGGCGTTATACAAACACGATGGATTGACCGGTTTGACCAGCACATCGTCCAGACCGAGCTGTTGCACCTCGGACATGATTTCTTCCTTGGCATGCGCCGTGACCATCAGAATGGTCGGAACCCTCTTGATTTTTTTACTCTCCTTGATTTGGCGGGCCGCCTCTATACCGGTCATGTAAGGCATTTTCCAATCCATCAGCACCAGAGAGATTGGTTGCCCTTCGTTGCGTTCCAATATCCGGACGGCTTCCTCGCCGGAACCGGCCATGCACAGCTCGACGTTGAACGATGTCAAATAGGTCGCCAATATGTCGCGAGCCGCGGCATTATCGTCGACGACCAACACCTTCAAGCCCTTCGTATTCAATACGGGATTCATAGGCCGGGCGGCCGTTTCCTCACCCGCTCGTTTTACCCGCACAGTAAAAATAAATTCGGCGCCCGCCCCCGGTTCGCTCTCGACATGAATCGATCCGCCCATCAACTCGACCAACTGCTTGCAAATCGATAATCCCAGGCCCGTTCCGCCGTACAAGCGGGTGATCGAACTGTCTACTTGCGTAAACGGTTTGAACAGGTGTTTGATCTGCTCCCTGGACATGCCGATACCGGTGTCTTTTACCGAAAACCTAAGCATCAGATCGGATGGGTCGGCGGCTTGCCCTTCGGCTAACGCCACTTTCACGACGATATCGCCCGCTTCGGTAAATTTCACCGCATTACCGACCAAGTTCAATAATACCTGCCCTAATCGCAACGGATCGCCTCGTAACTGAATAGGCACCTCGTTCGCCAACAAAAAATGCAATTCGAGGTTCTTTTCCTCGGCCTTGATTCCCACCATGGTGTTTAGATAGCTGAGCACCTCTTCCAGGTCGAAATCGACGTTTTCGATGTTCAGCTGGCCGGCTTCGATTTTGGACATATCCAAAAGGTCATTGATGATGACCAACAAGGCATCGGCGGAAAACTTCACTTTGGACAGGAAATCCCGTTGCTTGGTATTCAGCTCCGTTTTAAGGACAAGCTCGGTCAATCCCATGATCGCATTCATCGGGGTACGAATTTCATGGCTGATCATGGATAAAAAGTCCGATTTGCTGTGATTGGCCTTGATGGCCTCGTCTCGGGCCGCAGCCAGTTCGAGGGTTCGTTCGTTAACTTTCTCCTCCAGAATTTGGTTGTGGTTTTGCAACCTTTTATAAGAGAGTTGCAATTGCCTGGACATATGCACGAAAGCCGAAGCCAACACACCGATTTCATCGCGGGATTTGATTTTCAGGTTTTCTGCCGCATTGAAATCACCGGCCGCGATGTTATCGACCGTCAGGGTCAGCTTTCTGATCGGACGCGATAACCGGTCCGCCATAATCAGCAGTATCGCGGTGGAAATCGATAGAAATGCGCATGCAATATAGATCGAACGCTTGATCAGGGTTTGCAATCGCAGATCGTGATCTTTCTGAAATTCGGTAATTTCCCGGTTTAGCCCGTCTTTGGAAAAACCGAGCCGCAAGACACCCCAGGGTTCCGCGCTAATGCGTATCGGCGCGATAAACTCGATTACCGTCGCGCCAAACTGGTCATGCTGATAAGAAAAAGGCTGATTTTTCTCTAGCGCGAATTGGTCTTCCGGCTGTTGTAAAATGTCGAGTTCCAATTCCGGCTTCAAGGTATGGATATAGGCCCTGCCGGAACTGTCCGCCAAAATAGCGTAATAAAGCTCCGGGTCTTTGCGCACCGATTCGGCCAGAATTTCGGAGATATGCGACAGATTGACGGTAGCCAGGCCGTTTTGAACCTGGTTGGATAAATTATTGGCAATCGCCCTGCCGCGCGAAATTAATTTTTCTTCGTTTAAATTGATGCGCAGTTGTAATTCGCTATCGAGTATTTTTTGCTGGCTGTTAATGTAAAAATAAGTGAGGCCGGTCGTCAAAGCAACAACCAGCAAGGTTATGACTGCAATCAGCTTCCAACGCAGGCTAAAGCTCACGGTAGGCTTTTTCATCGGCTTCACTCAATTATTTGGTTTACAGAACCCAAAGCTTCCTTGTTCAATCTTAGCGGATAGCGTTTTTGCTTTTTAAGGTTCAATATGACATGGGAGCCGGCCGGGTAATCGACCTTTCTAGGAGGCGGCGAATCGTGGACTAAGGAATCGACCAAAACGGATGCTTGCCTGCTCATCGTCGGAATGTCGGCGGAGATCACCAGGACGGCGCCAAAATCGATAAAAATCTCGCTATACGCGAAAACGGGTTTCTTTTGACTTTCCGACGACGAGAATATTTGCGCCACACTGTCCTTATTCGCCAATACCATGGGGTCGGCTATCAACCACAAAGCTTCCACTTCGCCCAACAATTCGTTTAATCTCGGAATCAACTCATCGCTGCTCGCGATATCTTTTCCGATCACTTCGACGCCCATCTCCCGGCCCTCGTTTTCGGCATGGGACATCCATTCCTCGTTGAACTGTTTACTATAGAGCACACCGATTTTGCTCAAATCGGGAAACAGATAGCGAAACATCATCAACTGCATCATGGCGGGCAATTCTTGCGCAATACCGTAGCTCTTCTCGGTCAAAGGCAGACGCCGCCAATTCATTACCGAAGAAAACACGATGTTCTTATCGGCTGCGGCCTCGCGCGCTAGTAAATAGGCTTTTGTGCCGATCGTATAGATGATCTGATAGCGACGGTCCTGGATCAGCGCGGAAGCTTTATCGGGAGAGTCGTCGGCAAGATTGATGACGGTTGCGGAATAATGGTTATGCGCTTGAAACACCTCTTGCATTAACGCGTATTTTTGCACCGACAAATCGGAATTCACGATCAACAGCTTATCGTTGTCCCCGGCATGCGGCGTTTCAGAAAAACACCATAATAAAACGACAAGCGGGCCCGCGAACCGATAAACGATTTTGCTGATCCAGCGCAAACATGGGGCGAACATCACTCGGCTACAATCGTTCATCTTCCTTTATACCCTTGTTGCTGTAACAACAGTTTTTCTTGCTCCGATAATTTACGCCACCCGTCCAACCCCAGCATTCGTAAACGCGTTTCGCCTTCCGGATTGATACCCATTTTCGCCAATACATCCAATAATTGGGTATCAGCCCTCGACCCTGCCGGCAAAGCCACTAGCGTGAGAAAATGCTGCTGGCTCGTTAACAGGGGTTTTAGCAATTGGAATTGTTTTTGATTGATTTTCTCTAAATTTTCGAAACTTCTTTCGGCGGACAACGCGGCCGTTGCCATGCCAAAGCTAACCGCCATTAATGCATCGATATCTTTTGGCACCAAAATCAGCTTAATGGTTTTCAGAATTTCTTCGCCCTTTGTTCCGAACATTTCAGCGAGCAGATTTTCCGTATATTGTTTACTTCCGGAACAGGCGACGGTTTTACCGGATAACTGAGAAACATCGCTAATATCGTGCCTGACAGCCAGAATTTTCTTTTGCATCGATCGCCCTTTATAAACACCTACCATCAAGGGTTGCAACGCCAGTCGGCCGCTCAGCAGTTGATAATGCCAACTGGAAAGCAGATAAACATTCTGTTTGCCTTCCAACAAGGACGTTTCAAACAGCTCTTTTTCATTGAAGGGTTGAAACCGGTAATGACCGAATTTAGCAAGATAAGTATCGAATGAAATCTTTAATGAGGCGAAATTATTAATATTCGTTTCGGGATTATAGAAATAAATCGTTTGATAATTCGCCGTACCTTCCGCTTCGACGCCAAGCAACAAAGACGGAAACAAAGACAATACGAAAAGCAAGAGAGCCCGACTTACCTTAACTTTCATATTGTTCGCTACTAATTCCTAATGCGTTTAAATAAACCAGTATAGACCAGTTTTTCCACTCTCAGTCAGTGAAAGATTAGCAATCTTGTAGAAAATAACGCGCAACATCCCCCCGCCTTTTTTCGCTATCGACCGTGGTTAATTAAGTATGACCGCATAAAAACTGTCATCACCGGTTTTTATGCCTAGCGTTTATCCATACCGCTAATGCTCGGACCGATCAGGCAAGAAATAATCTTCGCTCACCAACCTGACGGAAAAATCCACCGACACCGCATGTCCCAATTGCTCGGCCAAATGCTGCTCGAACAACGTCAACATAGCAGGACCGGGTATTTGCGCCGTGACCAGATCGGCGCTGATCTTGAAAGGCTCGCCCAACCTGACCTTGATGTTTCGCAATCGTTGCCGCTGCCCGCCCAACTGGTATTCATGACTGACCAGTTGCTGCCTGATTCTAGCAACCTTTTGCATATTGACGAAGGACAAGGACAGCGGCACCGAAACGGCGGCAACCAGCACTAGCGCGAGCATAATCCCTTTTTTCGCCCGCGAGAACGGTGCGAAACCGATCACCATGAAGGTCAGGCCGGCCGCCAGGATGATCCCGGTCAAGTTGGTCAGAAACAACAAGATCGCGCCATAAAAAACCGGCCATTGCAACCATCCCAGGCCAATGCCGCAGACGCACAACGGCGGCACCAACGCGACCGCGATCGCCACGCCAGGCAGGCTCTTGGCGATATTTTCCCGGGCGTGAGCGAAAGCGCCGGCCACGCCGGAAATCACCGCGACCAGCAAATCCAGGGTCGACGGATGCAGGCGCCCTTCAATTTCCGCGGTCAACTCGTGGAACGGCATCACCGCCGCCGTCGCTGCCGCTAACAGTACGGCAATACTCATGCCGATGCTCAGCGTTGCAAACGAACGCCGGCTCAACTCCGCATCGGAACGCAACAAGCCCATGGCCAGGGAAATTATCGGCGCCATCAACGGCGCCAGCACCATCGCTCCGATGACGATCGACGGGCTGTTCAAGAACAAGCCCAACGACGCCAGCAAGGAACTCAACACCATCAACAACACGAAGGAATTGCTGGTGCTGGCATTTTCCTTCAAGGTCAGAAACAAGTCCTTGAAGTCGGCTTCCAAGGCATGAGTGAAAAACGGCAACGTCTTGCCCAGGTAACGAATACGCTCTTCCTGTTGCGGCAGTTGATCGCAACTGACATTCTCCTTGTCGTCGCCGTAACCCTGGCGTTCGCGAAATTCGGCGCCGGCATTGACGCGTATGCCTTCGCCGAGCGTCGTGATGCATAATTCCCGCGTGGTCAGCACCTCGTCATTGACCAGGTAATGGGTGTCGAACGGCGATTTGATCGTCAAGGTTTCGGTGCGGATATAGCCCACTTGCTGCGGCAGGCGGTTATTTCGCATCGCCAGCAAGGCCGCCGATGATAACTGCAGATAAGACAAAACCGATTGCGGCGCGAACAGGGCCACCGAAATACGCCGGTCCCTCAGCGACACCGACTCGCGGAACAGCTGCGTCAACGCGCCGCTGCCATGGAAATCCAGCAAGACCATGCCGGTTAGCGCCGTCGTCACGGTCTTGCCCTTGGCCGTGCTCAGCGTAACCGGATGCGGCGTCAGGGCGAAGGCATGCAGAAAACGTTTGATTGTGAAGATCAGCTTATCGAAGCCGCGATATTCCCGGCTATCGCCGATGAACTCGGCCATCGTGGTTTGGTTCTCCAAATTGACCCCGTTGGTCACGATGACGTCGTTGCAAACGACCAAATCGATAAACAGCGGCTGCTCATCCAACGCGATCGCAAGGCAGGCATCGAAATCGCCGGGTAGCTCCAGGTTTTTGAAAAACTGGCAAGGCCGGTCGCCATCGATAGGCAAAAAACCCAGCGAGAGCCGCTTTTGCCTGGCCAGCGCCAACAATGCCGGATAATCCCGCTGTTCGACCCATACCAAGGCATGGTTCATAGAATCATGGGTATGAATCGCATTCAAGTCGGCCAGCTTCACCGCGCTAAGCTGAATGCCGGCATTCAAGACCAGGGGATGCCGGGTGATCCGTTCCAGTTGTTGCTCTACCTTGGGCGAATGAATCAAATAGACTTTTCTGCTCATCATTATGGTCGGTAATCAGTGATATCGAGGGTAGGCTGGGCATATCCGCCCTACCTTAGAAGAGGATAAAACATTCCGTTGGCCGTCCTATTCGCCCAAATATTGGCTCAGGGTTCGCTGCCAGGCTTCGCTGCGAACCTGCATCAACAAGGCCTTGTTGATCGGTTCCCTCAGACTGCTGCCGGCCGGCAGGCCGAAGGCATAATCCTGCCGTTCGAAGCTGCCCGGCAGCACATTCACCCGACCGGCCGTCTCCGCTCGGGCCAGATAACGCAATATCGGCTGGTCATAGACGACCGCATCGACCTTCCCCTCGGCCAGCGCCTTGACCGCGGCGGCCGGGCTGTCATAGCTCTGCTGCTGCAGATTGTTTTTCTTTGCGAACTGGGCGCCGGTCGACCCGCTGACGGTGCCGAGCAGATTGCCCGGCAGGTCTTGCGGCCCCTTAATACGGCCCTGAATTTGCTGCAACGTGAATACCGAAGCGATCGTCGCCGTGAATCCGGAAATGCTGATCACGCTGGCGAACATCCAGACGATCGCCAGCAGGCGTCCCCAGGCGGTCACCGGCGCCTTGTCGCCATAGCCGACCGTGGTCATCGTCACCGCCGACCACCAGAATCCCGCGCCCAGCCCCTTGATCGCCGATCCGCCGAACTGTTGCGGATTGGCCTTGCGCTCGAAAAGCCAGATCAACAAGGCGATGAGCGCCAACACCAAACCCAGCGCCAATAAGGCATGCACGAACTGCAACGAGAATACGGCCTTCAACACGCTCGCGAACGTTCCACTCTGTTCGGCGTTGACCGCGATGCCGAGTCCGGAGCTATAGAAGGGATGCGTAAAATCCATGCGGGCTTCGCGCTCGGCGGTCACCGTAATCGCCGCTACGGCTACGTCGATCTGTCTGTTCTCCAGGCCTTGCAACAATTCGGGCAAAGTCATTTCCCGCACTTGGTAATTCAATTGCAGGTCGGCGGCGATTCGTTCCCACAGTTCCATGCTGAGACCGGACAAGGAACCGTCGACATTGCGCACGACGAACGGCGGCGCCACTCTGACGCCGACTTGCAACGCTTTGTCCGCCTGCGCCGTAGCGGACACGAACAACAAACAAAAGCAAAACATTACGCTTATTTTTCGCTGGATAGGTAGAGTGTGCATGGCCATGACTTTATTCGGAAAAAAATGACAGACTGACGGTTCTGGCGGAAAATCATGCCAGAGACTTCCATCCCGTCCGCCTCCCTTGTTATAACGTAGGAACGGACTCCTTTTACCGCAACGCCTTAGCCTTGACAATCATGGAACAAACGACGCCCGAAAACCCGGAATTGACGCTACAGCAGGTTTTTATCCTACTGGAACAACAGGATTTTGACCAATTAAAGACCTCATTAAGCGGCCTGCACCCGGGACAAATAGCCATCCTGTTGGAAGCGATGCCGCCCAGCGAACGCAAACAGTTGTGGGAACTGATTCCGGAAACACTGAGCGCCGACACGTTGACCTTCCTGCACGACGAGGTGCGCAACAGTCTGATTGCCAAAATGCCGACCGAGGAATTGGTCGCGGCCGCCGAGCAAATGGAAGTCAACGACCTGGCTTATATCATTGAGGAGCTGCCGGTACCGGTCAGGCAAACCCTGGAAGAAAACCTGTCGGACGAAATTCTCGAGCATTTGGAAAATACGCTGTCTTTCGAGGAAGGCACTGCGGGCCGTTTGATGAGTCCCGACGTCATCACGGTGCGCAGCGATGTCTCGCTCGGCGCGGTCAAACGCTATTTGCAACTGCACGAAGAACTCCCCGATTATACCGATGGTCTGATGGTGGTCGATCGCGGCGGCATTTACCAGGGCAAATTGCTGTTGAATAAGGTACTGACCGGCCATGACGACATGCTGGTTAGGGACGCCATGAACAGTCAACATCATCCGATCCCCGCCTCCACCAGCGAACACGACATCGCCCTGTTTTTCGAACAAGCCAATTTCGTCTCGGCCGCCGTGGTCGACGAAAACAACCGCCTGCTCGGCCGCATCACGATGGACTACGTCGTCGCGATCTTACGTGCCGAAGCCGATCACGCCCTTATGGGGCGCGCCGGCCTCGACGAAGAGGCAGACTTGTTCGCCCCGATTATCAGTAGCGCCAAACGCCGTACCGTATGGCTGGCGATCAATTTGGTCACGGCTTTCCTGGCCGCCTGGGTCATCGGTTTATATGCCGACACGCTGGAAAAAATCGTCGCCTTGGCCGTACTGATGCCGATCGTCGCCAGCATGGGCGGCATCGCCGGCAGCCAGACGCTCACATTGACCATCAGAGGCTTGGCGCTGGAACAGATCGGCAGCGGCAACAGCGCTTGGCTGGCGCGCAAGGAAGTGTTGATCGGCGTCATCAATGGTCTATTATGGGCGTTAGTCGTCGCCGGAATCGCCTGGCTGTGGTTCGGCGACAGCGGCATCAGCGTGATCATCGCCGCCGCCATTATCATCAACCTGGTGGCTGCGGCGGCGGCCGGAATCGCCATCCCGCTGCTATTGCAGCGCCTGCGCATAGACCCCGCCCTATCCGGCGCGGTGATACTGACCACAGTTACCGATGTGGTCGGTTTCATGAGTTTCCTGGGACTGGCCACGCAATTTTTGCTTTAATCGATATTATGCTTCAATGGGTCGCCGCCACGCTGATTGCTTTGTTGCTGAGCCCCGCGATCGCTCGGGCCGAGGAGCCCGATATCGCCATCCGCGGCTTGAACGACGAACAACAAGGCAACGTCCGCGCTTTTCTGTCATTGCTACAGGAAAAATGCCAATCGCCCGCCTGGCGGATTGAAAAGCTGTTCGCCAAGTCCGACAGCGAAATCAAAAAAGCGCTCAAGGCATTGGGTTATTACCGGCCCGAAATCAGCAAACAGTTGCATTTCGGCGAAGCATGCTGGCAAGCCGAATTCGACATAAAGGCCGGCGAGCCGGTCAAGGTCGCCAAGATCAACGTAACCATACGGGGCGAAGCCGAACAAGACACTATTTTCCAAAGATACTTGCAAAACCTCCCTCTTCAAAGGGGCGATACTCTCAATCACGGCCGCTATGAAAAAATCAAACAAGACCTAGAATCTCTGGCGTTGGAACATGGCTATTTACGTCACAAATTCATTAAAAAGTCGCTGCGGGTCAACACCGATACCAGTCAGGCCGATATCGAACTCATATTCGATTCCGGCCCCCGTTTTCAATTCGGCGACATCAAGATCAATCAGGACATCCTCGACCCGGTTTTTGTTCATCGCTATCTCAGCATTGCAAGCGACGACTATTATTCCAGTAAACAGCTGGCGAAAACCTATAACGCCCTGGTCGACAGCCTGTATTTCCGCAATGTCGAAATCAAGCCGCAAATGGACTTGGCGGAAGACAACCGGGTGCCGGTGGCTATCGACCTGACTCCGGCGAAAAGGCATGCCTACAGCGTCGGCGTCGGTTTCGCCACCGATATCGGTCCGTTGGGCAGTTTGGGCTATCAGAACCGTCGCATCAATCGCCGGGGCCATCATTTTTCCTTGGATCTTGCCGCATCGCCGGTACTTTCCAGTGCCGAGGGCCAATACATGATCCCTTACAAGCATTATCGTAACGACTATGTTTCGTTGGGCGCGGGTTACAAATTGGAACAACCCAATTCGTTCGAATCTGAAGAAGCCAAGTTGTCACTGCAACAGCAACATGTCTATGAGAACGGGTGGCGGCAGAACCTTTTTCTCGATCTCAGTTACGAGACTTTCACGATCGGCGATGTCACCCAGAGTACCACGTTGCTGGTGCCGGGTGGACGTTGGCAATTTACCCGCTCCAACAACGCCTTGCGCCCGACCCAGGGGTATCATGTCAATTTTTCCTTTGCGGCCGCGCCGGAGACCTTTATTTCCGACGCCAATTTCGTCCAGGCCACCGCTTACGGTAAATTGATCAACAGCCTACCCTGGTCGGCACGCCTAATCACGCGCGCCAGCCTGGGAGCGACGTTGACGGATAACTTCGACCGCCTTCCGACCTCCTACCGCTTTTATGCCGGCGGCACCGAAACGATACGCGGTTATCAATATAAAGAACTGGGACCGACAAACGCTCAAGGCGATGTGATAGGCGGCAAAATGCTAACGGTCGCCAGCTTCGAATACGAACAATTCCTCAGCGAATCCTGGGGAATCGCCGCCTTCGTCGATGCCGGCAATGCCTACAATATCGAAGACATCACGATCAAAACCGGCGTCGGCCTGGGACTGCGCTGGGTATCGCCGATCGGCCCGATCCGGCTGGATTTCGCCGTGCCGCTGAACGAATCCGACTCCTCGTTCCAATTCCATTTCGCCGCCGGAGCCCAGTTATGACCAGGCCAACCACGCTAAAATGGCTCGTCGGCTTGCTCAAGGTTGGCATGATAGTGCCGCTCCTGCTTTTCATGTTGTTAGTTCCGGTCCTGGGTTGGTTGCTGGCCACCGAAACAGGCAGCCGTTGGCTGCTGCAAACGGCGTTATCGAACAACGACCGGATCGGCGTCGCTACCATCCAAGGCACGCTGCTGGACCAAATCACGCTACGCCAACTGCGCTATCGCGACGAGCAAGATTTCAGCGTTACTACCGACCTGCTCAGGCTCCAGTGGCAAGCGGCCGATTTATTGCGGGGGCATCTGCATATCCGCGCTGTACAGTTGCGCAACGTGACCATACTCGGCACTCCGGCGGCGACCGAGGAAGAGCAATCCAACAATGAAATACCCCATATTCCGCTGACGATCAGCGTCGATCGATTCGTCCTCGAGCAATTACGCTGGTCGGACGGCGACCGGCGGCAAGCAATTAACAGCTTGGCATTGCAAGCAAAACTGGACCGGAACAGGCTGACCCTGTCCGATCTTGCCCTGGCCATGCCCCACTGGCAGGTCAAAAGTCAAAGCAACGTAACACTCCAAGCCGATTGGCCGCTCTCGGCCGAACTGGAATGGAACTACTTTGAGGATCAAGCCGCTTTAAACGGAAAAATCACCGTCAGCGGCAGCCTGAAGCGTTACGACATCGCCAGCCTAGTCGAGGGGGCCGCGCAAAGCCGGCAAAGCGGTTATGTCTCGCTGAGCGGACCGTCCCCCGAATTTTCCTTCGCCGGCGATTGGCAACGACTGCGCTGGCCGCTGAGCGGCGCCGCGCAAGTCAGCAGCCGGCACGGCGAATTCCATATCGAAGGCAGCCCGCAGCAATACCGCGCCGAACTTAACGCCTTGATCGCCGCCCTGGACCAACCGGAATTCAATGCCGCTTTCACAGGCCATGGCGGCAGCGAAAGCATCGCCATCGAACGGCTACTGTTGAAACCGGCCCAAGGCCAAATCGAACTGCAAGGTTCGTTGTCCTGGGGCCGGGCTGTCGCCTTCGACCTGGCGCTGGCGGCGCAGCGACTCAATCCGACCGACTTCGGCACAGGCGTCCCGGGCAGGCTGGACCTGAAAGCCCAAGCCCAAGGCAGCATCGTCGGCGAACAATACCGGGCGAAGCTCAATATCGAGCAGTTGCAAGGCACTCTCTATGAGCAACCCTTGTCCGCCGGCGGCAGTCTCCGCCTGGACTCCGGGCGGCTGGATATCGACCGTTTTCATGTCAACGCCGGACGCAACAAGCTATCTGCCTCAGGCTATCTCAACGAACAGCGGGCCGATATCGCATTGGACATCGCCGCGCCGGACTTACGTTCAGCCTGGCCGAAATTGGCCGGGAGCTTGAACGGTAAAGCCGCGATCAAAGGCTCCTTGCCAAAACCTGCCGTGACCGCCGAGTTGCAAGGACACAATCTCCGCTTCAACGACAACCGCATCGCCAAGCTGGCGCTGTCAGCCGATTATGAGCCTCTCTCCTCCCGTCCTTCGCGCTTGAATTTTTCCGCTAGCGGGGCGGAATTTAGGGACAACAAAATCGAGCGCATCAGCTTGCAGGGCCACGGCATTCCGGATCGCCACCAGGTTCGGCTGGACCTGGATTCATCCCTGGTCAATTTACGGATGCGCGCGGAAGGACACTGGGACGGCAAGCAATGGCGGGGAAAATTCGGCCAATTCGCTATCGATCATCCGCAGTTGAAATCCTGGCGGCTGCAGGCACCGTTGCTCGTAACACTGGCCGGGGAACCTTTGTTCCTCGACCTGCCCACGAGTTGCTGGCTACAAGATAAGTCCCGCCTGTGCCTTGCGGCAAAGGGGAATCCGGAACAACAACTAAACGGCAGCCTTGGTTTAACCGACTGGCCGCTGGCCGCATTCCAGCCCTGGCTGCCGCAAGATGTGACGCTGGACGGGCCGTTATCGGCGCAAGGACAATTCAGCTCGACGGGCGGCGACGTGGACGCCGATCTCGCCATCGATTTGCCGCAAGGCAGGGCCCGTTACCAGGATGAGGACAATGTCAACCATGAACAGACTTTCAGTATCAGCGACGCTCGGGTTGGCTACCACCGGGATGAATTGGCGGCACACTTGCGTCTCGGCCTCGGGGCGGAAGATTACATCGCGGCCGAACTCGGCGCCGGAAAAGCCGGGCGCGGCGGCGATCGCTACTTAGACGGCACACTGTCAGCCAGAATCGGCAACCTGAAACTGTTGGACGGACTGCTGCCGGACATTAACCGGCTGCAAGGCCTGATCACCGCCGATCTGACCATGGCGGGCAGCAGCGCAAGCCCTTTGCTCTCCGGCAATACGCAATGGAATGGCGGAAGCTTCACGGTTCCCCGTTTGGGCACGGAGTTCCGTAACATCCAAGTCAAGGCCGAAAGCAGTTCCGCCGTGCCGGAACGCTTGCTGCTGCATGCCAAACTCGAATCCGGTCAGGGCCAATTGAACGGTAGCGGCCATCTCGATCTGAGTCCGAAACAAGGCTTCCCGTTTCAATTTACCTTGAACGGCAAGCAATTTCAGATCGCTCGCTTGCCTGAAGCCGAAATCGAAGTGTCTCCTAACATAAACATCAACAAACAGGGCAACTTGACCGAAATCGACGGCCTGGTCAAGATCGACAAGGCCAAAGTCGAGTTGAAAACCTTGCCGGAAAGCGCGATCGCCCCCAGTAGCGATGAAGTCATCGTCAATGCCGAACAACCTCACCGCAAAGTCATCGATCCCTCCCGTCTGCATGCCAACCTCGCCATCGATTTTGGCGAAGACTCCCGCTTCGAAGGCTTCGGCCTGAAAACACGCCTGAGCGGAAAGCTGAATTATATTATCGACGACGAACGGCAAAGCATGCTCGGCCGCGCGTTGATGCAGGACGCAACCTACCGTTCCTACGGCCAGGACCTGACCATTCGCAAGGGAGAATTCGTCTTTAACGGCCCGGCCGACAATCCGTGGTTGACGGTCGAGGCAATCCGCAAGGCCATTAAAGACGACGTCACCGCTGTATTGAGCGTCACCGGTCCGCTAAAATCGCCGCAAACCAAGGTGTTTACCGAGCCGGCGCTGCCGGAATCGGAGGCGCTGTCCTATCTCGTGACCGGCAAGTCGACGCAATGGCTGGGAAAAGGCGAAGGTAACGCAGTGGCCAGCGCGGCGTTCAATTACGGCGTGGGACAATTGTCCTGGCTCAGCGATAGACTCGGCATCGATGAATTTGAGTTCGAAGAAGGCGATACGATCGAAGACAGTGCCATCAGACTAGGAGAATATATAAATCCGGATCTGTATCTCGGCGTCACGATGGGCCTGTTCTCGAACAAATACGCGGCCGATGTCCGCTACCGCCTGAGCAAACATTTCAGCATCAATACCAGCGCCGGAGAAACCCAGCGCATCGATTTGAAGTATCATTTGGAAACCGAATAACCTTTCTCGACACTGTGGATCATGATGCATCGAACACATTTGATATTCGTTTGGGTTTTTCTGCTTTGTTTCGGCCTGTTCGGCTGCGGTGAAAAAGACCCGGTACTGCAAGACATACGCCAACAAGAACGGCTGGTCGTGCTGACCCGAAATGCACCCACCATTTATTATTTGGGGCCGGATGATGCCCCGGCCGGCTTCGAATACGACCTAAGCAAGGCGCTGGCCGATTCACTGGGCGTCAAAGTCGAATACAAGCTCTACGACACTATCGAGGAAATCCTTCGCGCGATCCAGAACAGCGAAGGCCATATCGCCGCCGCGGGCCTGACACGGACCGAACTCCGCAGCGAAAACTATGTGTTCGGCCCTCCCTACAAGACCATACAGCAACAGGTGGTTTGCCATCGCCGGTCACGACTGCCGGAAAATGTCGAGGAACTAAAAAACCACTCCCTTCTGATTATTGCCGAAAGTAGTTATCAGGAGACGTTGAACGAATTACAACGACAGCATCCCGCTTTAAACTGGGAAACCACGAACGACCTTTCCACCGAACAGGTATTGGAAAAAGTGGCTGAGCGACAAGTCGACTGTACCGTGGTTGATTCCAACATCGTTTCGCTGAACCGGCGCTATTATCCGGAATTGGTGGTCGCCTTTGCGCTGTCGGAACCGCAGGAACTGGCCTGGCTATTGCCGAACGATAGCGGTCAATTCAAGCAATACGTCGCCGACTGGTTCGAACAAATCGAAGACAATTCCATGCTCGATGTCATCAACGAACGCTATTACGGCTACGCCGATATCTTCGATTATTATGACAACCACGTCTATCAGCGACGCATCGAGAAAAGGCTCCCTAAATATCGACGCTATTTCCAACAGATAGCCGATTATTATCAACTGCCTTGGACACTGCTTGCCGCCCAGGCTTATCAGGAATCGGGCTGGAATCCCGACGCACGCAGTCCCACCGGGGGCAGGGGCATGATGATGCTGACCAAGAATACCGCTCAAGCGATGGGCGTCGAGGATCGCGCCGACCCGCTGCAGAGCATCCGCGGCGGCGCCCGCTATTTGGACCGCATGCTGCGGAAAATGCCGGAGCAAATCGATGACGACGACAAAATTTGGTTCGCGCTGGCGGCCTACAATATAGGCTACGCCCATCTGCAGGACGCCAGACAATTGGCAGAAAAATTGGGCAAAAATCCGAATGTCTGGAACGACATGAAACAGGTATTGCCGTTACTCAGTCAAAAAACGCATTACAAACATCTTAAGCACGGTTACGCCAGGGGCACCGAGCCGGTCCGCTATATCGACCGGATACGCTATTACCAGGATGTATTGGTCAATGCACTCAAATGAAACTATTCACCTGACGCCGCCATGTTCCTGTTCCGTTCGCTTCTGCAATTGCTGGACAAGCTGCTATTCGCCGCGCTGCTGGTTATGGGCATGCAGATTCCCGCCTTGGTGCTGCAATATCAACAAATTCTCGCGGCCCACTACCGGGAGGCACAACAGCAGTTACAACAATATCAAACCCTCGCCGACCGCTATTATGGCGGCGACCTCGAGCAATTACTCGACGTCCATAGAAGCAATAACGTGGCGGCCATCCGCGCCGAAGCCGACATCCTCGAGCGCCTGCTGCAACGAAATATTTACCTGAAGTCCCAATTGAACGCCTTAACGAACAAGCATTTGTATCAACAATTGCTACACTTAATGAAACACCCGGATCTGGCAATCGCCGAAGAAGTGTACCGGGGTTATAACCCGTCCGTTCCTTTGACTTCGGATGCGCTCATCGCCGGCCTGACTTTGGCTATGATTATGAACGTTGCCCTGCACATCGTTTTATTCGTCATATCACGAATAATGGGGCCCAAACGTCTCGGGCATGATTCAACCCGGAATAACTATACCGGTTAAGCTTGGATACAAGGTTTACACTGTCAAAGAGTTGTATCCAAATTATAGTCGTGGTGAATTGATAAAAAATAAAATAACTTGTTGATTTATGCTTCTGCTGACTGATGAAAAAATAATATCCGGCAAGCAATGTTCTTCTGAATTCATTCATCAAAGATCATCGATCCGATATATTAGAAATGACCTAAAGACTTATTTAACAAAATATAGCCTGTTTAACGCCGCCCCCATCAAAACAAAACTTATCGATATTAGTTCCGGAGGCCTTAAACTTGCCAGTTCGAAGAAGCTACGCGTCAATAAAAAAGTCTGTGTCAATATTTGTTTTTTAGATGGTTATAAATTTGAAATCAACTCGAAAATAGTTCGTATCAAAGAAAAACATTTATTTCTCTACGACCTCGAATTCAATACGCTTAACGACTACATTAACAGCCAACACTCAACTTTCAGCAGAGTATATATGCGCGTTGCCGGCAATCGTTTCAAAACCAAATACCGCAACATCACTTTTAATGGCGTCCAAATATTGACTTACCAAGAAATCAATAAAAAAGAAAAAATAACCTTGGTCTTCGAATTTCGTAATGGAGAAACGATAGAAAGAAACGCCAAATTAAAGCATTTTCAAAAAATCACCAAATACCATTACGGAATAAAATTCGATAAAATGAATCAACTGTTAGGTAACTATTTACTTAAAACTCAGAAGTCGTTAGTTTTTGCGAAATGAGTGAGATTTCCAGCTATCGATAAATTTTCATAAACAGCTTAAGCCGGCCAATTGCGGATGGCTTCGGTCTCAGGCAGCCTCTAAATCCGCTGCGCGCGGTTTCCATCTCGCCAGGTTACCTATCGTGGTAAATGATGAATTGCCACGTTCCTTCGCCGAATACGTGCATCGGATCGGCCGTTCCGTCAAAGCGGGTTGGACGGCACTCCCGCTGTCTTTTATTCCCAGTGAAGAAAACGATGCGCGGCGTCAAATTGAGAAACTGATCGGTGTTACAATTGCCGGAGGACGGGGTATGGGATGCAACGCGATCGAAAATAGCGGCTGGGGTGCCATGGCCAGAAATGATGTGCTTGGGAATAGATCGGTATTTTATAGCTTCAAGGAAAAGCCTTTTTCCTTAACCAACTGGAGAACCCCAGAAGGCGTTGAATATGCGCTTCCCTAGCTTTCCCAGGCCCCGTCTCATTTCTGGATTCGCCGGGTCATGAGCAAAGGATATTAAACTCCGCAGGGAAGCGGAGACGCCCGCACCGATAATAACCTCTGACTCGAGGAAGATGTGATGAACAGTTTCCAGCCGCATAAAAATGACGCGCTGATCGTCGTCGACCTGCAGCGTGATTTTGTTACAGGGGGGGCATTGGCGGTGTCCGGTGGCGATGAGATCGTAAAAATAGCCGAAAGCTATATCGCGCTATTTCTTGATGCCGGTTGCAGCGTCTTCGCCACGCGCGACTGGCATCCTCAAGATCATTGTTCCTTTACCGGGCAAGGCGGGCCGTGGCCGCCGCATTGTATCGCGGGCACGGCCGGCGCTGAATTCGTCTTTGAATCACACGTTCCCGGCGAGGTCGTAGTGATCGATGCCGGGGTGGACAAGCAAAGCGAAGGGTATTCCGGTTTCGAGAATACCGACCTCAACGACCGTTTACGCACACTCGGGGTGACTCGCCTGTTCGTCTGCGGACTCGCGACCGACTATTGCGTCTATCATACCGTGATGGACGCGGTCGGGTTCGGCTACCGGGTCGTGCTTCTCCAAGATGCGATCGCCGCCGTCGACCTTGAACCGGATGACGGACAAAAGGCGATCGACGAGATGAAACGGCGAGGCGTCCGCTTGATGACCAGGCATGGCTTTTCGTGATGAACGGCAACAGCGCGCTCCTGACCGATCTGTATCAGCTGACCATGTTGCAAGGCTATTTTCATGAGCGAATGTACGCTCCGGCCACCTTCGAACTGTTTGTACGCAAGCTTCCGCCACACCGTAATTTCCTCGTCGCCGCGGGGCTCGAACAGTTGCTCGATTTTCTCGAAGGTTTCTGTTTCAGCGATGACGAATGCGACTGGCTTGCATCCTGCGGCCGTTTCGATAGCGAGTTCATCAATTATCTCAGATCGCTGCGCTTCACCGGCGAGATCGACGCGATGCCCGAAGGTACCCTGTTTTTTCCCGACGAACCGATTCTGCGCGTGACAGCGCCGTTGCCGGAAGCCCAAATCATCGAGACACGAGTGATCAATCTGCTGCAATTCCAATCCATGATTGCGTCCAAGGCGGTCCGTTCGATGCTGGCGGCGCCGGATCGTCTGCTGGTGGATTTCGGGTTGCGGCGCGCCCATGGCGCCGAAGCCGGACTGTTGGCGGCGCGCGCCGCTTATATCGCCGGCTTCGGCGGCAGTTCCAATGTACTCGCATGCCGGGCATTCGGTATTCCGATGTCCGGCACCATGGCTCACTCCTTCGTCATGGCCCATGACGACGAGGGCATGGCGTTTGAGCATTTCGCCCGCAGCCAGCCGGACAACATAGTGCTTCTGGTCGATACCTACGATACCGAAAAAGGCGCAAGCGAAGTGGTTCGCCTGGCCCCAAAGCTCGAGATGGAAGGCATAGCGATCGAAGCCGTCCGTCTGGACAGTGGTGATCTGGGTGCGCTCGCTTTCCGGGTTCGCGAGATTCTCGATGCGGGCGGCTTGCAATCGACGCGTATCTTCGCCAGCGGCGACCTCGACGAATATGTGTTGGCTAACCTAGTCAAGGACGGTGCTCCGATAGACGGCTTTGGCATTGGCACGCGCATGATTACTTCTGCCGACCATCCCTATCTCAATTGCGCCTATAAGCTGGAAGAGTACGCCGGCATTCCGCGCCGAAAATATTCCGATGGCAAAGCTACCTGGCCCGGCCGAAAACAGGTGTATCGCCGGCGCGGTGCCGACAGCAGGATGCTGCACGACATCTTGACTCTGGAACAGGACCGGCAAAAAGGCGAGGCATTGCTCATACCAGTCATGCGCAACGGACAGCGTACGGAGCCGGCGGAATCTCTCGAGCAAATCCGGACGAGGCTTAAGATGCAATTACAATGGCTTCCGCCTGAGTATTGCAAGCTGAAACAAGCGAAAACGCCTTACCGAGTAGCGATTTCCGAGGTTTTGCAAAACCTGGCAACGACCATGAAGGAAGCGCATTATCATAATGAGGCGTAACGGCGCCGGCAATTGAGTTACCACGGTCGGCACGTATTCGTATGCCCGGCTTGGCCGGATGAACTTATAGATTATTCTTTTGACATCTGAACATCTGGCAATGATTCTCTAAATATCAGCCGCAGGCTACCTTGACCAGTTTGCCCCTTAGTAACTATTCGGCCTGGCATCAAGAAAATATTTCCTTGCCTATCAGTTGCTTGCGGAAAAAGCGTCTACAACAAGGTGGAATTTCGCTCTGACCGCCAAGAAAACCGGAAATGTAGAAAATGCAGGAGCTGTCAGTTGCCGCCGCACAGGGATGTGCAAGTGCAGCGCGAAGCAGGAGCTGTAAGCTGCCGCCGCACAGGGATATACAAGTGCACCATTCTATGGGATTACTCCGGACAATAAAAAAGCCCAGAGTCTCGTAAACTCTGGGCTTTTCGGATGCCTATGGATCACACAGGACTTGTAATTGGTGCCGATGGCCGGACTTGAACCGGCACGACCGAAGTCACCACCCCCTCAAGATGGCGTGTCTACCAATTTCACCACATCGGCTAGTTTAGCGTTACTCAGTTGTATCAGTAGCAGGCGCCTCGACGGTATCGATTGCCGGTCCGGCTGCCGGTGCATTATCAATGACTTGTTGGGGGCTGTCCTGACCAACGGGAGGCGCGTCGCTACCGCTGCCATCTACTAAAGGAACATCCTCCTTAACGTCTTCGACTGCCGGGGCATCCATCACGTCGACTTTTTCGTTTTGGTAACCGCCCAGCATCGCCAACCCCAAGCTGCTGATAAAAAACAGTGTGGCAAAAATCGCCGTGGTTCTGGACAAAAAGGAGGCGGCGCCTTGCGCACCGAACACCGAACCGGATGAAGCGCTGCCGAAAGCGGCCCCCGCGTCGGCTCCCTTGCCTCGCTGCATCATGACCAAACCGATGATGCCCAAGCCTAACAATACATGGATGACAATAATAAACTGATACATAAATTTTATTTTTATATTACTACTAATTAAACCGAGCGATATATGCTCAAGAAGGATTCGGCGTCTAAGGAAGCGCCGCCGATTAGTCCGCCATCGATGTCCGGCATTGCGAACAACGCCTTGGCATTGTCAGGTTTTACACTGCCGCCGTACAGGATTTGAATTTTATCGGCGATATCCTGGTTTTTTTCGGCGATAAGGCCACGAATGTATTTATGGACTTCCTGCGCTTGTTCGTCGGTAGCCGTTTTGCCTGTGCCGATTGCCCAAACCGGTTCGTAAGCAATCACGGAATTGGCCAAAGCTTCGATTCCGGCCATATCGATAACCGCATTCAATTGCTCGTCGATCACCGCAAAGGTTTTGTCTTGTTCGCGCTCTTCCAAGGTTTCGCCGATACACAGAACGGGAACGATACCTTGCTTTTGCGCCTGGCAGAATCTTGCCGCCACGGATTGATCGGTATCGCCGTAACAGGTGCGGCGTTCGGAGTGGCCAACCAACGCGTAGGTACAACCGCAGTCTTTCAACATTGCCGCCGAAATCTCACCGGTAAAAGCGCCTTTTTCCTGGTCGGCAACATTTTGCGCGCCCAAAGCCACTGGAGTGGATTCAATAATGCCTCGCACATCGGATAAGTAGACAAATGGTACACACACCGCAATTCCTTGATCACCGGCATTCAACCCGTCAACGATTGCTTGCGCCAATGCTTGGCTCTCGGAACGAGAACCATTCATTTTCCAATTTCCCATAACCAAAGATTGTCGCATTACTCACTCCAGGCAAAAAAATAAACCCGGTATAATATATTTTAAGGCCGAGCAAATCAAGCAACGATTGCCTTCTTAACATCATTGGCTAATTGCTGGGCATACTTTTCCACATCTTCCCTGTTGGAACCTTCCACCATGACTCTGATCAACGGTTCGGTTCCGGATGCCCGCAACAACACGCGGCCGCTATCTCCCAATTTTTTCTCCACGGCGGCAACCGCCTTCTGCACGCTATCCACCTTGTCGATATCGACCTTCCTACCGACCCTGACATTGATCAACACTTGCGGGTATTTTTCCATGCCGGATTTCAATTCATGCAGGCTTTTACCGGTATCGCGCATTTCCGCCAAGACCTGTAATGCCGATATGATGCCATCGCCCGTGGTCGTCCGGTCGAGGCAAATGATATGCCCGGACCCTTCCCCGCCCAGTATGCCGTTTTCCGCCGTCAGCATTTCCATGACATAACGGTCGCCGACTTTGGCGCGCAGCAATTTAACGCCTTCTTTTTGCAAGGCATGCTCCATGCCTAAATTGGTCATCAAGGTCCCCACTACCGGTCCGTTCAATTTTCCGCTCTTCAGGCGGGATTTGGCGATAATATAGATCAGCTCGTCGCCATCGACGATTTCTCCTTTCTGATCTACCATGATCACTCTGTCGCCGTCGCCATCAAGCGCGATCCCCAAGTCGGCCCGATATTCCAGAACCTTGGCGGCCAGAATTTCAGGCTTGGTGGCTCCGCATTCGTCATTGATATTCAAGCCGTTCGGTTCGGCACCGATCGTGACGACTTCGGCGCCCACTTCGCTGAACACATGCGGGGCAATATGGTAGGTTGCCCCATGGGCACAGTCGATAACGATGCGCATGCCTTTAAAATCGAGCTTGGTCGGCACGGTGGCTTTGCAAAATTCGATATAGCGGCCGGCAGCGTCGACAACTCTTTTCACCTTTCCCAGCTTTGAAGATTCAACCGTCGTCATCGGCGAGTCGATATATTGTTCTATCTTATATTCGACTTCATCCGGCAACTTGGTCCCTTCTACGGAAAAAAACTTAATACCGTTGTCGTAATAAGGGTTATGCGATGCGCTGATAACGATACCGGCTTTGGCGCGCAGAGTCCTGGTCAAATAGGCAATACCCGGCGTCGGCATCGGACCTAACATTTTGGTATCCACGCCGGCTGCGGACAAACCGGCTTCCAGAGCCGCTTCGAACATGTACCCGGATATGCGCGTGTCTTTGCCGACCAACACAAAACCATTACCTTCGTTTGCAAAAACGCGGCCGGTCGCCCAGCCCAATTTCAACATAAAATCAGGCGTAATCGGATAATCACCAACTTTTCCTCTGATACCGTCGGTTCCGAAATATTTTTTTGCCATTACTCAATCCCTATTTTCTTTCAGCCAAAAAAAAGGAGAGGCGGTGAACCTCTCCTTAACATTCTAGCAAAATTTTAATTTTGTTCCGCCGCGCCGCCGATTGGAGATCCTTTCGCATTTTTTTCCGCTTCTGACGCTTTAACGCCGCCACTAGGCGGAGTATCGTCCCAGCCCTCTGGCGTTCTGACCGGTTTTCTTTCCATCAAATCATCGATTTGGTTTTTATCGATGGTCTCATATTTCATCAGGGCTTCGGCCATCGTATGCAAGATATCGCTGTTATCCTTCAGAATTTTCTCCGCCCGCTCGTAGTTTTTGTCGATGATGGAGCGAATTTCCTCGTCGATGGTGTGCGAGGTCTCTTCCGCGACTGTTTTATGCTGGGTAACGGAACGCCCCAAAAACACCTCGCCTTCCTCCTCGCTGTAAGCCAGGGGCCCAAGGCGTTGCGACAGCCCCCATTTGGTCACCATGTTCCTGGCCAACTCGGTGGCCCTCTCGATATCGTTGGCGGCGCCGGTTGAAACTTCCTCCCAACCAAAAATCAATTCTTCGGCAATGCGGCCGCCGTACAAACTGGAAATCATGCTGTCCAGTTTACGCTTGCTGGCGCTGTATTGGTCCGTTTCCGGCAAGAACATCGTGATGCCCAAGGCGCGGCCGCGCGGCATGATGCTGACCTTGTACACCGGATCGTGGTCGGGCACCAAGCGACCGACGATGGCATGGCCGGCCTCGTGGTAAGCGGTCATTTTCTTTTCCTTCTCGCTCATCACCATGGACCGTCTTTCCGCGCCCATGATCAACTTATCCTTGGCTTTTTCCAGATCGGCCATGCTGACCAAGCGCTTGTTCTGGCGTGCCGCCAACAGAGCCGCTTCGTTGACCAAATTGGCCAAATCCGCGCCGGAAAAGCCCGGCGTACCCTGCGCGATATATTTGATCTGCACGTCGTCGGCTGACGGCACTTTCTTCATGTGCACTTTCAGAATCTGCTCGCGCCCTTTGACATCGGGCAAGCCGACCGTGACCTGGCGGTCGAAACGGCCGGGACGCAACAAGGCCTTATCCAGTACATCGGCGCGGTTGGTCGCCGCAATGACGATGATGCCTTCATGCCCCTCGAAACCGTCCATTTCCACCAACAACTGGTTCAGGGTCTGCTCGCGTTCGTCGTTGCCTCCGCCGAGACCGGCGCCACGGGAACGACCCACCGCATCGATCTCATCGATAAAGATGATACATGGCGCATGTTTACGGGCTTGATCGAACATATCGCGAACGCGCGACGCACCCACGCCGACGAACATCTCGACGAAATCGGACCCGGAAATGGTAAAGAACGGCACTTTCGCTTCGCCGGCGATGGCCCGGGCCAACAAGGTTTTACCGGTCCCCGGCGGACCCACCATCAACGCGCCGCGCGGCACCTTGCCGCCCAGTTTTTGATATTTTGCCGGGTCTTTCAAGAAATCGACCATTTCCTCGACTTCTTCCTTGGCTTCGTCGCAGCCGGCCACGTCGGCAAAGGTGACCTTGTTCTGGTCTTGGTCCAGCATCCGCGCCTTACTTTTGCCAAATCCCATGGCACCGCCGCGACCGCCGGCTCCCCCGCCCTGCATTTGCCGCATGAAAAACACCCAAACGGCAATTAGCAACAAAATCGGACCGAAGGAAACGAAAATCTGCATCAACATCGACGGCTCTTCCGGAGGTTGCGCTTTAATTTCAACACCGTTGGCCAACAGATCGTCGACCAGGTGCGGATCATTCGGGGCAAATGTCTTGAACTGCTGACCTGTCTGCAATTTACCCTTGATCGAGTTTTCGTCGATAACGACTTCTTGTACCTGCCCTTCCTTCACCGAAGCTATAAACTGCGAATAGGACAGCGTGGCGTCGGCGCGATTCGATCTCCCGCCAAAATTATTGAATATGGACATCAAAACGACTGCAATGACAACCCATAACACTATATTTTTAATCATATCGTTCAAGTTACACGCTCCGGACCGCTCTAGTCCTTACTTTAAACATATTGAATCATTGTATCAGGAAAGATTCGACCTGACGCTTTATTTGGCTATTGCCGCGCTTGTTTGCCCTGCCCGTCGATAAATGCAATAACCCATAAGTTGGGATATAAGTCCCAATCGGATTATTTAAACCCTTTGGCTAAAATATAAACTTCGTTGCTTCGCGATCGCGACGACTTGGGCTTCCTGATCACAACGCTGTGGAAATGTTTTCTGACTTCATTGATATATTCGTCGAAGCCGGCGCCTTGAAACATTTTAATCAGAAACGTCCCGCCTTTAGCTAACACGGTTAACGCAGTATCCAGCGCCAATTCTCCCAGATAGATGGCTCGCGGCTGATCCATTGCCTTGTTACCGCTCATATTGGGCGCCATATCGGACAATAACAGATGCACCGGCTCGCCATTCAAAACGCGGTACAATTCGTCCAGCACGTCGTTTTCTCGAAAATCGCCCTGAATAAAATCGACCCCTTCGATTGGATCGATCGGCAACAAATCCAGCGCGATGATTTTGTCTTTTTTGCCGATGATCTTCCTGACATATTCCGACCATCCTCCCGGTGCTGCGCCAAGATCGATCACATTCATACCGGGTTTTATGATTTTATCCTTCTCCTGAATCTCCATCAGCTTGAAAACGGCCCGCGAGCGGTATCCCATGGCCTGAGCTTTTTTGACATACTCATCCAGGAAATGTTCCTGCATCCATTGATTGCTACTTTTACTTCGCGCCATATTTTTTGTAGTGTAAAATTGTTTGGTTTTTCATATTCAAGGAAGCAGAGTGACTCCCGCCGACAAAAAGAAACTGAAAGCCCAGGCTCACCCGTTAAAACCCGTTATTATTATCGGCCAAGCCGGTCTCACGCCGGCCGTATTGAATGAAACCGAACTGGCTCTCGACGCGCACGAATTGATTAAAGTCAAAATTCGCGCCGAACGTGAAGAACGCATGCAAATCCGCGACCGGCTTTGTTCCGAAACTGGCGCGGAACTGATACAGACGATCGGCCAAATAGTAGTGATTTACCGAAAAAATCCGGATAAATAAAAAAGGGACGCATGTCCCCTTTTTTCCATATAGGCCGCCAACGCGGTCAGATATATTGAATCGACAGAATTTCGTATTCTATATCGCCGCCAGGCGCCTTGACCGTCACGACATCCTCCACTTCCTTGCCGATTAATGCGCGGGCGATCGGCGAGCCCACCGAAATACGCCCTTCCTTGATGTCGGCCTCGTCTTCGCCGACGATTTGATAGGTCACGACCTTACCCGAATCCAAATCTTCGATTTCAACCGTCGCGCCAAAAATGACCTTGCCGTTGGCGTCCATTTTGGTCACATCGATGATGTTGGCATTGGATAGTTTCGCTTCGATTTCGGCGATACGGCCTTCGGCGAAGCTTTGTTGCTCCCTCGCGGCATGATATTCGGCATTCTCTTTCAAATCACCATGTTCACGCGCTTCGGCAATGGCGGCAATAATTCTTGGACGAACGACGGTTTTCAGTTCTTCCAATTCCGCGCGTAATTTATTTGCCCCCGTTACGGTTAAAGGCACTTTATTCATTGACTACTCCCAATTAATGTTTGCTGTGATCTATTGAAATCGAGTTCCGTTCACAAAGAATTATGCAAATCCTGCAGGCAATTCACGTCACCCGCGCTTAACTCGCCCAACGCGTAACAAGCCGCTCTGGCGCCGGCCATAGTCGTGTAATAAGTCACGCGTTGCTGTAGAGCCTCCCTTCTCATGGTAAAGGAGTCGGTAATAGATTTCAGCCCCTCAGTGGTATTGACAATCAATTGGAATTGTCCGTTTTTGATCATATCCACAGTATTCGGGCGACCTTCATTGACCTTGAAGACCTCTTCGCAAGGAATACCGGCTTCCTTCAAGACTCTCGCCGTCCCGCGAGTCGCCACGATCTGATAATTTTTCTCGATCAACATTCTCGCCACCTCGGCCACTTTCGGCTTATCGGTATCACGAATGCTCATCAGCACTTTTCCGCTGTGGCTCAAATCGATACCGGCGGCCCGCTGCGATTTGGCGAAGGCTTCGCCGAAAGTCTTGCCGACCCCCATGACCTCGCCGGTCGATTTCATTTCCGGCCCCAGCAACGGGTCGACTCCGGGGAATTTGATAAACGGAAACACCGCTTCCTTAACCGAGTAATACGCGGGAATACGTTCCTCGGTAATTCCTTGCTCCTTCAAGGATTTCCCGGTCATGCAGCGAGCGGCGATCTTGGCCAGCGGATAACCGGTCGCCTTGGACACGAACGGCGCGGTCCGGGAAGCGCGCGGATTGACCTCCAGCACATAAATGGTTTCGCCCTGAATGGCGAACTGCGTGTTCATCAAGCCGCAAACGCCCAGGGCTTCCGCCATTTTCGCCACCTGCTCCCGCAGTTGGTCCTGGATCGCCGGCGCCAGGTCATAAGGCGGAATGGAACACGCCGAATCGCCGGAATGGACACCGGCCTGCTCGATATGTTCCATCAGCCCGCCAATCAAACAGGTTTCGCCATCGTAGATGGCGTCAACGTCCATTTCCACGGCGTCGTCCAGGAACCGGTCCAACAATACCGGCGAATCGTTCGAAACCGTCACCGCTTCTTTCATGTAACGGCGCAGGCCCTCTTCATTGGTGACGATTTCCATCGCCCTGCCGCCCAAGACATAGGATGGCCTCACCACCAGCGGATAACCCAAATCCTTGGCCGAATTGACCGCCTCCTCGACCGAGCGCGCAGTCGCATTAGGCGGCTGCAACAAGTCCAACCGCTCCAGCAATTTTTGGAACCGCTCCCGGTCTTCCGCCAGGTCGATGGAATCCGGCGAGGTGCCGATTATCGGCGCGCCGGCGGCTTCTAGCGCCCGCGCCAGCTTCAAAGGGGTCTGCCCGCCGTACTGGACGATGACGCCCTTCGGTTGTTCCAGCGTGATAATTTCCAATACGTCTTCCAACGTCAACGGCTCGAAATACAGCCGGTCGGACGTATCGAAATCGGTGGATACCGTCTCCGGGTTGCAGTTGACCATGATGGTTTCATAGCCGTCTTCACGCAAAGCCAGGGCTGCATGCACGCAGCAATAATCGAACTCGATCCCTTGGCCGATGCGGTTCGGGCCGCCGCCCAAAATAACAATCTTTTCCCTGTCGCTAACCCGGGCTTCGCATTCTTCCTCGTAGGTGGAATACAAATAGGCCGTATCCGAGGCGAATTCGGCGGCGCAGGAATCGATCCGTTTGTAAACCGGATGGATATTTTGTTTGTGGCGCACGTTGCGTACTTCCGATTCCTTGGTGTCGAGCAACTTGGCCAGGCGGGCATCGGAAAAACCCTTGCGTTTCAGCCGCAGCAGTTCGCCCTCGGCCAGCGTCGGCAAAGTCTTGGTCGCCAGCGTTTTCTCGGTCGACACCAAATCTTCGACCTGGGACAGGAACCAAGGATCGATCTTACAGGCTTCGTGAATATCGGCAAAACTCATGCCGCTACGGAACGCGTCGGCCAAATACCACAGCCGGCGCGGCCCTGGGTGGCGCAACTCGCGCTGGATGATTTCCTGGGCATTTTCCTCGCCCAAGTCGGCGATTTCGTCCAGGCCGTCGACCCCGATTTCCAAACCGCGCAGCGCTTTTTGCAACGATTCCTGGAAGGTGCGGCCTATCGCCATCACCTCGCCGACCGATTTCATTTGCGTGGTCAAGCGGTCATCGGCCTGCGGGAATTTTTCGAAAGCGAAACGCGGCACCTTGGTGACCACATAATCGATGGACGGCTCGAACGAGGCCGGCGTCTTTCCGCCGGTAATTTCATTCCGCAGTTCATCCAGCGTGTAACCGACCGCCAGTTTCGCCGCCACCTTGGCGATCGGAAAACCAGTGGCCTTCGAGGCCAAGGCCGAGGAACGGGATACCCGCGGATTCATTTCGATCACCACCAAGCGGCCGTCTTCCGGATTGATCGCCACCTGCACGTTGGAACCGCCGGTATCGACGCCGATTTCCCGCAGCACGTCGATGGATAGATTCCGCAGGATCTGATACTCCTTGTCGGTCAGGGTCTGTGCCGGCGCGACGGTAATCGAATCGCCGGTATGCACCCCCATCGGATCGAAGTTCTCGATCGAACAGACGATGATGCAATTGTCCTTGGAGTCGCGCACGACCTCCATCTCGAATTCCTTCCATCCCAGCACCGATTCTTCGATCAGCAATTCATTGGTCGGCGACAAATACAGGCCGCGTTCGCAGATTTCGATGAATTCTTCGCGGTTATAAGCAATTCCGCCGCCGCTGCCGCCCATCGTGAAAGAAGGGCGAATAATGGTCGGATAACCCACTTGCTCTTGCGCGGCGAATGCTTCCTCCATGGAATGGGCGACCCGGGATTTGGCCACCTGGTAACCGATCTTACGCATCGCCTGGTTGAACAAATCACGGTCTTCCGCTTTTCTGATCGCCTCCTTGCTGGCGCCGATCATCTCGACGCCGTATTTTTCCAGCACGCCGTGGGCATCGAGATCCAATGCGCAATTCAACGCGGTCTGCCCGCCCATGGTCGGCAGAACGGCGTCAGGACGCTCTTTTTCGATGATTTTCTCGACCGTTTGCCAATCGATCGGCTCGATATAAATGGCATCGGCCATGTCCGGATCGGTCATGATCGTCGCCGGATTGGAGTTCACCAAAATGACGCGGTAACCTTCCTCGCGCAGCGCCTTACAGGCTTGCGTGCCGGAATAATCGAATTCACAAGCCTGGCCGATAACGATGGGACCGGCGCCCAATATTAAAATGGATTGTATGTCAGTTCTTTTTGGCATTTTTGGATTAACTTTATTCAGCTAAATTATTGGGCGGCTTGATTCATCATGGCGATAAAATCATCGAACAGGGATTCCACGTCGTGTGGTCCCGGACTGGCTTCTGGATGCCCCTGAAAACTCATCGCCGGACAATCGGTCCGCTCGATGCCCTGCAAGCTGCCATCGAATAAAGAATGGTAGGTTGCCTTGACATAGCCCGGCAACGACTCCTCATCCACCGCGAAACCATGATTTTGACTACTGATCATGACTCTTCCGCTCGCTTTCTCCTGAACCGGATGGTTGGCGCCGTGGTGGCCGAATTTCATTTTTACCGTTTTAGCGCCGCTGGCCAATGCCAACAGTTGATGGCCCAGGCAAATTCCAAACACCGGAACCTTCTTATCGAGAATCGTTTTAATCGCCTCGATCGCATACGTGCAAGGCTCGGGATCGCCGGGGCCGTTGGATAAAAACACCCCGTCCGGATTCATCGCCAAAACCTCTTCGGCCGCCGTCGTCGCCGGCACGACGGTAACCTTGCAGCCGCGATTGGCCAACAGGCGCAGAATATTGCGCTTGACTCCAAAATCATAAGCCACGACATGCTTGTTCAGGTTTTCCGCCTCGGCATGGCCTTTCCCCAAGCGCCAAACATCTTCGCGCCAAACATACTGTTCGGAAGTCGTCACTTCCTTGGCCAAATCCATGCCTTTTAACCCGGCAAAGCCGTCGATCGCTTTCAAAGCCTGTTCGCTGTCGACCGTTTCTCCGGCCATCACGCAACCCCGCTGCGCCCCCTTGTCGCGCAAAATACGGGTTAACTTACGGGTATCGATATCGGCAATCGCGACGACATTATTGTCGCGCAAATAGTCGCTCAAGGTTTTTTCCGAACGCCAGTTACTGGAAAACATCGGCACGTCACGAACTACCAGGCCGCTGGCATAGACCGCCGCGGACTCGTTATCCTCGGCATTGGTGCCGACATTACCGATGTGTGGATAGGTGAGCGTCACAATTTGCCGGGCATAGGAAGGATCACTGAGGATTTCCTGGTACCCTGTGAGTGAAGTATTAAAAACCACTTCTCCAACGGAACAGCCGTCGGCACCAATCGACACGCCATTGAAGACCGTTCCGTCTTCCAATACCAGCAATGCAGGTTTGTTCAAGATTAGCCACCTTAAAATGTGCAAAACGGGATAAACCACGCAGGCCTATCCCGTTGTTTAAGACAAAAAATAAGGGTAATTCTACGAAATTATGACCAGGAATTCATTAACAATTTGCCGACATTCAAAAGGCCAAGAGCAATCCGACACGCCAATCGAACGGATTATCGGCCACAAACTCCGCTAGACGCTTATTCTTTCAAGCCAAGAACATCCTGCATATCAAACAATCCGTTGCTTTTATCGGCCAACCAAACGGCGGCGCGCACCGCGCCATTGGCGAAGGTCATCCGGCTACTGGCCTTGTGGGTGATTTCCACCCGCTCGCCTTCATCGGCGAACATGACGGTATGCTCGCCGACGATATCGCCGGCCCGAATCGTTGAAAAACCGATGGTCTTGCGATCGCGCTCGCCAGTATTGCCTTCGCGCCCGTAAATCGCGCAATCCTTCAAATCGCGTCCCAGCGTCGCCGCAACCACCTCGCCCATTCTCAAGGCGGTGCCGGAAGGCGCGTCCACCTTATGCCGGTGGTGGGCTTCGATCACCTCGATATCGGTGTAGTCGCCCATCACCCTGGCGGTCATTTCCAGCAATTTCAACGACAAATTCACGCCGACACTCATATTGGGCGCCATCACGATAGCGATATCATCCGCCGCACGCGCGATAACCTCCTTTTGCGCTTCGCTGTAGCCGGTAGTACCGATGACCACTTTTTTACCCGCCTGGCGGCAAATTTCGATATAGTCCAGCGACGCATCGGGACGGGTAAAATCGATCAGCACATCGAAGCGATCGGTCACAGCTCCCAGGTCTTCCATCACCTTTACGCCGGATTCGGCGACGCCGGCCAACTCACCGGCATCGCGACCTAACGCGATGCTGTCCGGACGGGAAACCGCTACGGTCAATTCGGTCTGTTTCGATAATAAGGCCGCCTTGATTAAACAAAGCCCCATTCTGCCGGACGCTCCGACCACCGCTATTCTCGTCATAATTATCCCGTCAAGTTATCGAAAAAGCTTTTTACGCCATCAATCCAGGAATGTTCCTGCGGACTGTGTTGCTTGCCGCCCCCGGTCAGCGAGTCACGCAGCTTTTCCACCAATTCTTTTTGTTCCCTGGTCAAATGTACCGGCGTTTCGATTTGCACCCGGCACAGTAAATCGCCGACACCGCCGCCGCGCACCGGCTTGACGCCTTTGCCGCGCAAGCGGAACAACTTGCCGGTTTGGGTTTCCGGCGGAATTTTCAGCTTGACCTTTCCGTTCAATGTCGGCACTTCCAATTCCCCGCCCAGGCAGGCGGTAGGAAAATTGATCGGCACTTCGCAATATAAATTGGCCCCATCGCGGGTAAAAATCGGGTGCTCCTTGACATGCACCTGCACATATAAATCACCGGCCGGTCCGCCGTTGACTCCGGCCTCGCCTTCGCCGGCCAGACGAACGCGGTCTCCGCTATCGACTCCTGCGGGCACTTTGACCGACAGCGTTTTGGTTTCCTGCACCCTTCCCTGGCCGTAACATTTAGGACAAGGGTCCTTGATTTGCTTGCCGGTTCCGCGGCATGTCGGACAGGTTTGCTGTACGGAAAAAAAACCTTGTTGCATTCTGACCTGGCCTTGGCCATGACAGGTCGAACAAGTCACCGGGCTGCTGCCTTTCCGCGCGCCGCTCCCGTTACATTCGCTACAGGTAACCAACACTGGCACTTTGACGGTCGCTTCGGTGCCGCCGACCGCCTCTTCCAACGTCAGCTCCAGGTTATAGCGCAAATCGGCGCCACGCTGAACGCTGCTGCGTTGCCGGCCTCCGCCGCCGAAAATATCGCCGAATACGTCGCCGAAAATATCGCTGAAACTTTCGGCGCCGCCGAAACCGCCGAAGCCCTGTCCGCCGCCCATGGAAGGATCGACGCCGGCATGCCCGAACTGGTCGTAGGCCGAACGCATTTTCGGGTCGGATAACACTTCGTAAGCTTCCTTGACTTCCTTGAATTTTTTTTCGGCCAGCTGGGGATCGTCCTTGTTTCTATCCGGATGGAACTTCATCGCCAGGCGCCGGTAACTTTTTTTGATCTCGGCGTCACTAGCGTTTTTATCAACACCCAGCAGTTTGTAATAATCTTCTTTTGCCATAACGTAAATAACCGCCAACAAGCGCGGCGGTATTTTGAATCCTGTTTAAAGGAAAGAAAGGGGCTGTATGATACCAGCCCCTGCTTGGAACAACTTATTTTTTATCGTCTTTGACTTCTTCGAACTCGGCATCGACGACACCGTCGTCGGCGGCACTTTCTTGCTGTGCCTGGCCGGCATCGCCTTGCGCGGTGCCCTCGGCGCCTCCTTTTTGCGCATAGACGCGTTCGGCCAATTTGCCGGACAACTCGGTCAATGCCGCTGTTTTCGCGTCGATCGCTTCTTTATCGTTGCCTTTGATGGCTTCCTTCAGCTCATTGATAGCGGTCTCGATCGACGATTTCTCGTCCGCCGCGACTTGGTCGCCCAATTCATGCATGGATTTTTCCGTGGCATGAATCATGCTTTCCGCCGTATTGCGCGCCGCGACCAACTCGGTCACTTTTTTATCCTCGTCGGCATGCGCCTCGGCGTCTTTGACCATACGTTCGACCTCATCGTCGGACAAGCCGCTGGACGCCTTGATGACGATGGACTGTTGTTTGCCGGTCGCCTTGTCTTTCGCCGACACATTCAAAATACCGTTGGCATCGATATCGAACGACACCTCGATCTGAGGCACGCCGCGCGGCGCCGGCGGAATGTCGGTCAAATCGAAACGGCCCAACGACTTGTTGCCGGCCGCCACTTCCCGTTCGCCTTGCAAGACATGAACCGTCACGGCGGTCTGATTGTCTTCGGCCGTCGAGAAAACCTGCGAAGCATTGGTCGGAATCGTGGTATTTTTCTCGATCAGTTTGGTCATCACGCCGCCCAGGGTTTCGATACCCAAAGACAACGGCGTTACGTCCAACAACAACACGTCCTTAACGTCGCCGCCCAAAACGCCGGCTTGAATTGCCGCGCCCAGGGCTACCGCCTCATCCGGATTCACGTCCTTACGCGGTTCCTTGCCAAACAGTTCCTTAACGAACTGCTGAACTTTCGGCATACGGGTCTGACCGCCGACCAAAATCACGTCGTTTATTTGCGAAGCCGACAGGCCGGCGTCTTTCAAGGCCAATTCGCAAGGATGCTTGGTTTTTTCGATCAAATCCTCGACCAGCGCTTCCAATTTGGCCCGCGTCAACTTGACATTCAAGTGCTTGGGACCGGTCGCATCCGCGGTCACGTAAGGCAGATTGATATCGGTTTGAGTCGAAGACGACAATTCGATCTTGGCTTTTTCCGCCGCTTCTTTCAAACGCTGCAACGCCAATGGGTCGTTATGCAGGTCGATGCCGTTTTCCTTTTTGAATTCTTCCGCCAAATAATCGATGATACGCAGGTCGAAGTCCTCGCCGCCCAAGAAGGTATCGCCATTGGTCGCCAATACTTCGAATTGGTGCTCGCCTTCGATTTCGGCGATTTCGATGATGGAAATATCGAAGGTACCGCCGCCCAGATCATAAACCGCGATAGTCGAGTCGCCTTTCGGTTTGTCCATACCGAAGGCCAACGCCGCCGCAGTCGGCTCGTTGATGATCCGTTTGACATCCAAACCGGCGATGCGCCCGGCATCTTTGGTTGCCTGGCGTTGCGAGTCGTTGAAATAAGCCGGCACCGTGATGACCGCTTCTTTGACTTCCTCGCCCAAATAGGCTTCGGCGTCTTTTTTCAGTTTCATCAGCACGCGGGCGGACACTTCCGGCGCCGCCATTTTTTTGCCGTGGCATTCAACCCAGGCATCGCCATTTTCCGCCTCGACGATTTTATAAGGCACCATCTTGATGTCCTTTTGCACGGCCTCGTCCTTAAAACGGCGACCGATCAAACGCTTAATGGCGAACAAGGTGTTATCGGGGTTGGTTACCGCCTGACGCTTCGCCGACTGGCCCACCAACACTTCGTTATCGCCGGTAAAGGCAATGATCGAAGGTGTCGTACGGGCACCTTCGCTGTTTTCGATGACGCGCGCGGTCCCATGCTCCAGAATGGCAACACATGAGTTTGTGGTGCCCAAATCAATTCCAATTATCTTACCCATTGAATTCTCCAGACTTGATTAACTTAGTAATTTAAAATTAATACTGATATGCGGCTAAATGCTTTAAATTCAAGCCTGCTCATCAATTTTTGTCTCGCCGGACGGTTTGTCTTCCGCCTTGGAGACCACTACCATGGCCGGACGAATCAAACGGCCGTTCAGCAGATAGCCTTTTTGCAAAACATTCAGCACCGTATTCGGTTCGGCATCGGCAGACGGCATCATGCTCATCGCCTGGTGCTTTTCGGGATCGAACGGTTGCCCGACAGGATCGATCACTTCGATATTGAATTTTGCGAAGACCGCTTCGAATTGTTTCAAGGTTAATTCGCTGCCTTCGCGTAGCTTGACCACTTCCGGACTGTCTCCGTTGGCCGCCTGAATACCGAGCTCCAAACTATCCATCACAGTCAACAACTCCTTGGCGAACTTTTCCAAGGCGAATTTATGCGCGTTTTCAAGATCGATGCGAGTCCGGCGTTTCAAATTTTCCATTTCCGCCTGCATGCGCACCATTTTTTCCCAATTCTCGGCGGCCTTTTTTTCCGCCGCGGCCAGTTGCTTTTGCAATTCTTCAACGGTCAGCTCCGGTTGCTCCACGACTTCCGGCGCCGCCTCGCTTTCTGGCGCCTCGTCATTTTCACCGGCTTGTTCAAGCACTTCTTCGCCCAGTTCGTTGTCTGGCTTAGGTTCTTGAATTTCAGGCTTATCCTGCTCGTTACTCATTTATCACTCCCGAATGTTGAAATTTTTTGTGTTAGTTAAGATGGGGGTTTTCATTTAGGATTCAAGGCCGCACTTAATAATTTTGCCGTCATGTCGACAAACGGAATCACTTTTTCATAAGCCATGCGGGTTGGCCCTATCACCCCTAATACCCCAACCACTTCATCGTTGACGGTATAAGAGGAAGTCACCAGACTACAGTGGTCGAAGGCCTCATAGCCGGATTCCTCGCCGATAAAAATCTGCACGCCATTGGCCGCCTGGCATTTATCCAGCAAATGAATAACGCCGCGTTTTTGATTGAAGGCATCGAACAATTGCCGGAGTCGCTCCATATTCGACAGCTCGGAAAATTCCATCAAATTGGTCTGCCCGCTCAGCACATAATCTTCCCGCGGCTTTTGCTCGAAGGCCTGCCTGGCCATGGCAACCGCATCTATCATGCCCTGATTCAATTTTTTTTGATCTTGTTCCAATTCCTGAATTAACGACTCCCGCACCGAAGCGACGCTTTTGCCCGCATAAACGGAATTCAGGTAATTGGCCGCCTGCTGCAATTCGGAGGCGCCGAACGCGCGGTCGGTATGAATGATTTTGTTATGGACTTCCTGGCCGTTGGTGACAAAAATGACTAGGATCCGATTATGGGATAACGATAAAAACTCGATATGATTCAGGCTGACGACTTCGCGCCGGGGCAAGGTGACGATCCCCGCCATGCGGGTCGCATCGGACAATAATTTCGAGGCTTTTTCCAACAACACGGCCGCCTCTTCGCAGTTATTTTCGAGCCCTTCGGCCAAGTAATCCAACAACCGCGACTCTAACGGCCTGACCGTCAACAGGGAGTCGACAAACAACCGGTAACCACGGACGGTAGGCACCCGGCCGGCCGAAGTATGCGGGGAATGAATCAATCCCATATCCTCGAGGTCCGCCATGACATTGCGGATCGTCGCGGGACTGAGCTTCAAGTCGGAATCTTTCGACAATACCCGCGACCCTACCGGCTGGCCGTCTTGTATATAGCGTTCGACCAACGCCTTTAACAAATGCAGCGACCTGTCGTTTAAACTATGGCCATATTTCACATTGACACCTGATTTTGTCCAATTAGCACTCCACCCAACAGAGTGCTAATTGCAGAAGCTATCAATATCGCAAAATCTTGTCAATAAACTTACAGATCGCTATGTAATCTTTCGCTGTCAGTTGCGACTGAAAAAAATATCGCCGTAATAACTTTCCGCCTGTCCACCGCCGTTATCGGTATCGGTCATGATCGCCACGGCATCGATATACCGGATGTTTCCGCCGAACTGTTGCTTCAAGTCCTCCAGCACATTGCGTTTTTCCCGATACCAGGTCGCCAATTCGTCGTCTCGGTCGCGCAATGCGATCATCATCGCATGATCGCCGGCAAAGGCGTTCGGCCACACACTTCCTTTCTCCTGGCTGGCCGACCAGACATAGTTGATCGCCCTGGTTCGCCAAAAAGCCCAACCGCCACTCACGACGACATAAACCCGCACGGCATAATCATCGCCGGATTTTTCCCGTTCGTTCAGTTTGGCAAGTCGTTCGTCTATGCGCCAAGACCAATTCAGGTAGGGCGTCTCCAGTAGATCGATACGCTGTTTCTTATACAACCCGGAAGCCGCGGCCCGGCTTTCCGCCTTTAACACCAAACGACCATCCAACTCCGCCAGTTGGTAATGCGTCTCTCCCGCGAAACTTTTGTTTTCCCATCCCGACAAATCTCCCGCGGAAAAGCGACCGATTTCGATGCGTTGTTCGGCCGATGCGATTGCACTTATAAACAATAAGATTATGACCCGATACATAATGCCTCCTCCAAAGATCGAGCTTGCCGCAAAAGTCAAACGAGGACAATAGGTAACGCGTCCGACGAAGCCATGCCGCACCCACGAAAACCTTGTTTGGCGCCCGGCAGTTGCGGGATGCGTTCGCATCCGCTCGGCACTTCCGGGTCTTCTAATAGTAAGAGGAATGTTTGCGCAGCGCTTTACGACGCGATTGAATGAGGGCGATGACGACGACGGCTATCAACAACGCCAGGGAAAACTCCAGCAGCACAAAGGAAGCGATCTTGAAATAGGCGAAATAAGGGTGCACGAAACGCACCAACCAACCCGCCAACTCATCGGCGATCGCCGAACAATATACTAAAACACTGACCCAGACCTTCACCAGTGTCGGCACATCGATCATCAACATCAGATGGGTCAAGGTCAAAATCAGCATCCCCATCGCGAACAAATGAAAATGCGTGACTTCCAACAGGCTTTGATAGCTTTTCGGCTGCGTGAAATCCTCTTCCGAACCAAGATAATAAGCGATCACCGAGTCCGCCGTCAGGTCCATTTTATGAAAATACATCATGCCATTGCTGATCCACAGCAAGAAAACGTAGCCCATGAACATCAGAACCAGGGCATTCAGCAGCATTTGACGATTTTGTTCGCCGGTTACGAAAAAACGCATCAGTTCGGTTTGCCTTTGACCAAGATTTGAAAAATCGCCATCACCTTGCGGGAAATGTTCAGCGCGGAGCGAGTGCTGAGCGTCGCGCCGGTGATGCCTTGTATATCGGCGTTGAAACTGAGCTGATCCAACTCGCGCCGATAAAGCTGTTCATACCAGCGTTGCGGCGGTTGATATTCGGGAGGCTCGTGAAACGCCAAAGTGTGAATGGCGGTGATTTTCCCTTCCGGATTCAACACCACCAACAAGGTTTCGGGCTTGGTGCGCACGGTATGGCTCTCGATCGCCGCGTAACCGAGCACCTTGCCATCCTTTTTTCCGACATAGAACGAAAACAGCGCCGATTCCAATTTCACCCGCGCCAGCTTTTCGATTTGCTCGATTTCATCGGCTTTGGGAAACAGCGACAACACTTCGACCGTCGCCTCCTTACCAAAGGCCAGCTCCATCGCCTCGTTCTTGCTGTAATAAATTTTCCCGAAACCGGGAAAAGCCAGCGACAGCAATAACAAAACGGACGCTATCTGTACGAACTTTGATCTGGGCATTGTAGGGAGAAAAATTAAAAAGACTTTATGATAATGCAACTTGATTGATTAACGCGAATCGAGTAGCAAGGACAGGCAAATATCAACCCGGCTTTGTAAGCTATATTTCTGAGCATTTGACAACTAAAGAAAAATAAATTTTGCGGTACTGCAACCATGAAAAGCGGCATGAGTGTTTATAACTAAACAACCACCCGCTCAAGCGGGTGGGTTCCAATAACGGACTGAAAGTCCGGATACGCGTCGACTAAACGACGCGTCTTAGTCGGGCTCCAACTTGAAATTATCGTTTGGATTAGGTTCAAAGTGATGCTCCAAATATTGCTTTATCATCTCATCAGTCATTTGCCCCACTGTGGCGCAAAAATAACCGCGGGCCCAAAAATGTCGACCCCAATATCGCTTTTTCAAGTGCGGGAACTCTTCGAACAGATAGCTCGAAGTTCGTCCCTTGATTCGCCTCATGATTTCGCTTGGGGCCATAGTCGGCGGCGCACTCACCAATATGTGCACATGATCTTTGCTCACGATACCTTTGATAATCCGTATCTCAAAGGCTTCGCATGTCTGCCGCACCAAGTCTCTCACTCGTTCGGCTATTTCATCCTTCAGCACTTTATAACGATACTTTGTAACCCAAACAAAATGATACTCAATTTGGTAAACCGTATGGCTGCCGTATCTATAGTCCATCGCCACCTCCTTGGGCAAATTATCGCAGCTAAAGCTGACCGGCTAAAGCCGGTGGTTTAAACCTTATGATGGATAATTAAAATCAATAAGTTATGTATCTTATGACACTACAGCCGCAAGACCGGGTTAACTTTCCGGTTCCTTCCATCTTCGTCGTTTCCATGCTCTGGCGTGGAAACGCCTCCAGGGACGCTTTGCGTCCCGCGCCGCAGTGCGACACAGACCGATCCCCACGGAGGAGCATGGGGACCAGAGGTGTGGAAGTCATTTCATACTAATATCTAAGGGTCTAGACAAAAGGCTCAAGACCGAACAGCCATTTCGAACCTTTCGTCTTTTTCGCTTTAAATTTAGAAAATAAAGCCCAGACCAAGATTGAAGTCGTCCGGCAAATCTCCGCCCTCGGAATCCCAGTTGCGGTAATCCGCCTTAATCACGACATTGGGAATCGGTTTATATTGCAAGCCCACCTGGAAGATTTCCTTATCCTTGCTCAAATCGTCCATAAAACCGGCCGGCGCACTGGCGACGGTATCGAGTTGCTCGTAACGGAAGAATGGCGCCAGGTATTGCGCGCTTTCCGGAAACAGCAGCGGGATTACGTCGTAACCGATTTCGGCATACCAACCGTAGTTTTCCTCGCCGACGGTAGAGCCGTTGGCCGCGCTCAGGACGGCCGCATCGTCGATATGTCCCCAGGATCCCAAGGCGCGAAATTCCAAGCCGCGGTATTTCACCTGTACATGGCCTTCGTACAATTGGGTAAACGCGTCGACCTGGCGGCCGGCAAACACCTGGTTCTGCCCGGAGTTACCCAAATAAGCCGAACCGCCAAAAGTTACGCCGGGCAATTGCGCCGGCGCGTAATCGACACGACCGACGAATGCCAAATCTTCCGCCCTTGCCTGGCTACCTTTTTGCCGGCCACCGCGAATACCTGACGAACTGAAGCCGCTTGCATCCAATCCATTAACGACATAAGTGGTATAGGTCAAGCCTGGAAGCACTTCACCAAACAAACCGACACCGATTTCCCGCCATGTGCTGGGAATGATCCTGCGTTCGACTTCCGGACGATTGTTACCGAAAAAGAACGGCGGTTCGTGAATCTGGTTAATAAAGCCCATTGGCATCAGCACCATACCGGCTCTAACATTAGCCATCGGATCGATAAAAAAATCCAGCGCCGCGAATTCGACCGATACCGAACCATTTTTGTCGGTCGAACCATGTTCGAATTCGATTTCGCTGTTAAATAGGATGTTGTCGGTAAACTTATAACCGGCATATAAAACCAATCGCTCGAAATCGGCGTTATCGTTTTTACCGGTTTCATCATTCACGATGGCTTGATAATTGGCCTCGCCATAACCGCCGATCGATAAGCCCTTGCCAACCTGATAAACCTTCGATGCGGCAGGGCCCAAGCCGTAGGCGCTTTTATATTCGATGTCTTCGGGAATAAACATCTCGGTGCGGATTTTTTCCACTTCCTCAGCCAACACATTGGTTTTGTGATCCAGGGCCTGTACTTCAGTGTTTTTCGCGGTTTTGCTGACTTCCTCCAGCTTCTTCGTCATTTGATTGATTTGCTGCTGCTGGGCCTGAATTATTTCCCACATTTCCTCCATGGTTTGCGGTTTAGACATTTCCCCTTCCGCAGCTGAGGCCGAGCCGCCAAGAGCCGCTAACACCGCGGCGGAACAAAGTGTTCGGTTAAATCGTTTCATCTCCAACTCCAATAAATTTTAAAGCTAGATTTTAAACCGACCCATAAACTATATGCAAATCATTCTCATATATATTTATTGTTAACAGCTTCTCTCTGTCGTTTTTTTACAACTAATGTGACAACTTCATGAAAATCAATCAAGCGCCCGAGAAAGTTTCCCCTCGACACGAATCAACATTTCATTTGCAATGACTAAAAACATTTCCTTAAACTTAGCCTTGCGGCTGTAGCGCCATAGAATACATAACTTATTGATTTTAAAGTTAAAAAAATCATTCCACTTTTTATATTTGCAGCGCCATAAAAAATTTTTTTCTTTAATTATCGAACGCTTAAAAATATTACCCACCAAGCTGGGCAATAATTATCCAGTTTGACTACCCCGTCAAAAAACAATTTAGCGCTGTCATATTCTTGTAACAATGTTTTTTTATGCTGTGTCCAGTTTTTACAACAAATTGATTTTTTTTAACAACATTGGGTACAAAATTGATGGCAACTAACAAAACAGCCAAAATGCTGTTACTGGGCACCGCGACGGCACTGGGCAGCTTATCCGCGCAAGCGGCGGACAAAGAGTTATTGGACATGCTGCTGCAAAACGGCGCAATCAACCAGACTCAATACGACACGCTGATCAAGAAGGAAACGCTGAGCAAAAAGGATGTCGACGACATCAAAATCAAACTGAATAAAAAAGGCTTGCAGTTTGAAACCGGCGACGGCGATTTTAAATTTGCGTTCGGCGGGCGTATTCAGGCTGATGCGACATTCCACAGTAACGACCAAGCCGTTAGCGGTGCAGCCGAAGATGGAACCGAAATCAGGCGCGGCCGTCTGCTCTTTAAAGGCCAATTCTGGAGGGATTTCAAGTTTATGTCCGAAGTCGACTTCGCCGACAACAGCACCGCCGTCAAGGACATGTTCGTAACCTATAAGGGCATCGACTGGCTGGAACTGACCGTCGGTCACCAGAAGCAACCGATCAGCATGGAATTGCAGGAAAGCTCGAACGACATCATGTTTACCGAGCGCTCACTGGTCAACTCGCTGACCGCCAACCTGTTTGACCGTGCTATCGGTATCCACGCCAAATCTTCAGGTAATGACTGGTCTGCTCAAATTGGCGCCTATGGCGAATCGATGGAACCGAACAAAAATGATCTTGACGAGGGCTATGGCATTGCATCTCGCTTGACCTATGCGCCGATCAATGAAAAGGATCAGGTTCTGCATTTGGGTACGTATGGCGGTTACCGCACCATGGACAGCAAAGGCAGCGCCCTTAGAGGTAACAAAGGCAGTGTTGAGTTGAGCTATGAAACCACTCACATGTCGAATCTTAAACTGACAAAGCTTAAGATTAACAACGCCAAAGACTTCACCATGGCCGGCTTCGAAAGCGCTTACATGTATGGCCCATTCTCTGTTCAAGGCGAATATGCGCATTTGTGGGCTGACCTGAGAGGCAATGAGCCAACTTTAGACTTCAACGCCTTCTATGTGCAAGCGGGGTGGACTTTGACCGGTGAATCCCGCACCTATAAAGGCTCCGACGGCGAATTTAAACGTCTGAAACCAGATCAGAACTTCAGCCTGAGAAACGGCGGCTGGGGCGCGGTTGAATTGGCGGCACGTTACGATCAAAATGACCTGAATTCCGATGGCTACAATGGCGGCAGCGAAAAAGCGGTGACCGTTGCCTTGAACTGGTATCTGAACGAAAACCTGCGTCTGATGGCGGACTACCGCACGGCATTCGACATCAGCGGCTCTCCCGTCACAGCCGCTAACGGTGGAGACATCGAAGACGTACACGCCTTCACCTTCAGAACCCAATTGGCGTTTTGATCCGAAGCTCAGTCTTCTGATTTAAGTTCGAGAAAGGCCGGCAATATGTCGGCCTTTTTTATGCCATCGAACAAGCAAAACTGGTCGGGTTACGTCCGCTGTGACAACCGGCTTACAGAACATCGCCGTTTAAATCGACGACCATCCTGTCGCCCACCCCATGCACCATGATGCCGTGCTTGATCGGCGCGGAATAATGTTCGTGCAAATGACCGTGGAACACCTGACGGACGCCCAAGGCAACGGCCAATTCATCGATGGCGATGAAGCCGTGGCGGTGGCTGCGCGGCGCCTCATGGGTGACCAGGATATCGGCATTAAGCCTTTTCAGGCGCTCCAATTCATCGTGCCAAATGGCCGACTGGTATTTCAGGGATAAACCGGCTCGACGGATATTGGCGGGCTGCCGGCTTAAATAATGCTTTTTACTCCGCCACTTCGGTTGCCGCGGCGGATACCAGACACGGCCCAGAAATATACCGCTCAAGCCGGCGATTCTCAGGCCGGCGATTTCCTTGACCTTGAGGTGCAACCCATTGTCGGCGAAGGCCGAGTCGAACAGAAAACGATGCCGGTTGTAACATTCAAACTCATGATTGCCGGCAATCCACCAAATTTCGGTCAGGCCGGCAATGGGGCGCAAATAATGTTGTAACGGCTTCTCCAGGTCGTAGTCGCCCAGCATAACGACGGCCTCGGGGTGATGGGATTTGACCGCATCGATCAGCGGCGCAAAGTCGCCATGTGGATCGCCGGCAAATAAAATTCTGCGCTCGTTGGCCATCATGGAATTTTCGCGTGGATGCGGTAAAGGAAGAAATCACCCGGTTTGCAGCTCATTGTCTGGCGAGTCGATCAGTTGCCACTTTTCCGCCCGCTTCATCTGTTTGATTACATGTTCCCGCCTGCCGGCGGAACTGCGATCATGTTCGCCTTCCAGATAAACCAGCTTGACCGGCTGGCGCCCGCGAAAGTATTTGGCGCCCAGTCCCTTCGCGTGTTGCTTGAAGCGGCTGCCGACATCATTGCTGATGCCGGTATACAAGCTGCCGTCGCTGCAAAGAATGATATACACGCTCCATGTCATCACTCGTCCCGGGTGAAATCAGTCCTCTACCTTGCTGCGGCCGAATTTAAGATTGAACAATGCGGCGCAGGTCAAGCCGACGACAATATAGGCGTAACGCGTCAGGAAGATCAACAGGCCGCTTTGACTATGCGTCGCCGCGTCCTTGATCGGCGGCGTTACCAACTTGGTCCACAGCAGAGCGACGATGAAATAAACCAACAGGCCGGCCACGGCCCAGGAAATCGGTTGGCGTCCGCTATTCTTGGCGGTGAAATAAAACCAAATTGCCACCCCGGCGGCAACGATCGAACCAATCATATTTTCCTCCTCACTTATTGTTATCACGCAATCAACGGCGCGTTTATTATCCGAGTCAGATGACGAAAAAGCTAAAAGCCAACTTGAATGATACTGTTCGCGCTGCAAAATTCGCTTCTTTTGCGCTCCCTTCTCCCGGAAGATGCCGTCGTAAAAGATTGTAGGGGTAGAGCGTAGCTATACCCATCGTTTTAATTGTGTTGGGATACGCTTCGCTAACCCAACCTACAGCTTTTACGATAACCTCCGGAAAGAGAAGGTATTGAGGCGCCGAATTTTGAAGAACGACGGCTATAAAAACAAGCCGCGCCCATGCCTTCAAAAAACGTGATCAGTATATCCGCTTAACCTCCCGCCACCAAATACGAATGCAACCGGCTTGTTTCGGTCGAATGGATATTATGCTGTTCGCACTTCGAATTTCGGCATTTATCCAAGACGGCAAAGGGGTTTTTAGCGGAGGTTTCGACAGCAGGGATGCTATCGTAAAGCCCCCAGCACCTAAATTAACGGAAAATAAATCGTAACCAATAGCCTATGGCGTTTAAGTGCTGGGTGAACGCCGTCCACTGATAGAGGCTCCTGTGCCGAAATTTCATTATCGATGAGTATATCGCTCAAGCATCCCGGATTCTCACCGCGACGACATCGCAATTGGCATGATGCAACACGGCATTGGCGGTCGAACCCAACAACACCTGCAATCCATGCCGGCCATGCGAGCCGACGACGATTAAATCCGCCTTTAATTTATCGGCCAGCGCTACGATTTCCTGTTTTGGATTTCCCCAGACTAACCAAGCATTTTCCTGATCGAGCTTAAACTCGTCGACAAGTTGCTTGAAGTTGGCCTTTTCGGTCTCCAACTCCGGATTTTCGCGCCTTTCAGTTAAGGCAATGGAAGTTCCGTAAGAGGTATCCGGCATAGCGATATTATCCAGCACATGCACGACACTCAGGCGCGCGCCGTGCTGCCTGGACAACATCAATGCTTTTTCGGCCAGCGCCCGCGCCTGTTCGCTAAAATCCAGCGCCAGTAGAATATGTCGATAGAGAGACATGGGTACCCTTATGCCGCCTGCAGGGCATCGATGCCCTTATTCGCCAAACGATCGGCTTTGTCATTACCGGGATCGCCGGAATGCCCTTTTACCCAAATCCATTCCACGTCATGCCGTTGCAAAGCGGCATCCAGACGACGCCATAACTCCTCGTTCTTGACCGGCTGTTTATTCGCGGTCTTCCAGCCGCGTTTTTTCCAGTTCGACATCCATTCGGTAATCCCTTGCAAGACATATTTGGAATCGGTATGCAATTTTATTTTGCAGGGCCGGTTCAGCGCCTCCAGCCCCTTGATGGCCGCCGTCAACTCCATCCGATTGTTGGTGGTTTGAGGATCGCCGCCGAATAATTCCTTGGTTTTACCTTTATATCGCAAAACCACGCCCCAACCGCCCGGACCGGGGTTGCCCCTGCATGCGCCGTCCGTATAGATTACGACCGATTCAGTCATCTGTCTCATCCTTCTTTAGTGAAAATTTCATGCCGTTGATTGCCGCGGCAAAACGCGACTTTTGCGTAATAGTGGAGCCCACCGGAATCAGCTTGTAACGCCGTTTCACCGCTTTTAAACCATAAGCTATGGCAAAAAGGGAGCGGAAATTAGGCTGAAAACCGCCCGTTCTGATCTTGAAGGTGTCGACATAAAACTCGGCCGTGGACAACACCTCGAAATTCATCAATTTCAGCCAGTCAACAACCCTGCTCCGGCTAATAAAATGGCTCACCCATGAATCGGCCAACTTTTTGTCCAACAAATATTGATACCGTACCGAAAAACTTAATGGATTGAAATTGAGGATAATGATTTCGCCCCCCGGTTTCAGCACTCGTTCGATTTCCCTGATCGTTCGAAAACGGTGCTTATCGAATTCCAGCATATGAGGCAGGATGATCAAATCCACCGATTCGGTCTGTATCGGCAGCGTATAGGCTTTGCCCTTGACCTGCAAAGCCTTGTCATTACCCAGCGCATCGAGGTCCAGGATGCAATAATTCCGATACAGGGAGCAATCGATAAAATCCTCTTCCCAGCCCAGGCCGCCAATTTGCAACTGTTGTTGCTTACAGCTGACGGTGATAGAGCGCTTTAAAAATTGCCCCTCCATCGTTTGCAATAGTTTCCCTCGTGGCGACTGATACAACGCAAACAGAAATTTTCTTTTCATTCAGATAACACTCAGAATTCTTGCAACCTAGGAGAATCAATGGAAAACAGGCTATAATTAAAGCATCTTAGCAACTGTAATGTGATTAGCTCAATAATGACAGGCTTTATTTCTCCGACTCGCTTCGTATTTCTTTCGTTCATTATATTAGTGAGCGGTTGCGCGCAACAATCCCCTTCGCATATCGCTATCAGTGAAATGCCGCCAACCCTGCAATCTCCTTACGAGCGATTGCACCCCGCTAAACCGGCCAAACGCTACGAGCCCGCAAACGATTTAGTGGCCGCCATCAAAAAAGCGCAACATGATACGGTTTGGGAGCGTCTAGTGGCACTCTATTCACTCCCCACCATCGACAACGAGCGAGTCGAAAGACAATTACAGTGGTATTTAAGCCATCCGGAATATATCGAACGTATCCAACAACGGGCCGAGCCTTATTTATATTTCATTCTGGACGAGGTGGAAGCGAAAAAAATCCCCGGAGAAATGGCGCTGTTGCCGGCGGTGGAAAGTGCGTTCAGGCCCACGGCTTATTCTTCCAGCCACGCGTCTGGCCTGTGGCAATTCATTCCGTCGACCGGGCGCTTATTCGGTCTGAAGCAAAACTGGTGGTACGACGGCCGCCGCGATATCATTGCCTCGACCCGGGCCGCTACCCGCTACTTAAAAGAGCTTAGCGAGGAATTCGATAACGATTGGCTTTTGGCGCTGGCTTCCTACAATGCCGGCAAGGGCAATATCCGCAAGGCCATCGATCACAACAAAGCGCAACAGCGAAACACCGACTACTGGTCATTGAATCTACGCCGGGAAACCATGGACTATGTCCCGCGCCTGTTGGCCATCGCCAAAATCTTTGCCGATCCGGACCAATACGACATCGCCTTGCACGATATTCCTAACCAACCCTATTTCGAGGTGGTGAATATCAAGTCCCAATTGGACCTGAGTAAAGCCGTGGAAATGGCGCAGACGCCGATCGACGATTTCCTGGTTCTGAATCCGGCCTTTAACCGTTGGAGCACCGATCCCGATGGCCCCCATCGTTTGCTGATTCCAGTGGACAAGGCCGACCAGTTCAAGCAAAAGCTGGACAGTTTGCCAGAAAAAGAGCGCATGAAATGGGTGCGTCACAAAATACAACCGGGCGAAAATCTCAGCATCATCGCCCAAAAACACAACTCCAGCATTCCCGCCATCAAAACCAGCAACCACCTGAGCAGCAATAGGATCAGGGCCGGCAAATATTTATTGATTCCGGTGTCGCAACGAGGGCTGAACAGCCGCCCCTTCTCTAAGAAGCAAAATAGCGGCCGGCTGGTTTACACGGTTAAAAAAGGCGATACGTTCTGGCAAATTGCCCGCAAATTCTCCGTCAGCAGCAAGGATCTCGCGCGTTGGAACCAGCTCTCTCTGAACAAACCCTTGTATCCGGGACAAAAGCTGATCATTAAACAAACAAGCGCAGCCGCAATCGCGGCCGGCCGTACATTGCCCTTGGGCGGTTAATCGATTCGGTATTTTTTCAAAACCCGCCCGCCGCGAAAGAACCTATTTTAAGCTTGCCCTGCCCGGTCCTCGGAATGGTTGAGCTGGGATGGCGATATTGAGAGTCGGGCAGCAAGGCTTCCGGTAACGACACGCCATTACCGGCATCCAGCGACGACAAGCATCCGATAACATGGGCGTCCGAACCGCCGCATAATGGCCATTGCCGATTACCAAGCGGGCGCGCCAGGCCAAAAGCCAATTTACCCTGCCCCATGACCAGATTATTCGCGATTAAGACGTTATGGCGGGTATGGTTATTGACGAAAAACCCGCCTTCCGGGTAGCGGTTGACGAAACTGTTATGGACGACCGCCAGCGACACCGGTTTCCCCGCGCAACCTTCGGCGCCATACGCTATCGCGCTATGATTGATGGAGCCTTCGCCTTGCAACAAAACATTACCGATGACCAGCGCGTCTCCGCAATTTGGCAGATCGATTGCATAGCTGGATTGCCCGTCCGCCCCATCGGATAGAAAATTGTAGAGAATCTCCGACCTCCTCGCCCGGCTTTTGACGTGATGGCCGCCGTCGGAGTGATGCACGTAATTGCCCCTAAAAATGAAATGCTCGACATCACCGACATAGACGCCATGGGCAAAGGTCCCCTTTCTATGCTGATAGGCGAATTCCGAATTCAATACCGACAGGGTACCGGCCAGCTTCCCCGTCAAGATGCCGAATTCGTTGTGGTGAAAATAACAATTCTCAACGGTCAGGTTACCGCCCTCGACCCTTAAACCGGCGCCGTTCAGGTCAGGGACGTGGGCTCCTGAAAATTCGATATTTTCGATCCGCATATTGTCGCCGGCGATGACCCAGATCGCCTTTCTATTGGCGATCTTGTATCGTTCGCCGATATGCAGGCGCGGCCGCTGGCCGACGCCGCGTATGGTTAAATTGTCGGTGCGCCAAACCGCCTCGTCGTTAAGATAGGTAGCGGATAATATCTCCACGACATCGCCGGAAACGACCCGGTTAACCAATTCGCTCGGCCGTTGAAAGCGCTCATTCGGCCCTACCCTATAGACCTTGCCGAATACCGCGGAAGAGCACAAAGGCAGCAGTAAAACCAAAGATACCAGCGTGTTCTTTACCCGCATGGCTTCACCACCAACGTCCGGTTGCGCCGAATAAAAATTAAGAACCGGTCAGGGCGATTTGCAACAGATTCGCCAATTCCGGCCCACTTTGCTGTTTGATATAGTCGACCACTATCGGCGTAAATTGGGAAATCATGCCTTGCGACAAATCCAATTGCTGAAACGCCGAAATCAACGACGCGGCACTGCCGACCGCGCTGTCCTTACCCACGACCGTGGCCAAGCCGCCGGCCAGACTATCGACCGAGGAGGGTTGCTGGGGCGCGGCCGCGAGCAGTGCATCCATGCCCGGCACGGCTTGCCGCACTTGCCCGAAGGCGCTATCCGTCATGCGCTGCTTGGCGACCTGAAACAGGGCACCGGCGCCGCCCTCGGCCTGCGCCTGGGAAACGCCGAGACGATTCATCAAAATGCCCGTCAGGCTCTGTTGCGCCGTCGGCAGGGATTGGGTCGCCGCGGCACCGGTCTGCACGGCCTGATTGACCTTATCGACCGTTTGCGCCCCTTGCTGCACGGTCTCCGCCGCTTCCTCCGTGCCCGTCAAGAAATCCAGCCAGCCCGCTTGAGCGGACGCGCTCATGACCAAAGCGACGGTGAACGACGAACAAAACAATAACGATGATTTGATTTTCATGATTGACTCCTACTGAGACGAGGTACCGCGTTTAACAATTTTTGTGTGTATTCGTGGGCAGGCCGCGTCAGCACCTGCTCCACTCCGCCCTGTTCGACGATCTTCCCTTGATACATGACGGCGACTTCATCGGCGATTTCGGCCACGACTGCCAAGTCGTGGGTGATGAACAAATAACTCAATCCCTGCTGTCGCTGCAGCGACTTCAAGAGTTCGATAATCTGCGCCTGCACCGACACATCCAATGCGCTGGTGGGCTCGTCGCAAACGATCAGTTCCGGCTCCACCGCCAACGCCCGGGCGATGCAAATCCGTTGCCGCTGTCCACCGGAAAACTCGTGCGGATAGCGCAACGCCGAATCCTCCGGCAAATCGACCTGACGCAGCAGCATAGCGACCCGTTCCTGACTTTCCGCTGAACCGATGCGCGGATGCAATGCCCTGATACCCTCGGCGATGATATCGCCGACCAGCATGCGCGGATTCATCGACGCGAACGGGTCCTGGAAAATGATTTGCATCGCCGCCCGTTGCCGGCGCAACGCTTCGCCCCGCAAGGCGGTCAAATCTTTGCCGTTGAACGTCACCTGCCCGGCCATGGTCGGCGTCAGGTTCAACAACGCCTTGCCCAGCGTGGTTTTGCCGCACCCCGACTCGCCCACCAGCGCCAACGTCTTGCCTTTTTGCAGTTGAAAACTGACGCCGTCGACGGCTCTGACGTGATCGACCACCCGTTTGAACACACCCTTTCTGATCGGATAATAAACCTTGAAATCCGTCACTTGCAATAAAGCTTTTCCTTCATGCGCTTTCTTGCCGCGGCAACTGTCCATATCCGGCAGCGCATCCAGCAATCTCAGGCTGTAAGGATGATTGGCCTGTTGAAAGAATATCTGCGTCGCGGCCGTTTCCACGATCCGGCCGTTTTGCATCACGGCGATACGGTCGGCCATGCTCGCGACCAGTGCCAAGTCATGACTGATCAGCCACAGCGCCATACCGTTGCGGCGTTGAATATTCTTCAATAAATCCAGTATCTGCTGCTGTATCGTCACATCCAGCGCCGTGGTCGGTTCGTCGGCGATCAACAAATCGGGTTGGCCGGCCAGGGCTATCGCAATCATCACCCGTTGCCGCTGGCCGCCGGATAATTGATGGGGATATTCGTTGACGCGACGCTGAGGTTCCGGTATCTCCACCTGTTCCAACAAGCGCAGGACGCGGGCCCGGATTTCCTTCTTCCGATAATTAAAATGTATCCTCATCACTTCGGCAATCTGCTCGCCGACGGTCATGACCGGATTCAACGACGACATCGGGTCCTGAAAAATCAAGGCGATGCGCTTGCCGCGGACCTGGCAGAATTCGATTTCCGGTATCGACAACAGGTTCTCGTCCTGCAAGTTGATCGACGAGGCATGCAGGCGCGCGCCATTGGGCAACAGCCGCAACACCGACAGGGCGGTTATCGATTTGCCGGAGCCTGATTCGCCGACCAATGCGAAGGTCTCCCCTTGGTTGATAGTAAAACTGACCTGGTCGACAACGACATTCTGTTTGAACGATACGCTAAGATCGTTCACGCTCAGCACCGGCTCAGCCATGTTCGGCCCTCCGTGGATCGAAAGCGTTACGAACCGCATCGGCAAACAAATTGGCGGCCAACACCAGGGTAAACATGAATAAAAACGCCGCCAGCAACGACCACCAGACCACCGGATCACGCGCCATTTCCAGACGCGCGCCGTTAATCATGTTGCCCCAACTGTAGGTGGTCGGATCGACCCCGATATTGATATAAGACAGTACCGCCTCCGCCAGCACCAATGAACTGAAATCCAGCACCACCGAAATCAATACGATATGCATGACATTGGGCAGGATATGGCGAAACAGTATCATCGTCCGAGTCACGCCCAGCGCCTGGGCCGCCTGCACATATTCCATCTCGCGCAGCTTCAGCGTTTCCGCTCGTAGCATCCGGCATAAACCGGTCCAGTTGGTGACGCCGAGAATCATGCACAAGAACAGCAAACGCATGTCGGCGCGCAACAACAGACTATTGAACTGTTCCGGATGGTTGGCCATATAGACCTGCACCATCAATATCGATGCCGCGATCAATAGCACGCTGGGAATCGAGTTCAAGGTGGTATAGACGTATTGGATGACATCGTCGACCCAACCGCGAAAATACCCGGCCATGATGCCGAACAAGATCGCCAGGGGCAGCATGATCATGGTCGTCAACGTGCCGATCACCAGGCCGGTGCGGATGCTTTTGATCGCCTGGTAAAACACATCCTCGCCGACCTTATCGGTACCCAGAACATGGTAAAAAGCCGACAAATAAACCAAGGTATAAAAGCTCGTCACTATGATGAACAATGTCGCCAACACCGCCTTAGTGGTTCCGTGCACCCATAAATGGCGATGCCGGTCCTTGTAGAAACTCCATAGCAACAATAGAAAAAACAACATCAGCGCCGCTCCCTTGCTGAAGCCGATAAATGCCTTCAAAGCGATATCGCCGGCCAATTGCTCTTCCGGCCGGTCCAAATGGGCCCCGCCGTATTTCAATCGAGGATAACCCCAAAATTTGCTGCCGTCGGCCATCATGATGTTTTCTTTACTATATTGATAAGCCGAAAACGGAGCGGAATAGGTTTTTTCGCTGTTTTCCTGTATCGGCCTGGCGAGATAATCCAGCACGCTGATGACATCGTTAAGATGGCTGCCCTCATCCTTGAAATGAATCGAATCGAGCAAACCGATTAACAAAAAAAACAGCAATACGACCAGCGATACCATACCGCTTTTACTGTGGGCGATTTTCTTCAACGGTCTGCGCATATGCGGTTTGCGGCCCATATAGGCCACCATGCCCGACAATGTCAGAACCAGGAGGAACAATAATGCGTCGGTCCATAGCACAATCATTACGACAACCTGACTCGCGGATCAACAAGGGTATAGGAAATGTCAGTCAACAGCAGCCCTAGTATATAGAGGGCGGAACCGAGGAAAACCATGGAGCGGACAATCGCGAAATCCTGCCGGTTGATCGCATCGATCGTATAGCTGCCCAAACCCGGTATGCTGAAAAACGACTCCATGATCAGACTGCCCATAAACAGCAAGGGCAGAATCACGACAACGCCGGTCAGAATGGGAATCATCGCATTGTTGAGCACATGCTTGAACAATACCCGCGGCTCGCTCAACCCCTTCGCCCGCGCGGTACGCACGTAGTCCTTTTCCACTTCCTCGAGAAACAGCGTGCGATACCAGCGCGCACCGGAACCGATGCCGGCGATAACGCTGATCAGCACCGGCAATATCAGAAACTTGATCGCCTCCAGACCGGTATCGTAACCGGAGATCGGCACCAGTTTCAGCAGCTTACCGATCAGGAATTGACCGCCGATGATATAAAACAGGGAGGATATCGACATCAGGATCACGCACAACACGATACTGCCGAATTCCAAATAAGTACTGCGGAACAACACCATCAGCAAGGCAACGGTAATATTGACCATCAACCCCACCAGCAACGACGGTATGGCCAGAGCCAAACTGGGCCACATGCGCTGGCCGATATCGGCACCGATATTGCGGCCGCTGTCGGAGATGCCGAAATCGAATAAAAACAGCCCCACCGATTTACGGTAAAAAATGGTGTCGGTGATCCTTTCCAGGCCGCTTTTCGCATCATTCCACAGCAACGGCCGGTCGTAACCGTGTTGGTGCTTCCAGTTTTGTACCGCTTGCTCGGTAACATGTTTCTGCCCCAATTGCATCCGCGCCATGTCGTCGGGACTGTTGACGACGAAGAACAGCACGAAGGTCAACACGTTGACCCCTAACAACAACGGCACGGCATAAAGGCATCGCCGGATAATGTAATGAATCATTGCAGACGCTCCCGTAAGCGGCGGCGGTAAGCGACCAGCGCGGGGAAGATCAACGACACGATCACTACCGCCACGATGATCAGAGGGCCGAATTCGGCATGATTCCACTGTTTCCTTTTCTGCAATCTTTCCTCCGCGTCGATGCGGGTGTATTTCAATCGATTATTGGCCATGAGGTTGGGTTTAATGTTCTTATACCAGCTGTGATAAAGCGCGAAATCCTTGGGATACAATCCGAATACCCAGGGCGCGTCATGGCGCAGTATTTCCTGCATTTTCTGAATGATGCGATAACGAACCGGGCCATCGTCCATATTGCGCATTTTTTCGAACAATCGGTCGTATTTATCGTTGTGGTAATTGACCGCATTTTCCCCGCCATGTTTCACCTTGCCGTTCGGACCATACAATAAAAAGAAAAAATTCTCCGGATCGGGATAATCGGCGTTCCATCCCCACAGGAACAATTGGCCGTCGCCGTTACGCATCTTCTCCTGAAAACGGTTGTAGTCGGTTGCCCTGATAATCAACTTAATACCCAATTTCTCGAATTGTTTTCTGAACCAGTTCATGCGGGGGCGGTCGTCGACGCTGACCGAGGTCGTGTCGAAATACAACACCAGTGCCTCGCCGGTTTGCGGATCGACTCCCATCGGATAACCGGCTTCCTCCATCAATTGCCGCGCTACGATAATCCCCTTGCGTTTAGCCTGGCCTTCGACCCATTCATAGACATAGGGATTCATACCCGCTTGACCGGATTCATAGCCGTAAATACCCGGAGGCAATACGCCTTGAGCCGCCAGGCCGCGGCCATTCATGAAAATGGCGATATATTCCTCGTAATCGATGGCGATGGAGATGGCCAGTCGTAACTTGCGCGCCCGTTCGGAATCTCCGCCGATCACTTGGTCGAGCATGTTGAATCCCATGTAAAATATCGATGTCGTCACCGCCGTTTGCAATTGAATGCCTTTTTTCAACATGGCCGGCGTCAGTTTCGCATCGCTGCCGCCGGTAAACTGAACGGCCTGGTCGAAACTATCCGATGAAATCCCGGAGGCATCGTAGTAGCCTTGCAAGAACTTGTTCCAATACGGGATCGTTTCCTTTTCCAGCATGAACATGACTTTTTCGATAAAAGGCAGTTTTTTGCCGGCATCGTCCAACAATCCGCTATCTTTATCGAATTCCTCGCCTTCGGCAGGGTAAAACTCATCATGGAAATTGGGGTTTCTGCGCAGCACCATGCGCCGGTTGGGATTGTTTTCCTCTAGAAAATACGGTCCGGTCCCGATCGGATACCAATCGAGCGTGATATTTTTTTTCTTCAACCCGGACTGTTGATAAAACACATCGGCTTCCCAGGGCATCGGCGCAAAAAAAGGCATCGCCAGCCAAAACCTGAACTGCGGATATTTGCCCTTGATTCGGACTTTGTAGCGATAACGGTCCAACGCTTCGACGCCGCTAATCGGATAATTCTTCAAGTCCACCAAACCAACTTGGGCAACCTGGCGGGAAAATTCGGCAAACCCCTCGATGTGCTGCTTCATGATTTCGGCAATGGGCGACTGCACCTTGGGATGAGCCAGGCGTTTAATCTGATAAACATAGTCTTCCGCCGTCAATTCCCTGCTAGCATGGATTGAAAAATCGCTAAGCTTTTCGATCCGGGCGATTTGCGTGTTGGTGAGATCATGGTACAGGTATCGCCCTTCTTCATTTTGGCTGAATGCGGGGTGGGGTTGGTACATGATACCGGGCGAAATTTCTATGACATAATCGCTGTAGGCGATATCGGCAGCGGAAAACCCCTTCGCAAGTCGCCTTCCCCGTTGATCGTAATAGTAAATTCGCGGCATGCTCTTCGCCGTCAATGGCACCAATTGATAAGGCCTTTTCAAGTAGTGATATTGATAAGGCGGTTCGTAAATCTGAGCAATAAAGCTGTATTCGTTAGAACTGTAGGCCTTGGCGGGGTCCAAATGCTTGGGCCTTTCGGAAAAATATGAATACAAGATATTAGCGCTTTCATCTTTTTCCCGGTAGGGATTATTCAACTGCGATAGATTGCAACCGTAGACTAGCGTTGCCAAGACGACAAAAACCGAGATTCTGCTGATTTTCACTGACAAAATACTGGACATCATTAATGGGGTCATAGATACTGGCGCCTATTCTAAACAATAAATTCTATGGGAGATACTAATGGGTTTTATGCAGGGCAAACGTGTCTTGATAGTCGGCTTGGCCAGTAATCGTTCCATCGCCTGGGGCATCGCCCAAGCCATGCATCGTGAAGGCGCCGAATTGGCGTTTACCTTCCAAAACGAGAAACTGCAAAGCCGCGTCGAAGAGATGGCCGCAGAATGCGATTCCAACATTACTGTCGAACTGGATGTCAGCAGCGATGAACAAATCGCCAATGTCTTCGCCGAACTGAGCAATCACTGGGACGGCCTGGATTGTATCGTCCATTCGGTCGCTTTTGCTCCGCGCGATGCGCTGGACGGCGATTATGTCGACGCGACCACCCGTGAGAATTTTGCCACCGCCCACGACATCAGCTCATATAGTTTCACCGCGTTGGCCAAAGCCGGGCGGGAAATGATGAAAGGCCGTAATGGCTCTTTGCTGACCTTGAGCTATCTGGGCGCGGAAAGAGCGATACCCAATTACAATGTCATGGGGGTCGCCAAGGCCAGCCTGGAAGCCAATGTCCGTTACATGGCCGCCGCGTTGGGACCGGAAGGTATTCGCGTCAACGCGGTCTCGGCCGGCCCGATCAGAACGCTGGCCGCTTCCGGCATCAACAACTTCAAGTCCATGCTGAGCAAAGCGGCCGACACCGCCCCATTGAGAAGAAATGTCTCCATCGACGAAGTCGGCAACGTCGCGGCCTTTCTCTGCTCCGACTTGGCCTCCGGCGTGACCGGCGAGATCACTTATGTCGATTGCGGCTACAACATCGCCGGATTGGCGGCGGGTTAATCTCGAAAAATCATGCCCTAAAGCGACGAATTATTCGTTATACCCTCCCTTTCATCTTATTGAGGCAGTCTCTAGTAATTCAAAATTTGGCTATTTTGATGTGTGTAAGTTATTGAAAATGTAGAACAGCCAAATTCGCATAACGTTATTTCTAGAGGCTGCCTTGAAATATTCGCTGACTAGAATGTCACACGCGCGGAACTCCATTTCAGCGACGAGGTCTTACCGACGGCGGCTTTCATAGCTGCCGTTTTATTGTAGGGAACAAGCAAATGTTCTCGATTAAGGGAGCTGACTTCCACTCCGATCGTCGATTCATTGCGCAACTGGTGCAGGCGTAATCTGGCTATCGGCTTGAGATCTTGACGAATTCCGTTAAAAGGCTCACAGATTAAGGTTAATCAGACCGCCTAACTCCAGCGGAATAGTGCTTGTTACACCCGGTTCGCAGAAATTTCATACCTAAATCATTATGCTTTTATTTATCACTTTCAAGGAGAACAAAAATGAATAATTTGGCAATCGCAAGAATGACATTCATAGAAATGCTTAACGAGGAATTCCTGTCCAATACTGGGTACGGTGCCTATGCCTATCTATCGACATGTGATGGCGTGAATTTATTCGAGCGTTTTATCGAGCAATCCGAACCGGCGGATGTCTTCATTAAAGCATTTTTCAAACGGTACTACGGTTAAACTTGCGTAAGTTTTTCTCCCCAAAATCGCCCGAAATCCTGCTCGAACCGCTTATTGTGTTGATTGCAGCGGTCCGAGCACTCAATCCTCTTAACAGCCTTCATAGACATGTAAGAGCCCGGCACTCTTTCAAGAATGAAATTGAGTTTTTGCTCCGCAGTATTGACAATAGTTTTGCCCGGCCGCTATTTCTTTGCCGCATGCGCTGCAACTTAGCGTTTCGGGGCGTTTATGCCCGCACCGGCTACAATAATTGGCATCCTTGGACATTTCGGCGCCGCAATGCTTGCAGGTCATATGTCGATCTGGCTGCCTAAACAATAACCTGGCGAAAGACACGGTCTTACCGGCCGCATCGACAAGATACCCCGCATTCCGGTGTGCCACCCATACCAGCCAAACGCTGACAGAAACTATCAGTACAACAGCCACACTATAGTAGACTGTCCTGCCGGTTGTTCCGACGAAAGGATCGATGAGTCGCCAAAGTAAAGCCTGTCCGAGGATGGCGATAATGAGTATGGCAATTGGCTCTGCTGTCGCTTTGAAAAAAGCAAAGACCCCGCCTTTATCGGGCATTGCCTCTCCCGCATAGCGAACAAAATAGAAAAACAAAACCAGCGCGGCCGCTTCGCTACACAACCGCACGACTTCCCCAGCCATTAAAGCTTTGAACAATTCAAGCTGGCTCATCACCGGCACCAATGCGATTAAATGGCCAAGCAGCAATACCGATAGCATCGCAATAAGCCATTGCGCCGCGCGATAACATTTATTGCTTGTTTGATCGGCCAATGAATTCATGACGGCCTCCCCTCTTTAGCGAAAGACACAGGCATGATGCGCCCGCAAAATTATTATTGCAACAATAGTAAAGCGCTTAATCAATGCCTCAGCATTTGAAGGTTATCGAATCCGATTTTTTCGAGTTGTTGGAACAAAAATAGTGAGCACTAGGAATTCAATGCAAAAATAACCCTGAACTTTATTCATTTTACTCTTGCCGAAGAGATGACAGGCTCGCCAGGAGAATGCCCATGCACTCAGAAAAACTGACTGCGCTACGCCATGCCATCAATACCTCTTATCTTGCCGAGGAAACAGCCGTCAGCGAACGTTTGGCCTCCAATCTAGTCTTTTACCGTCCCGCCGATGTCGGTATCGCTGCCGGGAAGCTAGTCACGGCGATAAGATCCAACAAAGACCAGAAATCGCTGCTCGACAGCTTTCTGCATGAATACCGGCTCGATTCTGCCGAAGGCGTGGTCTTGATGAGTATCGCCGAGGCCCTGCTGCGCATCCCCGACCGAGAAACCCAGGACCTGTTACTGCAGGACAAGTTAACGGCGAACTTGTGGGAAGAGAGCGACGACAACCCTCATTCACTGTTGATCAGTCTCTCCCATCATGCCCTGCAATTGGCGGGCGCAGTCGAACAGCAATTGACCAATCCCGGCAAAGTTTATCGTCACGTATTATCTCGTCTGGGCGCGCCATTGATCCGAAATGCCGTAAAACGCGCCATGCAGCTGATGGCCTACCAGTTCGTCATCGCCGAAAGAATCGACAGCGCCCTGGCGCACTGCGACGAACGTTATCGCTACTCCTTCGACATGCTCGGCGAGGCGGCCATTACGGCGGACCATGCGGAACGCTACTTTGCAGCTTATCGCGCCGCCATCGAAACCTTGGCCGAAAAAGCCCGACACGACGACATCTTTGCCAACCCGGGCATCTCGGTCAAACTGTCCGCGCTGTATCCCCGTTACGAACCGTTGCAACATCGGCAGGCCGAACCGCGGCTGAGCGAACGATTGCTGGAATTGGCCCGCTTGGCCCGGACCGCCAATATAGGCTTGACGCTGGACGCGGAGGAATCGGAACGGCTGGACATGTCGCTGAATATCTTTCAGGCCCTGTTTATCCATCCGGAACTACAAGGCTGGCACGGTCTCGGCCTGGCCGTGCAAGCCTATCAAAAAAGGGCTTATCCGCTGATCGAATGGTTGGCGGCGCTGGCCGAATCGGAACGTAAGCGGATTCCGCTGCGGCTGGTCAAGGGCGCTTACTGGGACAGCGAGATCAAACGCGCTCAGGAAAACGGACTCAGCGGTTATCCCGTGTTCTCCCACAAGTCGGCCACCGATATTTCCTATCTGGCCTGCGCCGAACTCATTTTGCGCCACGGCGACGCGTTCTATCCCCAATTCGCGACCCATAATGCCCATACCGTATGCGCCATTCGCCAACTGGCTGGCGCTCGGGAATTCGAATTCCAGCGCCTGCACGGCATGGGAGAAAGCCTGTATCGCCAATTAATGGAGACCGAACAGCGTCCGCTTCACTGCCGTATTTACGCACCGGTCGGCAACTACCGCGATTTATTGCCATATCTGGTCAGGCGGCTATTGGAAAACGGCGCCAACACGTCGTTCATCAACCAGATCGAAAATCCGCACATTCCTATAGAATCCATTATCCGCGACCCGGTCGCGGTGTATAACAGCCGCTCGCCAGAGAAACCCGAAATCGCCTTACCCAGCGCCATGTTCGGCGAACAACGCCTGAATTCGGCCGGTTTGAATCTGGCCGACCCAAGGCAATTACGAGTCATCGAACAGGAACTGGCAAAGCTGACCGAACGCCCATGGCAAGCCGCGCCGTTGGTGAACGGCGAGGAACGGGCCGGCAACGACTATACCGCGTACAGTCCGACCGATCGCCATAGCACGCTGGGAGACGTCACCGAGGCAACTCGGGAATCGATACAGGCCGCCCTGGATTCAGCCGCCGCCGCTTTTCCCCGCTGGCGTTCGACGCCGGTCGAGGAGCGCGCCCTGGCCCTGCAAAAGACGGCCGAGCTATTGGAAAACCACCGTCTGGAACTGGTTTCGTTATGCGTCCGCGAGGGAGGCCGCACGATCAAGGATGCCTTGAACGAAGTCCGCGAGGCGGTCGATTTTTGCCGTTATTATGCCGCCATGGCCCTCGAATGCTTCGGCCGGCCGGCGCAATTGCCTGGTCCGACTGGCGAAAAGAACGTGTTACTGTGCCAAGGCCGCGGCGTTTTCGCCTGCATCAGCCCGTGGAATTTTCCGCTCGCCATTTTCATCGGCCAGATCACGGCGGCATTGGCCGCCGGCAACTGCGTCATCGCCAAGCCGGCCCAACAAACCCCGTTGACCGCCATGCTCTGTATCCGCCTGCTGCAGCGCGCCGGCGTTCCTGCCGATGTATTGCATTTTCTGCCCGGCGAGGGCGCGGCGATCGGCTCCGTTCTGCTCGGCGATCCGCGCATCGTTGGCGTGGCGTTTACCGGTTCGACGGCCACGGCCGCAATCATCAACCGGCAATTGGCCAAGGACAATCCCGCCATCGTGCCATTGATCGCCGAAACCGGCGGCCAGAATGTCATGATCGCCGACAGTTCGGCCCATTGCGAACAATTGGTGCAGGATGCCGTCGTTTCCGCCTTCAACAGCGCCGGTCAACGCTGTTCCGCGCTGCGCGTGTTATATGTGCAACAGGATATCGCCGACAGGGTCGTCGACATGCTCAGCGGGGCGATGCAACAACTCAGAATCGGCGATCCCAACGATTATGCTACCGACATAGGCCCGGTCATCGACCGGCAAGCGGCCGATCGACTCGAACAGCACGTCGCACGCATGCGTAGGGAAGCCAAGATTTTGTTACAAATTGACTTGCCTGATTCCTGTACCAAAGGCAGTTTTTTTCCGCCGACGCTGATTGAGTTGTCCTCGCTGAAACAGCTCCACGAGGAGGTATTCGGCCCGATACTGCATATCATCCGCTTTCGTTCGAGAGAACTGGAACGGATCGTCGAGGATGTCAACCGATGCGGTTATGGCCTGACCTTGGGCATACAAAGCCGGATCCAGCGAACCATCGACACGATTCAAACTCGGGCGCGGGTCGGCAACATCTACGTCAACCGCAACATGATCGGCGCCGTGGTCGGCGTACAACCCTTCGGCGGCATGGGGCTGTCCGGCACGGGACCGAAAGGCGGCGGCCCCCATTATCTGCAGCGTTTCGCCGTGGAACAGACCGTCACGGTCAATAGCGCAGCCCTGGGCGGCAATGTCAGTTTGTTATCGCGCCATTTATTTTGAATTAAGCGAATTGCTAACGCGCAGAAAACTTAGCGCCGATTCCGACTATGTTTCATACTTGCCATAGTCGAAACCAGAGAGACGACAATATCCACTAGGCTCAAGCCCACTACGCCCATGCCCATAAACAACATCAACCCTAAACTTTGCCGCCTGCTCGCTACGGTCATATTATTATTGGCCGGGCAATTGCTTCAGGCGAAAACCATCAAGGTCCCGTTGCAAGCCGATTTTCCATTGCTCAGGCAATTGTTGGTCAACCAATTGTTCAATAACGACACGCAATCGACGGAATTATTGCACGACCCCAGCGGTTGTAGCGAAATCGTTCTGTCCGATCCGCGATTGAGCGAAACGGACCGGCATTTACGCATCGACAGCCGTCTTCACGCGCGTTTGGCGGTCAACATGCTGAATCGTTGCATGCCGCTGATGACCTGGGATGGCTATGCCAGAGTCATCAGCGATCCGGTGATCAAGGCCGACAATCCCAGGATGGTGTATTTGCAAGTCATCGACAGCCATCTGCTCAGTACGGACAATGAAATACTGACTTCCGGCCCCTTATGGGACCGGGCCAGAGAACATATCCATCCCCTGTTCAATCGATTCCGCCTCGACTTGACCTCGTCGCTCGATGAACTGCAACGCTTCATTCCCTTGTTCTTGCCCAAGCATTCGCAAGAACAAATACAAGCCATGCTGTCCTCGCTGCAGTTATCCGATATCCAGGTTATGGCCGATGGCATACACGGCGACCTGAATTTCACTATCGAAACTATCGCGCTGCCGGAACGTCCCGAACGACCGCTAACGGAGCAGGAACAATTACTATGGCAACAAAAATGGCAAAGTATGGACGCTTTATTGACCCATGCCATCAAACACTATGCGGCCGCCACCGAACTCGCGGAACTCCGACAAACCTTGTTCGATATCCTCCTGGATGCCCGTTATCGCCTGGTGACGGCGCTCGCCCAGGAACAAGGAGAAGATCCCGTCAGACACTGGTTCATCCAAAGCTGGGCGCAACTGATTCCGGTACTCCATCAGATCAGCGCCGAAAACCCGCGCCATGCAACCCTAGGTTTGTTGACGCTGATCACCGCCAGCGACGCCCTGCAAACGCTGGACAAGCTAGGCCCCACTTTCGGGCTGGATATTTCGATGGACGGTTTGCGCCGTTTGGCCAGACTGTTGAATGAAACGCCCGGCATCGATCCGTTGCAATACGACGAAACGCTCGATCCGGAATTAATGCGCTTGTTTCGATTTCCACCCGCTAACGCTGACAACGACAGCCATTACCGCATCAATCTCTGGCCCATCCGGGAAGCGCTTGCGGCAGTCGACCGCCCCCTGGCGGAATGGGTTGCCAAGCCCGGCGAACTAAGGCCTTATCTGAATAAAATCAAGAAATTATTACTCGCCAGCGCCGAACGCGAACTGCGCCAGGCGCAATTAACCGGTGCCCAACAAGATATTTTCAGAAAACTGGTCATGACGACCGCCTGGCAGGAGAGCTGCTGGCGCCAATATGTCGTCGAAAACGACAAGATCGTGCCGCTGCGCTCTTCCACCGGCGACACCGGCATCATGCAGGTCAACGAGCGGGTCTGGCGGGGATTCGTCGACGTACACAAATTACGCTGGGAAGTCGCCTACAATATCCAGTCCGGCAGTCGCATTCTGCTTAATTACCTGACCCGCTACGCATTGAAACAAGGCGAGCACAAGCATCGCGGCGGCCTGGACAATCTGGCCCGGGCTTCCTATTCCGCCTATAACGGCGGACCGGGACAAGTCCGACGCTATCGCAGCAACAAAGCCCCCAAGGCACAAAGAATCATCGACCAGTCCTTCCATAAAAAATATCAGTCGGTAAAACAGGGCAAGGAACTCGCTGTCGCCGAATGCCTGGGCGGCAAAGGAGCGCACCTCCTTCTCGCTCAAGAGCGAAAAAAAACTGCGTCCCCCTCTCTTAAACATTCTCGCCCTAAAGCCAAACAACTGATTCACCGCGAAAGCTGGATAAAGCGTCAGAACAAGAATCACTTTACGCTGCAATTGGCTGTTTTCAGCTCCTATAAAGCGGCCAAATCATTTATAAGCCAGCAAAAAATTCCCGGCAATTATGCAATTTATCGTCAACCCGGAAAAGCGCAATACGCCATTATTTACGGCCGCTATTCGAACCGGCAAAAAGCAAGCAAGGAAGGCCGGCTGTTCAAATCAAGCAAACCCTGGATAAGGCGCATCGGGGATATTCAAGTCGCATTGGAATAGACAATTGCCGACACAGCAGGTCACCACAAGACCGCAAAGAGTCTATGCTTATAGGTAACGGCACAAAACCCCATATTATGTCTTGACATAATATGGGGCTTGTCCTATGCTTACCTCAACCTTGGAAAGAAGGAGCCATCATGAAGACTCTCATCACGCTGGACCAGCTTGCCGATGCTTTGCACGGAACTAACATCGCCGATGACTTGAGCCTGTCGACACAGATCATCGACGGCGAGGCGCCAGTATTGCAGATCTTGATAGAAAGCCGAGAGGAATTTCCTATCTACGTGACGATCGACGACAGCCAAATCCTTTGCGTCAGTTATCTATGGAAGGATCAGGAAGTCATCGCCGAGAAACGCGGCGAATTATTGGATACGTTATTAACGCTGAATCTTCCGATGCCGCTCTCCTCTTTTTCCAAGCTGGGCAACCAGTACATCATTTTCGGCGCGCTGAACGTCAATTCGGACATCGCCGACATCGTCCATGAAATCGAGGCGCTGAGCCAAAACACCCTCGACGCGCTGGAACTGCTGGTCGACTACCTGAAATAAATCGCAACGACAATCCCACGGAGTATCGATATGAACATATTGACCAAACTGATCACCGCCTTGCGTGGCGTCGGCAACGAGGCCGGCGAGGCCATCATCGACAGCCAGGGCATCCGCATCATGGAGCAGGAAATCCGCGATGCCCGCGAAAGCCTCGACTACGCCAAGGAAAACCTGACCGAGGTTCTGGCCGAACAAATGGCCGCCAAGCGGGAAGTGAAAAGACTGGATCAAGACATCGCCGAACATGAAGACTACGCGACCCAGGCACTGGATAAAAACGACGAGGCCTTGGCGCTGGAGATCTCCGGCAAAATCGCCGAGTTGACCAACCAACACGAAGCGCAAAGCGCGATGCTGGAAAACTACACGGCGCAGATCTCTTCACTGAAACAAACCATCGCTCAAACCGACCGCAACATCCAGGCCATCGAGCGGGAATTGGCCATCGTCAAGACCACCGACAGCGTGCAAAAAGCCAACGCCGCGATCGCCGCCAAGTTTTCCGGCACCGACTCCGCCCTGCGCTCGGCCACCGAATCGCTGGAACGCATCAAGGCCAAGCAACAAAAACGCAACGACCGCATGCAGGCCGCCTTCGATCTGCAACAGGAAGAGCAAGGCGGAGACTTGCAAAGCAAACTGCAACAAGCCGGCATCGTCACCGCAGACGCTTCGGCCGACAGTATTTTGGCTAAACTGAAAGCCAAGCGCAGTTCGTAAGATGCGGTGAGGTACGAACCGCATCGATCAAGAAACAAAGAATGACCGAATATCGCCGATTTAAACATCCGGGAACGATTTGGTTTTTCACGGTCAATTTAGCCGAACGACATAATAATCGACTCCTAGTTAACCGTTTCAATTTGCTGCGCGAGTCCTTCTTATATGTGAAAAACAAACGCCCCTATCAAATAAATGCGGTGGTGATATTGCCAGAACATTCACATTGCGTTCTGACGTTACCGGAAGGCGATAACGACTTTTCCTGCCGCTGGGGATTAATCAAGGCTTATTTTTCCCGTCATATCGAAAAATGCGAAACAATCTCGAAAAGCCGGGAAAAGCGCGGCGAACGAGGAATATATCCAATGAATTGGGGAGATGGTGTCGATGTTTCCGACATCGCGGCAGGTGAATGACTTGATCGATGCGGTTCCTGGCGTCACCGCATCCTACCTGCCCAAATGCATAACAAAACCCGTAGGATGTGCTGAACAAAGTGAAGCGCATCGTTCGCGATTGATGCGCTTCGTGTCCTCAGCGCATCTTACATATTACCTCATCCGACTAAAGAGCAACCACCATGGATTCCGTACTGGAACATATCGTTAGCTTTCCGACCGTGGTCTACACGGTGCCGTTGACCGTCTGCCTGATATTCTGGATCGTCGGAATCATCGGCTTGTTCGATCCCGACTTTCTCGATGTCGACATCGACGCCGATACCGGCTTCCCCGGCCTGCTGGCCACCTTCGGCCTGGCCGGCGTGCCGATCACGCTTTCCTTGAGCCTGCTATTCTTCTTCGCCTGGGCGCTGTGCCTGAGCGGCGTAACCTGGCTGCTGCCGTTGCTGCCGATCGGTTTCATCCTGCAACTGGCGGGTATTGCCGTTCTCCTGCTCAGCTTTGTATTGGCGGTAATCATCACCGGCAAGATCACCCGGCCGTTGAGCCGCTTGTTCGTCACCCACGAGGCGCGCAGCAACCGTTCTCTGTTGGGGCAATCTTGTGTCGTTACATCGCAGACGGTCAGCGAGGATTTCGGCCAAGCTAGAGTAGAAGACGGCGGCGCCAGCCTGGTCATCTCGGTGCGCAGCGATGGCGAAGACATGCTGAAGCATGGCGACAAGGCCCTGATCTACGACTACGAAGCCGAACAAAACGTCTACTATATTTCTAAACTGGATCAATAACTCTGGAGTCAATCCCATGGAAACCGTTCTATTTATAGCCGGCGTACTGGCGGCCATCATCATCGGCGCGCTGATCGTGTTCGCGTCGATGTACCGCAAGGTCGACCAGGGCCGGGCGATGATCGTCAACACCCTGCGCGCCGAACCGAAAGTCACCTTCACCGGCAGCCTGGTGATCCCGGTGCTGCACCGCGCCGAGAAGATGGATATTTCGCTGAAAACCATCGAAATCAACCGCCGCGGCGGCGAGGGACTGATCTGTAAGGACAATATCCGTGCCGACATCGTCGTATCGTTCTTCGTCCGCGTCAACAAGACCCGCGAGGACGTGTTGAAAGTCGCCCAGGCCATCGGCTGCGACCGCGCTTCCGACCAGGCCACCGTCGAGGAATTGTTCAACGCCAAATTTTCCGAGGCCTTGAAAGCGGTCGGCAAGCAAATGGAGTTCGAGGACTTGTACCGCGAACGCAACCATTTCCGCGACGAAATCATCCGCATCATCGGCCAGGACCTGAACGGTTATGTGCTGGAAGACGCCGCGATCGATTTTCTCGAGCAAACGCCGATGAACCAGCTCGACGAAAACAACATCCTCGACGCCCAGGGTATCCGCAAGATCACTGCGTTGACCACGGAACAGCACGTGCATACCAACGAGCTGAAACGCGACGAGCAGATGAAGATCAAGAAAAAGGATGTCGAAACCCAGGAAATGATCCTCGAACTCGAGCGCCAGCAGGCCGACGCCGAAGCCAGACAGCGACGAGAAATCGAGTCGGTGCAGGCCCGCGAACAGGCCGAGGCCGACAAGATCAAGGCCGAGGAACACACCAAGGCCGAACAGGCACGCATCGCCTCCGAGCAAATCATCGGCATCGACGACGAAAACAAGCAACGCGAGATCGAGGTCGCACGGAAAAACCGCGAACGAGCGATCACGATCGAAACGGAAAAAGTCGAGCGGGTCCGCCAATTGGAAGTGATCGACCGCGAGAAGGAAGTCGAACTGCAGCGTATCGCCAAGGAAAAAGCGCTGGAGGAACAAAAGAAGGAAATCGCCGACGTCATCCGCAGCCGCATCGCCGTGGAAAAACATGTCGCCGAGGAAGAAGAACGCATCAAGGAATTGCGCGAAGTCTCGGAAGCCGACAGACAACGCCAGGCTACCGTCATCACCGCCGAGGCCGAGGCGCAGGAAAGCCTGGTCAAACGGGTCAAGGCCGCCGAAGCCTCGGAGCAAAGCGCGCAATTTAAGGCCAAGGAAACCCTGGTGCTAGCCGATGCCGAGTTCGCCGCCGCCGAAAAACAGGCGCAAGCGAAAATCCGCCTGGCCGAAGGCATCCAGGCCGAACAGGCCGCGCAAGGCCTGGCCGAGGCCAAGGTGCTGCGCGAGCGCATGAGCGCCCAAGCCGAAGGCGACGAGGAGCAAGGCATGGCGCAAGTGCGAATCAAGGACGCCGATGCCGACTCGGAGGAAAAACAAGCGATGGTGGCGGTCAAGATCAAGGTCGCCGAGGCCGAGGCGATCGAACGCCGCGGCGCAGCCGAGGCCGAAGCAATTCGTCTGCACTTCAAGGCCGAGGCCGACGGCTTGCAGGAAAAATTCGCGGCGATGGCCAGCATGGACGAGAAAACCCGCAGCCACGAGGAATTCAGGCTGCAGATGGACAACAGCCACAACGAAACGATGGCGGCGATCGAGGCCGGCCGCGAGGCGGCGAATCTGAACGCCGAAATCTTCGCCGCAGCGGTCAAAGAGGCCAATATCGACATCGTCGGCGGCGACGGCGAGTTCTTCGATCGCTATATGCGCGCCCTGGCGGTCGGCAAATCGATAGACGGCGCCGTCAGCAAGAGCGAGTTGCTGCAAACAACCTTGGGCGAGCACCTGAGCGGCAAGCAAAACCTGATCGAGGACTTCAAGGAAATCGCCCAAAACATCGGCGCCGACGGCCTGCAAAACCTGACCGTATCGGCCTTCCTCGGTAAGCTGATGACTCAGGGCAGCGCCGAAGACAAGGCCAAGGTGCGCGCCTTGTTGGAATCGCTGTCCAAATAAGACGCCATCCCCGGCGGACATCGTCCCGTCCGCCGGTCAACTGGAATACAACGCAAGGAAATCCATCGATGAATTGCCCGAAATGCCAAACGCCACGCCTGAAACCTACGAAATTGGCCGCCGGATTGCCAGCGGAAGGCTGCCAGGAATGTCACGGCGCGCTGGTCGCGTTGCTGACCTATCGCGACTGGCAAGAACGTCATCCGCTAGCAGCGAAATTTACCGAAGCAACAAAGCAAACCGCCGAAATCGACGACAATGATACGAAAACGGCGCTCAATTGCCCGAAATGCGGGGGCATCATGACCAAATATCGCTTCTCGGCCCAGTCGCAGCAACGTCTCGACTTGTGCGTGCGCTGCAACGAAGTCTGGCTGGACGACGGCGAATGGAAGCTGATTCAGGCATTGTCCCTGACCGAGCAATTCACCCGTTTTTTCAACGACCGTTGGCAATTGCAGATCAAACAGGAGCACCATGCCGCATTGCAGGAAGACAAGTTCAAGACCTTATTTGGCAAAGATTATGAAGAAATCAAACGGCTGCGTGACTGGCTGGCGGGACACGCACAGCGCCGCGAAATTCTGGACTACCTGAACCGCGAAGCCGGCCTTTAACCGCCACCATCGTTCCCACATTTCGCTAAGGAATGAAGATTAAATAACTTAAATATTTCGGATTATCAACGGCGGGTTACGACGCGCCCAACGATAAGAGGATAAATTAAGGTTCATTGTGTAGCGCGTCTAACCCACCCTACACGTTTTCGTAAATTTTTAAATGATATACAAATTAATAAATTTTCATTCCTAAACACATATTCATCATGGCGACAGAGCAAACTTCATCCGACATTCAACAGGCCGTCGCCGCCGGCGGCGCCTACGACGTCATTCGCAAGCGTCTGGAGCAGCAAGGCGAGCAGTTGCAGGCCAAGATCAACCGGCTCAACGAGGCCCGCGCCGCCGAATTCGGCCAAACCGAACTGAGCGTCGTCGGCCGGGTGCGGGTGCGCACCGAAAACAACTGCGTGCCGCGCGACATCGTCCGGGTCGGCAATAAATTGATTCTGTTCGGTTACAACGTCTTCCTCGGTCTGAAGAAAGAAACCGAGGTCGGCGACGTGTTCAACCTGTACCGCCTGGTCGAAAACGGCGACGGCTTCGAGGTCGAACCTTTTAACGACAGCGGCAGCTTCCTGAACGAAAAAAAATTCGTCGCCGATTTCAAGGAGCTGTATCAATACTATAAAGACACCCGCCTGCTGTCGCTGCACGTCGTCAACGAACGCCTGCTGGCGGTGTTCCAGATCGGCCGCAAGCTGGAGGACGTGCGCGTGTTCCGCTGGCAGATCAGCGGCGATCAGGTCAACTACATCGACAACCGCGGCGAGCGCGACCGCCCTACCCCGCCGCGCTTCGACTTCGAATGGACCCCGACCCGCCGCGAGGACCATGTCCAGGGCAGCCATCCGCACATCAGCATACTCGACAAGGTGTTCGTCGAAACCATCGGCGGCGACCTGACCATCAAGGTCGAGAACAATACCGAAGACGGGCTAGGCATCTACCGCGAGCCGGTCGAGGACCAGCATCAATCCTTGGCCGATGCCGAAATCCATTACGCCGAGCTGGGATCGCTGATCCTGTTGAAGATCAAGCCTTATCGCGAGGAACATTGTCGTTATCTGGTATTCAACAGTCGCACCCAACAAGTCGACCGCATCGATGCGATCGGCCAATCCTGCGTGCAACTGCCCGAGGATCACGGCCTGGTTTTCCCCGGCGGTTATTACCTGCAAAACGGCGACAATAAGGTGTTCGACAATGCGTCGGAGGGACTACGTTTCGCCTACAGCGTCCGCTCGCCGAACGGCGAGGACGTGCTGTATGTGTTCCACGAACCGGAAGCCGGCATCAGCGCGCTATTTTCCTATAACCTGATCGACAAGACCCTGCAGAACCCGATCATCGCCCACGGCAGCTGCCTGTTCCGCGACGGCCACATGCTCGCCTTTCGCGCCGAGGACGACGAACCCACCCGGATTCATCCGATGCAGGTCTGGCAGACGCCGTATTTCCATGAGGAATACCAACTGCAGCAGCCGGTCGGGCAATCGTTTTTCGGCAAGATCGGCAACAGCGAACTGGTGCGCGGCATCTCGGATGCATATAGCTTGGTTCACGCGATCCACGCCCAGCAGGTCAGCACGGCCCATTACGAGGACCTGATCGCCGCCGGCCAGCGCATGTTCGACGCCTACCATTGGCTGCATGCACCCGAAGTCGAGGCGATCGGCGACGATATACAAACCCTTTGCCAGACCGCCGAACTGGTGCTGGATGAATTCGAAAAGGTCAGCAGCATCCGCAAGCAGAGCGGACAGGCGCTGGCCGAGGCGCAAACGCGCCAGCAGCAGTTGCTCGACAACCTGTATATCGACAGCTGGCGAAAGCCGCAGGAATACGTCGACGCCCTCGACGGCCTGCGCCGGCAACTGGGCCACCTGAATACGATCAAGGAGCTGCGTTATATCGATCTGGCCGCGGTCGAAACACTGCGCCAGGAAATCGACGCCGCGCTGGACCGGGTCGGCCAGGCGACGGTCAAGTTTTTGAGCGAGGCGAGCGCGCTACAGGTCTATCACGACGCCATCGCCGACTGTCTGCAGCGCTTGGACAAGGCCCAGGCCACGATCGATATCGAACCGCTGGCCGAGCAACTGGAGCAGATGAGCGTCGCTCTGGACCTGCTCAACGAAACGCTGGCCGGCATCAAGGTCCACGACACCCAGGTTCGCACGGCTATTCTGCAAGCGCTGTCGGAGCTGTACGGCAAGCTGAATCAGGCCAAGGCGCAGACCCGGCATAAGAGCAAGAGCTTCCGCTCCGAGGAGGCGGTCGCCGAATTCGCCGCGCAATTCAAACTGTTCTCGCAAAGCATTAACAGCGCGCTGGAAACGGTGGCGACGCCGCTGCAATGCGACGACCAACTGTCGCGCTTGTCGACCCAATTGGAAGAACTGGAAAGCCGTTTCGCCGATTTCGACGAATTTCTCGGCGACATCGTGCGCCAGCGCGAGCAACTGTTCGAAGCCTTCCAAAGCCGCAAACAGGCCTTGCTGGACGAAAGGCAGCGGCGCAGCCAGAACATCGGCACGGCGATCGAGCGCATCCTCGACACCGTGCGCCGCCGCAGCCAAAGCTTTCAGGAAGCCGACGCCCTGAACACCTATCTGGCCTCGGACCCGATGATCCTGAAGTTGCGCCAGTTGATCGAGCAATTGCGCGAGCTGGAAGCCAGTGTTCAGGCCGACGACGCCGAAGCCAAGTTGAAGACGATCCAAGAGCTGGCGCTGCGCTCGCTGCGCGACCGGCAGGACATCTTCGAGGCCGACGGCAACGTCATCCGGCTGGGCAAACATCGTTTCAGCGTCAACCGGCAAAACCTCGACCTGACCCTGATCAACCGTCAGGGGCAATTGGTCTGGCATTTGATCGGCACCGATTTCTATCAGGCGGCCGACGAACCGCGCCTGAACGAACTGCGCGACTTCTGGCAACAAAGCCTGATTTCGGAAACCGAGCGGGTCTATCGCGGCGAATTCCTCGCCGCGTCGATTTTGCACAGCGCCGAGCAAAGCCGGGACGGCTTGAGCCTGGACACGCTTTACACGGCCCTGCCGGTGGAAGGCGAGCTGTTGCGGATCGTGCGCCAATACACCACACCGCGCTTTCAGGAAGGTTACGAAAAAGGCATCCACGACAGCGACGCCTGCGCGATCCTGAAACTGTTGCTGCCGCTGTTGCAAAGCGTCGGCCTGCTGCGCTACACGCCGGAGCAACGGGCGCTGGCCCTGGCCTTCTGGCGTTTCGCCGGAATTGACGACGAACAAAAACAAAACTGGCAGCGCCAGGCGCAAAGCGCCGCGCGACTGCTACAATCGTTGGGCAGCCGACAGGCCCTGGAAGTATTGAGCCAGGAACTGTCTACCGCGATCGCTGAATTTCTAAAGTGGCAAGCGCTGCCGCTCGGCGAATGCGACGCGGCCGCCGAGTATTTATGCGCCGAATTGTCCGAATCGGTGACCGCCTTCGCCACCAGTCAGTCGGGCCGAAAGCTGGCCGAGCAATTGCTGGAGCACCTCGGCAACATCGGCCACCGCGCCGAATACCAGGCCGCGCTACAACATGCGCAAAGCCGATTGCCGCTGCAGTGGCGGCTGACCGAAGCCTGGCTGCAAGGCCTGCTTGAACAGAGACAGGACGATCATCTGCGACGTTTCATCCCGGAAGCGGTGATGATCGTCCTCGCCGACAACACGATCGAACGCCAACACAACACCGCGGCGCTCGATTGCACTATCGAGGAACTGATTGGCGAGCACCCGCGCATCCGCGAACGCAAGCTGACGCTCAGCGTCGACGAATTCGGCGCCCGCCTCAGCCATCACCGCGAGGTCATCTGTCCCGGCTTCCGCCAGTATCAAGATCTACGCCAAAGCCTGACCGAACGGCAACGGGCCACGCTGCATCTGGACAGTTTTCGCGCCCAGCCGTTGACCTCGTTCGTGCGCAACCAATTGATCAACGACGTCTACCTGCCTCTGATCGGCGACAACCTGGCCAAGCAAATGGGCACGGTCGGCGACAACAAGCGCACCGACCTGATGGGGTTGCTGTTGCTGATCTCCCCGCCCGGCTACGGCAAGACCACGTTGATGGAATATGTAGCCAACCGCCTCGGCCTGATTTTCATGAAAATCAACTGTCCCTCGCTGGGCCACCAGGTGCATTCGCTGGACCCGTCGCAGGCGCCCAACGCCACCGCCGCGCAGGAGCTGGAAAAGCTCAATCTGGGCCTGGAAATGGGCAACAACGTCATGCTCTATCTCGACGACATCCAGCATACCCATGCCGAATTTCTGCAGAAATTCATCTCGTTGTGCGACGGCTCGCGGCGCATCGAGGGGGTCTGGCGAGGACAGAGCAAGACCTACGACCTGCGCGGCAAGAAATTCTGCGTGATCATGGCCGGCAACCCCTACACCGAATCGGGCGAGGTGTTCAAGATCCCCGACATGCTGGCCAACCGCGCCGACATCTACAATCTCGGCGACGTATTGTCCGGCAACGACGCCGTTTTCGCGCAGAGCTACCTGGAAAACAGCCTGACCTCCAACGCCGTATTGCAACCGCTGGCGATGCGCTCGATGGCCGACGTCTACCGCTTCATTCGCCTGGCGCAAGGGGAAAACATCGCCAGCAGCGATTTCGAGCATGGTTATTCCGGTTCGGAGAGCAACGAGATCGTCGCCGTGCTGAAGAACCTGCTGAAGGTCCGCGACGTCGTGCTGGCCGTCAATCAACAGTACATCGCCTCGGCGGCCCAGGACGATCGCTATCGCAGCGAACCGCCGTTCAAGCTACAGGGCAGCTACCGCAACATGAACAAGATGGCGGAAAAAATCACGGCGATTTTGAACGAGGAGGAACTGCAGGCGATCATCAGCGACCATTACGTCGGCGAGGCGCAGACGCTGACGCGCGGCGCCGAGGAAAACCTGTTGAAGCTAAAGCAAATTCGCGGCGTGCTATCGGACGAGGAAAGCGTGCGCTGGGAAACCATCAAAAACGAATACGCCCGCCGCAACCGGCTTGGCGACGCCGACGATCCGGCTCAACAGTTGGTCAATCAGTTGTCCTATATCAGCGACAAACTGGCCGCGATCGGCGAACGCCTGCAATCCCCTTCCCCTATGCTCGAGCTGAACCGGGAAGTCGCCGCGCTGCGCGAGCAACTGGGCCGCAAGGACATGCAGGTCGAGGTGATCAATCATCCGCAACCCGGCGTCGACCAGGCGCTACAGAAAATGGCCGAATTGTTCGAGGTCGCCTTCATGCCGGTGTTCTCGGCGATGGAACACAAGATCAAGATGGAACACGACATCTGGGACCGGGTTAAGGAATTGAACGAGGAATTCGATGCCTTGCGCAAGAATTTGAAGGAGCGAAAAGGCGATGGATAATGCGGAAATTTGAACTTCATTTGACAACCCGTCAAATGAGTCATGTGCCATAAATATCACGGTTCGATCCGTTGCGGCTAGTTCGATAAAAATTCTGAATGGCCGCAATTGAACGAACAACAGACAATGATAATTTAAACGTTGGAGTTATCCATATCTGGTTAACATGTCAAAAATGTAAGTTATCCCGTTTAGATAAATGCGGCGTCCAGTAAATTTTGTTCTCAGACTGCTATCTAGCCTGTAAGATATGCAGACCTAGATAATAACTTGGGCCGTGTAGACAACACAGGATCGACCACAAGATGGAAGTTTTCGGAGAGAAGTGGATAGAGAGGGCGAAAAAAGTCACGGATGTTGATTCGTGGGCTTATAACGTTATACGCAGCATAGATACTACAGGTGGCATTTATCTCAATACGCTACGTATTTGGTGTGAGCAGTTCCCTACAACAAATAAGCAAAAGAAGCCATTAAAGCAACGTATCGAGAGTTTCTCTAATGTAGATCACCTTGGCGGAGTAAATGAGCTATCGTGGTGGAAATTTCTGCTGAGTAGCAATCTTGGCGCAGAACCAGTGCCTACTACAACCAGTCCACGTCCTGATTTTAAGGTGCTTACACCGACAGAGTTCTTCATCGAAGTAACAACTCTGAATATTTCTGACAGTGAAAAGAAGAAGTTAGAAGCTGATGGAGCTGTTCCGCTTGATCACATGGAAACTCTCCGTCGCATTTTGCTCAAATCCACCAACGACAAATGCGAACAGATCGCCTTCGCGAGTGTCGAGCGAAGGCCATGCTGTTTAGTGCTATTCGATTACACAATATGGAGTGGATATGGTACTCAGCTATTTATGTATTTGGCGAGCTATTTACTTGGTAAGCAATGTGGGTTCCAAGATCTTCCTGTCGAGCTGTCCGCTCTTATTTACGTTGAGCGCAAAGTGATGGATGGGCGCATTGGACTAAGTCTTGATAGGTCAGCCGTTTACTACAATCCGAACGCTGCGCACCCTCTTGCGATAGGAACATTCACAGCACTGCGGCAGTTCTGGTATCAAACTGTGGAAGTAGAACCGCAGTCTGCGAATCACTGGGTATGGTTGTGATTTTTGCCAAGAGCTGGCCTAACCTGCGGGTCAACTTGACCGTCAAACGCTTCGCTCCTATCGTCGCAAAGCATTTGCCGTCAAGTTACCCTTGGCGATATACATCGTAGCGATAGGAGCGAAAATGAGCGAATTTAACGGAGTGCACACCATAATCCTACGTTCGGACATTCCAGCGGGGGAACGAAAATTACTTTCCAAGTATTTTAAAGTCATATCGTCTGGTCAAGAAAATGATTTCTTATATCTTGACGGTGTAAAAGTAGATGCTTCACACCACACGTACATCGAAATTGAAATAGAAAATCCAAAGAATCAGAGAGTTTTTGTACTTCGGCTTCCGCACTCTTTTGTTTTTCTTCTCGACGCTTCTGATAGTATTCATGTTGCCTTGCACTAGCTTCAATAAATTCATCTATGGTTATCCGGTCTTTGAATCCGAAGTCAGGAGCCTCTTTGTCTGCCATGATAGTTTCCTCAAAAATGTATAACCACAAAATCAACTGCGATCTCCGCTACGCTCCGACGCGTTATTTGGGCGATATGTTCTACCCGGATTTGAAGCGTGAGAGGTAACGTCATCTCCTACATTGAGATGTGCCAGAAAGAAGGCACGAGCCTTCAGCGTGGCATGAATTTCCGTCTGAAAGGACACCATTCGGTCATCCTTATGTCCGTTCGCCCCAATTCCCCGTATCGTGACGAGGTGCAAGATGACGGGGCCGTGCTCATCTACGAAGGGCATGATGAACCGAAACGCAAGGGCGTTTCAGATCCAAAATCTCTCGATCAACCTGAACGGCAACCCGGTGGCACGCTTACCGAGAACGGCAAATTTCATCAGGCTGCACAACAGTTCAAGGCTGGTAAAAAGGGCCCTGATATTGTTCAGGTCTACGAAAAACTAAACAACCACCCGCTCAAGCGGGTGGGTTCCAATAACGGACTGAAAGTCCGGATACGCGTCGACTAAACGACGCGTCTTAGTCGGGCTCCATCTTGAAATTATCGTTTGGATTAGGTTCAAAGTGATGCTCCAAATATTGCTTTATCATCTCATCAGTCATTTGCCCCACTGTGGCGCAAAAATAACCGCGGGCTCAAAAATGTCGACCCCAATATCGCTTTTTCAAGTGCGGGAACTCTTCGAACAGATAGCTCGAAGTTCGTCCCTTGATTCGCCTCATGATTTCGCTTGGGGCCATAGTCGGCGGCGCACTCACCAAAATGTGCACATGATCTTTGCTCACGACACCTTTGATAATCCGTATCTCAAAGGCTTCGCATGTCTGCCGCACCAAGTCTCTCACTCGTTCGGCTATTTCATCCTTCAGCACTTTATAACGATACTTCGTAACCCAAACAAAATGATACTCAATTTGGTAAACCGTATGGCTGCCGTATCTATAGTCCATCGCCACCTCCTTGGGCAAATTATCGCAGCTAAAGCTGACCGGCTAAAGCCGGTGGTTTAAACCTTATGATGGATAATTAAATCAAAACCGTTACTCTCGTAGCCACCGCCGAAATTAAACGAAACATTGGGAAAAAACGCGGCGCGGGCGATGCCGATTACGCGATTGGCCTCGGCCATTTCGCGCTCCATGGCGGCGATGTCCGGACGGCGCTCCAACAAACGGGCCGGCAATGTCTTAGGAACGTTGAAATCGACCAACTGCAAGCGATCGACCGGTTCTATGTGAAAACCGGCCGGCGCCCGGTTGACCAGAATCGCGAGTGCGTGTTCCGTCACTTGGCGACTGGCCTGAATTTTCAGCGCCTTGCTCTGGGTACTGGAAAGCAAATATTGGGCACGGGCAACGTCGACCGCCGAAGCGATGGCGCCTTCGAATTGGGTTTTAATAATCTCCATGGATTTTTGATAATAGGCTATCGACCGGCGATAAATAGCACTCTGGGCGTCGTAGCCGCGCAAAGTGAAATAAGTATCGGCGATTTCCGCCTGCAGACTGAGACGGGCCAAGGCATAGTCGGCAGCACGCTGTTGGGCGCGGTAGGTTTCAGCCCGGGTCTCGTTGCGGATCGCCGACCAGAAATCCGGCTCCCAGGAGGCGATGCCGCCGCTTGAGACGCTCGAATCGTGAATGGGGTCGTCCTCGCTACGGAACAAAGTGTGTTCCGACGCCTTATTGTTGGAAGCGTTAAATTCCAGGCCGATTTGCGGCAGCAAGCGCGAACGCACTTTCATCATGACATCGCGGGCCTGGACGAAGCGTTCTGCGGCGGCTTGCAAATCCGGATTGGTCGCGACCGCCTCCGTTTCCAGCCGATTCAACACAGGATCGTTAAAGACTCGCCACCAATCCTTACGCAATTTATTGTCGGCCGGCTCGGCTTTGACAAAGGGACTTGTGCCCTGCCAGGAATCCGGCACGACGAATTGCGGCGGTTGATAAGACGGCGCCAAGTCGAATGCCGGACCGTTTACGCAGGCCGTCAGGGACAGCCCCAGCAACATGGCCGCGGCCAACCGCCCATACTGTACGCTGCGGCGCGCGCCAATTGCTTTGCTTGTTGCAAACCGCTTCATTCCGTTTCCTCCGGTTCAGGGCCCTCCACCGCTCCTGGCGCCGACGCTTGTTGATCGGACCGGGCGGAGACGATGTATCCGGGCGCGGGTTTAACGATGCGCACTTTGTCGCCTTCCAGCAAAGCCGCGCTGGGATTGTTGACAATCCGGTCGGTCTTGGCGATGCCTTCGCTGATTTCGAAAGCGGCATCCAAAATCTTGCTTACCTTGATCGGCTTGAAGTGGATCCGGTTGTCGTCGGTCACCACCGCCACCGCCGCCCCTTGTTCCTGAAACACCATGGCACTGGACGGGATGATGAGCATGTTTTTCTCGGTCGGCGCGGTCAACCGCACGGAGGCGTAAGAGCCGGGCCAGAGCGCCTGGTCCTGGTTATCGATGATAAATTCGGTCACCGCGGTACGGGTATTGATGTCGAACCCGCGCGCCACGGTCAGAAATTTGGCGGTGAAATGCCGGTTGGGAAATTGCGGCACCGTCACATCGGCGGTAAGCCCCGGCTGCAGGAACGGTCCGAAAGATTCCGGAACGTTCACGAATAGGCGCATCCGATGGATGTCGGCCACGGTGAAGAGGTTACTGATCGCGCCCGGCGTACTAATGGTTCCTTCCTTGTTGACGTAGTCGCCAACGTTGATGTTGCGCACGGTGACGATGCCGTCGTAGGGCGCGACGATCGTTTTGAAGCGGATCATCGCTTCGAAATTTTTGACGTTCTGCTCGGCCGCCTTGACCGCCGCCGCCTGGACTTTGGCTTCCGCGACCTTGACCGAAATCGATTGCTCCGAGACGGCGTGAGACGCTTGCATGTTGAGATAGCGTTTGGCCGTCAATTCCGCCAGGGAATATTTGGCACGCTCCGACTCCAAGTCGGCCTTGGCTTGGCGAAATTGCGCATCCAGCGCCGGCGCATTGATTTTGGCGAGCACGTCGCCCTTTTTAACCTTGGCGCCGTAGTCCTTGTACCACATGTGGACGTAGCCGGAGACTTGAGCGTAGATCGGGGCCTCGAACCAAGCCTGAATATTGCCCGGAAGAGTAATGGTCTCGGTCGGCTCGGTCGTCGTGGCATAGGTAACGGCAACCGTCGGAATTGACGATTTCAGCGTTTCCTCGCGTAACGCGGCCGCATTGAGTTTGCTTTCGAATGCCCGATAGCCTAAGTATGCGACGACCAGTAATATTGCGACGATAAATCCTTTCCCACGCAAAAACTGTGCTTTCTTTGACGAATTCATATTAACAAGTCTCCTGTTGACGGGCCGGACGCCGGCTGTAAATGATGGCATACACACAAGGTACGAAAAGCACCGTAAACACGGTGGCGACCGCAAGCCCGCCCATGACTGCGCGTCCTAGCGGCGCGTTCTGCGAATTTCCGATCGCCATCGGCAACATGCCGATAATCATCGCCGAGGCGGTCATTAACACCGGGCGAATACGGGCAACGCCGGCTTCAATAGCCGCCTTCAGCGCGTCCCCGTGCAATTCGAAGCGTTCCCGGGCATAGGCGACGACCAGAATGGAATTGGCCGTCGCCGTCCCCATGGTCATGATCGCGCCGGTCAGCGCCGGCGTGGAAAGATTGGTATGGGTCAGGAACAAGATCCAGGCGATGCCCGCCAGTGCGCCGGGCAAGGCCGAAATAATAATGAAAGGATCGAGCCATGACTGAAAGTTGATCACGATTAACAGGTACACCAACACGATTGCCGCAACCAAGCCGATCCCCATTTCTCCGAAAGTATTGCGCATGGATTCGGCCTGCCCGTGCACGGCAAGTTCGGCGCTGTGCGGCATGTCGGGCTCCATCTCGTGCGCGATTTTTTCGACATCCTCGAGCACGGCGCCGAGATCCCGGCCTTCGGGCGACACATATATGTCGAACAACGGCATAATGTTGCCATGCGTGACCACTCCCGGCGTTCCGACCGCCGACAGCTTGGCGACATTACCGAGCAGTTCCGGATCCTGTTTCGAGGCCCCACCTTCATCCTTGTCCACCGGCACGGTCAACAAATCGTTCAGGCTGGTAAGCTGCGCTTGCGGCGTGTAGACATTGATCCGATAGGACATGCCGGTGCTGCGGTCAAGCCAATACTGCTGATCGACTTGCTGGCTGCCGGCCGTTGTCATCAGCAGATTGTCGCCGAAATCCTTCTGGCTCAGGTTAAGCCCCAGCCCGAACGAACGGTTGGCCTTAACTAGCATGGTTGGCGTCCGCATCGTCTGCTGGATCACCACGTCGGCGGCGCCAGGTATTTTCCGGAGCTTGCCGGCCAGTTTGCGGGCAAATTCGTAGTTGTCGTCCATATCGGGCCCGTTAATTTGCACGTCTATCGGCGCCGGGGACCCGAAATTCAGAATTTTCGCGGTCAAATCGGACGGCTGAAAGGTAAATTCCGTACCGGGGTAACGCTCCTTCAGGCCTTGCCGGAGAATTCGCCGATAATCCCAGACCGGCGACTTCTCGTCCGTCAACGAAATGGTCAAATCGCAGTCCTGAGAGCCGATCGTGGGGGTCGGGATGAAGGCGAGATTATGCGGCCCGACCGGGAGTCCGCAATTACTGATAACGCCTTCGACCTTGCCCGGCAGCAATTCGGCAATGTCTTTCGACACCAGCGAGGCAATGCGGCTGGAGACTTCGATACGGGTACCCAACGGCGCGCGCATGTGCATCTGCAAGGCTCCCGATTTGATCTCGGGAAAAAAGTCTCTGCCGTTAAAGTAGAACAGCACACACGAAACCAGTGCCAGCACCAGTGAGACCGATACGAAGGTGCCGCGATGGGCGATGGTTCGTTCGAGAAGATTTTTATAGCGCTCGCGGAACCTGTTAAATCCCGCTTCGAATCGCTGCTGGATACGGCCGAAAAAATGGTGGGAACGCTCCTCCTCGTATTCGGGATCCGGCAGGGCTTCAGCGAAATGGGTGCCGCGTATGTTGGCCAAAGCCTCTTCCTCGGATTCCAGGTTGGTCAGCTCGTATACGGCTTCGGCATCCTTGTCGTACTCGGGGTGCCCGGGGTGGGGATGCGCCTCCGGAGCGTTGTGATCGACCAAAAGGTACTTCGCCATGGTCGGCAACAGAGTAAAGGACAAGAGAAATGACGCCAACATCGCGAAGATAATGGCTTCGGCCATCGGCATGAACAACCATCCCGAGACCCCGCTCAGTTCGAACAGCGGAAACCAAACGATGGCGATAGCCAACGTCGCCACGAACGTCGGCAACACGATTTGGTTGGCGGCGTCGATGATGGCGGTCTCAAGCGGCTTGCCCATGGCCTGATGCGTATCGATATTTTCGATCATGACCGTCGCGTTGTCGACCAGAATCCCGACCGCCAGAGCCAGACCGCCTAAGGTCATGACGTTAATCGACTGGCCGATGGCGTGCAAAACGATGAGCGATGCCAGAATGGAAAGCGGAATCGTGGCCGCCACGATCACGGTGGCCCGCCAGGAACCCAGCAAAAGCAACACGATAACCCCTACCAGCGCAGCCGCAGTTAACATTTCGTGGACGACATCGGAAATGGAATCCTTAACGAAAGTCGAAGCATCGTTGATGAGTTTGATTTTCACGCTTTCGGGGACGACTTTTTCGATACGCGGGATCATCTCCTTAATCCCGTCGACCACTTCCAGCGTCGATGCTTCGCTGCTTTTCATCACAACAATCATCACCGACTGCTTGCCGTCCACCAGCACCGAGTTCGTTTGCACCCGGCCGGCAAGGCGAACATCTGCGACGTCGTGCAAGTAAATGTATGCATTACCTTCGCGCTTGATCGGAATGTTGCTGAAATCCTCGAGTTTGAGCGCCGAGGCATTGGTCAACACAATCCAGTCGGTGGCCTGGATTTTCTGATCACCGCCCGGCAACACCAGGTTCTGGGAACTGAGCGCCTTGTGCACGTCGGCCGGCGTCAGATGGCGGGCCAGCAATTTTTGCTGGTCGAGATTGACCATGATCTGCATGTCCTGACCGCCGTACGGATGCGGCAAAATAGCCCCCGGAACCGTGACCAACAAGGGCCGGATACGCATGATGGCGAGGTTGAACAGCTCGGCCGGGGTCAATTTATCGGAGGTGATTTGCAGCGTCGCCACCGGGACCGAAGAAGGCGCCAGACGCATGATCATCGGCGGCGAAATATCCGGCGGCAGCGCTTTGACCACGGTTTGCGCGATCGCGGCAATATCGGCCTCGGCACCGGCCAGTTCGACCTCGTCCTGCATGAAAATATTAATAATGCTGCTGCCGAAATACGAGTGGCTCTGGATGTATTTAATCCCTTCCACCGTCGAGGTTAAAAAGCGCTCGAAAATATAGGTAATGCGTCCTTCGACGTCCTTCGGCAACAAACCGTCGTAGGCCCAGACGACCGAAGTCACAGGAATCTTGATGTTTGGAAAAACGTCGGTGGGCGTTTTTAATACCGATTGAATTCCGAACAACACGATCAGAATTGATAACACAACGAATGTATAGGGCCTGCGTAAGGCGATTACGACGAGCTTATTCATGCTTATGGCATCCGTGATTGATTGAGTCAGTGATCGATCGGCCATGGTTATCGGTCGGCGGAACCAAAACCATCAGCCAATCAATGTGTGCTCAACTAAGCAATGTGCGTACCAATTTTTATTCTGATAATAATCAATTGGTTATAACTTCATCTGCACTCCCAGCAAACAAAGTGGGGAATATTAACCGATTGCGGACGGTGATTTTTACCCACCGCCGTCAACTTGGAATCGAAAGAGTCGCGCAACAAAACGCATCAAAAGGGTCGCGCATCAAAAGGGTCGTCCTCGATTGGTCGTTCAATCGGCGTCCTCGAAGCCTTCGTCTACGACGGCAACAGCCCACTGACCACCCGTTGCCACTTTGATACCTGGGGTAACGTCTGCCAATACAGCGCCCAGACTTCGCAATAGCAACACTAACTAATATGGCCGAACTGAATCTATTATTTTTAGTTTCAATCCAAACTAACAGTTGAAACTTTCACTACAAGTTCGGTGTTTCGTCTTTCCAGCGGAAATTATTCTTTTAGGCCTTAAACTGGCTAAAATAGCACTTTAAGCAGCGAGCATTTGAATCTACCCCGATGGCAAAACGCGAACTTCCCGAAAACTGGCAGAAATCCGACAAGAGCCTGCGCGCGATTCAAATCGCCTTCGAATTCGGCGCCGGCATATCCGAGCGCATACGCCGGGAAGCCAACCGGAACGGCTTGAGCACTTCCGATCAAATCCGTAAGATCATTCAGCTCGACGTCAAACCACCCAAGCGGCCACGCCTGACCGTGTCGCTGACGCCCGAGGACTACCAACAATTGGCCGAGCGTTATCGGATTCCGGTCGACGATAAACCAGCGATTCGGGAAGCGGTGCGCCGGGAACTGATCGAGTTTGCCGAACGCCATTCCTGACAGAACGGTTACGTCCTTGAAATACGTCATAGGATTATTACATTTCGACGTTCTCGATACGCTCGCTGTCGATGATACGCAAACGATGTTGCAATTCCGGCAGAATTTTACTCAACCGACCGATGTCTTTAACCGATAAGCGTAATAAAGTAGCATGAGTCTTGGCCTTGACCGTCGCCGAGCGCCTCGTGTCTTGCAATAGAGCGTGTACGCCGACCACGCAGCCTTCGCGCAATTCGGCCAAATGTTCTTGTTCCCCATGCCGGTTCCGCTTATAGACGTCCAGCCGGCCGCCGACCAAGATGTAAACGGAATGGCCTTTATCGCCTTGATGAAAAATATTGTCGCCGGGTAAGAAATTTATGTACTGCGCGCTGCCAGCCATTTTTTTCAGCTCTTGTTCCGGCAACCCCTGGAAAAACGGCACATTGTTAATCCAATCGTCCCGCCTATTCAGACTTAATACCGCCTTCACGATCGGCAATTTCTTCAAGGCGACGCGCAAACGCTCGTCGATACGTTTATAGACCTTGGTACTGACTTTTCCTGCCTCGTGTTCTTCGTTGATCAGCCTGAGTGAATATTTCAACGCGATCTTTTGAAACAACAAATAATCATACTGATGATAGAAATCGCTGTAATATTTGGAGAATTCCAGCAAACGCATCTGCCTGGAGCGCAAGCGGTTTTGATACACCTTTTTGAGTTGATAATATTGGAACAGATCGAGTGAGCGTTCGTATTCCTTGATGACTTTCAAGCCGGCATGGGCCATCAAAACGCCGGCTATATTATGCTGAACTTTGTTGGCGAACCGCAGTTTCTGATACTTGATCAATATCGGTTGAGTCCAATCATACTGCCCTAACAGCTGAATGATCCGCCATTCCATACGGATAAAAATGTTTTTCTTCGGGACAGTTTTTTTCTTGAGTTGCTGTAGTTCCTCGAAACTGCGTTCCAAGTCGTGGTGCAGCAAATCCCTGTAGGTCAGATAGGTGTAATAATTCAACAAGCCGATATCATGCAGAAATTCCAATTCTTCCCGCTCCGCATGGATGGCGTTTTTGCGCACGAATTCCAAGCGCTGGGAAGGCGTCAACTCCTTAATATTGATCTCCAGTTCTTTTTGCATGGAGTTCCCTATCGTGTGTTTTATTTCCTTATCCAGCAAATGCATTTGCGAAAATTGGTGCAATACAGCATCGACGGCCGTGTTCACTCTTTCCAGATTGTGTCTCAATTCCACCGTTTCGGGAAACGTCAAGGTGTCGATTTTCAACCATGAAATCAAGTAGCGAATGGTCGACGCATTCATTAACAAACTGACCAGCACCACGCCTAAGGTCAATTCGAACAGCAAGGGTTTTGCCGGCAATGAATCCGGAATAGTTAATACGATGGCAATCGCCAAACCTCCCTTTAAACCGCCCCACCACATAATATGCTGGCTGCTAATGTCGATGGCGGGAAATTTAAACAACTTGGTCGTCATCGGCAGAAACAGATAAACGCTGATGGCGCGGGCAATGGCCACAGCCACAACGGCGTAAAGTATCGCTTCCCAATAGTGGGCCAGGGTAATGATATCGATGGACATGCCGATCAACAAAAACAACAATGAGTTACATATCAATACGATGACATCCCAGGTTGTGTAAACGGCTTCCGTCGTTTCGGCGGAAAGACGCATCAAGCCGGTCGCATTTAGGCAGATAGCCGCAGTCAATACCGCCATGACGCCTGACACCTGAAAGGCATGTTCCGCCAAAACGAAACAAAGATAGGGAATAACAATGGAAAAGACGACGGGTATGGCCAAATCCTCGTGGTACAGCTTGACCATCAATTCGCTGGTAGGTATGGCGATCAAAACGCCTACGGCGATGCCGCCTAAAAACACGCGAAAAAACTCGGGAACCGCCGGCAAGGCCGTGCCATAAGAAAATTCGGGCAGCTAGATCATGCTTAATATCATATTAAAGAGTACGATGGCTGTGGCGTCATTGAATAACGATTCGCCTTCGACCCAATAACGTTAGCCGTTTCGCTATTCCCAAGTCCTTGAAAATAGCAATCACGGCAACCGGGTCGGTGGCCGATATCAACGCACCAAACAACATGACCACGGCTAAATTGACATCGAGCACGGTCCACAATCCAAAACCAACCAATGCCATCGAAATCAGCATACCGGGAATAGCTAACAATAAAACCGGCCATATATTCTGCAATAATTCCCTGGCATCTATTCTCAGGGACGCCTCAAAAATCAATGCCGGCAGAAACATGAAAAAAACCAGCTCGCTGGTGATATGAAAATCATTGAGAACGGACAAAAACTGGACATAGGGTTCGGCCAGTTTGATGCATAACCCCAGCACCACCAGCATTACCGTATAAGGCATGACGAACAACCTACTGAGACTAGCGATGACCATTGCCAGAAACAGCAAACAAGAGGTTATAAAAAGTATTTCCGATAAGTTCATCGAGACGGTCTCAAGCATAAAACGAGGGAAGAATAAACTGCTTCAAGAGTATAGTATCAATGTAATCCGAGCATCGGACGCTATCTGAATATCGCGTTTTTTTGTTGGAAAAGCTATGTAAATGCTGGTTGATTCAGTATTTCCAAAATTATAGGGATAACTAAACCCAATCAATCGCTGTAATTGATCGATTTACTGAAAACTTAAGAAAACACACTTTCCTTGCCCGGGACTGAGAAATCCGGGATGGATTTATTCGGCACATCCCGAGGAACCCGGTGTCTTTTCGCATTTCCGCGGGGCTAACGTAGAACGGTGTAATTTCATATACTTATCACAAACAGTAAAAAAATGCGGGTGGCATGAAGGCCGCGCAAATCCGTCAGGAAAGGCTATTTATAGTTGACTTTTAAGGCAAAATCATTCAATTTACGCATCTGGTATGGCCGTAATCGTTAGCTTCGGATTAACCATATGATGAGTTAAAAGTAAAGCCATCCCATAAAAAAGCTTTAAAACTAATATTAGTCTTAATAACACAAAATCGTACTCTGTCTAATTAACAGAATACCAGGAGGAAACATATGAAGAAGCCTGTAAAAAGCTGGCTGCTTGCTTCAACTGTAGCTGCTTTACTTGCTGCACCAACTGTATCTACTGCTAACAGCGGCGTTGAAAAACTGACACAAAACCCAGCTAACTGGGCAATTTGGGGCGGCAACTATGCCGGTACCCGTTACAGTAAACTGGACCAAATCAATACTAAAAACGTAAAAAATCTGCAACCAGCATGGTCATTTTCTACTGGTGTACTGCGTGGCCATGAGGGCGGTCCTTTAGTTGTTAACGACATCTTGTACGTACACACTCCTTTCCCTAACACTGTTTACGCAATCGACCAAAAAACGCAATCGGTCATCTGGGAATACACTCCAACCATGGATGCCGACGTCACCATTCCTGTGATGTGTTGTGACACCGTAAACCGCGGTTTGGCTTACGGCGACGGCAAAATCTTCCTGCAACAGTCCGATACCGTACTGACTGCGCTGGACGCCAAAACTGGTAAACGCGTATGGAGTGTACAAAACGGCGACCCAAAACTGGGTATGACCAACACGCAAGCCCCTGTCGTCATCAAAGACAAAGTTTTCACCGGTATTTCTGGCGGTGAATTCGGTGTTCGCGGCTTCCTGGCGGCCTATGACATCCGTACCGGCCAATTGGTCTGGAAAGGCTACAGCATGGGTCCAGATGAAGACACATTGATCAACCCTAACAAAACTACCACTTGGAAAGACGGCAAAGTCCAAAAAGTTGGCCCTAACTCAAGCACCAGCACTTGGGAAGGCGACCAATGGAAAATCGGCGGCGGCACCACTTGGGGCTGGTACACCTATGACCCAGATTTGAACTTGGTGTATTACGGCTCAGGTAACCCTTCTACCTGGAACCCGGTACAACGTCCAGGTGACAACAAATGGTCCATGTCTTTGTGGGCGCGTGATGTTGACACTGGCGAAGTGAAATGGGTTTACCAAATGACTCCACACGATGAGTGGGATTATGACGGCATCAACGAAGTCGTATTGGTTGACCAAAAAATCAACGGCAAAATGCGTAAAACTGCCGTTCACTTCGACCGTAACGGTTTCGGTTACACACTGGATCGTGAAACTGGTGAATTGTTGGTTGCCGAAAAATTCGACAAAACCGTCAACTGGGCAACCCATGTCGATATGAAATCCGGCCGCCCACAAGTGGTCGATCGTTACTCAACCGAATTTAACGGTGAAGACGAAAACACTACCGACATTTGTCCTGCGGCTTTGGGTGCTAAGAACCAACAACCGGTTTCTTACTCACCGCAAACAGGTTACTTCTACATCTCAGGTAACCACCTGTGCATGAACTACGAACCATTCGAAGTTTCTTACACAGCCGGCCAACCATACGTAGGCGCTACCCTGACCATGCGTCCGGCACAAGGCGACGTAATGACCGGCAAACCGGATAACTCTTACAACCTGGGCCAATTCACCGCTTGGGATGCGACCACCGGCAAAATCGCTTGGTCTAATAAAGAGCAATTCTCTGTCTGGTCCGGTTCTGTTGCCACCGCTGGCGGCGTCGTCTTCTACGGCACATTGGAAGGTTATCTGAAAGCGGTTGATGCGAAAACCGGTAAAGAGTTGTACCGGTTCAAAACGCCTTCCGGCATCATCGGTAACGTCAATACTTGGGAATACAACGGCAAACAATACGTTGGCGTTCTGTCAGGTATCGGCGGCTGGGCCGGTATTGGTATCGCGGCTGGCTTGGATAGCGGCGACGAGTCTTCCAACTCGGAAGGTTTGGGTGCAGTGGGCGCATACAGAAGCCTGAGCTCCTTCACCAAACTGGGTGGTACTCTGACCGTATTCGCTCTGCCTGGAAAATAATCAGTCCGACTTTATAGTAAGACTGTAAAGAGAGCCCCGGCCGAATCTTTCGGCCGGGGCTTTTTTTTGCTGATAAAATGTCGCTCTGCAATCTGAAAAACACAGATTAGCCGCAAATACTCTTCCCGGATTCAGCCGTGCTGCATCCGGGCTACAATATCCGCCAAACAACGATTCATACTTTCAAAGAGGAGAATTATGAAAGCTTTTTCCGATTCATTAAAAGCACTGGCGTGCATTGGCTTGTTACTTGGGTCTGCCGGAAGCCATGCCGAGGAAACATTCAGGGTCTGCGCCGACCCGCTCAACCCTCCTTATTCGACCAAAGAACAAACCGGCTACGAGAATAAAATCGCGCAATTGTTTGCCGACCAATTGGGACAAAAACTGGAATATTACTGGTTTCCTCAACGTATCGGCTTTATCCGCAACACATTGAAAGCCGAAATCGAGAACACAGACCAATTCAAATGCGATGTTGTTATGGGAGTTCCGGTCGGGTTCGATTTTGCTAAAACGACCAAACCTTATTTCCATTCGACCTATGTATTCCTAATCGCAAAAGGCAGAGGCTGGGACGATATCAAGGATCCTTCGCAACTGGCGAATTTGCCTTTGCAGCGCCAGGAAGCGCTAAAAATCGCCATGTTCGACCGCGGCCCCGGTACGGCATGGCTGCAGAAACAGGGCCTGCTGGACCAGGGCATTCCCTATCAAAGCATGACCGGTGACGACCAAAACAATGTTGCGATGCAGATTGAAAAAGATCTCAAGGCGGGCGTGATCGACATGGTGATATTGTGGGGTCCGATGGCCGGCTACATCACTACGCAAAGCCCGGCCGACAGCTATACCATGATCCCTTTACGCTCATCTCCTAGCCTGAAATTCGACTTCTCCATGGCCATGGCAGTCCGTTATGGGGATAATGAAAGATTGAAGCTTTTGGAAGGGCTGATCGACAAAAACTTGGCTCATATCCAGGAAATAATCAAGAGCTATAATATCCCTGTCTTACCCATCCCGGCGCAAGCCCACAGGGATGATGACGACGATTAAAAACCGTCTATTACTCGCCAATAAAAACGGTGAGTCCAAAACAGGATTCACCGTATCTATCTCCAGTTCTCCAATAAGCACTTAGCTTGCCGGCCAGTTATCTTGTAGCACAGCCCTAATCACATCGACGACCGAACAGACCGACCAGATGCTTTAGTCTGTCGGTGCGCTCTTGCGTCAACTGCTCCCATTGGAAACGCCATTTCCAGTTGCCTTCGATCGTTCCCGGTGTATTCATGCGATGCTCTCCGCCAAGACAAAGCACGTCCTGCATCGGCACGACAGCCAGGTTGGCCACGGAAGCAAAAGCAGTTCCGATCAAGGTATAAGGCATTTCAGTGCGGGAGAAGCCAAGGTATTCATAGACACGGTACTTCTCGCCATCATTGAGCGAATTGAACCAGCCCAACGTGGTGTCGTTATCGTGAGTTCCGGTGTAAATCACACTGTTTTGAGTACAATTATGCGGTAAATAGGGGTTGTCCGCGCCGCCTCCAAAGGCGAAATGCAGAATCTTCATGCCGGGCAATTTAAAATCGTCTCGCAAAGCCTCGACTTCTTCGGTGATAATTCCCAGGTCCTCGGCCACTAAGGACAGGGTGGGATATTCCTGATCGATTGCCTTCAATAAAGCGTGTCCCGGCGCTGCGATCCATTGTCCATTGATGGCCGTGTCTTCGTCCGCCGGAATCTCCCAGGCCGATTCCAAGCCGCGAAAATGATCGATACGTAATATGTCGAATAACTCATCCTGAGTTTTGATTCTCTCCAACCACCATTTAAAATCGGTTTTCAACAGATAATCCCAGTCATAATGGGGATTACCCCAACGTTGCCCGGTGGCGGAAAAATAATCCGGCGGCACGCCCGCCACCACCGACATTTCGCCATCCTTATCCAGCTTGAAGACATCCCGGTTGGCCCAGACATCGGCGCTGTCGTAGGAAACAAAAATCGGAATATCGCCGAACAGCAACACGTCATGCTGCTCGGCAAATAACTTTAATTCCTGCCATTGCTTAAAGAACACATACTGTTCGAATTTGATGTTTTCGATAATAGGCCCCAAACGACGCCTAGCCTCCAGAATAGCCTTGGATTCTCTCTGCTTCAGCGGCTCTGGCCATTGATTCCAACAGCGCCCGCCGAATTCCCTGTGCAACGCATAAAATAGCGCAAACTCATCCAGCCAAAAGGCCTTTTCCGTGCAGAAACCGATAAAATCCTCTTGTTCCGTAGCCGAAGCCAATTCACTGAAACCTTGAAACGCCTTTCTGACCAATCCGCTAATGGCAATGGCATAACCGGAATCATAATTGACTTCGGAGCGCTCGGTACGTTGCAACCATCCGCGTTTCTCCAACCATTCAATACTGATCAATGCAGGATTGCCGGCATGCGCTGACATGCATTGATAAGGCGAACCATCGCCATGGGGAATCCCTAGGGGCAAAGTCTGCCATACGGAAATTCCCGCATCGCTGAGAAAACGAACAAAGTTATATGCTTCCTCCCCAAAATCGCCGCATTGGCCAGGACCGGGCAAGGAGGTAATATGGAGGAGAATGCCGGCACGGCGTCTATTCAAATGGTTACTCATTATCCGCTTTTGTCTAACAATATTAATTTTTTCTTGATTACGTAGAACACTCAGCCAGTTTAGACGGCCCTTTGTAAGCTATTGAAATATTTCATTAATGAAAATAGAAATTTCCATCTTAATTTCGTGGTGTTATGTAAAGCCCTTTTGGTGGCTGAAACTTAGGCGTAATCAGGAATTTTTTTTACTTCGCCGCATAGCCCCGCCCAAGGCTGGCGTCCCATTTCCATAAGTGAAAGTCGAACCAAGGTAAGCAGGCGGTTCTTCACCCAATAAGCGGTATAAATTGGTTAGGTTCATCCGATACTGTTTTTCGAAATCGCTGACCGCTTCGCCGGGATTGTAATCACCGAACCACCAAAACCAATCGGAACCTTCGCAGACAGCGAGCTGGTATTCGGCATCGGCTATAGCCTGTTCATTCAATCTACCGGAAGAAACTGCTTTGTCAAATGCTCGCTTGACATCACCCAGCATTTCCCACCCCCTATTCTTATCGGCACTACCGATCCAGGTGGAAAAAGTACCGTAAACCCAACTGCCGGAAACCAATCGCGGCAAGTTTTTGACTGCGACCTCGCCGCTAGCCAGACAATCCGAAAAAGTGGTCAGCTCAATCGAGGGGTGTTCGCTCAGCCTTCGATACAATGCACTAAGAAAGTAGTAACCGTTTTCAGGGAAATACTCCCAGGCATTTTCACCGTCCATAATAATGGAAACCACAGTATTTTCGGTTGCCTGAGCGGAAATATTTTCCAGATGATTAATCAAATCGGCCACGGCATCATCGGCATGCCATTTGGAATATTCGAAACCAATTAAATCGGACAAGCCGTCATCACGAAAAAAACAGGCGATATCGCTGGAATCGATTTTAAACGGCCGATGCACGGGCTCGGAATCCATTCCCTGTCCATGCAAACTGTTATGTAATACACTGCCGCCGCTGGCAACCCATTTAAAACCGAACTCCGTTAGAATTTCCAAAGTCCTGGTACTAACACTACCTTCGGATGGCCAACAACCGGAGGGTTTGAAAGCAAAAAAGCGCTGGAATGTCTCGATGCCTTTCTGTAGATGCCATTTTACCCGATTTTCTCCGCCTGGATAAACTTCTAATTCCGGTAATTTCGCATCCGGCATAGCCTCGCGCGCCGTTTTAATATCTAACATCAGCGGCATAATCGGATGCGCATAAGGCGTCACCGATAGCTCGATCCGTCCTTCGTCCGCTAATGCCTTATAACGACCAACCACGCCCTGTAATTGTTCGTGAATAATTTCGATTAATTCAATTCGATCGGCATGGGTAAACTGGGTCCCTTTTTCAATAAGCCTCCGGGCACGAGAATCTTGTAACTTGACTGTTTCCCCCAACCAGGCGAGGTGGTACCAGACCAATAGGTCGAAAAAAAATTGTTCGTTGATATAGCCGACCCCATCGGGTCGCTGTTCCAGCCAATCGGCCATGTCAACCAATCGGGCATATAATGGATAACGGTTTATTTGTCTTTCGCGATTAGCTCGTTTGCATTTGTCGATTAGTTTCTGCCTAGCGACAATATCGGCAGGAACCGAGTCATCAACCAACGCCGCTAATAAGGGGTCCTTGATGTCACTATGCTCGAGCAAGAAATGCTTGACTTGATGATGATAGTCTTCGATTTGCTCCAAGAGGATCGGGGCAAAGTTTACCACGGCCTTGGCACTCGGAACCATTTCTAGATGCGCTGCCATATCCACATAATCCTTTATCACATGCAGGTAAGTCCATGGCAGCATGAACTTACCCGTTTGCCTATCTCTATATTCAGGCTGATGCATATGCCAACAAAGCACCAGCCTCAATTTTCTACCGGACATAATGCCGTCTCTGGCCCAACATATCGGAAGTCACCAGTACGACACCACCAGGACTGACATAAAAACGCTTTTCATCATCTTCCCGGTTTTCACCGATAATAGTGCCTTCCGGCACATCGCAACCCTTTTCGATAATGGCCTTGGTGATGCGGCAATGACGCCCGATATTCACATCGGGCAAGACGACGGAATCCTGCACCACACTGTAGGAATTGACCCTGACTTGCGAAAACAACAAGGAATGCCTTACCGTCGAGCCGGAGACGACGCAGCCGCCCGACACCATCGAGTCGATCGCCTGCCCTCGTCGGTCATCGTCATCGAAAACAAATTTAGCCGGCGGGGTTTGGGCTTGATAGGTCCAGATCGGCCAGGTTTTGTCATAGAGATTCAATTCCGGCTTAACGCCGATCAACTCCATATTGGCGGCCCAGTAGGCATCGATGGTTCCGACATCACGCCAGTAACTTTGCCCACCGCTTTGCATATCCAGGAACGGGTAAGCGTTGACACGGTACTTTTCGATCACCGCAGGGATGATGTCCTTACCGAAATCGCGATTCGACCCCTTGGTATCGGCATCCTTGATCAACTGTTCGAACAAGAAATTGGCATTGAAAACGTAAATTCCCATCGAAGCCAGGGCACTATCGGTCTTGCCCGGCATCACCGGCGGATTTTCCGGTTTTTCGACAAAAGCCTTGACCCGCCGGTTATCGTCGACATGCATGACGCCGAATGCCTTGGCATCTTCCAACGGCACTTCCAAGCAGCCAATCGTCAGGTCCGCCTGGTTAGCGACATGATCGGCCAGCATAGCACCGTAATCCATTTTGTAAATATGGTCTCCGGCCAGCACGAGGATAAATTCGGGATTACGATGGCGTAAAATATCGATATTCTGATAAATAGCATCCGCCGTTCCCAGATACCAATCATGCTCGGAGTGCCGTTGCTGGGCCGGCATCAAATCGACATATTCGCCGAATTCGCCACGCAAAAACCCCCAGCCTTGCTGAATATGCCTGATTAATGAGTCCGCTTTGTATTGAGTGAGAATGCCGATTTTTCTGATGCCCGAATTGATGCAATTAGATAAGGGAAAATCGATAATTCTGAATTTTCCGCCAAAGGGAACCGCAGGCTTTGCCCGCCAATCGGTCATTTGTTTAAGGCGGGAACCGCGCCCTCCCGCCAGAATCAGCGCAATGGTATTACGGGTCAAGTGACTGACAAAACGTTCTGGTTGCTGTTTATTATCGTCTGACATTATTTTCCCCTTTGTGGCTACACACTAGTTTTTTTATTGTTGCATCAATCAGTTAAAAATCCGGCGGAACTTTTTTCCAGAGCTGAAAACATATACGACCTGCGAATCCGGCATGATATCTGGTGATCCGGGCCAAATAACATTATTTCATTCCCATCCTTGAATTTGTTAACATTCCGTGGAAACCACACTTACTATACTGAGGCATTGCAAAATGAACAAGCATATCCAGCAAATCACGCTTGATTCGGATACTAAAAGAATAATAGAAGCAAAGCACCATGATCCGTTCTCTGTCTTAGGTCCACACACAGTCGACGGTAAAGATATTATCAAAGTTTTTTTACCGTATGCGGAAACAGTCCGTCTAGGCGTCAAAGGGCCGAAATTCGAACGCATCCCGAATACCGATGTTTTTATTTGCGATGTCACCGAGCTAGACCCATCCGAACATTACCAATTAAACTGGATAGATAAAAATGGTAACAGCCATACCCAATATGACCCTTATGATTTTGGCCCGGTGCTGCCTGAATTCGATCAGCACTTATTCGCTGAAGGCCGACACTGGCATATCTATCAAAAACTGGGGGCACACCTTCATACTATAGATGGCATCAAGGGGGTTTATTTTGCCGTTTGGGCGCCAAACGCCGAACGCGCCAGCGTAGTCGGCGACTTCAATCAATGGGATGGCCGTTGTCACCCGATGCGCAACCTGGGAGGGAGCGGTATCTGGGAAATCTTCATACCGGGCCTCAACGCCGGCTGTCTCTATAAATTCGAACTGCGCAACCGCCATTCGGGCGATATCATGGTTAAAACCGACCCTTACGGCCAACAGTTCGAATTTCGCCCGCAGACCGCCGCAGTCGTCTGCAAGGAAGATCATTACCAATGGCAGGACGGCAAATGGATGGAAAGGCGGCAACAGCATGATTGGCTCAGAGAGCCGATGTCTATTTATGAAGTCCATTTAGGTTCATGGAAACGCGATGCGCAAGGCAATTTTCTCAATTACCGCGAACTGGCCAAGCAAATTGTCGATTATGTCAAGGACATAGGGTTTACTCATATCGAACTGCTACCCATCACCGAACACCCTTTAGATGCCTCTTGGGGATACCAAACTACCGGATATTTCGCCCCGACCAGCCGCTTCGGCGCACCGGACGATTTCCGTTATTTCGTCGATCTTTGCCACCAGAACGGCATCGGCGTCATGCTTGACTGGGTTCCGGCTCACTTTCCCAAGGACCACTTCGCGCTGGCCCGTTTCGACGGCACACCGCTCTATGAGCATGAGGACCCTCGCAAGGGTGAACATAGGGACTGGGGCACACTGATCTACAACTACAGCCGTAACGAAGTCAAAAATTTTCTGCTGGCTAGCGCCTTTTTCTGGCTGGAGGAATATCATATCGATGGCCTTCGAGTGGACGCGGTCGCTTCCATGCTATATCTCGATTATTCACGCGAGGCAAACGACTGGATTCCCAATATGTACGGCGGCAACGAGAACCTGGAAGCCATCGATTTCATGCGCCATTTGAATTCGGTCACTCATGAACAACACCCCGGTACGGTGATCATGGCGGAAGAATCGACCTCCTGGCCGCAAGTCACCCGCCCGACCTGGACCGGAGGACTGGGCTTCTCGATGAAATGGAACATGGGCTGGATGCACGACATTCTTTCTTACATGCAGGAAGATCCGGTAAACCGCAAATACCACCATGACCAATTGACCTTCGGCATGCTTTATGCCTTTTCGGAAAACTTCATCCTGCCTTTTTCCCATGACGAAGTCGTCCACGGCAAAAACTCGATGCTGAACAAAATGCCGGGAGATGAGTGGCAACGGTTTGCCAATCTCCGGCTGCTTTATACCTTCATGTTCACCTATCCCGGCAAAAAATTACTGTTCATGGGCTGCGAATTCGGACAAGGTACGGAATGGAATTACAATCAGGCCTTGGATTGGTATGTCCTTGATTACCCAAATCACGAAGGCCTACGCACCTTGGTCAGAGACCTTAACAAGCTATACGTTAAACACCCCGCGCTTTTTCAACACGACTTCGAACATCAGGGCTTCGACTGGATCGATTGCCACGATGTCAACCAGTCGGTAATCAGCTATCGCCGCAAGACGGAAAGCGAGGAGCTGATCGTGGTCTTGAACTTCACGCCGATTCCGCGGGAAGAATATCGCATCGGCGTCCCCCAGGAAGGCACGTATATCGAAATTTTCAATTCAGATTCCAGTTTTTACGATGGCGGCAATATCGGAAACGGCACAGCCTTGTCGGAGCCGATTCCCTGGATGAACCTGGATCATTCTATTTCGATCACGGTTCCGCCATTGGCCGGCATCATTTTCAAACTCTAATGCTGCGGAAGCTATGAAAAAAATACTCTTTGCAACCTCCGAGGCTCACCCGCTGATCAAGACCGGCGGTCTGGCCGATGTCGCCGGCAGCCTGCCTAAGGCGCTGGCGGAACTGGGGCAGGATATCCGCCTGATCATGCCAAACTACCAGGGCATCAAGAACGAGGAGCATCCACGCTATATCTGTACCCTACGGGTCGATAACCGTGATGTCAACATTCTCGAAACCCACCTGCCCGGCTCCGGCGTCATAGTCTGGCTGGTAGACTATCGTCCTTTTTTCGATTTCCCCGGCAACCCATATGTCGACGAAAACGGCAATCCGTGGCACAACATCGCCGATCGTTTCGCCCTTTTTTGCCGCGTCGTCAACGAAGTCGCGATGGACCGCGCCTATCTCGACTGGCGCCCGGATATCGTTCATTGCAACGATTGGCAAAGCGGCCTGGTTCCAGCGTTGTTGTCCTTGGAAGAAAACTCCCCGGCCACCGTGTTCACGATTCATAACATGGCTTATCAGGGCATTTTCCCCAGCAGCACCTTCCACGCCCTGAACCTGTCGAATAAATTGTGGCATACCGATGGCGTTGAGTTTCACGGCATGCTGTCTTTTCTGAAGGGAGGCCTCGCCTATGCCGACCGTATCACCACCGTCAGCGCGACCTATGCCAATGAAATCCAGACGCCCGAATTCGGATACGGCCTGGAAGGGCTGCTCAGTCACAAGCATACTGTGTTGAGCGGCATTTTGAACGGTATGGACCTGGAACAATGGGACCCGGCCGCCGATCCGCATATCGCCAGCAATTACACGGCGCGCACCATTAAGCAAAAACTCGTGAACAAAACCGCGCTGCAGGAAAGAATGTCCTTGCCGGTCGACGAAAATATCCCGGTATTCGGCTTGATCAGTCGATTGGTGGAACAAAAAGGCATTGATCTGGTGCTGGCCTGCCTACCATATATGGTTAAACTGCCCTTGCAATTTGTCTTGCTCGGCAGCGGGGACAAGAGCATCGAGTTGAAAGTCCAGAATTTCGCCCACCTCTATCCGGACAAGGTTGCGATCACCATCGGCTACGACGAACAACTGGCTCACCAGATCGAAGCCGGAGCCGATATATTCCTGATGCCTTCCCGTTTCGAACCATGCGGCCTCAACCAAATGTATAGCCAGCGCTACGGCACGATCCCCGTCGTCCGAAAAACCGGAGGACTGGCGGACACGATTGAAGACGCCCTGCCCCACACCATTGCCGACGGCACGGCCACCGGCATCAGTTTCAACGACGCCTCTCCCGGAGCGCTAATGGAAGCGATCAAGCGTGCTTTGATTCTGTACGAAACCAAACATTTCTGGAAAAAGATCCAACTAAGCGCGATGAAAAAAGATTTTTCCTGGGAAAATAGCGCCAACCAATACCTGGCTCTCTACAACGAGCTGTAAAATGCGCCCTCTGCTGAATACAAAAATCTTTCTAAGCGTATTTTTTTTATTCAGCAGCGCCTTGTTCGCAGATGACACCGCGATCGAACTCATCCGCTTACAGCATCGGCCGGGGAGCGAAATCCTCCCCCTCGTCACCCCCTTCCTGGAAGCTTCCGAGCAAGCCATCGACAATGGCAACAGCCTGATTATCAAAGCGACAAAAAATCGATTACCGGCAATTAAAACCTTAATAGGCAAACTTGATATAAAATTAGCCAATCTAACGATAACCGTAATTCAAAGCAGCACAAAAACCGCGCACGATTTAAACGCGGGCGCGGCGGTAGGCGTAACGATCCCAAAGGACCATCTCGGCCGAAGCCGCGGAGCGATGCACGGTTACCTGGCCAATACCGACCGTTTCAAAGAAGGAGAACAAACGCAAATATTACGCACGCTGGAAGGCCATCCAGCTCATATCAAAACCGGTCGCTTGCATCCAGTCGACAACATCAGCATTTTCGACTCAGGCTACGGCTACCCTTCTGTTTCCAGCAACACCCAATACATAGAAGCGACAAGCGGCTTCATGGTTGTTCCCAGATTATCGGGCCAAGATGAAGTGATACTCGAAATCTCGCCGTGGATGGATACGATGAACTGGCGCGGAGGCATCGATACGCAAAGCGCTCATAGCAATATTCGCACAAAACTAGGGCGCTGGGTGGAAATGGGGTCGATCAATCAAAAAGAACAAAATCAAGATCAAGGCTTTCTCCGGCATAGCCGTAGCACTAGGCAGAAATCTCTACACATCTTGATTAAAGTCGATAGGGCCGATTAGGCGAAGATGATAATGCTTCAGCCTGATTGCCATCGAATGACAATAAAGCAAAACGTTTTGACAACTCCTTTTACAAAAGGCTAAAACATGCAGCAGCGCGATTGGCTTAAAACTTACCCGTTTCTGTCATTTTTACCGTATATCATGCTCTAGTTTTTCACAAATTCACAGAAACTCGGCTAAAATCCAAACTTAAGAAAATACTGCTTTTCATCAACACGATTAATAGTTCCCTTTTACCCTAATGAGTAGCTAGTATGAAAAAACCCAAAACAACGACCGTAAAACCAAGCTCAGAAGTAAGGAGCAAAAAAGATATCGTAACCGAAACGACGCAAGCTAAAACCAATAAGCCAAGTGCGAAGCCGACCGCCAGCAAAAAAAGCCAACCGGCGGCCGGCAAATCCGTCAAGGCTGCTGCACCCATCTCCATACCCGAGCGGGTTGGATTGACAGCAGGCGACATCTGGCATTATCTGGATAAGAATGGAGAAACATCCGTTTCGACATTGCTCAAGGAAATCTCGGAAGAAGAAAAAATCATCCAGCGCAGCATTGGCTGGCTGGCTCAGGAAGGAAAGTTGACATTTGCTTCCAGCGGACGTACCGAGATTGTCGCTTTGAAGTCATAGTATTATAGACCGCGATATGGCTAACGAGGACGCGAATTAGGCATTCACGGAATGAAGCGCCTGATTCGCGCCGACGTTATCGAGAGACCGCCACCTTTTTGCGTTGGATTCGCTCGATTAATCCAGGTGCTTATCTTTTTTCAGCTTCAATTTGAGCAAATGTATCCTGCGGTTATCGGCCCGTAATACTTCGAAGCGGAAACGGCCGAATTCCAATTTTTCCCCTTTTTTGGGTAAGCGTTCCAATTGCTGAACGATAAAGCCGCCGATGGTATCGCATTCCTCATCGTCCAGCTCGGCGCCAAAATAATCGTTAAACTCCTCGATCGGGGTCAAGGCCTTCAACGTGAATTCGCGTTTACTGCGCTGATGGATATATTCTTCTTCTCCGGAATCGTGTTCGTCCTCGATTTCGCCGACGATCTGCTCCAACACATCTTCTATGGTGACCAATCCTGCCGCCATACCGTATTCATCGACCACAATCGCCATGTGATTTCGTTCGGTACGAAATTCCTTCAAGAGTACGTTTAAACGCTTACTTTCCGGAACGACACTGGGTGGACGCATGATCTCCTCCACCTTCTTGGTCTTATTCTGCAATGCATGGGCAAGCAAATCCTTAGCCATCAATATTCCAACTACTTTACTGCGATCGTCTTCGATCACCGGAAAACGAGAGTGGCCGAACTCCAGCACCAACGGAAAAATAGTCTCCAATTCGGCATCCTTCGGCACGACTACCATCTGAATACGCGGAATCATGATATCCCTGACCCGCATTTCACTGACTTGCAGCACGCCTTCGATCATCGATAAGGCGTCGGAATCCAATAAACGTTTTTTCTGTGCTTCCCTCAGTATTTCCAGCAAGTCTTCCTGATCTTGCGGCTCCCCGGACAACATTTGACCGATTCGGTCGATAAAACTCTTATGTTGTGACTGACTACTCGGGGGGTTATCGTCGTTCATGGTTCGCTTTCCTCCAGATAAGGATTTCGTATATTAAGTTGTTGAAGAATATTGATTTCCAAAGATTCCATCCGCTCGGCGTCGGCATCATCGATATGATCATAACCTAACAGATGAAGGACCCCATGCACAATGATATGGGCCCAATGATCCAATAATTTTTTTTGTTGCCGTTTCGCTTCCCTGGCCACGACCGGTGCGCAGACCACTAAATCGCCCAGCAATTCGAGCTCCATGCCCGGCGGCGCTTCGAACGGAAAACTCAAGATATTGGTCGGGCCTGACTTATGCCGGTATTGCTGATTGAGTTGAGAACTTTCGTCCTCATCGACGACACGGATGACGATTTCATTATCGGTTTCGCTATCGCCGAGCGCCGCATCCACCCATTGCTGAAATTGATCGCTATCCGGCAACTCGGTCATTTCGGTGGCGATTTGTATTTCCAGCAGATTCATTCGTGTCCAGCTTCATTGTCCCTGGCGCTGTTCATATTGCTCATAAGCCGAAACAATACGCTGCACCAAAGGATGCCTGACGACATCCCGCACCCCAAAAAAAGTAAAACTTACGCCTTCGACATCTTTGAGCACCTTCAATACCTGAATCAAGCCGGACTTGCGTTCATCGGGCAAGTCTATCTGAGTGATATCGCCGGTAACGACAGCCGTGGAGCCGAAACCCACCCGGGTCAGGAACATTTTGATCTGTTCGGTCGTGGTATTTTGCGCCTCGTCGAGAATAATGAAAGAGTCGTTCAGCGTGCGCCCGCGCATGAAGGCCAGCGGCGCAACCTCGATCACATTCCTTTCGATCAATTTTTCGACCCGATCGAAACCCAACATTTCATAAAGCGCATCATATAAAGGCCGTAAATACGGGTCAACTTTTTGCGCCATATCGCCGGGCAGGAACCCCAACTTCTCGCCTGCCTCGACCGCTGGCCGAACCAACACGATACGCCTGACCTTTTCCCGTTGCAAGGCTTCCACGGCACAAGCCACGGCCAGATAAGTCTTGCCGGTGCCCGCCGGTCCGACGCCGAAATTGATATCGTGCGTCAGAATCTTATGCAGATAGTCCTGCTGATTGGGTCCACGCCCCTTTATGACGCCGCGTTTGGTCTTGATAAAAACTGCCTCCTGCGGAGCCTCGGCGGAAACTTGCAAAATTTGGTCGATGCTTGAATCCTGCAGCGCCAGATGCACCTGCTCGGGATTGATCTCCTCGTGTTCGGAGATCTCGAATAACTTTTCAATCACGGCACAAGCCGCATTGACCGCCTCGTCATAACCGCTCACCCTGAAATGGTTGCCACGGTTGGCAATTTCAACCTTCAGGCGCTGCTCGATCTGGCGTATATGTGCGTCGAATTGACCGCATAGATTAGACAAACGTTGGTTATCGGCCGGTAACAGCGTAATTTCCCGGGAATAATTGGAACTGGACAAAGGAATCTTCAGGCGTGTTGAACAATTTTGGCAACCGAGGACTCGACCAAGCGGCCTCGTAGTGAATTCGGCAAGGCTTCGGTAATCAGCACATCGACAAATTGTCCGGCCAAGCGGGGATGCGCGATAAAATTAACCGCTCGATTATTTTCGGTGCGTCCGGTCATATGCAACGGACTCTTTTTCGAAACACCTTCCACTAATACGGTCTGCACAGTGTCGACCATGGATTGGGAAATGACCTGCGCCATTTCCTCCAGGCGCGTCTGAAGGCGCGCCAGTCGCTGCTTTTTCACCACCATATCGACCGGATCGGGATAATCCGCCGCCGGGGTTCCCGGTCTGGGACTGAAGATGAAACTGTAGGAAAAGTCGAATCCGATTTCCTCGATCAGCGCCATCGTGTCGTCGAATTCCTCATCGGTTTCACCCGGGAAGCCGACGATAAAATCGGAAGACAGGCTGATACCAGGGCGCACCGCCTTGATTTTATTGATGGTCTCCAGATAATCGGCACGCGTGTGACCGCGTTTCATTTCCGCCAGAATGCGATCACTGCCGCTTTGTACCGGCAGATGCAAATGATTGACCAGTTGCGGTATCTCGGCGAACGCCTCGATGATGTCGTCGGTGAATTCCAATGGATGCGACGTGGTAAAGCGTATGCGGTCGATGCCTTCGACAGCGGCGACATAATGCAACAACAAGGCAAAACTGGCGATATCGCCGTCTTCCATCTCGCCGCGATAGGCGTTGACGTTTTGTCCCAGCAGATTGATCTCGCGCACGCCCTGCCGCGCCAGCGTCTCGATTTCGGCAATCACGTCGTTGAGCGGACGGCTGATTTCCTCGCCACGCGTATAAGGGACGACACAATAAGTGCAATATTTACTGCAACCCTCCATCACCGAAACGAAGGCTTTGGGGCCTTCCGCGCGCGGTTCGGGCAAGGAATCGAATTTTTCGATTTCCGGAAAGGAAATATCGACCACTTTTTTGTGGTCGTTGCGCGCTTCGTTCAGCAACTCCGGCAAACGATGCAGGGTTTGCGGGCCGAAGACGATATCGACGTAAGGCGCGCGTTTCTGAATCGCCTCGCCTTCCTGGCTGGCGACGCAACCGCCGACCCCGATGATAATGCCGGGCCGCTTATCCTTGATTTTTTTCCAACGCCCAACCGCGGAAAAGACCTTTTCCTGCGCTTTTTCTCTAATTGAACAGGTATTCAACAACAGAACATCGGCCTCTTCCGGGTTTTCGGTCATTTCCAACCCGTGCGATGCTTGCAGCACGTCCCGCATTTTATCGGAATCGTACTCATTCATCTGGCAGCCATTGGTCTGTATATAAAGTTTTTGTGTCATCTTGCCGTAGATACTCCAGCTAATCTACATAAACAAAAAGCCCCGAACGTGCGGGGCTGATAAATGGCGAAATTATAACCCGAATAGACCTATAAAATGCAAGAAAGTTTATCGAAGTTCGGCGTTTCTTGTCGACCCGCGTGCGGCAACGCGTCAGGGCTGTCCTCGAGCCGAATGCCAAACGAATAAAAATTCATCGTCACGTTGACAGTATTGGGTAATTAACTATCCTTCAACATTATTCTTACTGAAAATCAAGAAGCGTGATGTTTTTACCTTGCAGAGATAACAACATCTCATTTGCCGAAAACATTCATATGCCCTGCTGCCCTACTTGTCTTCATGAATTAGCACGAATCGAAAATATCAAATCGTATTTTAGAAAACGAACTTGCCCGTATTGCGGCGAATACTACAAACTGGATAAAAATCGCTTTGCGATGGAAAATTTTTTGCTTCTGCTTGGATGGATGATTTTCTATTTCTTTTTTGGGACCGAGGCAAGCGTTCTGCAGAGAACGCATTGGCAACTTTCTCTCTTCGAAACGCTCGCGTTGAGCTTTTTGGTCGCATGCTTAACCATTAACTATGTGCTCGTATATTTCAATGGAAAATTAATTCCAGTCGAAAGCAAACCGCCACGAAGCGAACGAATAGAACACTTTCTTACCTATGAGCCGATGTTTTCAGACCGGCGCTTCGAATGGCCATGGCTCAAGCCGGTATTTTTTGTGATTGGCCTTTCAGTAATCGCTATATTGCTGGCCGTAGCCGCAACCAATATAGCGAGTTGATGTAACAGCTATACATAGCCCACTGGCTATCCGAATTTGACTGTATACTGTTCGCACTTCGAATTTCGGCATTTATCCAATACGGCACAGGGGTTTTTAGCAGAGGTTTGACAGCAGGGATGCTGTCGTAAAGCTTCCACGGAAGGATTTATGGCGTCCTCTGATAGAGCCCCCTGTGCCAAAATTTCACGAACGATGAATATAAAGCATCGGCCGCCATATTTTTGCAGCAAGCTGCGAAGCGGGTTAACGTTCGCCTATTCCCCTGCTACCGACATTTGCTCGACCAAAATCGAACCGGTGCGAATATTGCCCCGCAGATCGACATCGTTACCGATGGCGACAATATGCCGAAACATATCGCGCAAATTGCCGGCGATGGTGATTTCTTCCACCGGATACTGGATTTCGCCGTTTTCCACCCAGAAGCCGGAGGCGCCGCGCGAATAATCGCCGGTCACCATGTTGACACCCTGCCCCATTAATTCGGTCACCAACAACCCTCTATCCATCTGCCGCAGCATGGTGGCAAAATCCTTGCCGCCCGGCTCGACGGTCAGATTATGTACGCCGTCGGCGTTGCCGGTACTCTGCATCCCCAGCTTTCTGGCCGAATAGGTACTCAATACGTAAGATTGCAAAACGCCGTCGGCCACGATATCGCGCTCTCGGGTCGCAACCCCCTCGCTATCGTAATTGGCGCTGCCCAACCCGGCTTTCAGATGAGGTTGCTCATGTATACGCACGAATTCCGGCAATATTTGCGTATCCAAGGCATCCAGCAAGAATGACGACTTGCGGTACAGATTTCCGCCGCTGACCGCCCCGATCAACGAACCGGCCAAACCGGAAGCCACCTCGGCCGCATACAGCACCGGGCATTGGCGGGTCGACAAGCCGCGCGCGCCAAGCCTACGGATCGTTCTTTGCGCCGCCATTTCTCCGACGCTTCGCGCCGACTCCAGGCAGCGCGGATCCCTAGCAACGGTGTACCAGTAATCGCGCTGCATCTTGTCGTCGCGCTGCGCCAACACCGAACAACTCAGCGCATGGCGGCTGGAACGGTAACCATGCAGGAATCCCAGGGAATTCCCCAAGACCCGAACACCCTGGTGGCTGTTGACGCTCGCGCCTTCCGAATTGGTGATCTCGGCATCGAAACGGCGCGCCGCATTCTCGCATTCGATCGCAAGATCGATGGCCTGCTCGGCATCCAATTGCCAGGGATGATTCAAGTCGAGATCGAGAAATTCGGAAGCCAGCAATGTTGGATCGGGCAAACCGGCATAGGGGTCCTCGCTGGCATAGCGGGCTATGCTGCAGGCCGCTTTGACGGTTTCTTTCAAGGCATCCGGCGACAGATCGTTGCTGCTGGCCGAGCCTTTCCGCTGCCCGAAATAAACCGTCACCGCCAAGCCTTGGTCGCAGTGGTATTCGATCGTCTCCACCTCGCCCAGACGCGCGGTCACCGACAAGCCGTTATCGACACTCAAGCCGGCCTCGGCGCCACTGGCCCCTTGCCTTTTGGCCTCGTCCAGCAGATCCTGGACTATATTTTTCAAGCGATTGATTTCTTCCTCGTTTTGCACAATTGTGAGCCTTTATTACGATTAAACGCTGGTTCCGCCGACAGTCAAACCGTCGATCTTCAAGGTAGGCTGTCCGACACCGACAGGTACGCTCTGCCCGTCCTTGCCGCAGGTACCGACGCCGCTGTCCAATTCCAGGTCGTTGCCGACCATGGAAACCCGGGTCAACACATCGGGACCGTTACCGATCAATGTCGCCCCCTTGACCGGCCGAGTGATCTTGCCGTTTTCGATCAGATAAGCCTCGCTGGCGGAGAACACGAATTTACCCGAAGTGATATCGACCTGTCCGCCACCGAAATTTTTTGCATACAATCCTTGCTTGACCGAACCGATAATTTCAGCGGGATCGTGCGGACCAGGCAACATATAGGTATTGGTCATGCGCGGCATCGGCAAATAAGCATAGGACTCACGGCGGCCGTTACCTGTCGCGTCGACGCCCATCAGCCGCGCATTCAGCTTGTCTTGCATGTAGCCCTTCAGTATGCCGTTTTCTATCAACACGGTATTTTGACTCGGCGTCCCTTCGTCATCGATGCTCAACGAACCGCGCCGTCCCGGTAATGTGCCGTCGTCCACGACGGTACACAGATCCGACGCCACCCTCTGACCGACTTTTCCGCTGAAGGCAGAAGTACCTTTGCGGTTGAAATCCCCTTCCAATCCATGGCCGATTGCCTCGTGCAGCAAAATGCCGGGCCAGCCCGGCCCCAGCACGACGGTCATGTTGCCGGCCGGCGCTTCGCCGGCTTCCAAATTGACCTGGGCCTGCCTGACCGCCTCGCGCGCATAGGCCAAGGCGGCGTCCTCATTGAGGAAATGACTGTAATCGCTGCGTGCGCCGCCGCCCATGCTACCTCGTTCACGGCGCCCGTTTTCCACCATGATGACGCTGACGTTCATTCTGACCAATGGCCGGATATCGGCCGCCAACGAACCGTCCTGGTTGGCGATCAAGACATTGTCATGGACGCCGGCCAAACTCACGATGACTTCCTCGATACGCGGATCGAGCTGACGGGTGTACTGGTCGACTCTATGCAACAGCTCTATTTTTTCCCGATCCGGCAACGAGGCCAACGGGTTCAACGGCGCATATAGTTGCGGCCAGTCTCCGCCGGCCGCGACCTGGGTCCTTCTGCTCTGCCCTTGTCTGACGATCGCTTTGACGTTATTGGCCGCTTCCAGCAAAATCGGCAACTCGATGCGGTCGCTGTAGGCGAAACCGGTTTTATCGCCGGATACCACCCTGACGCCGGCACCATGGTCGATATTATGGCTCCCTTCCTTAATGATACCGCCTTCCAAAAGCCATGACTCGAAATGACTGGATTGAAAATAAATATCGGCGGCATCCACCGGCACACTGAGCAGTTTCGCCATCACCTGGTCGATATCGCCGGCTTGCATACCATGCGGAGCCAAAATGGATTGAGTAACCTGATTTAATAATGCCATCGAGTTATATGTTCTTTAGGATTGAAAGAATTGACTAAGGCCTAATCAGCCAGTTCATTGATGATCGTATCATACAAAGCCTTCAACAGTTTAGGTGAGCCGTCTCCCAACTCTTCGCCGTCTTCGTTCACCGCCTTGTCCTTGTTGATCATTTCCGCTCGTACCTCCGTGGCCGTCTCATGCCACGCTACGGTCAGCTTATATTCGGCTTCGGCGTATTCTTGTTCGAAAATGAAAATTTTAACGTTGCCAAAGATTTGACTGCCCGAATCGATACTCGCATCGTATTTCACATAATACACGCCTTGTTCGCGATTTTTGTCGGTAATTTCAATCCCTTTCTTGTCTAGGGCTTGCCCGACCAAATCCCATGACCGGTCGAACAATTTCTTGATGCTCAAGACCGTCGGATTTTCCAAATCGTCCAGGAAGACGCTATCGGCCAAGGATTTTTTTGTCTGCTTCTCTTCGACTTCGGTACGACCAGGAGCGTGCTCAACGATAGCCAGACGGGGTGGCGTTTCCAGCTTTGTCGTATCTCGGTATTTCTTGCCTGACGAACACGCCGATACAGCCAATAACAAACAAGCCAACAGAAGTGCTTTCACAGTCATAATCAAGCGCAAAAAAATCGGCGATGCTCCAAAACGGGGAAGGATTGGCGGGTTTTTTGCAGCCGCTCCATATCGATATCGGCGCTGACGAAACCACTGCCTGTCTTATAGCAGTCGAGCAACACGCCCCAAGGGTCTATGATCATGCTATGGCCGAAAGTTTTGCGGCCATTCAGGTGAAATCCGCCTTGATTCGGCGCCACGACGTAGCACAGATTTTCTATGGCCCTCGCTCTCAACAATACTTCCCAGTGCGCGGCCCCGGTTTCGGCGGTAAAGGCGGCCGGAACCACCAAGACATCCAGGCCTTCCTTCGCCATCGAGCGGAAAAATTCCGGAAACCGCAGATCGTAGCAGACCGCTATCCCTAATTTACCGAACGGTGAATCGAGGACCAAGGCCTTGTCGCCCGGCTCGATAAAATCCGACTCCCGGTAAACCTCGTCGGAATCTGGAACACTGACATCGAACAGATGAATTTTATCGTAACGGCCGACACGTTCGCCGCGATCGTCATAGACCAAACAGGCCGCCCTGACCTTGTTGTCGGCGTTGGCGACCAGGGGAATCGTACCGCCCACCAGCCAAACACCGTATTTTTTTGCCGTGGAGGACAAAAAATCCTGAATCGGGCCGTCTCCATCTTGCTCACGAACCTTGACCTTGTCGTATTCATTCACGCCCATGATGGCGAAATTTTCCGGCAAGGCGATCAATTTGGCGCCGGCTTTGGCGGCTTCGTCGATCAATTTTTCCGCTTGCAGCAAATTGGAGCTGACATAGGGGCTTGATGCCATTTGTATGGCGGCACAGATTGTCATGCGTAAATCTCTTTCTCTATTGTTTAGAATATCCGGGCTGCGAGCACATGCGCGCATTGAATTTATTTGGCATCCGATTTCAGCCAGGGGAAATCGGTCAATTCGCTCCAGGTTTTTTTCAACAATCCGTCGCGATCGTGCAACGGAGTAATTTGCGCGTCATCCCAACTTCCCGTCACTTTGTATTCGGAACCGAAGAAATACCCCTCCTTGTAATCATCGGTAAAGACTTGGGTAACTATCGAAGCGATACCGCCCACAATTGTACCAGCAATAGGCACGGCGCCTGAACTTTTAGGAACCACCAGCACATTGTGGTTCAGGGTATGTTTTAGCAAATCGGCGACGCCGTATATCTTGACTCGGGCCGCGACCGCATCGATCAATAAATTATCGGTATAGGCCTTACCTTCCCTGATAAAGAATTTACCGGTGATGCGGTTAAAAGCCAAACCTTGCTGATAGATATCGCTAAAATCCAAGGAAAAGCGTTTGACCCATTGCTCCATCGCAATCAATCCCAACAAACGGCCGAAACCCGGTTCGATACTGGAAATCCGTCCGTCCGTCAGCATTAGTTCGAATTCGCCAAAAAAGTTCTCCAATGAAAATTGGTAAGGCGCGGCAAGCCAATAGCCGGATACATCGATGGCCGCTGCCGTGCCCCAAAGATCATCGTTATAGCCCAGTTTGCCCAACAATTTACCGAAATCGTCGCTATTCAGGCGGCCCTTGAACTGAGTCATGTCCTCGTCCCCGGAACGGAACCAATCGGCGGTCAAATCGATGCGGCTGTCGGGGCCGATCAGGCGGATTTTGTTGAAATGCACGCCTTGCTGCCGCCTTTCCGTTTCCAGTTCCAGTTTGCCCAAATCGACACCTCGCCAACGCAAATGTTCACTGAATATTTCGATTAATGGCACCTTTTCGCTACTCAGCCATGCTACCGGCAAATCCAACTCACTCAGCTTACTCAAATCCAAATAGGCCATGTGCAACGTTGTTTTATCGCCATCAGCCGAATTCACGGGTATGCTGACGGCACCCTGAGCCGGCAAACTGGTCAAATTTCCTTGCCAGTGTTGATCGATCCGCTTGAGGTCCAATTGTAATTTTCCTAAAAAACGCTGTTCCCAGCGCAGCTGCCCGATATTGACAGAAATTTCATTCAGGCTTGACCCGTAAGACCGTTGCTCCCCAGCCCCCCCGCTCAGCGAGTCGAACCAGGCGGACACATCAAAGATAGGCTGACTTATGACTAGCTTCAACCCGGCTTCATTGGGATAATTCGCCTGGCCGGGGCCGAACAGAATATTCCCCGCATAGAGGGTTTCTGTCTCCCGGTCTATCAGCAATGCCGAATTCAGCGCATTATCATAGGCGATCGTCACCGGCAAACGGCCGTTTTCCGCTATCGTCATATCGATTTGCAGCTTTTTGGCTTGCTTGTCCGATTTACCCAGAGGTTCGGGCAAATCCAACGCCATGCCTCGCAGATCACTTTGAATATGCAAATTCGGCGCTTCGTCTTCGGCAACGGGTATTTCCAGTTGCGCAACATAAGTAAGCTTCCCACGTGCTTTATCGTTTCGTAGAAAGGAAAACTGTTCTTGCAAATGCCGCATATCGCTTTTTCCTTCGATCTCGATGCGGGTCATGCCGTCCGCCGTCGCGATATTAGTTTGAATTGGAAACCCCAGCGCCTTTCCATCGAGTCGCTCAGAAAAAAGCCCCTGCTCGGTAAAACGTAAATCGCCAGTCAGTTCATCGATCTGTAACGCAATGGGTTTCACCGTCATGCCTGCCTGTCTTAAATGGACAGTGCCATTCACAGTTTCCGGCAAGTTCTCGGTCAATGGAATTTTTAACGCCAAATCGACGTCGGTCGCTCCCTTTATTTCCGCCGTTTGCAGAACGCCATCAACTGTCGCATGCAGAGGAGTTTGTTGTATGAACCCCAAGCCATCGGCGATACGCCCCCTCAATGCACCATTCACCATCAAATAATCGGCATCACTCAGCTTCGGTATGTCGACAAACGCCTGTTGCACTCGAACCCCGCTAGATTCGGCATGACCTATCTTGACACGCAGACTGTCGCCAAAGAAGTGCACATCGGCATCGAGTTGCTGCAATGAGGGCCATTCCGGATGATAATTGAGGGTAGCGTCCGCCACATCGAACTTCACCTCGAATTTACCTTGCCCGGATTCGAAGGGAAATTCGCTGAGCCTGCCCGATAACAGCATTTCGCCGTTGGCGACACGGCCGGCAACAAAGGCATGGTCCAACCAGTCGACCACGTCGGCATCCATGATTCCGACCGGAAAATAATCGGGTGCCCGGCTAGCATCGCCACGTCCCGCGAAGGCCATATGCATATTTAACATAAGCGGCTGTTCACCCTCGGGGACGGTAAGGGTAAATCTGGACTGGGTTTCCAGATCGTTATTATTGGCAATTAAATAGGGGGAAGACAGGATCCAACCGCCCGGGTCTTGTCGCCATTCGATCTGGCCGGCAAGCCGTTCCAATGCTATTCCTTCACGGAACAATCCCGGAAAAACGATCTTACCCGCCCGGCTGTCTAATGACAGATCCCCAGCCTCGTCACAGCCATGAATATAGCCACTCAGCCCAGAAAATTGCGGCATATCATCCGCAGAAGTCGCAACAACATCGCTAAATGTCCCATTGACGGCAAAACGGTGCCGATCACCGCTGACAAACAAGGCCATATCGTTTACCTCGCCGGCCACGGTAATGTCTTTAGGCAAGCGGGCCGATTGCTCCGGCGACAAAAAGAATGTCCCCAATTCACTTAGTTCCCGCAGATCCACCCGAGGAATCCAGGCTGAGAACTCATTATCTTGTTTAACTTCAATATGAAATTCGGCGGCCGGCCATTTCCGCTGAGGAACCGCCACTTGCAAATTACTGGCATCGAAACGCCAGCCGTCGTCAACCGAAGACCAATCCAGCAATCCGCTCATGCTATCGACAGTCAAAGTCTTGCCGTTTTGCTGCCGGAAAGCGATGTTCTTCACACGAATATCGGCGCTCAGTCGATTAGGTTTCGAGTCCGACCAATCAGACCACAATTCGAGGTCGCCACTGCCGCTGACGACAGCAATCCCGGAAGGCAACACGTCTACCGGCAACTCGGCAAGATGGATGTCGCGTCCCGAGATATACAGCCGGCCGCCAAGGTTGCCGCCGGCCAGGATATCTCCGGTCAGCGCCGCCGATATTTTCAATGACTCGCCGAATTGCTCCGGCAATTCGCTGATTAAATGAAGTTCATGATGGCTGTTATGGTTTTTGATCATTAAATCAAGGTTGCGAAAGACCCACTTCTCGCCGGCGCGTTTTTCGTCCAGCCAACTGATTTCGCTTTGCAAAATTTCGTATTTACCCGTTTGGGCCAACCATAACGGCCGTTCGTTACTGTCGGTGTTAAGCCCTTCGATACTAAGACTAGCGTCTTCATGGCGCACGACCGCCACTTTTACGCCGACCAGCGTCAACCAACTCGAGGACAACAGGTCACCGCTTAAAAGCAATTGCATGACATCCACGCCGACGCGAACTTCGGTCAAGGTCGCGGCGGGCAGACCTTTCTCGTCGACCGACAGAATATCGATATCCTGCAATATGACTTCCGGATTGAGTCCTCTCGTACCGGCGCTTAGCGAACCTATGTGCAAATGAATACCGGTCAGTTCGCGGAACTTATTTTCCAATCCGGCCTTATAGTTTTCGATCCCCGCCAAAAAGATCCGCGCACCGCTGATACCTACGGCACTTGCGACCAGCAGCCAGAATATCAGCAGCCGCGTCGCCCGCTTGAAATGATGGATCACAGAATTCTATTTACCTATAACAACACCACGTCGTATTGTTCCTGATTATATTCGGTTTCGGTCCTAAATTTGATTGACACCCCCAGGAACACCTCCAGTTCGGCCAACATGTCGGCCTCCTCGTCCAGCAACCGCTCGACCACTTCATTGGAAGCCAGCACCAGGATTTGCTGGACATTGTATTGCCTGACTTCGCGAATAATTTCGCGAAATATTTCCAAGCAAATGGTTTCCGCCGTTTTCAATACCCCACGCCCCCCGCATGCCTTGCAGGGTTCGCAGAGGATATGCTCGAGGCTTTCGCGGGTACGCTTGCGGGTCATTTCGACCAAGCCCAACGCCGAAACCTCCGTGATCTTGGTCTTGGCGTGGTCTTTATCGAGATTGCGTTGCAGGGCGTTCAACACTTGCCTTTTGTGCTCCTCGCTCTGCATGTCGATAAAATCGATAATGATGATCCCTCCCAGGTTCCGCAAACGCAGCTGGCGGGAAATCGTTTGGGCCGCTTCCAGATTGGTCTTGAAAATGGTTTCTTCCAGGTTCTTGCCGCCGACATAACCCCCGGTATTGACATCGACGGTCGTCATTGCCTCGGTTTGGTCGAACACCAAATGGCCGCCGGATTTGAGCTTGACCTTGCGGTCAAGCGCCTTGGTAATTTCATCCTCGACATTATAGATATCGAACACCGGCCGCTCGCCGGAATAATGCTCTATGGCCGGAACGATTTCCGGCACAAAGACTTGCGCGAACTCCAACAATTTCTGATAAGTTTCGCGCGAATCGACCCTGACTTTTTCGATGCCTTCCTTATAAAGATCGCGCAGGGTGCGAATACTGAGCGGCAAGTCTTCATGAATCAAGGTCTTGGCTTCGGCCTTATGGCTTTTTTCCACAATCGCTTCCCACAGCTTCATCAGAAAGGTCATATCGGAAAACAAAACGGCCTCCTCGACACACTCGGCCGCCGTACGCGCAATAAACCCGCCGCACTCGTGTTTTTGCTTGAAAGCCTCGATACAGGCTCGTAAACGGATTCGTTCGGCTTCGCTATCGATACGCTGGGAAACCCCGGAATTGACGGCATAGGGCATATATACCTGATAGCGGGAAGGGATCGAAATTTCGGTCGTCAGGCGCGCACCCTTGCTGCCGATCGGGTCCTTGGTCACCTGGACGATGAGTTTCTGCCCTTCGCGCAGATAATGCTCGATATTCTCGGAACCTTTTTTTTCCAGGTCCTTGCCGCTCAGATCCGATAAATGCAAAAAAGCCGCACGCTCAAGGCCGATATCGATAAAGGCCGCCTGCATGCCCGGCAGTACCCTGCACACTTCACCTTTGTAAACATTACCAACCAGGCCTTTCTGCCGGAAACGCTCGATAATGAGCTCCTGTAATACACCGTTCTCGATAACGGCGACGCGTATTTCAGGCGGCGTCACATTGATTAATATTTCTTCACTCATCTAATATATTGATTCCCTGCTTTTCCAGCAGCATGGCCGTTTCGAATAACGGCAAACCTACCACGCCGGAGAAACTGCCGGTGATGGAGCGAACAAAAACCGCCCCATGCCCTTGAATGGCATAGGCGCCCGCTTTATCCCGCGACTCCCCGGTACGCCAATAGGCTTCGATTTCAGCGGCAGCCAATTCTCTGAAACTAACTTCGGTAATACTGACTGCCTGATCGTGCCCCCTGCCTCTGAGCGAAATCGCCGAATACACCCGATGGGTCTTGCCGGACAACGCCTCCAACATCGCCCTACCATGCTCGAAATCATGCGGTTTACCCATGATTCGGCCATTCAACACCACGGCGGTATCGGCCGCCAGCACCGGCAGGTCACTTTGCAATCGCTCGCGACAAATCGCCGATTTCTCGGCGGCAACCCGTTCGACATAGGCGAGCGGCGATTCGTTCAACCTCGGGGTTTCATCGATATCGACCGCATGCACACGATAGGAAACACCGATTTGGTCTAGCAATTCCCGACGGCGTGGCGAAGCCGAGGCCAATATGATCTGTTTCGTCATGATCAGCGGTGATAGGGATGATGGTTAAGAATAGTCCAGGCTCGGTAAATTTGTTCGGCGACCACGACCCTGACCAGGGGATGGGGCAATGTCAGCTTGGACAGGCTCCAGGATTCGCGCGCCCGATCCTTGACCGCCTGCGCCAGCCCCTCCGGCCCTCCCACCATCAATGCGACCGGAGAGCTGTTTTCCTGCCAGCGCCGCATGGCTTCGGCCAATTGCGGCGTAGTCCAGGCTTTGCCGGGAATATCCAGGGTAACGATATGGGCCTTGTCGGGAACGGCGGCGAGCATACGCTCGCCCTCTTCCCTGACGATCCGGGCAATATCGCTGTTTTTGCCGCGTTTGCCTGGTACGATTTCCTTCAACATTAATTCCCAATCGCGCGGCAATCGCTTGGCGTATTCATTATACCCTTGCTGTACCCAACCGGGCATTCGGTTTCCTACAGAAATGAGTTGTATTTGCATGGGCATGCAGAATACACAGAAGCCGACCGCGTTGCAATGGACGAAATCGCCCGTTGAAAAAGGCGATGTATCGTGCCGCAAAATGTTGGCGCACGCCTTGTAAACGATCAAATTAATGTTATATTTTAATCAGCTATTTATTTAAGGCAGCCCCCTAATAATTCAAAATTTGGCTATTTAAATGTCTGTAAGTTTTTGAAAATGTTGGATGGCCAAATTCGCATAACGTTATTTTTAGAGGCTGCCTTAATTGAACCCATCGCTTCAACTAAGCAACAATGAAAATCAAATCAAGATTTCTGGGCGAGCAGCAAATAGACCCAAACACCATCATTAACTTTCCCAATGGCATCCCGGGTTTCGAGGATCAAAAGCGCTTCAAGTTATTTCATCAAGAAGGAAGCGATATCGTATTTTGGCTACAGTCCCTGGATGATGAGGACCTGACCTTTTCGGTCACCCATCCCAGTCATTTCCATATTAGCTACAGTTTCGCGCTTGATGACGATGAAGAAAAACTACTGGCGCTGGACAGCGACGAGGATTTATTGATTCTGATAATGCTGCACAAGGACGAAAACCAAGATCGCCCTACCGTAAAAGGATCGATCAGATCGCCCTTGCTAATCAACAGCCGCAGTCGCATTGGCCTGCAAAAGATGCTTCTGGATGTGGAGCAAAGTATTACGCTGACGGAAAAAAACAGCGAAATAGAGCTTGCCGAATCGTAAGATTAATCGTTTTCCGGTTTTGCAAATTCAGGACGATCAGCAAACTTGTCCGATTTGCCGCAAAAATATCACTAACAAGACAAATTATCGGTCGGGCGCATTATGAAACAAATGCGCCCGACCGGAAGGCGACCCAAAAGAGCTGTATAATGAATGCGCTTGTTAACAACTCTGCCGGAATTAGCTAGGCTGCTTGCACCGGAATCGAGTGACTGGAGCGGGCGATTCTATTATTTTCGTCGAAATAAACCAAAGTAGGCTTATAGTTGGCCAACTCTTTTTCGTCCAATTGCGCAAAAGAACAAACAATAATCAAGTCGCCCGGACATGCCAGGCGGGCCGCAGCCCCATTGATGGAAAAAATACCCGACTCTTCTTCGGCGCGGATCGCATAGGTAGTAAAGCGTTCGCCGTTATTGATATTGTATATCTGAATCTGCTCGTACTCCCTGATGCCCGAAAAATCTAAAATCTTTCCGTCAATCGCACAAGAACCTTCGTAATCCAGTTCGGAATGCGTCACGGTGGCTCGATGCAACTTGGCTTTAAGCATGGTAATTTGCATATCAATAATCTCGAATTTTAGAGAACCCAGTATTCTGCCTGAAATTACGCCTATGATCAAACCGAAAAAAACCAATCCACATGAAGACCGGCCTCTTTATTAGGCAGGTGCTTTCATCTCGGCTCGATGAATCCTGACCTGCGTTGGATAGGCGAATTCCAGATGATTTTTCCGCAATATCTCGGCAATTTTAAACATTACATCTTCCTTGACCGCCAACCATTCCGCCCAATTGACCGTCTTGGAAAAACAATATATCAAAATATCGATCGACGAGTCATTATATCGGTCCATGAAAACCAACTGGGTCGCTTTAATCCCTTTCACATCTTCCAGTGAAGACAATTTAAAATGACGATGTCCGGAGGCGAGCTTCTGTTTTGGATTGGCGATGCCGGGATGACTCTTCAACATTTCCCGCAAGTCATTCAATGCGTTGCGAATATCATCCATATTGCTTTCATAAGTCACGGCGATATGCATTTTTATACGCCGCCCTACAACCCTTCGGTTCCAGTTCATGACGCTGGAAACCGACACTTGGGCATTGGGAATCGTGATCAAGGCATTATCGAAGGTTCTGATGGTCGTACTGCGCAAGCCTATTTCGGCAACAGTCCCCTCGACATCGCCTATCTTCACCCAATCGCCCATGCGAAAAACATTATCGAATAAAATCGTAATGCCGCCGAACAAGTTCGACAATGTGTCCTTCGCCGCCAAGGCGAAGGCCAAGCCGCCGATCCCCAAGGTTGACATGATGGCGGTGATGCTGATGCCGAAATGATTCAAACCGATCGCCAAGACAACGACCAATATCAATACTTTGCCTGTTTGCACGCCCAGGTTGATCAATTCTTTCCGCAGCTCGGTATTGTTTTGACTGATCTTGCGCACCTGCACCAGCACCACGGTATCGAGAATCTTGAACATCAACCAGACAATGATCAGGCTGTAAATGACGAACGTAATATTCTCGATCGACGGCCTGTAATCGGTTTTGTAAAAAAACGCATAGGTCGCCAAATCTATTCCAAAAAATATAAGCAAGGCACGTGCCGGCTTTCTGATCTCATGATAAATCTGGGTCTGAAGATCCACTTCCTCATCGATGACATATTTTTTGATGAAGGAACTGGTGAATTTGAACAAAAAAGGATAGCTGAAATAGACCAATAAAATGATGGCAAGAGATACGCTTACGCCACCTACGTCGATCTTAAACGGAATCAATTTATGATTGATTCCCCGCAAGACATCGAAATGGTTGATATAGGAAATGATCGATAACAGCGAGAATTCCTGAAACCAGTGCGTGGATGCGATCTGGCGGGGATTGTTGACGACATATTTCAATATGTCCTGAAACGTCGTATTGACCAGCGTAAACTGCTGCTGATTGTGTTCGAATGCCGCAAATATCTGCCCCTCTACCGGAACTGCAGGCAATTTCAAGGTTTCGGCACGTTGCCTACTTTTTTCCAACAACCGCTGCGAAGCGGCGACGATTTCATCGATCCCGACATAGTTCGCGGAAGCCTGAATGAGAAATTCCAAATAAGAGCGAACGGCCTGGCGCGTCTTAGCCGTTTCCAATTCCGCCATATCCCGCAATACCGCAATTTTGTTGCCTCGCTCCTGGTTGATCGCCATGCGCGATTCCAGCAGGTTTTGTCTTTTCACATCGATAGCGGAGGGCAAACGCGCCAGCGTGGTTGTCCGCAATTGCCGCAGCAAACGCTCTAATTGGTCAGCCTGCTGCTCCAGCAACGCGCTGATGACCTCTTCGTCCCGCTCCTGAATCAGGTGCTCATTCAGAGCCTCCAGCTTGTCAACCGCCGCCAATATCTGTTGCTGACTCGAATCCGCCTTGGCAATGGCGGAAGAACAAAGCACGAACGAAAACAACAATAATAGGCGTAACAACATCAGTAGGATTATCGCGTGAAAGAAAGATTATCGATTAAGCGGGCCCGGCCCAACCTGGCCGCCAGCAGAATGACCAACTCCCGGTCGGCGGGCGTCGCCTCAAGAAGATCGGAAGGCCGGCAGACCGCCAGATAATCGGGTTGAAATCCGGCCGCGCTTAATTGCCGTAAATGTTGGTCGGCCAACTCGCGATAATCTGTCTGCCCAGCCAGAATAGCATCGCGGATTTGACACAAATTTTGATAAAGCCGAGGCGCAAGCGCTCTTTGTTCAGCCGTCAAATAACCGTTACGGGAACTCATCGCCAAACCGTCCGCCTCGCGCACGGTCGGTACGGCACAGATTTGGATTGGAAAATCAAGATCGGCTACCATTCGCCGGATGATAGCGAGTTGTTGAAAATCTTTTTGCCCAAAAAAAGCCAAGTCCGGCTGCACCATATTGAACAGTTTGCACACAATTGTTGCAACACCGTCGAAATGCCCAGGCCGGCTCGCCCCGCAGTAGCGCTCAGATAACCCGCTTACCGCAACATTGACCAAGGCAGGCTGCGGATAAATTTCCGCCACCGTTGGCAAAAACAACAAGTCTGTCCGTGCCAATTGCAATTTTTCGACATCCTCTTGTTCGGTACGAGGGTAAGCCTCGAAATCCTCCCCCTCGCCAAACTGGGTCGGATTGACAAAAACACTGACCACTACCTTGCCGGCGCGCCGGCGGGCGGCATTGACCAACGCGATATGGCCGGCATGCAGGTTACCCATGGTTGGCACCAACGCAATACTTTGCCCTTGCCGCCGCCATTGCCGAATAATCGCTCTTAATTGCTCAATTCGCGTTACAGTTTGCATTTAATAACAGTGTTCGGGAGCGGGGTACATGCCGGCCTTGACTTGGTGCCGGTATTGCCTGACGGCCTCTTCGATACTGCCAACGCCCGTCATGAAATTTTTGAAAAAACGCGGTTTTCTGCCGACATCGATATTCAAAATATCGTACAGCACCAAGACCTGCCCATCGCAGTCGGCGCCGGCGCCAATCCCGATCACCGGAATCGTCAATTCCCTGGCGATTCTTGCCGCCAACGTCGCCGGCACGCATTCGAGCACCAACAAACTGGCACCCGCCTGCTCGACCTTATGCGCATCCGCCAACATTTGCTCGGCCACTTGCGGTTGCTTGCCTTGCACCCGATAGCCGCCCAATTGATTGATGAATTGCGGCAACAAACCCAAATGACCGCAAATCGGCACGCCTTGTTCGACCAAGAAACGGATGATCTCGATATGAGCGCCTTCTAATTTTACCATTTGTGCGCCCCCCGCCTGTAGCAAGCGGGCCGCATTTTGCGCCGCCATTTCGACAGTGGCATAACTCATAAAGGGCAAATCCGCCACCACGAAAGCTCTTTTTCGCGCCCGAGTGACACAACGACAATGATACACCATGTCTTCGACCGACACAGGCACGGTGCTCTCTTGTCCTTGGACCACCATCCCCAAGGAATCGCCAACCAAAATCAGGTCGATACCGGTCCGATCCAGCAAGGCGCCAAAACTGGCGTCATAGGCGGTCAGACAGCAAATCTTTTCTCCGGCCCGCTTCATCTCGGCCAAATCGACCACCGACAACGCTTTATTCAAATTCGGGGTAGTATAGAGCGTCATGATTTTATTTTATGCAAGCCGGCCAAGGGACATTGTCTTACCAATTCCTTCAAGACCCCATATCCGGGAATCAACAAATCCGCTTCGGCTATTTCCTGCAATGGATAAAGAACGAAGGCCCGCTCCGAGATGCCGGGGTGCGGCACCACCAGGTCGGCTTCGGAGATTTGCCGTTTACCATACAGCAGCAAATCCAAATCCAGGGTTCTGGCGCCCCAGCGCTTTCCCCTGACCCGGCCGTGATGATTTTCTATTGCCTGTAATTGCCTGAGCAGCTCGATGGGAGTCAAGCTCGTGCGCACCGCCATCACCGCATTGATATAATCGGGTTGATCCTGCGGGCCCATGGGCGGGCTGCGATACATACTGGAAAATGCGATTTCTTCGACCCGATCCAGAGCCTTGATTTCCTGGCGGGCGGAATCTATTTGCTCTGCCGGCTCGGCCAGATTGCTTCCCAGACCGATATAAGCGACATCCGCCATTGGCTCCGGATTACTCATGCGTATTCGACTTGGTTTTTTTACTGCGAAATTTTCCGCTACGCCGACTTCTTCCTTTGTGGCGACTGTTTTTTGCCGGACGGGTCATTTTTTTCTGCTCGGCTTCGTCGACCTGTTGAAAACGGCTCCACCAATCGGCCAATTCCGCATCCACATCACCGGCCTGTGCCCTGAGCAATAGAAAATCATAGGCCGCCCGAAAACGCGGGTGGGATAACAAACGATAAGGCCTGACACCGCTGCGCTTAGTGAAACGCGATTGCAACAGCCATACTTCCCTCATCGACTGCGTGACTCGCTTAGGTATCGCGGTAACCTTGACTTGCCGGTTTAGTATCCCGCTAGCGGCATGTTGATAGGCAAAAGCCTCATTCTCCCCGCTATCCATCAACCTTTTCGCTTCAAGTTGCAACGGCTCCCAGAGAAATGCCGCGAATAAAAAATAAGGCATCACCGTTTTGCCCTCAGCGACACGATTATCCGAATTTTGCAAAGCTTTTACCAAAAACACACGTGGAAAATCGTGGTCCTCGGTTTCCAGGCACTTGTCTGAATCGGGAAACAATACAGCAAACAAGTTGTAATGCCTCAACATCTCGAATGTTTGCAGCCCGTATCCGGACATGAACAACTTCAGCGTTTCGTCAAACAGCCGCGCAGCGGGGATACCTCGTAATAATTCGGTCAACTCATAAATCGGTTTTTCAGTCTCTGGATCTATGGAAAAACCCAATTTGACGGCAAAACGTACCGCCCGCAACATTCTGACCGGGTCCTCGCGATACCGGGTGACGGGGTCACCAATCAGTTTCAACACTGCCTTGGCATGGTCTTCCATGCCGCCCGTATAATCGACCACGGAAAAATCACGGATATTGTAATACAGCGAATTCACCGTAAAATCGCGTCGCCAGGCATCCTGCTCGATAGTTCCGAAAACATTGTCTCGTAACAAGCGCCCATCCTCGTGTACCACCTGTTGCCCGCTGTCTTCTTCCGCTTCACCGCCACGAAAAGTCGCTACCTCGATGATTTCTTGACCGAAATAGATATGCGCCAAGCGAAATCGTCGCCCGATTAAGCGACAATTACGAAAAGTTCGTTTTACCTGTTCGGGGCTGGCATTGGTCGCGACATCGAAATCCTTCGGCTCTCTACCCAGCAACAAGTCCCGTACGCAACCACCGACCAAATAAGCGTCGAAGCCTGCCTTTTTCAGGCGATACAACACCTTCAGGGCATTTTCACTGATTTGAGAGCGGGAAATATTATGTTCCGAGCGCGAATAGATCTTACCGACACGCGAGGTCTTTTTCTGCTGTGTTTGGGAGGCAGCGCCCAGAATTTTTTTGAAAAAGTTTAAAATGGCTGTTATTCCCTTTGTCCGCACAATTATCCGCTCGATTTCCAATAACGATGCGAAATCATTGTTTTGTTTCACTAATATTAATTCAAACCCGGTCGCTCCATCTATTCGCATTACGCCCAAGCACAGCTACCGCCGTTTGCTTTCGTTAGCTATTAGCCGGTAAACCCATCGATGCTACCGGTTCGAATATCTTTATTCATATAGAAAAACAACACTCGGCACGACCATTTGCATATAATAGCATTCCCACGGATTGACGCTCAATCAGCAGCTTTCTTTTACATTGCACTTTTTTATATAGTAAAATTCGACGATCTGTTTTAATACCGCCAGCAACTATGGCTGCATTGATACGGCCGACTGCAAGGTACGCGAACACCTAAGCCGTATGCCTGTTTTTAAGCGTTTAGCCCCCGGGGAAACTTATGTTAAAAAAGATTATCGACAGTTTGATTGACCACCCTTTATTGACCAGCATCTTTGTTGTTGACTTGGTTATCCTGTTATTCCATAAACCCCCTTTTATTTTTTCGTTCCTGATGCTGGGCGCTCTGGTCGCGATCAGCATGTATCTCGGACAAAAGCTGGCGCTGTTTAAAAACTAAATTGCGAAACTCTCGATCGACGAAAAATCCCGGCCAGACCGACATGGCGGCGCCGGGCTTTTGGCGTCGCATGGTAGCCGTTCTTTACGATTCACTCCTATTATTAGCCGTATTGTTTTTTGCCACGGCTTTAGTCCTACCGCTAAATTCCGGCCAAGCTTTTACCTCCGGACAAGCCTATTATCCAGCTTATCTGTTGATCGTTGGTTTTTTGTTTTACGGCTGGTTCTGGACGCATGGCGGCCAGACGCTAGGGCTGCGCAGCTGGAAACTAAAATTAGTGACCAACACTCATCGGCCATTGACCTGGAAACACGCCTTGCTGCGTTTCGCCGGCGCATGCATTTCCTGGTTGTTTTTAGGCATGGGATTTCTCTGGATTCTGGTCGATAAAAAAAAACTAGCCTGGCACGACCGTCTTTCGGGAACGATACTCATATTTGTCGAGAGAAACGAACCAAGGCGCGACCCATGAATGGACGCGCCTCGTCGATAATTCGCCTTATCTGACGACTTGCTTACATCTCAATACAACATCCTTGACATGGCAACGATACTTGCCGGCATAATCGCCGCCACATTCCTCGCACACCACCTCGCCTTCGTCAACCACCGAATCCAGGGCCCAGCCATAGCCTTCCTCTTCGCACAATATCCTTGAATATTTTTGAAAGCGGCTATACCCCTTATACGAATCGGGTTTTTTCTTCACTTTTTCTATCGCTTTTTCTTTCGCCACACATCCCGGGCTTGACTTCAGGCTGCCGGTGACTTCCTTATAAACCCATTCATCGACATTAGTCGCCAAGGCAAAACAAGGAAAAGACAACAAAGCGATCAAGCTGATTATTCTAGAATTCATAATATTCACCTTCTATTCACCTTACGTTATTATTATTTAGTGAAATTCCACTCTACCATTGAAAACCCTATCAATGAAAGGCTTTCTACCGACTATTTTCCGCTAGCTAAAATAGCCGGTAAAACCCATGCTATAATCCAATTTCACCATTACGCTATCAGAAGGGTGTTACAAAAATGAAAAAAACTACAAAATACTTATCTCTAGCCGCCGTATTTTTCGCGTTCCAGGTTAATGCCGAAACCATCAAACTGGAAGACAATTCCAAGATTCTCGGCAAATGGCATGTCGACGCGGCCGCTGCCGCCCTGCATAAGGAAAAAAGAGCCCAAGATTCGGTATGGGAATTCAAGGATAACGGCACACTCGTTTCATCGGGAAAAGACGTGGTCAGCGGCCGCACCGGCATGATGTCGATTAACCTCAAATACGTCGTCGAAGACGGAAAAATTAAAAAACAGACGTCTCCCGGCCGGGAAAAATACGATAATTGTAGCGTTATCGAGCTGACCGACAAAAACATGACGCTAAAATGCACCTATCTGTATTACTTCTTAAGCAAAATGTAACAGCAAAACCCGATTTTACTGGTGTATTCTCATACACCAGTAAGCATCCTCATTAACGCACCTTGCTGACCGCGAACAACGCCGCGCAAAACACCACTAGGCTGGGCAGTATTGCCATCAACATCGGATTAAAACCATAAACCAGCCCCAGGTGGCCGGCAATTTTGTCGAAAATATTGAAAGTCATGCCGATGATAATGCCAATCATCATCCTCCCGCCAGTCCCTATTCCACGCCTGATTCCAATGACGAATGGCGCCGACACCATCAGCATGACAAAGGTAACAAACGGATTGACCAAACGACTCCAGAAGGCCAGCTCGAACGACTGGGATTTCTGATTATTTTCCTTTAAAAAGTCGATATACATAAACAAGTCGTATAACGATAAATTATCGGGGTTGACCACGACGATACTCAACAAATCCGGGTCAATCGACGTATTCCAATTTTGCTCGGCGAGCGTATCCGCGAAAACCTGCCTGGAGGCGACTTCCGACCAACGGATATTCTCCAGACGCCATTGCCGCTGCCCCAGATAGCGCGCCGTCTCGGCATGCTTCATTACATCAAGGCGTCCTTCATCTCCCAGATGATAAATACTGATATCACCCAAATAACCGTCGTCATGAATCTGCCGCACATTGATAAAGTCATTCCCTTCCCGCAGCCACATGCCATAGCGCGAATGCATGACGACTTTTTGATTTTGCGCCGTGGTTCTGATTAGTTGCGCGGTTCGCTCGGCGGCTGGCGCTACAAATTCACCGACCACCAACGAAATAACCACCAGGACCAACCCAGCCAGCATAATCGAACGAATGACCCAAAAAACCGACAGGCCAATGGAACGCATCGCGATGATTTCCCGATTGTTTGCCATGGACCCCACCACGAACAAACTTCCCAATAAAGCCGCCGAAGGAATCAGTTCATAAAAGACACGCGGCGAGGTCAAGGCCAAATACATCAGGATTTCCTTCAGGCCGTAACTTCCTTTGCCCAAGTCCTTCAACTCGTCACTGAACGTAAACAAATTGAATAAAGTCAACAACAGCAGCACGGTGACCAAGGAACCCTTGACGACTTCCTTGATGATGTAACCGGTTAAAACATTCATGCCTGGGCCTTCCCGCTCAATTTCAATTGAATCCATCGCCAACCATACAGTCGGATCAACAACCCTCCGCCCAAAATCAGCAATAACAGATATATCCAGAAATAGCCAACGTCGGCCGGCAATGTCTCCTTCACCACCCAACTGTGGTTAACCCTGATCAAATTACCGTAAACAAAATAAATTCCAAAGGCGACCAGCAAGCTACCATAGACGCCGCCACGGGGAGATAATTTAGCCAACGGCACGGCCAGAAAACTTAAAAAAAGCACGCCCAGCGGTATCGACAAACGCTTTTGAATTTCGGCTATATCGTACGGTTTGTCCGATTTCCACAGTTCCTCGGTACTGATCGCTTCACGATGCAATGTCACGGCGCGGCTTTTCTTTTCGATCCGCACGCCGTATTCGACGAAATTCTCGATGACGAAATCTTTCTGTCCCGGAACCCCCTGAATCCGCTCGCCCTGCTCTAAAATCAAATACAATCCTCCAGGACGATATTCCAGTCGCCCATGCTTGGCATTAATGATACCGAGCCGGCCATGTTCGCGATTTTGCACAAAGACATTGTTCATGCGGCCACCGAAATCGATATCCTCGACATAAAACACCAGCTCCCCGCTACTGGATTCGGTAAAGCGCCCGGCCGAAATACCGCGTATGTCCGCCGAACTCTCGTCTTCGGCCGTCATGATCTGCATACGCGCCTCGGCCCAGGGGGACGCCACCAGCGACAACGCCGACGCCACCAGCGACAACGGCAACACCAACAAAAATACCGCGCGATAAATTGCGGCAGCCCCACCACCGGCGGAAGCAATCGCGGCCATTTCCTGATCCCGGTACATCCGCCCCAACACCATCAAAATCGCCATAAATATCGACGCCGGCAAAAAAGCAGCACTCGCGACGACCATTTTCAATCCCAGAATACTCAGCACGGTCTCATTGGAAATACTGCCTTCGATGGCTTTCCCCAAGACCCTGATGAACTTGCGGCTAACGATAATAATGACGATCACGGACAACACCGCCATCACCGTTTTCAACAAATCCATGAAGATCATCCTATCCAACACCGATACCAGGCGAAACGAATTCCTTCCGCCCACGTTACTCGCCCCTGCGTTCAATCAACTTTCCCCCTCATTCTAATGTATAATTCAAAGACATAGTTTACTGTATTATGCAATTTGACGATCCCAATTAATGACAGCTAACAGATGACCCTTATGGACTATTCTATAGAAACGCATCCTCTCGACAAACTTGAAAGTCGTTGCCTGATTGCCGGCATCTACCAGAATCAGCAGTTCGGCAACACCGCCTTAACGCTCGACGCCCAAACCCGGGGAATCATCGGTAAAGTCATCAAGCGCGGCGATATCCAGGGAAAAAACGGCGAAACCCTGTTGCTCAATTACTTGCCGGAGTGCCCGATCGAACGCGTCCTGTTGGTGGGCATGGGCGAAAAGGGCAAGGTCACGCGCAAGCTCTATCGCAAGGCATTGACTGCCGCCATCAAGACGGTCAGAGAAAGCAAACTGACGTCCGTCACCAGTTCCCTGCACGACATCGACGTAGAAGATGCCGACCTAGCGTGGAAAACCCGGCAAACCATTGAGGTCTTCAACGACGGGATTTACCAGTACAGTCACACCAAAAATTGTGATGAAAACAAAGTCCAGTTGAACGAGGTCAAAATACTTGCCGGAAGCGAATCGCAGACCGCCATTGAAACCGGACTCACACAAGGCCTGGCCATCGCCCAGGCGATGGAACTGACTAAACGTCTGGCCGACCTGCCCGGCAATATCTGCACGCCGTCCTATCTCGCCGAACAAGCCGGTGAACTGGCGGAAAAATTCGAGCGGTTGGAATGCGAGATACTCGAAGAGAGTCATCTGGAAGCGCTGGGCATGGGCGCTTTCCTGGCCGTTTCGCGCGGCAGCCGCCAGCCGGCGAAACTGATTACGTTGAATTACCGGGGCGGCGACGAGCAACACAAACCCATCGTTTTGGTCGGCAAGGGCCTGACTTTCGACGCCGGCGGCATATCGCTGAAACCGGGCGCCGGCATGGACGAAATGAAATACGACATGTGCGGCGGCGCCACGGTCCTCGGCGTATTGCAAGCCGTCGCTCAAATGAATCTGCCATTAAATGTCATCGGCCTGATTCCGTCCTCGGAAAACCTGCCGGACGGCAACGCTAACAAGCCTGGCGACATCTTGACCAGTATGGCCGGCAAGACCATCGAGGTCTTGAACACCGACGCCGAGGGCCGCCTGATCCTCTGCGACACGCTGACTTATGCAAAAAAATTCGACCCGGAAGTCGTTATCGACATGGCCACCCTGACCGGCGCCTGCATCGTCTCGCTGGGCCGGGTTCCCAGCGGCCTGCTGGGCAACGATGATGCTCTTTGCGAAGACTTGAACAAGGCCAGCGAAATAGCCTGCGACAGCGTGTGGCGGCTGCCGCTGTGGGAAGAATATCAGGAACAGCTCAAGTCCAATTTTGCCGACCTGGCCAATATCGGCGGCCCCGATGCGGGCACGATCACGGCCGCCTGCTTCCTGTCGCGCTTCACCGAAGATTATCGCTGGGCCCACCTCGATATCGCCGGCACTGCCTGGCGCACCGGCCAGAACAAAGGCGCGACGGGGCGGCCGGTGCCGTTGCTGACGCAGTATTTACTCAACCGGGCACATGCCTGAGGCCACGTTTTATGTCCTGCCGAGCCAATCGCAGCAGGAGCGGCAGGCGTTCGCCTGCAAACTGATCGAGAAAGTCTATCGCAGCGGCCATAGCTGCTTCGTCCTGACCGATTCGGAGCGGCAAAGCCGGCAAGTGGATGATTTATTGTGGACCTTCAGGCCCGGCAGCTTCGTCCCGCACCAAGTCTATAGAGACGAAGAGCCGGCTTTTCCGCAAACCATCCTGATCGGCCACGACGGCATTCCCGAACGCTGGCGGAAGGTGGTCGTCAATTTGTCCTCGACCACCCCGACTCAACTCGATCAGTGCGAACGCATCCTGGAAATACTGGACAACAGCGAGGAAACCAAGCAAGCCGGACGTAACCGCTATCGCCATTATCGGCAAGAAGGCCTGGACATTACCACGCACAATATGCAAAAAGGCTGATGGCGTCCGCTTCTGCGGATAAATCCAAGACCGCCAGATACGAGAAAACCTTGTTTTACGGTTAAAATAATTTTTTTAGTCATCAAGAGAACACAGCAGACATCCATGGAAAAAACCTACTCACCCCATTCAATCGAACAACGCTGGTATCAAACCTGGGAAGAAAAAGGCTATTTTGCGGCGAAACAGAAGGGCGAATCCTACTGCATAATGATCCCGCCGCCCAATGTCACCGGCAGTCTGCACATGGGGCATGCATTTCAGGATACGATCATGGACGCCTTGACCCGTTACCACCGCATGAAGGGCCATAGCACCTTGTGGCAACCCGGCACCGACCACGCCGGCATCGCCACGCAAATGGTCGTGGAAAGACTGGTCAACGCCGAAGGCAAGACCCGCCACGATTACGGCCGCGATGCGTTCATCGAAAAAGTCTGGGAATGGAAGGAACAGTCAGGCGGCACCATCACCCGTCAATTGCGCCGCATGGGGTCCTCGCTGGACTGGGACAAGGAACGCTTCACGATGGATGAAGGCATGTCCAAGGCGGTGCGCGAAGTGTTCATCAAACTGTACGAGGAAGGCCTGATCTACCGCGGCAAACGCCTGGTTAACTGGGACCCGGTGCTGCATACCGCGGTCTCCGACCTGGAAGTGCTGTCGGAAGAAGAAAACGGGTCGATGTGGCATATGCGTTATCCGCTGGCCAACGGCAAGGGCCATCTGATCGTCGCCACGACCCGTCCCGAAACCATGCTCGGCGATGCCGCCGTCGCGATTCATCCGGAAGACGAGCGTTACAAACATCTGCTGGGCGAATTCGTCGAGCTGCCGCTGACCGGCCGCCGCATTCCGATCATCGCCGACGACTATGTGGATCCGGAATTCGGCACCGGCTGCGTCAAGATCACGCCGGCGCATGATTTCAACGATTACGAGGTCTGGACCCGTCATCGCGACATGTCGGCGATCGCCGACCTGCCCCATGGCGGTCTGATCAATATCTTCACCGCCGATGCCACCGTGCGAGCCAACGACGACGGCTTCTCCGTCATCCCCGACGACTACATCGGCCTGGACCGCTTCCAGGCGCGCAAGCAAATCGTCGCCGACCTGGAAGCGCAGGGTCTGCTGGAAAAAATCGAAGACCATAAACTGATGGTGCCCCGCGGCGACCGCACCGGCACGGTCATCGAACCGCTGCTGACCGACCAATGGTACGTCAAGATCGAACCGTTGGCCAAGCCGGCCATCGAAGCGGTGGAAAAGGGCGACATCAAGTTCGTTCCCGACAACTGGAAAAACACCTATTTCGAATGGATGCGCAATATCCAGGACTGGTGCATTTCGCGGCAAATTTGGTGGGGACATCGTATTCCGGCCTGGTATGACGACGAGGACAATATCTATGTCGGCCATTCCGAGCAGGAGATCCGCGAGCAGCACCAGCTGGCGGCCGATTATCCTCTCAGGCAGGACGAGGATGTGCTAGATACCTGGTTTTCCTCGGCCTTGTGGCCTTTTTCCACGCTGGGCTGGCCCGAGCAGACCCCGGAACTGGCCAAACACTATCCGACCAGCGTATTGGTCACCGGTTTCGACATCATTTTCTTCTGGGTCGCCAGGATGATCATGATGGGCCTGAAGTTTCAAGGCCAGGTGCCGTTCCGCGAAGTCTACATCCACGGCCTAGTGCGCGACGCCGAGGGGCAGAAGATGTCCAAGACCAAAGGCAACGTGCTCGACCCCATCGATCTGATCGACGGCATCGACCTGGAATCGCTGGTCGCCAAGCGTACCGCCGGCATGATGCAGCCCCATCTGGCAAAAAAAATCGAACAGGCGACGCGCAAGCATTTTCCCGACGGCATTCCGTCTTTCGGCACCGACGCGCTGCGCTTCACGTTCGCCTCGATGGCCTCGACCGGCCGCGACATCCGTTTCGATCTGGCCAGGACCGAGGGTTACCGCAATTTCTGCAATAAATTGTGGAACGCGGCCCGCTACGTTCTGATGAACACGGAAGGCCAGGATAACGGCCTGTCCGGCGAAGCCTGCGAGCTCTCCCAAGCCGATCGCTGGATCGTTTCCCGTCTGAACCAGGTCATCGCCCAGACCCGCGACGCGATCGAAAACTACCGTTTCGATCTGGCCGCGCAAACCATTTATGAATTCGTCTGGAACGAATACTGCGACTGGTATCTGGAACTGTCCAAGATCTCGCTGCAATCGGACGATCCGGCCCTGCAACGCGGCACCCGTAAAACCTTGTTGCAGGTACTGGAGCACATCCTGCGGGTGGCTCATCCGCTGATTCCTTTCATCACCGAGGAAATCTGGCAACGGGTCGCGCCCTTGGCGGGCATTAGCGGCGAAACCATCATGTTGCAACCCTACCCCGAGGCCGACAATACGCAAATCGACGAGCAGGCCATCGCCGCTACCGACTGGATCATGGCCTTCATCCTCGGCATCCGCCGTATTCGCGGCGAAATGAACATCGCCCCCGGCAAGCCGTTGAACGTGCTGCTGCAAAACTACTCGGCCGGCGACCAAGCCTTGTTGCAAGATAACCGCACCTATCTGCTGAAGCTGGGGCGACTGGAAACGATCGAGTTGCTGGGCGTAAACGATGCGACCCCGGAATCGGCCATCGCCCTGGTCGGCGACATGAAGATCCTGATTCCGATGGCCGGATTGATCGATAAGGAGGCCGAATTAAGCCGGTTGACCAAGGAAATCCAGAAAATCGAGAAGGAACTGCCGCGCATTGAGGGCAAGCTGAACAACGCCAACTTCATCGATAAGGCCCCCGCTGCGGTCATCGCCAAGGAAAGGGAGAAATTGGCGAACTTGCAATCCTCGTTGGGCAATCTCAACGAACAGCTGCAAAAAATCAAGGCGCTTTAAAGGAATGGAGGTATGGGACCGTCAAGGCAAACTCCGAATTCACTAGACGAATGGACCCGCTATCTGACCGAGCGGGAAATGCCGATTTTTTCCCATACCGCCAATAGCATCTATGCCACGCTGGATGATAAGCACAAGGGCGCCATGGAACTGGCTTCCATCATTCTGCAAGACCCCAATTTAACGGCAAAACTGCTGAAGCTGAGCAACAGCAGCTACTACAACCCGTCCCGGCAAAAAATCAACACCATCTCGCGCGCCATCGTCATTCTCGGCGCCAATACCATCCGCGAATTAACGCTGGCGTGCGCATTTTTCGAATCTATCCTGTCCCCGGACAACAAAGAACATGCCAACCGGGAAATCGGCGATGCCATCCACGCCGCCGTGCAAGCCAAGGAGCTTGCCGTCATGACCAACGATCCCTCGCCGGAAGAAATCTTTATCGCCACGCTACTGCATAATATCGGCAATATCGCGTTCTGGTGTTTCGACCATCAACACGGTAAACGAATCAATGAACTATTAAGCACCGGCCAATACACGGCGAACGAGGCCGAAAAAAAGGTCTTGGGCTTCACACTGCGACGCTTGAGCAAACAACTTAGCCATGCCTGGAACCTGGGCGGCTTGACCGAACAAGCTATCAACATGCCTCGAACCAACAACCCCAGGGTTGCGCTTGTAAATTTAGGCCATCAGATTTGTCAAGCGACCAAAAGCAAACCTCCCCAGACTGCATTACAAGAATGCCTTGGCGAACTGCATCGCCTGACCGGACTCGAAGAAACTCAGTTAACTGACCGTATAAAACAAAACACTCATAAAGCGGTCAAAATCGCCATCCAGTTCGGCGCCCACGACGCCTCTAAATACATTGCCGGCCATGCCGAGGAATCTCCGCCCAAGGAAAAAGATCCGGAGGCAACAGCCGACCCCAGACAGCTACAGATAGACATTCTTCAGGAAATCAGCAACCACATCAGCGGCCCCATCAACCTGAACATTTTGTTCGAAATGGTACTGGAAGGCATTCATCGCGGGGTCGGCATGGACAGGACGCTGTTTCTGTTGTTGAGCGCCGATAAAAAAACTTTGCATGAAAAATCCTCCTTCGGTTGGTCAAAATCTCCCGGCAGCGACGACAAGATAATTATTGCCGACCACCACCAGGACACGAATCTGATGTTTCATTGCATCAAAAGCGGAAAAAGCCTCTGGGCCAAGCCTCGAATGCACTATAATTTGTTCGATTCACAGATTAACCGGTTTATCGGCGCAAATGAATGCTTCGCCATGCCCTTGCAAACCGAACGAAAAATCATCGGCGTGATCTATTGCGATCGCGCAATTCAACATAAACCCTTGAGCCAGGATGAATTTAATGCTTGCAAACACTTTGCCAAGCAAGCCAATATAGGCTTGGCCCTTTATCGCATGAGAAGCCTTGCAAACCATGATTAATCAAGAACTCATTCATCTCAAGGTTATACTGGTAGAGCCTTCCCATACCCAGCAGCTCATCATCAAACATCATTTGACCGACTTCGGCATCGTCGACATCTTGACCCAGACAACGGGGCAAGACACCCTTGCGATGTTGGCAAACAACCCTCCCGATCTGATTATCAGCGCCATGTACCTGCCCGATATGACCGGGGTGGAATTGGTTCACGCCATTCGTGAACACGACTCATCCTATGAAATGGCTTTTTTGTTGGTCTCCAGCGAAACCAATATCCGCTATCTTGAGCCCATCAGGCAAGCCGGAGCTATTGGCATTCTACCCAAACCTTTTACTTCCCAGGAACTGGATATTGTCCTTTCCGCCACACTAGACTACCTCAATCCACGCAAGGTCAGGCTGGATCATTTCGATATCGAAGACCTGAATGTCTTGGTGGTTGACGACAGCCATTTATCACAGCAATTCATCAGTCGCATTCTGAATGACTTGGGTATTGAATTGATCACCATTGCGGAAAACGGCAGGCAAGCGGTCAATATACTACAAAGCCAGTACTTCGATTTAATCGTCACCGATCTCAATATGCCGGAAATGGACGGTCTGCAATTGACTCAACATATTCGCCATCAACCGAGCGGACGATCGATACCGATTCTGATGATCACCAGCGAACAAAATCAGGGCCGCCTGGCCGCAGTGGAAAAAGCCGGAGTGTCCGCTCTTTTGGATAAACCTTTCGAACCGGCGTCAATCAAAAATATCATCATGCAACTGCTCAATTGAGTGTTGCGCTTTCTTGACAAAATCCACAAACTGCCAATTCTCAGCGAGTTGGGTAGTGGACAAAATACCTATTTCATCTATATTTTTCTTTACGTAAACAAATTTGAACACTCCGTTTCATGTCGACAGTAGCCAGTGATTTACAATTCAGCGGATTGACCAAATGCCTGATCAGAGAAGGTGTGCTCAGCGAAGAAACCGCTCAGGAAGCGATTAAGGAGGCCAAAAAGCAAAAAATTCCGTTAATCAGTTACTTGGTCAATAATAATCATGTCGACAGCACAACCATCGCTTCCCTTGCCTCGGTCGAATTCGGCGTGCCTTTTTTCGACCTGGATTCCCTGGATTTCAGCGTTATCCCCATCAAACTGGTCGAGGAAAAGCTGATCCGGCAACATCATGCCCTTCCCTTGTTCAAACGCGGCAACCGACTGTTTATCGCTACCTCGGATCCTACCAATTTTCAGGCCCTGGACGAAATAAAATTCCATACCCGCCTAAATATCGAAAATATCCTGGTCGAGGAAAATAAACTGGGCAAGGCCATCGATACGGCGCTTGAAGCTGCCGACACCTCGATGTCGGACTTGCTTGACGAAGACTTGGATAATATCGATATCTCAGCAGGCGAAGATGAAATGCCCAAGGAGGAATCGACCTCCGATGTCGACGATGCGCCGATCGTCCGTTTTGTCAACAAAATCCTGTTGGACTCAATCAAAAAGGGCGTTTCCGATATTCATTTAGAACCTTTCGAGAAAAAATTCCGCATCCGTTTCCGCGGCGACGGCATTCTTTACGAAGCTGCCAGCCCCCCCGCCAACATCGCCAACCGGATTATTTCCCGCATCAAGGTCATGTCCAGAATGGACATCGCCGAACGCCGGGTGCCCCAAGACGGTCGGATCAAAATGCAATTATCCAAGCACCGCGCGATCGATTTCCGGGTCAACACGTGCCCTACGCTGTTCGGCGAAAAGGTCGTATTGCGGATTCTCGACCCGACCAGCGCGCAGATCGGCATCGAGAAGCTGGGATTCGAACCGGAACAACAGAAACTCTTTCTCCAGGCCATTCACCGACCTTACGGCATGGTACTGGTCACCGGCCCAACCGGTAGTGGTAAAACGGTTTCGCTTTATACCGGGCTAAACATTCTTAATAGTATGGAACGCAATATTTCCACCGCCGAGGATCCGGTGGAAATCACCGTGGAAGGCATTAACCAGGTCAACGTCAACCCGAAAGCCGGCCTAACCTTCGCCGAGGCGCTCAAGGCCTTTTTACGGCAAGATCCAGACATCATCATGGTCGGGGAGATTCGTGACTTGGAAACCGCCAGCATCGCCGTCAAGGCTGCGCAAACCGGTCACCTGGTATTATCGACATTACATACCAACGACGCTCCGCAAACCATCAACCGCTTGATGCAGATGGGAATCGAGCCCTTCAACATCGTCTCCGCGGTTAATCTGATCATGGCACAACGGCTGGCCCGGCGTTTATGCGAACACTGCAAACAACCGGCCGACTATCCGGAAAAAGTCTATCTGGATGCTGGATTCAAGAAAGAAGAGATTCCCGATATGCAAATCTATACACATGTCGGTTGCGAACACTGCAATGGCGGTTACAAAGGTCGGGTGGGGATTTATCAGGTATTACCGATCAGTGAACAAATGCGGGCCTTGATTCTGAGAGGCGGCAATGCGATGGAAATGGCTGAACTGGCCAAAAGCGAAGGTATCAACGATTTGAGAGCCTCCGGCCTGCTGAAAGTCAAGCAAGGCATCACCACCCTGGAAGAAATCGACCGGGTAACTAAGGAATAAACATGGCAGAAAAGAAAGAAGAGCAAATCGATTTTATTTGGGAAGGCGTAGACAAGCAGGGAAAGAGAACCAAGGGCGAAATCAGCGCAAAAAGCGAAACGGTTGCCAGGGCGGACCTTCGCCGCGTCGGGGTTCGTGTCGTCAAAATCAAACCCAAACCCAAACCGCTATTTGGCTCCCGGAAGAAATCCATCACCTCCGCCGACATCGCCGTCTTCGCCCGACAATTGGCGACCATGTTGGAAGCCGGTGTGCCGCTGGTGCAATCCTTCGAGATTATCGGCAAGGGTCATGACAACGCCAGCATGGCGGAAATGTTGTTGTCAATTAAAGCCGATATCGAGGGCGGCGACTCTCTGGCCCAGGCATTGCGCCGAAAAAGCCTGTATTTCGACGATTTGTTTTGCAACCTGGTAGAAGCGGGCGAGCAGGCCGGTGTACTGGAAACCCTGCTGGATAAGATCGCCACCTATAAGGAAAAAACCGAATCGATCAAGAAAAAAATCAAGAAAGCGCTGACCTATCCGATCGCCGTTCTGGTCGTGGCCTTTATTGTCACCGCCATTTTATTGATTTTTGTCGTGCCGGTATTCGAAGACCTGTTTAAAAGCTTTGGCGCCGACCTGCCTTCTTTCACCAAATTCGTCATCGGCTTGTCGGAATGGGCCCAGGAATGGTGGTGGGCGGTGTTCGGCGCTATCGGCATCGCGGCCTATGTTTTTGTGTATTTCAGGAAGCGCTCGCGCGCCTTCAATCATTTTCTCGACCGCACGCTGCTGCGTATCCCCGTGGTCGGCATGATTCTCGATAAATCGGCCGTGGCCCGTTTTGCCCGCACGCTGGCAACCATGTCTGCGGCCGGCGTGCCCCTGGTGGATGCCCTGGAGTCGGTGGCCGGCGCGACCGGCAACATCATTTATCATGATGCCGTCATGAAAATGCGCGAAGACGTCTCCACTGGCCAACAACTGCAGTTTTCCATGACCCAGGCCGATTTATTTCCTCACATGGTGATACAAATGGTCGCGATCGGCGAGGAATCGGGCTCGATCGACGCGATGCTCGATAAAGTGGCCGATTTTTACGAAGAAGAAGTCGACAACCTGGTCGATAATCTAAGTAGCCTGATGGAACCACTGATCATGGTAGTCTTGGGTATATTGGTCGGCGGCCTTATTGTCGCGATGTATTTGCCTATCTTCAAACTCGGTGCCGCCATCGGCTAAAACCATACGGATATTTCCCCCTTGTGCCCCACGAATCGTCGGGGCATTATTTTTTTCTTATTACTATGCAATTATTATTAGATGCCCTGCAACAATCGCCTACGTTGCTTATTTCTTGTGTGTTTATTCTCGGCCTGATGGTCGGCAGTTTCCTCAATGTCGTAATCTTCCGCCTGCCGGTCATGATGAACCGCGATTGGCGCAAGGAATGCCGCGAATACTTGGAACTGGAAACCGAAGCGGGAGAAAGCGAACCATTCAACCTGATGGTACCTGCTTCACATTGTCCGCATTGCCAAACTGAAATTAAACCTTATCAAAACATTCCGGTTTTAAGTTATCTGTTTCTAGGCGGCAAATGCGCTCAATGCGGCTACCCTATTTCTATACGCTACCCTTTGATCGAGGCATTTACCGGCTTTTGCTCGGCACTGGTTGCTTGGCATTTCGGTTTTAGCGTTGCCATGCTATTCGGCTTATTGCTAACCTGGTCCCTGATCGCGGCCAGTTTTATCGATATCGACCAACAATTGTTGCCAGACAGTATAATCTTACCGATGTTGTGGCTGGGTTTGTTTTTGAGCCTGTTTTCCGTATATACCGACAGCGCCTCCAGCATCATCGGCGCTATCGCCGGTTATCTAAGTTTATGGACGGTTTATCAGTTGTTTAAACTTGTCACCGGAAAAGAAGGCATGGGCTTCGGCGACTTTAAATTATTGGCGTTATTCGGCGCCTGGCTAGGTTGGCAATATTTGCCGCTGATTATCCTGTTATCGTCGCTGGTGGGCGCGGTCATCGGCATCGCCATGGTTATTCTGGTCAAACACGACCGTAACACCCCAATACCATTCGGGCCTTACCTAGCTGCGGCCGGTTGGCTAGCAATGCTTTGGGGCGAGGACATCAATCGCCTTTATTTACATACGGTTGGCCTATAAGCCTTATGCTTAGAATCGGATTGACCGGCGGCATCGGCAGCGGTAAATCAACGGTCTCCAAATTATTCCAGAAACTCGGCATTCCGGTCATCGATGCCGATCTTATCGCCCATCAAATCGTGGAACCGGGCCAACCTGCCCTGATACAATTGGCGCAGACTTTCGGGGAACGATTTCTCAACGCGGATGGCCGCCTAAACAGGGCCGAATTGAGAAAACTGGTCTTTTCCGAGCCGGCGCAAAAAAAACGTTTGGAGCAGCTACTTCATCCTTTGATTTACCGGAGGATTGAAGAAGAAATAGAAAAATTGGACAGTCCTTACTGTATCCTCAGCGTTCCCCTGTTACTGGAAACCAAGATGACATCCCTTGTAGACCGGGTACTGGTGATCGATTGTCCGGTAGAAACTCAGATCGAGCGGGTAAAGAATCGTGACGGCTTGCCCAACGAACAAATTCGCTCGATTATCGCCAGCCAAGCCTCTCGAGAAGAAAGACTGTCTTGCGCCGATGACGTCATCGACAATTCAAAACCAGCTGCCCAACTTGCAGAACAGGTCAAAAAGCTTCACAATTTATACTTAAAGCGGTCATAGTCATCGAAATTTTTTGAATGCTGCCTCCTTTTCGTTGAACGGAATGGGCATCATTTACCAATGAGGTGAAACAACCGTGGAAATATTCAATTTGTATTGCTAACTGTTAGGGCAAAGCCGGCTTTGAATACACAGACCATCTACGAATTTCCGCTCAATGAACGGATTCGCGTCTTCATGCGATTGGAACAGCTGTTCCTACAACTCAATCATTTTATTTCCGGCCCCACCATTTATGATAAACGGGCTGCCATATCGGTTTTACTCGACATCCTGATGATATTCAGCCGCAATGACCTAAAATCGGAGCTGTTAAAAGAATTGGACCGGCACATCAAAGTGTTGAATCAAGTTTCCCACAGTCAAGGCGTCGATACCGAAAAATTACAACAAATACTCGCCCAACTCACTACAGTCAGCAAGAACCTTTATCAGGCCAGCGGCAAAATCGGTATCAACGTCATGGAAAGCGACCTTTTCCAGAGCATATCCCAGCGTAATTCCATACCGGGAGGCAGTTGTTCGTTCGATCTGCCCGCTTTTCATTATTGGCTCGAACAGGATACCGACGAACAAGAGAAAGACCTTAAACGCTGGACCCAACCGTTTCTGAATATTCGCACAGCCATCGACCTCATTCTGAACTTCATCCGGCAAAGCTGCAACCCTACCCAGGAACTGGCGAAAGCGGGCTTTTTTCAGATGAGCCTGGATACCACCCATCCCGTGCAATTATTGCGGGTACTGGTGGATGCCGACCTTCCCTGTTTTGCCGAAATCAGCGGCGGCAAGCACCGTTTTACGATACGCTTCATGAAACCGTCGAGCGATGAGAGTCGCCCAACCCAACTATCCGAAGACGTTCCTTTTGCCTTGACCCGTTGCATGTTCTGATGAACACGAATAAACCGTTAACCGTAAAATGCCCGACCTGCCAGAAAACAATCACCTGGAATGAGCAAGAACCATTCAGACCGTTTTGCAGTGAACGCTGTAAATTGATTGATTTGGGAGAATGGGCGACGGAAGAGAAAAAGATTCCAGGTGAACCGGCTTACATTCCGAACGAAGACGAACCGGATAGCTTTTTCCATTGACAATAATTGCCGGAAATTATAACCATGGAGCCCATTCATATCGTCTGCCCACACTGCGACACAATTAACCGCGTTGATGCCGAACGAATACGGCATGCGGCCAAGTGCGGCAAATGCAAGCAAGCCCTATTCACCGCCCATCCCCTCGAATTGAATGGACAAAATTTCGACCGTCATATCTCTCGCAACGATATTCCGGTGCTGGTCGATTTCTGGGCGCCGTGGTGCGGTCCTTGCAAAATGATGGCTCCCGCCTTCGCCCAAGCCGCAGCGCAACTGGAACCTCGCTTGCGCCTGACCAAACTGAATACCGAACAGGAACAAACGATCGCCGCCCGTTACGGCATTCGCAGCATTCCGACGCTGATCGTTTTCCAGAACGGCCGTGAAATTGCCCGTCAATCGGGCGCGATGGGCGGCGCGGAAATTGTCCGCTGGGTCGAATCGACCATTTAACCAGCCTGAAAGGTACTGATTCCGGCGATGCCTTGCGCCCCCGCCAGTCGCGCCCGTTCAAGATCGGCCAGTTGCACCCCCCCCAGGGCGAAGACCGGAAGTTTTGCTTGCTCGGTCAACTCGGCGAATTGCCGCCACCCTAGCGGTTCGGTTGAAGGGTGACTGCGGGTCTTCCGCACCGGTGCCAGCACGATGAAGTCGACAGCGATCTTCTCGGCCTGTCGCAACTCCTGCAAATTATGACAGGAGGCCGCAACCCATCGATATCCAGGCGGTCGTTGATTGCATCGCATTAAGTCCAGGCTGGTCAGATGAATGCCTTGAGCGACGCCGCCTGAATTACATGACAAAGCCGAGTTGAGCAGCAGTTGGACGCGAAAATCCCGACATTCGGCCGCAATGCGTTGCAATAATGGTTCCGTGACGGCCGTTTCATAGGCTTTCAGGCGCAGTTGTATCAGTCTGACACCGCGCTCGAGCATTAAGCGTAAATTGTCCAGCACTTGCGTCTGATCGCTGCCTTCCAAAATCCCGTAAAAGCATGGCAAGACGGCCGCATTGACGATCGGTCGATTCGCGGCCGGAAAATCGTAGTCCTTGAGTTCTGCAGGTTCGACCCACCTGACCTCCTGCCCTTCCAGGCCTACAGCGAGGCCGGCAAAATCATCGATGCGCCAAACATCGAGCAAGACGCTACGGTCGGGATAACGGTGCCCGATCTTGATCAACGGTTCGGCATGACTTGTGCGAATGCCCAATTCCTCGGCCAACTCGCGCCGCAAAGCCTCATTCACCGACTCGCCGGCTTCGACCTTGCCGCCGGGAAACTCCCACAATCCGCCCAGGTGGAGATGGTCGGGCCTTTTCGCGATTAAAATCCGCCCGACATCGTCGACAATCACGCCGACGGCGACATGCAAGGGCGGATCGTTCCGCGTTTGGCGATCAGGTACGATATTCGGCATTAATCCTGACATAGTCATAAGAAAAGTCGCAGGTCAGCACTTCCTGGCTTGCCTCTCCCCGCGCCAGCAGCACCCGTACGGTAATCTCTTCCTGGCGCATCGCCGCCTGCCCCGCCGCTTCGGTATAAGATGGCGCGCGGCCGCCGTGTTCGACGATACAGACATCGTTCAAGTAAATTTCGACCCGTTCCAACAGCATGTTTTCCACTCCGGCCCGGCCGACTGCGGCGAGAATCCGCCCCCAATTCGGGTCGCTGGCGAAAAAGGCCGTCTTAACCAAGGGCGAATGAGCGATGGTTTTACCGACCCTCACCGCCTCGGCATCGTCGGCGGCCTGTTCGACGACGATGCGGATTAATTTGGTCGCGCCTTCGCCATCCCTGACGATGGCTTCGGCCAGCTGCTTGCAAACAGCCAGCACGGCGGCCGAAAAAACTTGATAATGATCGCTGTCCGGCTCGATTTCCGGTGCGGAAGACGTCGCGCTGGCCAACAGCACACAGGCATCGTTGGTCGAGGTGTCGCCGTCGACGGTAATACGGTTGAACGACTGCTCCACCGCCTGCGCCAGGCATCGGTGCAACAACGGTTGGGCGATTTTCGCGTCGGTCGCGATGAAGCCCAGCATGGTCGCCATATTGGGCTGAATCATGCCGGCCCCTTTGGAAATACCGGTGATCGTAACCGGTTCGCCGTCCAGTTCGATAACCATGGAGGCGCCTTTGGGAAAGGTATCGGTGGTCATGATGGCCCGCGCCGCCTCTTTCCATCCGTCGAGCTTCAGGTTACCGACCGCTTTCGGCAAAGCTGCCACAAACTTCTCGATAGGCAAATGCTCGCCAATCACCCCGGTGGAAAAAGGCAACACCTGGTCCGCCTCACCGCCGGCAATTTCAGCTAGGCTTTGGCAGCTCTGCCGGGCATCCTGCATGCCACGTTCGCCGGTGCCGGCATTGGCATTGCCGGAATTCACCAACAACCAGCGCGGGTTACGCCCCAGGTGCTCCCTGGCCACATGGACCGGCGCCGCACAAAAGGCATTCTGGGTGAATACCGCGGCGCAACGGCCGCCTTCCACCATTTCGATCACCAATATATCATCGCGCTCGACCTGTTTGATGCCGGCGTTACAGGTTCCCAGCTTAATGCCCTCGACTGGATGCATTTGCGGAAAATCACAATTTCCTACTGCCATTTCACTTCCTATTCCTATTTATCCCCTGAATAGTCAGGCTTTGAAAAAAACATAAACCTTGGCGATCTGGTCGACCTTTTTTTCCAGCAAGGCGCAATGCTGCTTGATCTGCTCGATCAATTGCTGCTGGCCGAATAAAACCGGCGGCAACATCACCTCCAATTCGAGCAGACCGTCCAAATAATGAATTCTGAATTCATCGATGTATTCGCTTAGTTCGCCCAGATATTCTTCCAGTTGGGTCTCGATTTCCTTTCGCGTCAGCGGCAGGTCGTCGACGACCTTGAATTCATCGTCTTCGGGATCGACGTGTACCAACACATCGACAACATCGTCGAATTCATTTTTCAATTTATCCCGCACGATATCGCCGATCAGATGGCCTTCCGAGACCGTAATGCGCGGATCCACGACGATATGGGCATCGACATAAGCATCTTCACCCATCTGACGGGTACGCAACAAATGGATGCCGTTTACGCCATCGGTCGTCTTGATCGCACGTCTGATTTCCTTGACTAACGGCTCAGGCAACGAGGTATCGACCAATTCGTTGATGCTCTCCAACACCAGTTTCAAACCGATTTTGGCGATCATCAACGAAACGATTATCGCCGCCACGGCATCGGCGAAGGGGTAGCCCAGCAGAACCGCGCCGATACCGAACAACACGACTATCGACGAGATGGCGTCGCTGCGATGGTGCCAGGCATTGGCCAACAACAATTTAGAACGGGTTTTTTTCCCGACACGTTTGGTATATTGGTACAGCCACTCATTGGCCAAGATCGAAATCACTGCGATGGCCATGGTGTCGCGGTTCGGTATCATCAAGGTTTCCGGATGCAGGATGCGTTCCGAAACATCCCAGGCGATGCCGCCGGCGATCACGACCAAACCGAGCCCCAACAATACCGTCGCCATCGTCTCGAAACGACGATGGCCGTAGGGGTGTTCATAATCGGCCTCGCGGCTGCCCATCTTGATCGCCACGATGACGAACAAATCGCTCAACAGGTCGGACAGCGAGTGAACTCCGTCGGCGATCAATGCCGCGGATTGACCTAAGATGCCGAAAACGACCTTGATCAGCGTCAAGAAGACGTTGACGGCCGCCGCGACGTAGGTGACACGCGCCTTCATGCCGGCAAATTGATCTTCCCCAGGATTTGCGACCACCTCAACCGACCTCTAAAACGATGATATATTCCCCGTCCTCGGCTCGCGTTTCGACGACCCGGTGGCCGTTGATCCGGCACCAGGCGGGAATGTCCTGCATCACCCCCGGATCGGTGCAAATGACGGTCAACTGGTCGCCACTTTTCAAGCTCTTGACCTTATCCTGGGTGCGGATGACCGGCAAGGGGCACAACAGGCGCCTTGCATTCAAGGTTTCCTGGCTCATACAAACCACTCCTGTGGAATCTCGTCCGCCGCAATAGGCTTGACCTGGATAACCCGTTCCTCTTTGCCTGGCTCTCGGATAGCGATGCCGACGACGTCGGCGTCCCGGCCTTGTCCATAACGGGCGGTGATCCTGCCCGCCAACTGCAGATCCTCTTCCGTCGGCGCACCATCGACCAATACCAGCGGACCGCGATGACTGGCGCAATTCATATTGATAAAGTCTTTTTTATAACCTTGCATGAAACGCGCCTCGCCGTCCTCCCGAGCCACGATAACCTTAAAATTTTGTTGCGGGCGAATATGCCGGCCGACCTTCAACAGCATGACATCGTCCAAATCATAATCCTTTCTTCCGCGCGCTTGCCACAAGTCGACCAGTTTTTTCGAATATTTTTCATCGGTCAAGAAACAACAACCACCGGCCGGCTGGGCATAATCGTCAAACCCGTATTGTTTGGCCAGCGCCATCTGCGGCTTACGCGTGCGCCCGCTGAAATCGAACAGTTTTTCCCGGTCTACCCAGCCTTCCCGCTCCGGCAACGTGGGCGGCAGGTTTTTGGCGCACAACGGCCGTAATAACAAATCGTCGGCGCCCGATTCGGCCGCGACGATCGGCATGGTGTCCTTGCGTTGCGACATCGGCCTTTGCCCCATCACTTCCCCGGTGATGATGAAATCGAAACCGTTTTCTTGTATCCATTGCTTGGCCTTGTTGACCATGAAAATCTTGCAATCCAGGCACGGATTCATGTTGGCGCCATAACCATGCTTGGGATTGATCAGCACATCCTTATATTCTTCGATGATATCGACGATATGCAGCTTGATCCCCAATTGCTCGGCGACCCACAACGAATTGTTGCGTTTCGGCTTGGCTTTGTCCTTTTGTCTGATGGCATGCGTATGACCCTCGACACAAAAACCCGTGAAAAAATTGATACCTTCGACATGTACATCCTGTTCCATCACGGCTTTAGCCGCCAGCATCGAATCCAGCCCGCCGGAAATCAACGCCACCGCTTTTCTTTGTTTACTCATAATCTCTAACAATCTAAACCGGCAAACAGCCTATAGAAAAATGGCACTATTATACTGATTTGCAATGCATCTGGCTTTACCTTGTCGCATTATTAACTAAACTTCAAGCGGCTTAACACTAAAACGGAAAATATTGATGGAATTCAAAGACTACCTAAAAATCCTTGCCCACAAAGAGGGTTCCGATCTCTATTTGACCGTCGGCGCACCGCCCGCGGCAAAATTTCACGGTGCCTTGAAACCGCTGGAAGGCACGATCATGACCAAGGAACGCATTAAAACAATTGCCGATAGCATCATGGACGCCGAGCAACGCGAACAATTCGAACATGTGCCGGAAATGAACCTGGCCATCACCGAAACCGGCATCGGCCGTTTCAGGGTCAATATTTTCAAACAGCGTAACAGCTACGCCATGGTAATCCGCAACATCAAGGTCGACATTCCTAACGCCGACGACTTGGGTCTGCCGCAGATATTGAAAGACAAGATCATGGAAAAACGCGGCCTCATTCTGTTTGTCGGCGGCACCGGTTCCGGCAAGTCCACTTCGTTAGCGGCGTTGATCGACCATCGCAACAGCCATTCCTCGGGCCATATCATCACCATCGAAGACCCAATCGAATACGTGCATCCGCACAAAAAATGCCTGGTCAATCAGCGCGAGGTCGGCGTCGACACCTGCTCCTACGAGGACGCCTTGAAAAACACGTTGAGACAGGCGCCGGACGTTATCCTGATTGGCGAGATCCGTAGCCAGGAAACAATGGAACATGCGCTGGCCTTCGCCGAAACCGGTCACTTGTGCCTGTCCACCCTGCACGCCAATAACGCCAACCAGGCATTGGACCGCATCATCAATTTTTTTCCGGAAGAACGCCGCGGTCAGTTATTGATGGACTTGTCGTTGAATTTACAAGCCTTTGTCTCGCAGCGATTGATACCGACCGTCGATGGCAAACGTACCGCCGCGATCGAAATCCTGTTAGGTACCAAACTGGTCAGCGACTTGATCCACAAGGGTGAAATACACGCCATCAAGGAAGCTATGGAAAAATCGGAAAACATCGGCATGCAGACTTTCGATAGCCACTTGTTGAAACTTTACAAAGCCGGCACGATTTCGCTGGAAGAAGCGTTGCGTAATGCCGACTCGCCCAATAACCTGAAATTAAAAATCAATCTAAGCGAAGGCCGTGGCTCTGCAACGGAGGAAAAAGGGGAGGCATCGAGTCAATCCTCAAGCTTGGCCAATCTTTCCTTGCAAGAAATCCATAAGGAAGAAGACGAGAACGAACAGGAAGGCGAATGAAGCCTGAATTTTTTAAAAACTTTTAGGCAAAAAAAAGACCTGCCATATAGACAGGTCTTTTTTTATCTACTAGCTCAGAAATTAAAGCTGAATAGAAGAGGTAGAGCTTGAAACTTTTTGTTTAGAACCGTCTGGATCGTCCATGCAACCTGTCAGACCTGCGATCATTAAAGTCATAGCTAATAGGGACAATACTTTTTTCATAACATCCTCCAATAAAAGTTTTTATTTTTTATATTTATGTACTAGTGGTTAAGCACGGGCTAATTTATAACATGGCTAATTGATCAACGCAACAATTTATTTATCACAACAAATTGATGTTTTCGGGCAACTTTATGTCAACCCTTTTACCTTGCCATCGCACCTTACCTATCGTATCCCAAGTGCCGGACAAATTATCGTTGCGCAAATTCTTGCGCCAAGTAAAAGGAGCGTCGATTTTTTTCAACTTCACTAAAAAAGTCGTCGCATCCAAATTCAAGCCCGACTTGATACCCCAAAACGCCGTCACTTTCATGATGAATTTACGCAAGCGCAAATCATCGATATTCGGCGTCACGGCAATGTTGGCCCACATCGAATGCACCCTACCCCAGTTTGGCGCCAAAAGCCTACCCTGTTCATTGACGAACGGCAGCCAACGCTCCTCGCCATTGTTATCGAGATAGGTCAATGCGATCAAATGATTGTAACCTTCGAAATGATCATGCAGATAAAGCGCATGCGGGGTGATACCCAAGAAGGTCTGCGACAACATAATCAGCGAATTACTGGCATTGACCAGCGCATGACTCAAGGCATTTTGCTTGGCACCCCAATCGAGTCGATAAACGATGCCGTAGTGAAGACTGCTATTTAATTGCAGCACAAACAACAACAGCAAAAACTTGCTGAGCCGATGACAGCTACGTCTGACGGTTTTTGCATCCTTGGCGGTAAAATAGCGATCATACAATGTAGCCTTAATGGCTTCGCTCTCATAAAGACAACTCTCGTCGCATCCAACACGCGCCCGGGAATCGGCGATTTTTCGATAATAGCCTCGGGCAATTTGATAAATTCCCGGCCACTGCATGAACCACCCCAGCAAAAACGTATAACGCATTTTTCTGAGAATCTGGGCATAGGTATCGACCCCGGAATATAAATGCCCCTGCCCGTCCAACGCATAGAGATCGGTCATCAACTCCGCCTCACTCACGGATTTCAGTGCCGGAAACTGCTGCGCATAAGTCTGCGCACCTTTAAAATCGATGCACTTGAACACATCGAAATGATTGAGAACCAACACAGTCCGATTGCACAGCGGGCACCGCTCATCATAAAACACCGTTAACGCGGGACTTTCGGCCTGCAACCAGGATCCGACAATGCGATACCAGGAAAACGGCGCCACCAGGGTATAAAAAATCAACATCCCCAAACCGAAGGGGTAAATATTGAAGGTCAACGTTATTCCCAGATGCAAGCCGGCGCCGATGACAAAATAAAGCGGTCGCAACCGACGCACATGAAACAAGAAGATGAAGGTAAATTGAAAAACAATGATCGTATAACCGATGGTTTTCTGCAGAATTTCATTGTTCAACAACCACGACATATCCAGCGCGGACACATAGTAAGGCATCGAGGAAGGAAGCCAGGCCCCAAGACCATTGCGCCAATGTTCCGCAAACATTTTGTGTATGGCCGAGTCGAAATAGAGAAATCCCAAACAGATTGCGACCGGCACATAATAAGCCAGCTTCGATACCGTTTCTTGCGGATATTTCGAATAATGCACAAAGGGGCGGGCTAATTTTTTTCTCAACGCGTCGATCGCGAACGCCTTATCGGTCGGCATGAAGATCAGAAAAAAATTAGTTCCGATCATGAACAGATCGAAGCCACCGTCAAAATCACGCTGCATCGGCGTAAAATTAACGAACACGAGCCAGAAAATGTAATTGGCGATAATGGATTGCTGACAGCGGTACCCCACCGTGACGCAACAAGCGACCACCGCCCAAAAGCAGATAAAAAGATAGATCATCGGAAATTCGACATCCAGATACGGAATCGGATCAAAGATCAGATGATTGAAATAAAGCAGAAACAGGGTTTCCTGCAACGTGACCAAGCCGAACAACAAACGAAACAAACCGACGCCCGTCGCAGGCGCCTGTTGCTGGTAAAGACTGCAGATACGGCTGTAGAGAAATTTGTACATTGTTTTAACAGACAGACAAAAATGTACAAATTATAAGGGATTTATCCGAACAAGAGCTATGCCATAGACATGAAAAAGGCCGTTACTGATGCCAGTAACGGCCTTTTAGAATACTTTCAAAGCTAGTCTTTTAGCTTATTCTTCGTCTTTAGGCTCAGAGAAAACCCATTTAACGAAAAAATATCCTGCAGCGATAATTACAACCGCTCCAATCATACCTGCTGGCTCTTTTAACATTTCTGTTAAGTCTAAGATCGCTCCCATGAGTGTCCTACCTTTAATAGTTGTTGTAAATAAATGTGCCAAAACAATGGCATCCGAGGGCCCTATGTTACTTTAGAACCATATAAAGTCAAGTAATTCGTCAGTTAAATCCCCCCCAAGGACTCGGATAACTGATCATCATAACGACTAAAACCAATGCCGCCCCGTCCAGCGGAAATCACTAATCTGTTAATTTTACGAGATTTTATCTAAATTCCCGCACCATTACTCCCGGCAATGCCATTCTGCTATCGATTCCGCTTTACTATTGGCTCGGCTACATCAAGAAATTACCGTCATCAAACCGCATTTCAGTAGATCAATGAAATCGAGAGGTTTGACCATACCCAAACATTCCGATTTATAATGGCTCATCATTTTACTTCGGAATTTGGACTGGCAAGAACATTTCCTAAATTGCCTTATGCTCCGAATATGAGTAGTATGAGCATTTATTTGCTTGTATAACTATATAATAAACAACAAAGAGGAAGAAAAATGATCGGTGGTATTATAATGGTTCTGACAGCAATCTGGGTCTACCAGGCTGTTTTACAAATTAAAAAACCCCATGGTTTGTTTTGGGTTGCCGGATGCGTTGCTCTGTTCTTTGCCGTTCAATGGCTATTCGTTCAACTAAACATTGTAATCATCGACACCTACCAAGGTGAGGATATCGGTGCCGAGTACGACCGTTCCCTGACCAGTGTCGGTGACCGCAACTTGAATGAAAAAGGTTCCGGCGGCATGTTTTTGAACATCATTTACGAATTGCTGCCTCCATTGGCCGGTTTCCTGGCCGTCGCCTTCGTCCGCATGAAATTCATCCTAAACGAAGCACTGAGCGTCGCCAACCTGTTCGGCGGCATCAAGGAAATGTTCACCAGTATCAAAAACAGCTTCAAAACATCAGAATAAAACGCAGGCACGCCTGTCAACAAAAAAGCCCGGTACAACCCGGGCTTTTTTGTTAAAATCGGACGGTTATTTCCCTTCATGAAGTAACATGAGAGACGATGAACACGAGCGTCATGATGAATAATATCGTCGCGACAAATCCCACGACAATGTAGCTAGCCAAAGAACCGTGCTGAAAATCGATTTCCCGGTTTTTATTACTCTGCACACCGACACCGGCGGCGATGACGCTCTTGATGACATGTAGGATGCCTGGTTTTGACATAACACTCTCCCAAATAAATATTAGAATTTTATAATATACCTTGATTAACGCTTAGGCAATACCTCTAACACAACTCCTTGAATCAAAACAGCTTCCCGGATTTATCAAAGCAACATGAATAATCACGAATTACTGAAACAGCAATTAGCGCAGCGTATTTTGTTCCTGGATGGTGCAATGGGTACGATGATACAAAGTTATAAGCTGGAAGAAAACGATTATCGGGGAGAACGCTTTGCCGATTGGAATTGCGATCTAAAAGGCAACAACGACCTGCTGTCGCTGACCCAACCGGACATCATCAAGGCGATACACCGGGCCTATCTGGATGCCGGCGCGGACATCATCGAAACCAATACCTTCAACGCCACAACCATTGCGATGGCCGACTACCGGATGGAATCGTTGGCCTATGAAATCAATCTGGAATCGGCGCGACTGGCCAAACAAGTTGCCCAGGAAGTCAGCACCCAAACTCCCGACAAGCCACGCTTCGTCGCCGGTGTCGTGGGACCGACCAACCGCACCGCCTCGATGTCGCCGGACGTTAACGACCCCGGCTTCCGCAACATCACCTTCGACGACCTGGCCGAGGCCTACAGCGAGGCGGTCAAAGGGCTCGTCGACGGCGGCGCCGACATCATCCTGATCGAAACGATATTCGATACGCTGAACGCCAAGGCGGCGATATTCGCCATCGAGCAACATTTCGAACAAATCGGTTACAAGTTGCCGATAATGATCTCCGGCACGATCACCGACGCTTCCGGCCGAACCCTGTCGGGACAAACCGCTGCGGCCTTCTGGACCTCGCTCAGCCATGCCGAACCGATTTCGATCGGTTTCAACTGCGCCTTGGGGGCCAAGGAACTGCGCCAATACATCGAAGAATTGAGCCATATCGCCGACACCCATGTCTCGGCCCACCCCAACGCCGGACTCCCCAACGAATTTGGCGAATACGACGAAACGCCGGAAGCCATGGCGCAAGAACTGGCCGACTGGGCGGCCAGCGGTTATCTGAATATCATCGGCGGTTGCTGCGGCACCTCGCCGGCGCATATCCGGGCGATCGTCGAGGCGGTGCAACAACATGCGCCGCGCAAGGTGCCGGAACTGGAAAAACGTTGCCATCTGGCCGGCCTGGAACCGATGTCGATCGGCCCGGACACATTGTTCGTCAATGTCGGCGAACGTACCAACGTCACCGGCTCGGCGAAATTCAAACGCCTCATCGTCGAAGAAGACTACGAAACGGCGCTGGATGTCGCCAAGCAACAGGTCGAAAACGGCGCCCAGATCATCGATATCAACATGGATGAGGGCATGCTCGACTCCCAGCAGGCGATGGTGCGCTTCCTAAACCTGATCGCCGCCGAACCGGACATCGCCAAGGTACCGGTGATGTTGGATTCCTCGAAATGGGAAATCCTCGAAGCCGGATTGAAATGTATCCAGGGCAAGGGTGTCGTCAACTCTATTTCCTTGAAGGAAGGCGAAGCGGCCTTCATCGAACACGCCAAGCTGGTGCGCAGATACGGTGCGGCCGTCATCGTCATGGCCTTCGACGAACAAGGCCAGGCCGATACCTTCGAGCGCAAGGTCGAGATCTGTCAGCGCGCCTATAAAATTTTGACCGAACAAGTCGGATTCCCGGCCCAAGACATCATCTTCGACCCCAACATCTTCGCCATCGCCACAGGGATCGAGGAACACGACAACTACGGCCTCGACTTCATCGAGGCGACCCAAGAGATCAAGCGCACGCTGCCGCATGCGCTGGTTTCCGGCGGAGTCTCCAATGTGTCGTTCTCGTTCCGCGGCAACAACCCGGTGCGCGAGGCCATTCATGCGGTGTTCCTCTATCATGCCATCAACGCCGGCATGGACATGGGTATCGTCAACGCCGGCCAGCTGGCGATTTACGAAGACATCCCCGAAGAGTTGCGTAACGCGGTCGAGGACGTAGTGCTGAACCGACATCCCGGCGCCACCGAAAAGCTATTGGAAATCGCCGAAAAATACCGCGGCGACGGCAGCAGTGTCGCCAAACAGGAAGATCTCGAATGGCGTAGCTGGCCGGTCAACAAACGCCTGGAACACGCCCTGGTCAAGGGGATCACCGATCATATCGACGAAGATACCGAACAAGCCAGGCAAGAAGCGGAAAAGCCGCTGCAGGTCATCGAAGGGCCGCTGATGGACGGCATGAACGTGGTCGGCGATCTGTTCGGCGCCGGCAAAATGTTCCTGCCGCAAGTGGTCAAGTCGGCGCGCGTCATGAAAAAGGCGGTCGCCTATCTGATGCCGTTCATGGACGCGGAAAAATCCGAGGAACGCCAGGCCAACGGCAAGGTACTGATGGCGACAGTCAAGGGCGATGTTCACGATATCGGCAAGAATATCGTCGGCGTGGTGCTGCAATGCAACAACTACGAGGTCATCGACCTCGGCGTGATGGTGCCTGCGGAAAAGATTCTGCAAACGGCCCGCGAGCAACGGGTCGACGTGATCGGACTGAGCGGCCTGATCACGCCGTCATTGGATGAAATGGTGCATATGGCCAAGGAAATGGAACGCCAGGGCTTCGACATCCCGCTGTTGATCGGCGGCGCGACCACCTCGCGCGCCCATACCGCGGTCAAGATCGAGCCGAATTATCACGGCCCGACCGTTTATGTCGCCGATGCCTCGCGCAGCGTCGGCGTGGTGAGCTCCCTGCTCAGCACCGACATGAAAGAGACCTATAGCGCGAAAATCCGCGATGAATACGCACAGGTCCGCGAACACCATAAGGGACGCAAGGCCAAAACCCAACAATTGACATTGGAACAAGCCCGGGCCAATAAATTCGATTACGACGGTTTCCAACCGGTCAAGCCGTCATTTCTGGGCACCAAGGTGATCAATCGCTTCCCGCTGGAAACCCTGGTGTGGTACATCGACTGGACGCCGTTCTTCCATACCTGGGAACTGTCCGGCCGCTATCCGGCAATCTTCGAGGACAAGGTCATCGGCGAGGAAGCGAGAAAGCTGTTCGATGACGCCCAGGTGATGCTGCATAAAATCATTGCCGAGCAATGGCTGGAAGCGCGAGCCGTGATCGGCTTTTTCCCGGCCAACAGCCGCGACGAGGACATCATCCTCTATACCGACGAGACCCGCAGCGAACAACGGGAAGTCCTGCATCATCTGCGTCAACAGAACGCCAAGGCGCCCGGACGCCCCAATTACTGCCTGTCGGATTTCATCGCCCCGGTCGACAGCGGCAAGCCTGATTATATCGGCGGTTTCGCCGTCACCACCGGCATCGGCATCGAGAAAAAGCTGGAAGAATTCGAACGCGATCACGACGATTACAGCGCGATCATGTTAAAGGCGCTGGCCGACCGCTTGGCCGAAGCCTTCGCCGAATACCTGCACGAAGTGGTCAGAAAAGAGTACTGGGGCTACGCCCAGGAAGAACAGCATGACAACGAGGCCCTGATCGCCGAAGCCTACCAGGGCATTCGCCCGGCGCCCGGCTATCCGGCCTGCCCCGACCATACCGAAAAAGGGAAATTGTTCGCCTTGCTGAACGTGACTCCAAGCACCAGCATCGAACTGACGGAAAGCTACGCGATGACGCCGGCGGCGGCGGTCAGCGGCTGGTACTTCTCCCATCCGGAATCGCAATATTTCAACATCGGCAAGATCGACCAGGATCAATTGAAAAACTATGCGCGGCGTAAGGGCATGAGCGATGAAGCGGCGGAACGCTGGCTGGCGGCGCATTTGCACCAATAACCACCGAGGAAGAGCAGATGGCAGCAAAAGAGGTGATTGAACGCTCGATGGAACGTGCCATGTATGCCAGCCGTTGGATTCTGGCGCCGATTTACCTGGGCCTGAGCGTCGTACTGCTCGCCTTATCGATCAAGTTTTTCCAGGAACTCTACCATTTCTTGCCGCATTTTCTGGAAATCGATGAATCCGAGATGATCCTCAAACTATTGACCCTGATCGACCTGACCCTGGTCGGCAGCTTGACGGTCATCGTCATGTTCAGCGGTTACGAGAATTTCGTCTCGCAAATGGACATCGGGCCCAATGCGGAAAAATTAGGGTGGTTGGGCACCCACGATTACAGCTCGTTGAAGATGAAGGTGGCCTCATCGATCGTCGCCATCTCCTCGATCCATTTGCTGAAAATCTTCATGAATGTGCAAAACACCGACAACAGCAAATTGCTGTGGTATGTGGTCATTCATCTGACACTGGTGACCTCGGCATTGATGCTCGGCTTTCTGGACAAATTGACCAAGCATAAATGAGCGGCTATTACCTTTTCTCGACTGCCGGTTGCCACTTGTGCGAACAAGCGGAACGGTTGCTCGAACAATCGGCCATCGCTGACGCCTATCAGAAAAAAGATATCGCCGATACCCCGGAATGGCTGGAGCGCTACGGCATACGCATTCCCGTGCTTTACCACTTAAGCAGCGGGCAGGAATTGAGCTGGCCGTTCGACGAATCCACTTTACAAAGGTTTATCGCCGAACACCCATGACGCGGCGGAAAACGAAATAACGGATAACAGTTTGAACCAATCTGAGAGCTTTAATATGAGCATAATCCGTCAGGACGATTTCATCGACAGCATTGCCGACGCGCTGCAATACATTTCCTATTATCATCCGCGGGACTTCATTCAGGCCATGCACGCCGCCTACGAAAAGGAACAAAGTCCGGCGGCCAAGGACGCAATCGCCCAAATCCTGATCAATTCCCGCCTCTGCGCCGAAGGGAAACGCCCGGTCTGCCAGGACACTGGCATCGTCACGGTCTTCCTGAAAATCGGTATGGACGTGCGCTGGGACGCGAAGCTGAGCGTGGTCGACATGATCAACGAAGGCGTACGCCGGGCCTATACCCATCCGGACAATGTGCTACGCGCCTCGATCCTGGCCGACCCGGCCGGCAAACGCGTCAACACCGGCGACAACACCCCCGCCGTCGTGCACATGGAAGTCGTGCCGGGCAACACCGTGGAGGTCGAAGTGGCGGCCAAGGGCGGCGGCTCCGAGGCTAAATCCAAATTCGCCATGCTCAACCCGTCCGACAGCATCGTCGACTGGGTGTTAAAAACCGTGCCGACGATGGGAGCCGGCTGGTGTCCGCCCGGCATCCTCGGCATCGGCATCGGAGGGACGGCGGAAAAAGCGATGCTGCTGGCCAAACAGGCCTGCATGGAATCGATCGATATCCAGGAACTGCACGCCCGCGGCCCTGACAATGCCCTGGAGGAATTGCGCCTTGAGCTGTTCGACAAGGTCAACGCCCTCGGCATCGGCGCGCAGGGGCTCGGCGGCTTGACCACGGTGCTCGACGTCAAGATCAAGGATTATCCGACCCACGCCGCCAACAAACCGGTGGCGATGATCCCTAACTGCGCCGCGACCCGCCACGCCCATTTCGTCCTCGACGGTTCCGGCCCGGCGCAATTGCAGCCACCGAAACTGGAAGATTGGCCGATCATCAGCCGGGATGCAGGGGAAACCGCGCGCCGCGTCAACCTGGACAGTCTGACCAAGGAGGACATCCTAGACTGGAAACCGGGCGAAACGCTGCTATTAAGCGGCACGCTGCTGACCGGCCGGGATGCAGCGCACAAACGCTTGGTCGACCTGTTCGAGCGCAGCGAGACTCCGCCGGCGAACATCGATTTCACCAATAAATTCATCTATTACGTCGGCCCGGTCGATCCGGTGCGCGACGAAGTGGTCGGTCCGGCCGGACCGACCACGGCCACACGGATGGACAAGTTCACCGAGGCGATGCTGGAACATACCGGGCTGCTGGGCATGATCGGCAAGGCCGAACGCGGACCGCAGGCGATCGAGGCGATCAGGAAACACCAGGCGGTCTCGTTGATCGCCGTCGGCGGCGCCGCCTACCTGGTGTCCAAGGCCATCCGCCATGCCCGCGTCATCGCCTTCGAAGACCTTGGCATGGAAGCGATCCACGAGTTCGTCGTCGAGGACATGCCGGTCACGGTCGCGGTCGACAGCCGCGGCGATTCGATACACGTCAGCGCGCCTAGGTTGTGGCAAGCGAAGATCGGCAAGATTCCTGTAGTTACCGAATAAATCTAATCGACCGCGCCTACGGCGATCGCTTTTCGTAATACACAAATAACCGTAGATTGGGCTGAGCGATAGCGAAGCCCAACATTTCCGAAATGTCTAAATGTGTCGGACTTCATCCCAAACCGACGCATCTTGAGACATCCAAAAAATAGTATAAAGAGGAAACCGTTGGAACGAGAAAAATCAACTCTTTATTAACAACCAAATGCCCTTAACATCATGGAAAAACTGACCTGTTTCAAAGCCTACGACATCCGCGGCCAATTGGGCGCGGAGCTGAACGAAGACATCGCCTATCGCATCGGCCGCGCTACCGGAGAACATCTTAAAGCCCAAACCATCGTCGTCGGCGGCGACGTGCGCCTGACTTCGGAGCCATTGAAGCAGGCATTGGCCGAAGGCTTGATGGACGCCGGCGTCGACGTCATCGACATCGGTATGACCGGTACCGAGGAAATCTACTACGCCGCCCAGGCACTGGACGTGGACGGAGGCATCGAAGTGACCGCCAGTCACAATCCGATGGATTACAACGGCATGAAACTGGTGCGCGAGAACGCCAAGCCGATCAGCGGCGACAGCGGCCTGCACGAAATCCGGCGTCTGGCCGAAACCAATGCCTTCGGCCCTGTTGGCCGTCGCGGCCAACTGACACGTCTCGACCACCTGGACGCCTATGTCGACCACCTGATGGGCTACATCGATGTCGCCAAGCTGAAACCGATGAAGCTGGTCGTCAATGCCGGCAACGGTGCCGCCGGCCATGTGATCGATGCGCTGGAAGCTCGGCTCAAACAGACCGGAGCGCCGATCCAATTCATCAAGGTCCATCACCAGCCGGACGGCACTTTCCCCAACGGCATCCCCAATCCGTTATTGCCGGAATGCCGCCAGGACACCGCCGACGCCGTCATCGAACACCGAGCCGACATGGGCATCGCCTGGGACGGCGATTTCGACCGTTGCTTTCTGTTCGACGAACAGGGACGGTTTATCGAGGGTTATTACATCGTCGGTCTGCTAGCGGAAGCCTTCCTGCACAAGGTGCCCGGCAGCAAGATCATCCACGATCCGCGCCTGAGCTGGAACACGATCGACGTGGTCGAGGCCGCCGGCGGCATTCCGGTGATGTCGAAAACCGGTCACGCCTTCATCAAGGAGCGCATGCGTAAGGAAGATGCGATTTACGGCGGAGAGATGAGCGCGCACCATTACTTCCGCGATTTCGCCTACTGCGACAGCGGCATGATCCCTTGGCTGTTGGTCACCGAGTTGTTATGCGTCAAGGGGCAGAGACTGTCGGAAACGGTCGCCGAACGCATCGCCGCCTACCCGTCGTCCGGCGAGATCAATTCCAAGCTGACTGACCCTGCGGCGGCCATCGACCGCGTCAGGAAACATTTCGAGACGGATGCACAGGTTGTCGACGAGACCGACGGCATCAGCCTGGAATTTTCCGACTGGCGCTTCAATCTGCGCTCGTCCAACACCGAGCCGGTCGTCCGCTTGAATGTCGAATCGAGGGGCGACAATACGTTGATGGAACAGAAAACAGAGGAAATTCTGGCGTTGTTACGACAATGATCGCTAGGGAAATGCGGATTATTTCAGTATTTCATTGAGTGCAGGGACGCGCGAACAAAATCGATCGCCAAGGGAAATCGAATTTTCTCGAACCGGGCGCCGAGAATTCCATGACGGATTTATTCAGCGCTTCCTTAGGAGGCACATAAGTGCCGAAGGCAATGTCTTCGGCACCTGTCGTTTTTTAATACCGGGCGACGGGCAGTAATTCCAGCGAGCCTTCGGCTCGAACACGTTCATAGCTGTAGATGGCCTGGCCATGGGCGGTGTCGACATACTCGACATTCCAGGGCACGCTAGTTTCAGAGCCCGTATGGTGGTAGCTATGAATGGCCGGCCCATAAGCCTGACTGACGTATATAATTTCCGGATGTAGAGACACCTCCCCAACCAGATTGCTCGGATAAGTATGGATGCCGTGATTCGCCGAATGGGAGTTATAGATCAATTGCGTCCCCTCAGCTAAGCTGGAATTTTCGCTCGCACCGGCGCCAAGTGCGGCTAATCCGAGCATGAGCGAGGTTAAGGCGATCGCCACGTTCTTCATTGTTGTTGCTAGTTGTCCGTTCATCACAACCCTCCTCTTTTGTTCTTTCTTCACTATTCTCAGACTACTCTTTTTTTTCTAAAGCTCAACAAATGAGAACGATTATTGTTTACTGACACTCCGCCTTAACTAAGCCCCCAGAATAATTATTCGACGCAGTTGACTGGACCCGCTTCCTTCGGAAGCCGTTTTTTACCTCAACCGGCCTCCAGCCCCCACTATTGTTTAGGCGTATTTTGCGACTGCTCGGCGACGGTCTCGGGCAGCATTTCCAATGCGGTGGCAGAGGTCCGCACCATCGGTATGAATTCATTTTGTTCTTGGACCACCTCGGGTTTACGGGAAAACAGCAAGACCCAACCGATCAGCGTCAGGACTACGAACGCCAACGCGCAATAGAGAAAAAAGCTACCGTCTCCCAGCCAAGCCATGAAAAAAGCGGCCAACACGGGACTCACCGCAGAGCCGATGCCGTAAAGCAACAACAGCCCCCTGCTGGCTTCCAGCGCATCCGACAACTGCAAATGATCATTGAAGTGAGCGACACTTAAACTATAAGTGGAGAAGAAAGCCCCGCCACAGAAAAAACTGACGGTCAACATGGCACGATGCGAATCCGTGGCCAGAAAAAAATTAGCGACGGACAACATCGTTCCCAACAGGGAAACGATCAATAACACCTTGCGTCGATCGAAACGATCGGACAACCCGCCTATAGGCCACTGCAATAGCGCTCCGCCCAACACGAACAAGCCCATGAAAGCGGCGACCCCCTGTTCGTTCAACCCGACGCGTACCGCAAATAACGGCCCCATGCCCCAGAAAGCACCCGCCACCAACCCCGCGACAAACACCCCCAGCATGCCCAGCGCGGAAATAGCGAACATTTGTTGCAGCGACATTGTCGCCACCTCCGCGGGGGGAGGTTGTTCGACCCGGGTCAATGCAACCGGCATCAAGCCGAGCGACATAAACATCGCGGCGATTGCAAACAACGTGAAATGACGAATATCGTCGACCAGTATCAGATATTGGCCCGCCGCTAGCGACAATAAGACTACCGTCATATACACGGCGAATATCCGACCGCGCACTCGATTCGGTGCCAGCACGTTGAGCCAGCTTTCGATGGCCGTAAAAATGCCGATCATGCCGATGCCGGTGACGACTCGCAATAAGGCCCAAACCCAAGGATCCAGCCACAGGGCATAAACGAGAATGACGGCCGAAATCATCGCGGCGAAGGCGGCGAAGGCTCGGATATGACCGACACGTTTGATAACGGGCGGAGCGATGAAGCTGCCGGCGACATAGCCGATGAAATAACTCGACATAATCGTGCCGGTCAATGCCAATGAATAGCCTTCGGCGCGAGCCCGCAAGGCGAGCAACGTACCCAACAGGCTGATGCCCAACATGATCAACGCGATGCCGAGCAGTAATTGATAAATGGCCTTGAATGAAGACATGTTCCCAACTTTAACAGAGCCTACGCGGGTTCTTCAACGTCTTCAAATAACCGAGTTAAAGAAGCCGCCATCTTGAAAAATCCGCTAACAAACGACAAGCCTCGGCATTTTTTGTTGACCGATCGAATGAATTTATCGATACTTCCCCCCATGATCAAGACTTCATTCAACCACAGACCGACTTTTTGGCGCTGGCTGCGACGCGGCATGCCGGCGGTGAATCTGTGCGCATTGAAAATGATTGAATGATCTAACTGACTACACGATCGCTCACCAAGGCCGCAGGTTCACCCGAATCTGCGGCCTTTTTTTTCGCCTGGAGAAAATGATGGGGTTTACATTGGAAAAAGTCGTCCCGTGGGGACGCTCCTTCGAAGAATATGTCGCTATGTTCGCGTTGAGCGAGGTGGACTTGCAAAAGTTCATACTCGGCATCGGCGACGGCCCGGCTTCGTTCAACGCGCTAATCCACGAGCGCGGCGGAAGAATGCTATCCGCCGATCCGGTTTATGCTTTCAGCGGCGAGCAAATCCGCGGCCGTATCGAGGAAATATATGACGATACGATCGAACAGGTCGCCGCCAATGCCGAACACTTGCGGCTGGAGCGATTCGGCTCGGCCGCCGCCCTGGGGCAAGTGCGCCTGCGGGCGATGGAACGCTTTTTACGGGATTTCGAGGGCGGCAAGAGAGAAAGGCGCTATTTGAGCGCGGAATTCCCCGATCTCCCCTTTGCCGACCATAGCTTCGATCTGGCCTTGTGCTCGCATTTGCTGTTTTTGTACAGCGAACAGCTAGAGCAGGAGTTTCACCTGCGTTCAGTCATGGAGCTGTACCGAGTCGCCCGAGAAATACGTATTTTTCCACTGCTCGACTTATCGCACCAAACGTCGCCGCACCTGCAGCCGGTGTTGGCGGAATTAAAGCAAGCAGGCTTGCAGGCCAACATCGAAAGGGTCGATTATGAGTTTCAAATCGGCCCCAAGCACATGTTGCGAATAATGAGCGACTAAAACTATGACTAACCAGGAAAACAAGCACATGAACCCATCCATTGCGGCAATCATGCCAACCGCCCCAAGGCCGAACTGCATTTTCGTCTCCGGCAGGGGTTCTTATCTCGAAGACCTGCACGGTAACACCTATCTGGATTTTATCCAGGGCTGGGCCGTCAACACGCTGGGCCACAATCACCCCGCTCTGGTCGAGACGATTCAACGCCAGGCGCAAACGCTGATCAATCCCAGCCCCGCTTTTTATAACGAACCGATGTTGCAATTGGCCGAACGACTGACCGCAAACAGCGCCTTCGACCACGTCTTTTTCGCCAACAGCGGCGCGGAAGCCAATGAAGGAGCGATCAAACTGGCGAGAAAATGGGGCGCCCGTTATAAAAACGGGGCCCATAAAATCATCACGTTCGAAAACGGTTTCCACGGCCGCACGTTGGCGACGATGTCGGCCTCGGGCAAGGCCGGCTGGGATGGGCTATTCGAACCGAAGGTAGCGGGCTTCATCAAAGTGCCTTATAACGACTCGGCAGCGGTCGCACAAGCGATCGACGATCAAACCGTGGCGCTGATGCTGGAGCCGATTCAAGGCGAAGCGGGCGTGCTGCCGGCCGCTGTCGAATTCATCCGGTCGCTGCGGCGCTTGGCCGATGACAATAATTTGTTGCTAATTTTCGATGAAATCCAGACCGGGATCGGCCGCAGCGGCGAACTGTTTTGCTATCAGCATTTCGGCATCGAACCGGATATTATGACATTGGGCAAAGGCCTGGGCGGCGGCGTGCCGTTGGCCGCATTATTGTCGAAACAAGAATTCAGTTGCTTCGAATTCGGCGATCAAGGCGGCACCTACAATGGCAACCCATTAGCGGCCGCCGCCGGTTTCGCCGTGATCAACGAAGTGCTGGCGGAAGGTTTTCTGCACCGGGTCCGCGAACTAGGCGATTACCTAATCCGGCACCTGCAAGTTCTATCAAACCGGTATGCATTGGGCACCGTGCGCGGCAAGGGGTTGTTGCTAGCGCTAGAAACCCGAGACCTGGATGCGACGCAAATCGTAACAATGGCACTGGAGAGGCATCTGCTGCTAAACGCGCCACGGCCTAACTGCCTACGTTTCATGCCGGCATTGAACGTCGCCCCAGAGGACATCGATCGCATGATCGAAATACTCGATGGCATTTTAACTGAATTACGGGTGATGTCTCATGAAGCTTAAACCTGTCGCCAGCAATCAAAAGCCCTATCTGCAACCCTGCGCTATCATCGACTGGCGCCAGCCGCAAGTGCTCGAACAGGCTCGCCGGTTGACTAACTCCTTGAATTCGGAGAAGGCTATCGCGCAGCGTTGTTTCGAATGGGTCAGGGACGAAATCAGGCACAGCTGGGATTATCGCCAGGGTCCTGTTACCTGCCGCGCGTCGGAAGTATTGCGTCATGGAACAGGATTTTGTTACGCCAAAGCGCATTTGCTGGCGGCCCTGCTTCGCGCGAACGGCATTGCCGCCGGTTTGTGCTATCAACGCCTAAGTCTGGAAGGGAACGGTTCGCCCTATTGCCTGCACGGCCTAACTGCGGTTTATTTGCAGGAACATGGTTGGTACCGTGTCGATCCGCGCGGCAACAAGGCCGATGTCGATGCCCGCTTCGACCCTCCGCGAGAATATTTGGCGTTTGACATTTTTCAGCAAATGGAATGGGATTTCGTCGAGATCTATCCACGTCCCTTACCGGTCGTGATCGATGCCTTACGAAAAAACGACAGCATCCAGGCGCTCTATCGCAATTTGCCAGATAGAGAACCAACAGATTTGGGTAGCGCCGGTGATTGCCAGGGAAATGCTGATTAATTCAGCATTTACTGGAGTGCAGAGGCGCACGACCGGAGAAATCCAGGAGGGATTTATTCAGCGCGTCCCTAGATAACTGCCACATTCCTGCTTGGTAAAACGGGGAAAGTCTTCGAACGAAGTCATCTATCGAGATATCATCGAGGAAATGCCGCGGCTATGTATCCGAACTCCGGAGCTATTTTCCGGTAGGCGTCTCTTTATACATCTTTGTTCGCGCCGAGAACCGCGCATTCACCACTACCTCCGTCTTTCGTATTTTCTCTCAAACCAGCATCCATAAAAAAGCCCCGGCTGCCGAAGCAACCGGGGCTCTTGGCAAGGTGCGCTGCGCTTAGCGCAACCTACCGCTAAAAGGCTTGAAGCCGGCAATTACATCATGCCGCCCATACCACCCATGCCGCCCATGCCGCCCATGTCAGGCATTGCAGGAGCGCCTTTTTCGTCAGCCGGCTCATCGGCAACCATTACTTCGGTTGTAATCATCAGACCGGCAACGGAAGCCGCGTTTTGCAGCGCGGTACGGGTTACTTTGGCAGGATCCAGAATACCCATTTCGATCATGTCGCCGTATTCGCCGGTTGCAGCGTTGTAGCCATAGTTACCTTCGCCTTTCGCTACTTCGTTCAATACGACGGAAGATTCGTCGCCCGCATTTTTAACAATTTGACGCAGAGGTTCTTCCATCGCACGACGCAGAATGTTGATACCGACGTCTTGATCGTGGTTGGCGCCTTTCAAGCCTTCCAGAGCTTTCAACGCACGAACCAGAGCGGTACCGCCACCGGCAACGACACCTTCTTCGACCGCGGCGCGAGTTGAATGCAGCGCATCTTCAACGCGAGCTTTCTTCTCTTTCATTTCAACTTCGGTCGCAGCGCCAACTTTGATCACGGCAACACCGCCGGCCAGTTTAGCCAGACGCTCTTGCAGTTTTTCTTTGTCGTAGTCGGAAGTCGCTTCTTCGATTTGCGCACGAATTTGAGAAACACGACCTTTGATGCTGTCTTCTGAACCCGCGCCATCGATGATGGTGGTGTTTTCTTTGCTGATTTGTACTTTTTTCGCGGTACCCAGTTGATCCAGCTCGGTTTTTTCCAAAGCCAGTCCGACTTCTTCGGAGATGACGGTGCCGCCAGTCAGAATCGCGATGTCTTCCAGCATGGCTTTGCGACGATCACCGAAACCAGGTGCTTTAACGGCCGCCACTTTGACGATGCCGCGCATGTTGTTGACAACCAAAGTCGCCAACGCTTCGCCTTCGACGTCTTCGGCGATGATCAACAATGGACGACCTGCTTTGGCAACGCCTTCCAGCACTGGTAGCATGTCGCGGATGTTGGAGATTTTTTTATCGTGCAACAGGATGTAGGGGTTTTCCAACTCCACACTCATGTTGTCTTGGTTGTTGATGAAGTATGGTGACAAATAACCACGGTCGAACTGCATACCTTCTACGACGTCCAGTTGGTTTTCCAACCCCGAACCTTCTTCGACGGTGATGACGCCTTCTTTACCGACTTTTTCCATCGCTTCGGCGATGATGCTGCCAACAGATTCGTCGGAGTTTGCCGAGATGGTGCCAACTTGGGCAATGGACTTACTGTCTGCGCAAGGCGTCGCCGCTTCTTCGATCGCTTTAACCGCAACAGAAACCGCTTGGTCGATACCGCGCTTCAGATCCATTGGGTTCATGCCCGCGGCAACTGATTTGATGCCTTCGTTCAGAATGGATTGTGCCAAAACGGTCGCGGTGGTGGTACCGTCACCGGCTACGTCGGAAGTGTGAGAAGCCACTTCTTTGACCATTTGCGCGCCCATGTTTTCGAATTTATCGCTTAATTCGATTTCTTTCGCGACAGACACGCCGTCCTTAGTGATGGTCGGTGCACCGAAACTTTTGTCCAGAACCGCATTGCGACCTTTAGGGCCTAAAGTTACCTTAACGGCATTTGCCAGGATGTTTACGCCCGCCACCATTAATGTGCGTGCATCAGTACCGAATTTTACGTCTTTTGCTGCCATTTTTATTCCTAAACTCTAATTAATGTTAACCGAAATGATTTTTCAAAACGCGGACTTAGCTCAAAACCGCCATGATGTCGTCTTCGCGCATCACGATGACATCTTCGCCATCGACTTTGACTTCGGTGCCGGAATATTTGCCGAACAACACTTTGTCGCCCACTTTGACATCCAACGCGCGTACTTCGCCGTTATCCAGCAATTTGCCGTTGCCTACCGCCAGCACTTCGCCTTGGCTTGGTTTCTCGGCTGCCGAGCCCGGCAGAACGATACCGCCCGCGGTTTTGGTTTCTTCTTCAACACGTTTGATAATCACTCTGTCGTGCAAAGGACGAATTTTCATCAAGATCTCCTAACATTAAAAACAAAGGTTTAAAAAATTATTAGCACTCGCTAGTAATGAGTGCTAATAATAATAAGCTTTTGCACTCTGTCAAGTTCTTTGGCATCATTCCCCATCCATTTTATTGCCCTCACATGACAAATGAATGACCACCAATTACTCCGCTACAGTCGACAAATCATGCTGCCGCAAGTCGATATTGCCGGACAACAAAAACTGCTCGACGCCAAGGCACTAATTATCGGTGCTGGAGGCCTCGGCTCTCCTGCCTCGATGTACCTGGCCGCGGCGGGCATCGGTCACATCACGTTGTATGATGATGACCAGGTCGATTTGTCGAATCTGCAAAGACAGATTGCGCATTACACCTCCGATATAGGGACGGACAAAGTAATTTCAACCCTCAATACCCTGAAAAAATTAAATCCGGATACGCAAGCGGTCGCTCATAATGAACGCTTGACTGGAGAGCGCCTCGCACAGGAGGTAAAAAACGCCGATGTCGTGCTAGATTGCAGCGACAATTTCGCAACCCGCTTTGCCATCAACGCGGCCTGCGTTAAACATAAAATACCTTTGGTATCCGGTGCCGCCATCCGTTTCGAGGGTCAGGTCTCGGTGTTTACTCCGGGTTTTTACGACAGCCCCTGTTATAACTGCCTGTACAACCACGATGGCGAAGACCCGCAAAACTGCGCGACCAATGGCGTGATCGCGCCGATTACCGGCATCGTCGGCAGTATTCAGGCATTGGAAGCCATGAAGATCATCATGGCGATCGGCGAGACATTGACCGGCCGATTATTACTGCTCGACGGCTTGACGATGGAGTGGAACACGATGAAGCTGAGAAGAAATCCAGCCTGCCCGACTTGCGGAGAGGGTTAGCGAGCTGCCATATCAACTAAAAGAGCGGGAAAAATTCCCGCTCCTTATTTGCCAATTAAGCCGAATTAATATCTTAATCTCTCAACGGCAGCCCGCTTGGCACTCTAGTCGGAACCGTGGAACGCAAATCTAGACTGGCCGGATCGGTCAGGGCGCGCAAGAACTCGATCAAATATGCAATTTCCTCATCGCTCAGCTGAATCGGTTCGATCTCGATACTGTTCGCCAATTCTGTTCGACTTGCGGAATCATTGTGCACCTCGAAGTCGATTTCATCCAAATCGCTTCTTGACGGCAATACCGCTTGTTGAATGTCGTAATTATTCAAGCTGCTCAGCGCATCATCCTACCGGGCTTATCTCATTGAATACTATAGACAACTCACTCTTAAGTAAGCAGTATTCGAGCCTAACCCCTTTGATACTTTTTGTCCGAGATGGGGCGTTGGTCGGACTCGGTGCTCAATGAGAGACGGGAAGCGACAAAAAAACCTGGGTTTTGGGAGACGGTCGCCTTCAGGTGGAAATCGAACGGCTTATACAGCGGTCAAGCAAAAAACAAAGCCGAGGGGGACAGGCCATCAGAAAGGGCCAGAAAGGTTAAAAATCGAGCCTACCCTCTTTGCTTTCCTTTGGTTTGGAAATCATCTCTGTTGAACCGCTTGAGAAATTAATAAACGATCAACTATCGTAAAAGTGTCGCAACTTGCGACACTTTTCTTAAGACATGCGTGAAAAAGTTGAATACCTACCGGCCTGAAGTCAGTACACATTGACACAAAAAAAGAGGCAAACAATTTGAAAGGTTTATATTGCCAGTACCGACCGGGTATTACCCGGCCGGATTTTCCAGATTTATTTTGACTAATAATCTGCGCTGCCACTCAAATCTCTGATCTCCACGGCTTCATCAAATGCATCCAAGCCGGTTATGTCGTTGTTCCAGATATACACGTTATTCGCATCCGCGCCGACCTGTACACCAACAGCATCCGGCGCTTCGTTAGGCCCGCCATTGGCATTAAAAGACAGCCCGGCCTCGATGTTGCCGATGTTGTTACCTTTGATTGCCACTTCCTTACTATCGGTAAGAATATCGATACCGATCACACTGCCATTAGAGGCTGTCAGGTTAGTGGCCGAGCTCTTCATGATACTGACGTCATCGGAAGCGGCAATGGAAAAGCCTCTAACCTTGGCGCCACCATAGCCATTGAGTGTTGCGGCTGGGTGAGAGATGGCGTAATTTCCGCAATCTCCGGAGCCGACAGCACCGAGATTCACAAGGTTATCTACACTTGAATTCTTTACACTGACAAATTTTGCTCCGTCCAATTTGAAGCCGATCACACCCTTATTAACGTGAAACATCGTATCGCCGTTACATAGATAATCAGCGGGTGACGATACCAGAGAGTCAAGCGTGCTTTCGTTTTCAATCCAGTCAATCATGTCTTGCGTGATATTCAACCGGCTTACATCCAGGAAGGATGGAAATTCACCGTTTAATGCGGCTTTGGCAACCAGTGCCTGTGCATTGGCCAGTGCATTACCCTTATAGGTGGCTACCGATTCATCTAAAGAGGAGGTGGTAACCGGTAATCCAGTATCAGGATGCACATTTCTCACCATAAAAACAGCTCCGATGGGATCAATGGCCGCTTTACCGCCTTGTTGAAGTGCGACGACCTCATTAATAAACGCTTTCTGGCTGGTGACGTCTACATTGCGGAAATTAACATACATGGACATATTGATCGGGGAAGTCGGAAAACCATTCACCGCAACACCCAGTGGATTCACCAGGAACCCGTAAGAATTACCGTCGATAACACCAAACTTGTTGTGATAGAGGGCGTATTCATCCGGGTGTGCGTTCTCATCAATAAATCCCAGGCCTTTAGTGATAACGTCATCATAGACATTGTTGATAGAAGTGCGTAATGCCGCCTGGATATCGCCAGCGTTCAGCTCAACGCCTTGGACTTTAAGCGTGGTCGTTGATCCACTCATTACCAGCCAGTCAACATAGGCAGAGATAAAACGGGCATTTGAGAAGGTGCCGATGATGGGCACATCTTCCCGGTTGCTGGCCGTACTATTGATAATATCAACTCCGTTAACTCCGTTCAGCGCAACCGCCGCGACTTCAAAGTCCTTGAACCTAACGTCCTTTATTACAAGATTCCTGTTACCGTTACCATGTATGCCATGATGTGAGCTTCTGCCTATGACGCCATTGATGATGGACACTTCCTTGGCCGCTTTCAGTTCGTCGCCAAAATCCGAGGGCCCCTGTGATGGAACAAAAGGCTGGTCCGCCAGTTCAATGTTGGCGTAAAACCGTTGCAGCAACGCATGTTCGGGGCTTTGCTCAAGGGTGTGTCCGTTAAGGTCCAGGGTGACGTTATCAGCTTCAATTGTGATAGCCGCAAAAAAACCTATACCAAAAGCAGCAGGGTCATATTCCATGCCAAGCTGCTGGGGAAAGGGAAGCCCTGCGGTGTAGGCATCAAGTGGCGTTACCCCGTCTGGCCCGAGTGAGCCGACGGGGTGCGGGTTGAATGAGATATCTTCGCCGAGAACATATGTGCCGGGTTGGTCAATAATGTAGGTGCCATTATCGAAATCTGATTGCATCAGAGTGGTTTGAGCGCTTAGCGGTAGTGAAATCAGCAGGCTCACAAAAGCCAGGGAATACCTCTGCATTGCTAAGTTCTTTTCCGTGAACTTGGTTTTTTTGTTTTTAAGCATGAAATCTCCTAATTTAATTTTAGAATTTAAGGCGAGCCAAATACCAAGCTAGTATCATGCCAAATTTAATTTAGAGATTATTTGTAATAAATTTATTACAAAATAAATAGTTAGGCGCTTACAAATAAAGCTTCCTTATCCTAGACTTAATTTTTACAATAAAGACTGCGGCAAATAACTTATCTTGATTGCGTCAAATCCCACATTGTCTCAATTGAAATGAAGCAATCTATCTCACTAAAACCACTGCCAAGGCTCCCTGCATGTATAGTCAAGCTCCTCCGATCGAGGTTTTGTCCAGGGGCGCCTCTCCCCCCCCAGATCGATGCCGACAAAATTCCTCATTGCCCGGGAATCGTACAAAGCTTCTTCCGCCGCAGGATCCGATAGATTGAATCAGTGTTATGTAAATCAAGAAATTGCTCTTTACAGGGTTTCTTCCGATATTTTTCAAATCCGCTGATGTTAGATTTCATTGTTCCTTTTAAGCCCCCCCCTGCGTTGCCGCGCTATTGGGTTTTTTTGTTTGTAATGATCTGTCACCGATTTTCGACTCACACCGTCCAGATTTTCAAAATGACATTAGGCGATGAATCAGTTCCCTTCCCGATCAAGCGTTTTTTCTGAGGGTTTGGCTTTATCACGCCGCCGTCATGGTTGAGTCAATGAGTCCGGCAATGCCCCGTATAGATCACGCAAGATACTGTTATCCACGTCAAGTCAAATGAATAGACGAATCGAAGGGTTTAGCTGATTTTAGAACACCAAACGCCACCTGATTCAATTTTCGCATCATGGCGCCTCTGATCAACTTATTGGGTTTGCCGTTACTCGCTAGTCGGCTTCTAAACTGCTTTCCCCAGGCTGTTTTATACAGCGTCAACATGACTGGCATACACATTGCTTTCGCAAGAACGAGTGGCCTATTTTAGAGAGCCTGGGCTAGCCCTTGATGCTGCTACCCGATTTGTATTGCCTGGGGTCGAGCCCGGCAAACGCCGCGGCCTGCCGACTATTGGCAAAGCGCGAGGTATCGGCGTAAAACGCTAAAATGATCGCGCTGGTGCGTTCACCAATGTCGGGAATGCTGTCGAGTAGATCGCGTTGTTGCTTTAGACCGGGATGGTGATCGATATGATCGTTGATAGCGTCAATCAACTGCTGGATAGCAGTGTCTTACCAATTCAGATGCTGCTCAATATCCTCGCGTACTGCTTCGCGAGCGACCTGCAAACGGTTGCTTTCTTGGGTGCGCATGGTCTGTAGTGCGTCCAGGCGCAATACCAAAGGTCGCTGGCGGCGCCCAACGACAAGCTGTGGGGCGCGAGCCGCAATGCGGCGCAGCGTCCCACACGAGCGCCTTGTTATGTGTTTTTCGTTTCATTTTGCATCCTTTCTATAAAGTCTCGGTATGCTTCTTTATTATAAATAAGCATCGTTTGATTATCGAGCACTAGCAAATCATCCATAATCAATTGGAGATATTTTAATAATTCAAGCACATATGCCCAGTGAGCATGGGTGTCTACGAAGATTGCAGTGCAATCTGGCCTTATTTGAATATCAAGATTCCCACCATCTGGTGTGTTCCACCAATACCAAACAACACCATCATCATTCTTTCCATTTGGTATAAATCCATCTTTGGATTCCAGATGCTTCACTATTTCTTTTGGAGATAGCACATCCTTAATTTCTTCAAGGAATTTAAATTCTTTATCTGGCGAAAACGGAAATGAATTCGGCTTATTTTTAAACCGCAAGAATGAGAAATCGTAGCCCATTTGTATTTCACCTTTTACACATAACGCCACGGCTCACAGGCGCCAAACTCGTAGCGCAGCGGAGAGTTTGGCGTCGTTGTGCAGCCGATTGTTAGCCTATGGGATATCAAAAATTACTCCGTTCATCTCATCTGGATCAAATGCACCTTCTGTCTCTTCTGGATCTGACCATGCGCCGAAGAAATCATCCACATGTCCTTCGCGCATTAAAAAGCGAATGTTAAGCATATGTGGTTGTTTTCTTCTGAAGTAATCCAATCTATACGCATCTTCCGTATCTCCGAACGTGTGTGGGCCAAGAGACACATTTGCCAATTCGCACATATACTCAGGTAGTATAACGAAGGCATTTGGATCAGCGTTCTTATTTATTGAGGATTCTATTAGCTCTGAATCAAGCTGGGCTAGCTCAGCTAGAAAGGAACACATTCCTAAGAACTCCTTTATATCAGGAATTGCTTCATCTCCAGATGATGGCGCACGATATGAAATAAGCTCACGAGATGCCCGTAACGATTGGACATTATTTTTAACAAAGGAAGCAAAGTTAGGATCAAATTCGACAATATGTGCGATAACAATGTTTAGCACCTTCTCATGCCCTAGTGTAATAATTCGACCATTGTTCCATGCCTGTTCCGGCAGCATCAGAACGACTGCGCGGATGAGGGAAAGCGCTGAGTAATACCTTAGATAAGGAACGACAACTCGTAGATTTTTCTCTTGCGCATAGTGCATGGAGTTTATCGTAAGGGTTGACTGCATAATCAATTTGGCGGCCAGGTATGCTCTACACAACCACTCTGAATTCAGCTCGGGCGACCAACTTTTTGTTATCTTGCTATATCGAGCGAGCATGTTGGCCACGACCAATCCGCATTTTTCTTCCTGAAATGCTGATGGTATTTCTCTGAAGTCGTACCACCATTCTCTATTTGCATATTTCATTGCTTTTCAAGGCTAACCATTGATTATCAGGTCAATTTTCCCTGATAAGTTGATAATAATCGCTAATTCAGGAAAATTGGCCTGCGTATCTGTAAAAACAGGCATGTTTGCCTTGATGAACCGACAATTCCGATAAATTCAGGCTTGATATTAATGCCGAACAATTCCTTTCGAACAAACTGCAATTCCTTTTCCGGGAAAAAATACGGCGCATTACGCTACAGCGCCGTAGCATTTTTTGACTATCTTCAAGCCACCGCTTCGGCTTGATATTCGATCAGATGCAGGGCGCGGGTCGCTTTGAGCCATTGCAGCCAGGTTGACATGCCTTCGCCGGTCTTGGCCGACAATTGTAGGACTTTAATGCGCGGGTTGACCCGTTTCGCGTACTCGATGCATTGCTCGACGTCGAAGTCGAGGTGCGGCAGCAGGTCGGTCTTGTTCAGGATCATCAGATCGGCGGCATGGAACATGTCGGGGTATTTCAGCGGCTTGTCTTCGCCTTCGGTGACCGACAGGATCGCGACTTTATGTGCCTCGCCCAGATCGAAGCTGGCCGGACAAACCAGGTTGCCGACGTTTTCGATGAACAGCAGGCTTTGCTCTTCCGGTTTCAATTCGTCCAAGGCATGGCCGACCATATGGGCGTCCAGATGACAGCCCTTGCCGGTGTTGATCTGTAGGGCCTTGACGCCGGTCGCCCTGATCCGGTCGGCGTCCTGTGTCGTCTGCTGGTCTCCCTCGATCACGGCGATGCTCAATTCGTCTTTCAACAATGCGATGGTTTCGGTCAGCAGCGTCGTCTTGCCGGAACCGGGGCTGGAAACCAGGTTCAGTGCCAGCATGCCGTGCTTGGCGAAATAATCGCGATTGGCTGCGGCGTATTGATTGTTCTTGGCCAAGATATCCTGCTCGACCTGCACCATCCGCGACTGGGACATGCCAGGGGCATGGGCGTGTGCCGGCCCCTGGCCGTAATCGTGACTATGGCTATGCCCATCATGGTGATGCTCATGGTGAGAATGGGAATGACTGCTACAGTGGCTATGACTATGGTTGTGATCATGGTCATGGGAGTGTTCGATCGTGGTTTCGCCTTCACCACATCCGCATACGGTACACATTATTCTACCTCCAACTCTTTGATTCGCATTTCTTCGCCGCCATTTACTTGCAACTGAAAACCGCCACAGCTTGGGCAGGGATCGTAACGTTGTTCGATGACGACATTGTGACCGCACTGCATGCACCAGGCCTGTCCCTGAACATCGATGATCTCCAGCCGCGCCTGACCGGCCAATGAACCTTGCATGACCGCGTCGAAACAAAAACGCATCGCCTCCGGTTCCACCGACGACAAGGCGCCGATTTCCAACCGCACCGTTTTCACTTTGGCGAATTGCTGTTCCCGCGCCTGCTGCTCGATGATATCCAGAATGCTCTCGCACAGCGACATTTCATGCATGATGATTATTCCAATCGATGGGCCGATATTCGTCGATTCGCTACCGCTAAAGGCAGTTCAGTATCTCGATACGAAGATTGTAACGGCATTAAACTTGCCGCCACAATACCTAATTGATACGAAATCACCATTTGCATCGGGTCAACAATGCTTTACTGCTCTTGTTGTTCAGCGAGCGTGTAAATATACACCGTCGCACCGATCACCGCGGCCGGCGACACGATCAGGTTGAATATAGGTAACGACAAGCCCAATACCGTGAGGCCTCCAAAACTCAACCCGGCGATGCGCACCTCTTTCAACAGTGCTTTTTGTTCGCTGAACAGCAATCCGCGATTTTCCAGAGGATAAGCCATAAACTCCAATGCCATGCTCCAGGCGCCGAACAAGGCCCAAACGATCGGCGCGACGACATTCACGACCGGGATGATGAACAGTATCAGCAACGGCAACATCCGGCTCAACAAATAGCCGGCGCGTTTGATTTCCGCCAGCAACACTTTGGGCCAAGACTGTTCGACGACATCGATGCTATCACCGGACAACAGTTCGGCAACTCGGGCCGAAAGATGGCTGTAAAAAGGCGCGGCGATCAGGTTGGCCAGTATCGTGAAGGTAAAAAAACCGGTGATCAGAAAGCTGACGAAAAACAGCGGCCACAGAATCCACTCCAGCCAGGACAACCAGCCGGGTATGAACTGCTGGATCAAATCGGACATGTAATAATAGCCCAACACCAGCACCGTACTGTATAACAGCACATTGATCAGCAGGGGAATCAACAAATATTTGCGCAATTCCTTACGCGGCAACATCGCCAAGCCCTTCAGCAAACATTGAAGGGCGTAAACCGGGTTTTTGCCTTTATCGGCCATTCTCATCATGTCTTTAAACTCCTCACTCCGCCGTGTTCGGCCGGGTTCAATACCACGCCGCGCTCGGTCACGATTGCCGTGATAAGTTGCGCGGGCGTCACGTCGAAAACCGGATTCCAGGCCTGGACCAGGGAACCCTTCTGTAAATAACAATCCGGCAGCAATTCGGCCGGATGGCGTTGCTCTATCTCGATACCATTGCCATTCGCCAGCGAGAAATCGATGGTCGACATCGGCGCCACCACCATCATCTTAACATCATGCTGTTTGGCTAACACCGCCAGCGAATAGGTGCCGATTTTATTGGCCACATCGCCGTTGGCGGCGATCCGGTCGGCGCCGACGATGATCCAGTCCAGCGCGCCGTTCTTCATCAGCCAAGCCGCGGCCGAGTCGGCGATCAACGTGGACGGAATGCCATCCTGGGCCAATTCCCACACGGTCAAGCGAGCCCCTTGTAGCCACGGCCGGGTTTCTCCGGCATAAACGGTCTTGAGCCCTCGCCTCCAGGCACTGCGAATCACGCCAAGGGCGGTACCGTACCCGCCGGTCGCCAACGAACCGGCATTGCAATGGGTCATGACGGCGCGGGCTTCGCCCAACACGTCGGCGCCCAATTCCCCCATGCGCAGATTGGCTTCCAGGTCGTCTTGATGTATTCGCAGGGCGGCCTCGGTCGCGACAACCAGCGGGTCTTCCGCCGCCGCCAGAGCCGCGCGCATTTTATCCAAGGCCCAAAACAAATTGACCGCGGTCGGCCGAGACTCGGCCAACAATTGAATATCCCGCTCGACTCTTTCCCGCCAATCGGCTCGATAATGCCTTTTTACCGACAACACTACTCCGTAGGCGGCGGCGATACCAATCGCCGGCGCTCCGCGCACTTGCATGGACCTGATCGCCTCGGCGACCGTTTCGGCGTCGTGGTATTCATGATAACGGATTTGTTCGGGCAACAGACGCTGATCCAATACCCGCAAACTCTTCCCGGTCCATTCCAGCGCCTGTACGCTCAATTGCTTAATCTCGCTCATTGTATTTAAAAAATCGTCAAAAAGTTATAATTCCGCTCGACATTATAAGGAACACATCATGCAAGTTGATCTCATTATCGAAGCACGCTGGATTATACCCGTTGAACCGGCGTCCGTAATCCACAGAAACCACAGCCTGGTCGTCGACGACGGTAAAATAATTGCGATACTGCCACAGGAAACGGCATTACTACGTTATCAGCCCAACAAAGTGCACAAACTTCATTCTCATGCGCTGATTCCGGGGCTGATCAATTGCCATACTCATGCCAGCATGACGCTGTTGCGTGGCATCGCCGACGACCTGCATCTGATGGACTGGCTGCAACGCCACATCTGGCCGTTGGAGCATAAATGGGTCGGCGAAGCTTTCGTCAGGGACGGCAGCGACCTGGCCATTGCCGAAATGATCCGCGGCGGCACCACCTGCTTCAATGACATGTATTTTTTCCCGGAGGTCACCGCGCATCGTGCCATCCATCACGGCATCCGCGCCAGCATCGGGCTGATCGCCGTCGATTTTCCCTCGGCCTGGGCGGAAAACAGCGAAGCTTATATCGAGAAGGGCCTGGCTTTGCATGACGAACTACGCCATGAACCGTTGATCACGACGGCCTTTGCACCGCATGCACCTTACACCGTCTCCGACGAACCATTACGCAAAATACGCATGTTCGCCGACGAACTGAACCTGCCGGTGCATATACATGTACACGAAACACGGCATGAAGTCGAGGAACAACAACAAAAGACCGGACGCAGGCCATTGCAACGTCTGGAAGAACTCGGCCTGCTCAGTCCTTCGCTATTAGCGGTGCACATGACCCAATTGACGCCTGCTGAAATCGCCCGCTTCGCCGAAAGCGGCGGCCATATCGTGCATTGCCCGGAATCGAACCTGAAACTGGCCAGCGGTTTCTGTCCGGTGGCGCAATGTCTGGACGCCGGAATCAATGTCGCGCTGGGCACCGATGGCGCCGCCAGTAACAACGATCTCGACATGCTGGCGGAAATGCGCAGCGCCGCGCTGCTCGGCAAGGGCGTCAGCGGCGACGCCTCGGCCGTTCCGGCGCAAACCGCGCTGCAGATGGCTACGCTCAACGGCGCCAAGGCCTTGGGCATCGACGAACTGACCGGGTCGCTGACGATTGGCAAGGCGGCCGACGTGGTCGCCATCGACCTTAGCGAACTGGAAACCCAGCCGCTATATCATCCGCTGGCGCAAATCGTCTATTCGGCCAGCCGCCACCAGGTCACCGATGTCTGGGTGGCCGGCCGGCAATTGTTGAAACAAAGGCGCCTGACCACGCTCGATCTCGACGATCTCCGCGCCAGGATAGATGTTTGGCAGCAACGCCTGTTTGCCGACGACAACAAATAAACAAAAACCTAGTAATATAGTACACTATAGCCAACCAAAAACACTCAAGCCTATGACAGTGACAGAAAACGTACACGCCCACGAAATACATAAATTCGGCTCTCAGGCCGAACGCTGGTGGGACCCTCACGGTGAATTCAAAACACTGCATGACGTCAACCCCTTGCGCCTGCGTTTCATCCAGCAGCATGTCGATTTGCCAGGCAAAAAAGCCGTCGATGTCGGCTGCGGCGGCGGCATTCTGACCGAAGGCCTGGCCAAACACGGCGCCGACGCGCTGGGCATCGACCTGAGCGAAGACCTGATCGATATTGCCGACTTGCATAGTCTGGAATCCGGCGTCAACGTCCGTTACCAGAAAATCAGCGCCGAAGCGTTGGCCGAACAACAACCGAGCAGCTTCGACCTGGTCACCTGCATGGAAATGCTGGAGCATGTCCCCGATCCCGGCTCGATCATCGGCGCTTGCGCCAAATTGGTCAAGCCGGGCGGTATGGTGTTTTTTTCGACCTTAAACCGGGTGCCTAAAGCTTATTTGCTGGCAATCGTCGCGGCCGAATATCTCATGAAAATGGTGCCTAAGGGGACCCACGATTACAAAACCTTCATCAAACCGTCGGAATTGAGCCAGGCCGCCCGTCACGCCGGACTCGAGCTGCAATCCCTGATCGGCATCGAATACAACCCGCTCAGCAAACGTTTCAGTCTGGGCAAGGACATCGACGTCAATTACATCGCGGCCTTTCAACGTCCCGAATAACCATGAGCCGAAAATTCAAGCTGGCCTGCGTGCTATTCGATTTGGACGGTACCTTGGTCGATACCGCGCCGGATCTGGTCGTTTGCCTGAACCGGGCGATCGGCAAACACGGTTTTCGTTCGGTCGACGTTGCCGAAATCAGGCCCTTTATCTCCCACGGCGCCGCGGCCATGATCAAACAGGCCGCGACAGGGTCCGACGAGCGGCTGCAGCGCGTTATGCTGGCCGACATGCTGGACGATTACCAGAACAATATCGCCGCGCACAGCCGTTTTTTCGCCGGGATCGCGGAAACATTGGATTTCATCGAATGCAACGGCTTGAAATGGGGGGTCGTTACCAACAAGCTGGAACGCTTCACGTTGCCGTTGATGGCGGCATTGCAACTGACCGAACGGGCCGCCTGCATCATCAGTGGCGATACCACGGCCAACAGCAAGCCCCATCCCGAACCGATGCTGACCGCCTGCCGGCACGCTCAAGTGGAACCGGAGCATTGCCTTTACATCGGCGACGCCAGCCACGACATCACCGCCGGCAAAAATGCCAACATGAAAACGCTGGCGGCATTGTACGGTTATCTGAAAGACGATGACCGCCCCGACACCTGGGGGGCCGACGGCTTGATTTCGTCTCCCGAACAACTGACTTCCTGGATTCAATCATCAGCATGCTATTAAAAGATCAAGTCATCTTAATCACCGGTGCGGGTGGCGGCCTCGGCGGCACGGCGGCTTTGGCATTGGCCAAGCAAGGCGCGCACATCATCCTACTGGACAAGAGCATTCCCAAAATGGAGAAGGTCTACGACGCCATCGTTGGTCAAGGCGGCCCGGAACCGGTCATGTACCCGTTCGATCTCGCCGGCGCCAATGAAGCTCAATATTTTGAGCTGGCCGAGGTCATCGATAAACAATACGGTTCCCTGCAAGGCCTGCTGCATTCCGCGGTGGAACTGAGCGCTTACTCCCCTGTCTGTAATATCAAGACGCAGGAATGGGGCCACAGCCTGAATGTTAACCTGAATGCGCCGTTTCTGTTGACCCGGGTGTTGTTGCCGGTACTACAGAAGAGCGAACATGCTTCGGTCGTGTTCACGTCCGATTCCTCGGCCCGCAAGGCGCCAGCTTACAGCGGCGCCTACGGCGTGGCGAAAATAGCCCTGGAAGGCTTCGCCAAAATCCTGGCCGAGGAATTGGAAGCCGGTCAAAAAATCCGCGTCAACACATTGGTTCCCGGCCCGGTCGATTCGCCGTTGCGCAAGAAAGTTTATCCCGCCGAGGATAAAACCCGGCTACCGGCGATGGATTCGTTGGATGCGGTATACGTTTATTTATTCAGCAACGATAGCCTGGAAATTAGCGGCCAGACCATCGATGCGCAAACATTCACAACCCGATAGCGTTATGTCTGAAAGAGAAGTTGTCCAATTAACCCGAGATGTCAATGTCATCACCGTACCGGATGGTAATCACGGCACCCTGAGCAAGGGCCATGAAGTCACCATCCATCAATCCCTGGGCTCCAGCTTTACCGTCGTGACCGAACACGGCCACATGGTACGCATCGCCAGCAGCGACGCCGACGCCTTGGGCAAGGAATCGCACGAACTTCACACATTGGTTTCCGAAACCGACCCCGAAGCCGTCGAAAAAAACTGCTGGGAAGTCATGAAGACCGTCTACGACCCGGAAATACCGGTCAATATCGTCGATTTGGGCCTGGTTTACCATTGTAATGTCACGCCTAACGACAAGGGCGGTAACGATGTGCATATCATGATGACGCTGACGGCCCCCGGCTGCGGCATGGGACCGGTCATCCAAAGCGATGTGGAGAAATCGGTCCGCGCCTTGCCCGGCGTCGACTCGGTCAATGTCGAGATCGTCCTGGACCCGCCTTGGTCGCGGGAAATGATGTCGGAAGTCGCCCAAGTGCAATTAGGCTTGTTTTAAGAATTGGGTGCATGAAATGCACTCAACTCTAGCCGGCATGCAGTTGCTGCCCCAGCTTCACCCTTTCCGCCACCGCATCAGGCAACTGCCTAACCGTCTCGATCTGGCGTAAAAAAGGCAATAGCCCTTTTTGATTGGCGATTTGTATGCTCAAGCCCGGACGCGCATTGATTTCCAGCATCAGCGGCCCGAGCTTGGCATCCAGCACGATATCGACACCGATATAGCCCAACGAGACCATTTCCTGACAACCTGCCGCCAACGACATGATTTGCCCCCAATCCGGGATTTCCAGGCCTTCTATTTCGTAGCCGGTATCCGGATGGTGCGAGACGATTTCCTCCCGCCATACGCCTTTTAACGTCCGCCCAGTGGCCAGATTGATACCGACGCCTATGGCACCCTGATGCAGGTTGGCCTTGCCATCGGAAAGCCGGGTCGGCAGCCTGAGCATCGACATGACCGGCACCCCTCTGAAGACGATGGTTCGAATATCCGGCACTCCTTGATAACTGATATGTTCGAATACCGAGGAAAATTCGACCCGGTACTCAATCAGCGCCTTATCGGGCTGACCGCCCAAGCTATACATGCCGCTGAGAATATTGGAAATATGATGGCCGATTTCGGCCTCGCTGAGCAGGGTACCGTTCAATTTGCGGTACAAATCCTTGCTGCGCCCCTTGATGATCAAAATTCCTTCTCCGCCGCTACCGTGGGCCGGCTTAACGGCGAATTCATCGTAGCCGGCCAGAATTTGCGCCAACCGGTCGATCTGGTGCTCGATTTCAACCACCGCATACAACTGCGGAACGGCGACTCCCGCATCCAACGCCATTTGCTTGGTCTGGAGCTTATCGTCCACCAGCGGATAGTAATGCCTGGGATTGTAACGGGAAATATAATCGCCATTGCGCTGATTCATGCCCAATAACCCGAATTGACGCAATCTACGAGCCGCAAACAAATAGTTTTTCCAACTCATGACGCTTATTTCAACAAGGCCCTAAAACGCCAAAGTTCGGTCAGACGGTATCCGGTGTAACGGCCAAGCAGCAATGTAATACCCAACAGGAAAAATAATAATTCCGGAAACACGAAAATCAGATGCTCCAACAGCGGATTGGTCATTAACAGATAGCCGATCGAGGCGATGAACAAACTGCCGATGCCTTGCTGCAACGCTTCGGCCGGGCCCAGTTCTTCCCATACCAACGACATCCTCTCGATGGTCATGGTGAGAATGACCATTGGGAACAACGCCACCGAGAGACCCCGGTCGATTCCCAATTTATGGGTCAACAAGCTCAAAAAGAGCATTAGAATGACCACGATGATCAGCACGGCCGCCAAACGCGGCACTAACAGCAAATGCAGATATTCCAGATAAAACCGCAACATCAATCCCAACGCGACCATCACGGTAAACAATACCAATCCCCAAGCCAACTCCGTTTCGCGAAAAGCCAGGGCGATCAAGATCGGCATGAAGGTGCCGAAACTCTTGATGCCGATCAGATTGCGCAAGACCACGATCAATAAAGCGCCTAACGGCATCATCAATAAAATGCGATAAACATTCTGCGTCTGAATCGGCAAATTGAACAGGGACCAGGCCATGACGCTGGAATGTTTGACATCGGAGCGCTGCTGCGCGATGTACTCCGCCTCTTGAAACTGTTTATGCACGGAAAACTCGACCTTGGCCGCCCTGCCCCCTTTCACCGTCAACAAGGGATCCTGGCCGATATTCCAGACAAACGAATTTTCCGGAAACCCGGCTTCTCCACGACTGCTGCCGGGATCGAAAGCCACCCACTCACTGCCGTCGTATATCTGCAACCAGGGCGTCAGCTGGCCATGCCGGATACCGTCTTTCAATAACAGAATGTTAGCCTTTCGCGCGGGAATCCTGGCGCCCGCCAGGATACTGATAATACGTTCGACCCACAACTCGGGCTTTTCCGCCCCTTTGCGTAATAATTGGATATTGTCATCGGCATCCTTCGCATTCAGGCGCAACAATAATTCATGAGTGAACGAGCGAGTATCGGCCGATTTGCTGCGAACCTCGTCGAGCAAGGCGTCGACGGCAGTCTGCATCATGTCGGGATAGGATTTTTTCAAAGGATAACGCGCGCCTTCCTCCGGTTCTGGCACTTGTTTTTCGGCGATAATCTGCATCCGGTAATACAGAGACTGGCTGCCTTTGGGACGGCGCAACGTCCAACGCACCAAGCGATTCCTGTTTGCTTCTTCCAGAGTCATGCCGTAGCGCCCGGAAATAAAGCTTTCATCCAGAATGAAGTAATCCTGCGGTTTCTTGGGCAGCAATAAATCCACCTTGGCGGGCCCCCTGTTGGCCTTAAAACTGATCCTGGCCTCAACAGCCCATACTTCCGACTGCTCCGCCGGCAACAACGGCAATTTTAATTCCGTGACTTTATAAAAGCAGATCGCGATGCTGATCACGATCAAGGCCAGCGACAGGATGATGACATGCAAATTCTTCAAGCTTTATTATCCTTTTTCATGCAATGATTGCTAGCCCCATTACTCAGTTGCGGCAGTCGCTTGCTTGCAAAAAACAACAGTTTCTTCATCTCTATGCATGAAGGTAGCGCCCGGATCGATCAGAAAATTGTCTTTTAAAAAACGCCGCCCCAATAAGACCGGATAATTGAAATTTCCTCGATCGGCCAACGTAAACTGCGCGGTGTAGAAACGCGAATCGATGCAAAACGACATTTCCACCACAGGCCTCGATACCGGCGGTAAATTATGGCGCTTAATTTTGACTTCTCTCAATAACGGAACCTCAATCGCATGTTGAACCGCTTTTTTTCTTCGCCCTTTAGGCAGATCGAAACGTACCCAAGTTTTATTGTCACGCTCGAAATACTCGAGATTATCGGCATGAATCGACGATGTTTTGGCGCCGCTATCCAACTTGGCTTTCAGTTTTATTTGCCAGGGATGGAGAACCACCATTTCCAGCCATCCGGCAATAATGCGTTCATTTTTCTGCGTCGCGCCAACCGGGAAGATCGCCAATAGTGCCGCGAGCAACACCATGATAGGTAAATTTCTTAACATGCTTTCCGCTTGTCTGAATAGATTAAAACCAATGCGAAGCGCATATTATCCGTAATCCCAACTTAAAGGAATCTTAAATTGCAATTTAACCTTATCGATCGCAAAAAAGATTCGCCAACAGACTCTTAGTCGAACTTTCGACGGCAAAAATTTGCCGGAATTTTGACACCGGCCGCCGCCAGCGTTGCCAACACAACTCTAACCGATTGATAATAATAAAGTTATAAGCATTGGCATAAAACGCGCTTATTCGAAATACCTTCACTTTACCAGTGCCTGTGGTCATGAAAAAGAAAATCGCCAATTTAGCCGTTGTCAATAATAAGACCTACGAAGCAACTCGTGCCACCAACCTGCAACACTATGACATCAGTAGCGCCCTGCAAACCACACTGAATTTTCATGAACTGATCACTATTTTCTGCGAGAAAATTCACCTAATGATTCCGCATGATGGGATGGTGTATTGCAACCCTCAATTCAACCTGGAATTCAAGAAAGGCATGAATACCCGCCATTCCTGCAGTTACAAGTTGACCATAGAAGACTTACCCCTGGGAGAACTGCGCTTGATGCGGCGCCAACGCTTCGGCAACGAAGAACTAAAACTGTTGGAAGCCTTGTTGTGTTGCCTGATTTATCCCCTGCGAAACGCGACGATGTATCAGCAAGCGCTGCAAATGGCCCAAACCGACCCGTTAACAAAAACCAAAAACCGGACCGCCTTTAATGAAGCCATCGCCCGGGAATTCAAGCTGGCCAACCGCAATAGCAAACACCTCTCCTTAATCTTCGTGGATATCGATCATTTCAAATCGATCAATGACAATCACGGTCATGAATGCGGCGATATCGCCTTGGCCTCGGTCGCCAACCTGATCAAGGATTCCATTCGCGGCAGCGATATATTGTTTCGTTATGGCGGCGAGGAGTTTGTCATTTTACTCAGCGAAACAAGCCTGGATGATGCCGAAGACATCGCCGAAAGAATCCGTCTAGTCATCTACAACCATACGCTGGCCTATGGCATGCAAACGCTGAATATGTCAGTGAGCCTGGGCGTCAGTTCACTAAGGGGTAATGACAGCATCGGGTCATTTATCAAACGCGCAGACCGCGCCATGTACCTGGCCAAGGCTAATGGCAGGAATCAAGTTAAACGGGCCCAATAAAAGAAAAATGGCGCTCCAACGAGCTACCTGAGAGACCGTTCTGATTCGAGAATACGGTCCTTTAACGCCAACAACTGTTCATGCTTAGGGACGGCCTCCAAACCCGCCTCGATTTTCGCCAGACTGCCTTGGTAATCTCCTTGTTCGTACAATTCCATAGCCTGTTGCAATACCAGATCCGCGATTTTTTTCAATCCATCCTGAGCTTGTTGATTGTACGGATCTATTTTCAACACCTGGCGATAAGCCCACATAGCATTGCTGCCCGACGGTGCCGTCAAATATCCGACTTCAAAATGAATCTGGGCCAGCTCGAGAAAGTCCTTGACCGCCAGTTCCTGTTCCGGGGTCAGTTGAACGATCTTGTCATCGACAAAATCATATTCCTTGAAGACGTAATAATAACTTCCAGCCACCCCCAACAGGACGATAACAACGCTTCCGGCGAATACTTTCGGCCAGATCGACTTCGGTTCGATCTCATCCAGAAAGGCATCGACGGTCGGGGTGCGTAGTTCGCGCTTGAATTCCAGGGCATGACTCAACGCCATACGCTGGCGGCGATCCAAGCCGGGTATGACCGGCACTTGGAGATTGACTTCCATGGCCTTTTGCGCGGATAGCTTGCCGAACGGATGCTTGCCGGCGAGAATTTCAAAACAGACGCAGGCCAGCGCATAAACATCATCGGCCGGGTCGGGCTCCTTGCCCTGCAGCATTTCCAGGCTCGCGTAGGCCGGCGTCAAGGCCCCCAAATCGCGCGCATTGAACACGGTATCCTCGACATGCGATTCCGAGCGCGCCGCGGCGCAAGCGATGCCGAAATCCAATACCTTGACGCCGCCTTCCGAGGTGATGAACACGTTGCCCGGCTTGAAATCGGAATGGATGATGTTTTTCTTATGCGCGTAAGCCAAGGCCAGGGCCAGCCCCTTGATAATATGCCAGGCTTTTTTAAAGGAAATTCCGTCGGCGCCTTCTTCCCTGAGATATTGCGACAGGGATTTTCCTTCCAGTAATTCCATGACCATGAAAACATTACTGCCGTCGCGGTCGAAGTCATACACCGTAACGATATTGGGATGGGCCAGAATCTGCGATTTCTTGGTTTCCCGCTGCAGGGCGATAAACAATTCAGGATCGTCTCTGAATTCGTCGTTCAACACCTTGATGGCGACATCGGGTTGATGATCCTGCGCCTCCTCCCGACGCAAATCGGTGGCTCGGAACACGGTACCCATGCCGCCGCTGCCCAATACTTCTTTCAAGACGAAACGTCTTTGCAATATCGAACCGACCCGCAGAGTTTCCGACGGTTTACCCTTCGGCACCGGGCGAAGTTCGGGCTCCAACACTGTCGCATCGTTTTCCAATTGCGTGCGAATCACCGTCTCTTGCTCCGCCCCGTTTTGCCCGGCGTTATGAATGACAGTCAATTCATCCTGGTTTTGCTCATGTTCGTTCATTGCGTGTTGTTCGAGTCGTTAAGCCGTAAGTCGTCTGCAAACAAGCCCTAATTCACGCTCGGCACGAAAAAGAACGGGCTGCCTTCATGGCCGGCGTGCAGCATGGCCGAATATTGCGGCAATTGTTGAAAGCCGACGAGGGCCGCGGATTGTTTGACCTGTTTAGAGACCTCCCTGAACAATTCATAATCTTCCAACAAACCATGGTTATTCTGCAACACCTTCAAAAAAGCCTTGGCGAATACCGAATGCTGCCCGCCTCCGGTATCCAGCACCGGTTTCACGCCTCCCGAGGTCAACACCGTCCGGGCCTTACGCCTGACCATGAACTGCAGCCATTTCTTGCGTTTCGCCTCGGCCATTTGCTCGGGCAAGCGGGCGACGGCGGTTTGCGTCATCGCCCCGGAATAACAGGAATCGGCCACGACCAGAATATGCCTGGCCGGGATGATATTCAAAAACTGGGTGATACTGTGGCTGGACAACCAATTAGCGGCATTGTCCGGTTCGGCATCGGTAGGCAGCCAATAGGCGCTTTGGTCGGATTTGTCGATTTCGCCATGGCCGGCATAATAAATCAGCAAATTATCTTTTTCGGTCAATTTCTTGCGTAATTCATTGAATGCCGTCATCACCTGGTGGCGATCGGCATTGATCAACAAGGTCGTTTTATAACCGTAGCGGGTACGCAAGATTTCATCCACCGCTTTGGCGTCTTCGACCGACGTACTCAACGAAGGTAATTGCGCATAATTCTGGTTACCGATTACCAAGGCATAAAAGCGGCCGAAATCGACGGACGGATAGGTGCGCGAAACGGCTCTGCTCGGCGGTGCTTGCTCCACGCCAGTAGAAGCCTTCGACTTTGCCAACAAATTGAAATTAACGATGCTTGGATTGCCTCTCTTATAAGTGGCAACGATTTCGACCGGATTCAGTTCATCATTAATCGGAATCAGACTGTGAAAAATTCCGCGTTGGTCGACCCGGGTTTCCTGTCCGTTCACCGTTAACGTCTTCAATGCATCGACCGCGGCGACCTTGCCGATGATTTTTTTGCTCGGCGCGATCGACCTGAGCTGGTAACTCGGAATACCGCGCGTCAAAACCAAGGCCGGCATGTCCGGTTCGATGATCTCGATGCCGGCTTGCGCCAGCGTGATCTTGTTCTGGCCGTTCTGCTCCAGACTGGCGAGAATTTTTTCATTGTCGCCAATATTCGCTTTCAATTGCTTAATTTGTTGCCCCTTGGCCAACAAGTCCGCCTTTTCGGCCTCCAGCCGAGTGCGTAAATGTTCGACCGCCAACTTGTCCTGAGTCGTAACCGCCCGCGCCGATTTTTCCTCGATCAGCTTCATATCGCTTTTAATCCGTATAAAGGTGTCCTGATATTCGGCTTCCTTGCTTTTCAACTGCCGTTTTTGATCGTCCAACAATAACCGGGAAGCGGATATTTCCGCCTGTTCCCGCTCTTGTTGATTCATCGTGGCCGCCATTTTCGCTAGTGCGGCCTTCTGGTCGTTATAGGAAGACTGATTGTTTTTAAGTTGTTGTTCCAACTTTTCGATCAATTGCCGATCGCCGCCACTCTTGCTTTTTTCCTGCTGCAATTGCTTTCGGGTGTCCTCGAGCTTATTCTTGAGCGACTGCAAATTGCGTTGTTGCGTCGCATAGTTTTGCTGTGCCCGGTTCAGTTGTTGGCGTAAAGTCTCCGCTTGTTTCTGGTAGCTTGACGAAGTTTGCCGTAAATCCTCCAGTTGCTTTTCATATCCGGCCGACACCTGCGCGGCGGTGATCGAGGCGAACTGCAAATCGGTGTCGTCCAATCCGGACGCCTTACGATACCAGTTCAATGCTTCCGGCAAATTCTTTTCCACTCCCAGTCCCTTTTCATATAAATGGCCTAGATTGATTTGCGCATTGGAGTTGCCTTGCTCGGCGGCCTTGCGATACCACATCGCGGCCAATGCCGGGTCCGCCATTCCGCCCAGTCCTTTTTCATAAATTTCTCCAACCAAGACCTGCGCCTGGGCGTCCCCCTGCTTGGCCTGTGGCAACCAAACCCGCAAGGCCGAGGCATAATTGGCCCGGTCGTAGGCGACATATTCGCCTCCGCGAATCTCGCAATCAGCGGCTGTGGTCTTGATCGGCCTCCGCGCCGACAAATACGTCATTTGACTGCCCAGCTTGCGTATCTGCCCCGGCAACAAACAATCGACGACAAACAGTTTGTCGGTCTGTTCGGCGTTATAACCTTCGCTTGCTCTCAGGTCCGCGCCATCGCTGACCAGCCCCGATTGGCAACCTAGCAACAAGGCAAGAGGAAAAATGATCAGCTGACTTTTGCTAATAGATCTGTGTACTCCAGACGATGATTTTTGTGACCGCAACATTGACAACCCCTATTGAAACAACCGGCAAACAATCTGTTTATCATAGCCCACAATCGCGAACCTACTAAACAAACTGTCCCGCACACCACCCCGAAGACCAGGCCCATTGAAAATTATAACCCCCCAACCAGCCGGTGACGTCCACCACTTCGCCGATGAAATAAAGCCCTGGCACCTTGCGGCTTTCCATCGTCTTCGAAGACAGTTCGTCGCAATCCACCCCGCCGACGGTGACCTCGGCAGTTCGATAACCTTCCGTGCCGTTCGGCTTCAGGGTCCATTGCTTAAGCTGTCGGACGATCGCCTCAAGCTGGTTGTCGGAACAATTTTGCAGTGTCTCGTCCATCGTATTCTCATCGAGCAACGCTTCCAATAGGCGCTTGGGCAGATAGTTCGCTAACAGCGTTCTGATCTTGACGTTTGTCTTGTTACGACGTTGCTTTTTCAGTGCTGGTTCCAGATCCACTTCGGGCAACAAATCGATTTCGATCGCTTCGCCCAAACGCCAATAGGAGGAAAGTTGCAAAATGGCCGGTCCGCTTAGCCCCCGATGAGTAAACAAAATATTTTCTTGAAAACTGTTGCGTTCATTGGATACCGCGGCAGGCACGGCGATACCGGACAACCTGGCAAATTGCTCTTTGTCTTGCTGCCGCCAGGTAAAAGGCACCAACCCGGCATGGGTGGGAACCACGGCAAGACCAAACTGTTCGGCCAAGCGGTAGCCAAACGGCGAGGCCCCCATTTTCGGTATCGACAAACCGCCGCTCGCTACGACCAATTTGTCGCAAACGATCTCGCCTTGTTCTGTAAACAGACGAAATCCGTCCTGTCGTTCGACCTTCAGGATCTTGCAATTCAGTTGTATGGAGACAGCGTATTTACCGCATTGGTCGAGCAGCATGGCGAGGATATCGCGGGCGCTGTTATCGCAAAACAATTGTCCGTGATCGCGTTCATGATAAGAAATGCTGTATTCATTGATCAGCGCCAAAAAATCCCACTGCGTGTAACGGCTCAGGGCCGACTTGCAAAAATGCGGGTTGCACGACAGATAATTCTCCGCAACGACCGAGTAATTGGTGAAATTGCAGCGCCCACCGCCGGACATCAGGATCTTCTTCCCCGCCTTATTGGCATGATCCAACACTAAAACCCGCCGACCGCGCTTGCCGGCCTCGATCGCACACATCAAACCGGAAGCGCCGGCGCCTATAATGACCACGTCCGGGCCGGTCAAAAAAACGTTCTTCATCACTCGAAAAGATTAATTTAACGCCGCCTTGTATTGGGCGGCAAAAAACGGTACAAATAAAGACTGATTCTATCAGACCTCAGAGCCTGGCTTTGTGACGACACTTTATTTCTATCACGATGACTTCCTGCGGCACGATACCGGGGAATTCCACCCGGAATCCAGCGCCAGGCTCACCAGTATCAATTCCGCTCTGAATACCCCCGCCTTCGACCGATTAACCAGAATGACGCCGGTTTTATTGGACGATATCGAAGAACATATTGCGCTGATTCACACGGCGGACTATATACAAACGATACATCGAACGACCCCGCGCCATGGACAGGCTTCGTTAGATGCCGATACCGTGCTCTCTCCGGGCTCTTACCAAGCGGCGCTACTGGCCGCCAGCGCCGTTTGCGGCGCACTCGACCGGGTCGTCGCCAAACAAGCCGATAACGCTTTTTGCGCGGTGCGTCCGCCAGGCCATCATGCCGAAGAAAGCCACGCCATGGGATTTTGCCTGTTCAACAACATCGCCGTCGCCGCCGCTTACGCCCGTAAATTTCACGGCGTCGACCGCTTGGCGATCGTCGATTTCGACGTCCACCACGGCAATGGCACCCAACAAGCCTTTTACCGGACGGCTGAAGTCATGTATGCTTCAAGCCATCAAATGCCGCTTTTTCCCGGCACCGGCCACCCCAGCGAGACCGGTGTCGGCAACATCGTTAACGTCCCGTTGAGCGCGGGCGACACTGGAATACAATTCAGGGAGAAATACCGTAACATCATTTTACCGGCGCTGAGAAAATTCAAACCGGAACTTATTTTGCTTTCGGCCGGCTTCGATGCGCACAAAGCGGACCCTCTGGCGTCGATCATGCTGGAAAGCGAGGATTTTCATTGGGTGACTCGACAAGTCATGGAAATTGCCGCTACCTGTTGTTCCGGCCGCATTATTTCCGTCCTCGAAGGCGGCTACGATCTACCGGCGTTAGGGGAAAGCGCCGCCGCCCATGTCAGCGCCCTGATGAACAGTCAATAATGAGCAATCCTTTTCAAATCAGCGCCGCAACAGGCGCTAAAAATTCTTAATCATTTAACTTAACCAACATATAGGCCACCACATGAATACCAAATACAGTTATTCGTTCAACACCGGCGATGGCAAAAATAAAGCCTTACTGGGCGGCAAAGGAGCCAATCTCTGCGAAATGACGCAGATCGGCTTGAATGTTCCGCCGGGCTTCGTAATTACTACCGAAACCTGTTTGACCTATCTGGAAATGGGCAAACTGCCGGATGATTTGATGGGCGAAGTCCGCGAGCAAATCAAGGAGATTGAAAAGAAAACCGGCAAAGAATTCGGCAGCGCCTCCGATCCGCTGCTAGTCTCGGTGCGCTCCGGTTCGGCCATTTCGATGCCGGGCATGATGGACACCATTCTCAACCTTGGGTTGAACAAACAGACGCTGCAAGGCTTGATCGAGCATACCGGCGACCCGCGTTTCGCCTACGACGCCTATCGCCGCTTCATCCAGCTGTTCGGCAAAGTCGCCCTCGGCATCGACGACGAGAAATTCGACGTCCATTTCGAAGGGGTCAAACGCAAAGCCGGCATCAAGGCCGATGTCGGCCTGAGCAGCGAGCAATTGCATGAAATCAGCGATTTGTTCCTGCAAGTCGTGCATGAAGAAACCGGCCACCCGTTCCCGGAAGACGTCTACGAACAATTGGAAATCGCCATCAAGGCGGTATTCAATTCCTGGATGGGCAAACGCGCGGTCGATTATCGCCGCGAATTCCATATTACACCAAATGTCGCCAACGGCACCGCCGTCAATATCGTCACGATGGTGTTCGGCAACATGGGCAACGACTGCGCCACCGGCGTCGGCTTCACCCGTAATCCAGGAACCGGCGTCAACGAAATGTATGGCGAATACCTGATCAATGCCCAGGGCGAGGATGTCGTGGCCGGTATCCGTACCCCCAAGCCCGTACATGAAATGGCCAATGAAATGCCGGAGCAATACGCTCAGCTGGTGGCCTTGCGCAATAAACTGGAAGCGCATTACAAGGAAGTACAGGATTACGAATATACGATAGAACGCGGCGTACTGTACTGCCTGCAAACCCGTAACGGCAAGATGAACGCCGCAGCCATGGTGAAAACCTCGGTGGACATGGTCAACGAAGGCCTGATCAGCCGCGAACAGGCCCTGCTGCGGATCGACCCCGAACTGCTGGAACAATTGCTGCATCCGCAACTGGCACCGGACCACGGACATCCGCCGTTGGCGCAAGGCCTTCCGGCCTCGCCCGGCGCCGCCAGCGGCAAATGCGTGTTCGATGCCGATACCGCCGAACGCTTGGGCCGGTTAGGCGAGGACATCATTCTGTTGCGCGAAGAAACCAAGCCGGAAGATATCCACGGTTTCTTCGCCTCCCAGGGTATTTTGACCAGCCGCGGCGGCAAAACCTCGCACGCGGCCGTGGTCGCTCGCGGCATGGGCAAAGCCTGTGTCGCCGGCGCCGAAGACATCGCCGTCGATGTCAGGGCGCGCATGGCCGTGGTTGGCGATGTGCACATTCGCGAAGGCGATATCATCACCATCGACGGCAGCACCGGCGATATTTATTTGGGACGTATTCCTACCATGAAGGCGAGTTTTTCCGAGGAACTAAAAACCCTGTTGGGCTGGGCCGATGACATCGCCGAAATTAAGGTTCACGCCAACGCCGACACGCCGGACGGCGCCAAACTGGCCTTCGAGTACGGCGCTCAGGGCATCGGCCTGTGCCGCACCGAACGCATGTTTAACGCCTCCGACCGGCTGCCGCTGGTGATAGACATGATCATCGCCGACAACCTGGAGACCCGCGAAGCGGCACTGGCCAAATTGTTTCCGATACAGCGCGACGATTTCCGCCAGTTGTTCGAAGCGATGTCGCCGCATCCTGTCACAGTACGCCTGCTCGACCCCCCCATGCACGAATTCCTGCCTAGCGAACACCAGCTGGAAGAGGAGATCGATGCCCTGCAACATTACGCCAAAATCGTCATGGGCCAAAAAGTTACCCTGGATACGATGGGCTCGCATGAATCCCTGCCCTCGCCTTTCAACATGCTAAACGATGAAGTCATTCACGAAGCGATCGAAAAGAAACAGATCATGCTGCGTAAGGTGCGGGAACTCTACGAGGTCAACCCGATGCTGGGTCACCGTGGGGTGCGCCTGGGGATGAGCTATCCGGAAATCTATCGCATGCAGATCCGCTCCATTCTGGAAGCGGCCGCGATGTGCGCCAAGCAACGCCTGACCGTTCATCCGGAAATCATGGTGCCGCAGGTGATCACCTCGCAAGAGCTGAAGAAGGTCAAGGAGATCGTCGACCAAGTCCGACAGGAAGTGGAATCGCAGTATCGAATCGAGCTCAATTTCAAATTCGGCACGATGATCGAGACGGTACGCGCCTGCACCCGCTCGGGCGATCTGGCCAATGTCGCCGAATTTTTCTCGTTCGGCACCAACGACCTGACCCAGGCAACCTTCTCGTTCTCGCGCGAGGACGCGGAAAACAAGTTCCTGCCGCTGTATAACGAATCCGGCTTGTTGCAAGACAACCCGTTCGAAATTCTTGATGTCAAAGGGGTCGGTCAGCTAATGAAGATGACCGCCGAACTCGGCCACGCCACCCGTCCGGATATTCGCATCGGAATTTGCGGCGAGCAAGGCGGTCATCCGCAATCGATCCGTTTTTGTCATCACATCAAACTGAACTATGTCTCCTGCTCGGCCCCGCGCATTCCGGTCGCCAGACTGGCGGCGGCGCATGCCAAGCTGTTGGAAAATAGTTACTCTCTATAAATAATAAGCCGGGTTAAGCAACGGAGTGCACGGCCCGGCTTATTTCGCGATTAGAATTTGTCCTGGTCCCGGCCGAAATCACGATGGTATGGACCGGCCGGCAAGCCTTTCGGCGGTTGAAAGGCGAGATAATTGGCCTGGCGCGCCAGCGGCAGATAATCGGTGAAAATCGCATTGACCGCCGCGGAAACGGCCATCGCCACCAGCCCCGCCAAACCGCTGCTGCCGGGAGCAGTGCCGGAATCATGGGTATAGGTCTGTTTGTTTTGCCACAGAACCATACCGGTTTTGGTGTCTTTCAACACATATTCCATTTCCACCACTACGACGGAAGCCAACAGCAAATATTTAGTGCTCCAGTCCTTGATGGTGACCAACAACACGGCGTCCGCTCCGAACAATTCATAAAACCGTCCGGCCGGCAGTTGATGGATATGCCCCGCTTCCACCAAGCCGAAGTCTTGCAGGATCAAATCGGTCAAATAAACGGGAAACACATAATAGCCGCGTTCCGCCAGAGGCTTGGTAATCGTCGAAATGAAAACGGAGGAAGCCGAGACTTCCGGAGACTCATTGACGACCGGGACGACGACTATGGAGCGCGGGCGGTGGGCGTAAAATGCATCGAGATCGACTTTGGGCCGAACCGTGCAGCCGGCCAGTAAAGCGGCGGCCAATATCAATAGGATGCACCATTTCCTCATGGTTCTCTCCCTGAATCGGTCGACGGATTTTCCCGCAGTATTTCCTGTTCCATTTGCAAGCGAACCCGCTCGATCAACTTTTCCATTAACATGACAGATTCCGGATAAGTTCGTTTTTCCTTGTTGAAAAACGCGATAGCGGCCTGCTTATCGCCACGGCGGTAAAGGAGGAAACCGTAATCGGCATAAACACCGGGCGGGACCCGATAATGATTGCGTTCCGCGTCGGTTATCGTTTCCTGCAGGTAGACTTCCGCTTGAGCCGAATTCTGTTCGATATAGCGTTGATAGAGGCTGTCCTCGTAATCGCCCCAATAAAATATTCCGCTAGGTGCGCAGCCGTTTAAAAAAAATGCGAGCGCGACTAACGATAATAATTTGTTGAGATAGGAAGCGAACCCGACTGAATTCTTCCCGATTCCCATATCGGCAATTTTTGTTAAAAGATCATTAATTGGCTTTGCGCCGAGCGTCCAGCGTACTGACAATATTATTAATCATGTTGACGATCGCCGCATCGATGGCCTTGCCTTCCAATGTCGAGTCGAAGCCCGCAGTACCGCCGAAACCTAATGTGCTTGAGGCCGAAAGACTTGCCTCGCCCGCCCCTTCCTGGCTGTAGAACACCCGGCCGGTTTTAGGATCGACCATGCGGATGACGACCCGGGCCCTGGCCCGCTGCGTTTTCTGCTTTCCCAACAACCAAACACCGCCGGTGGTGTCGCGGCCCAATTCCGCTACCGACCCCATGATCAATGCATCCACACCCTGCAAATTCTGTTTGAATTGTTGTTCCGTCAAGCCCATCAATTCCGCTTCCTGCTTCAACTTGCCGATGTCCTGGCGTTCCACGATGTTGAACCGTTGCGTGGCAACCAAGTGGCGAGCCAACAAATCCGCCGCCTGTTTACCCAGACGGTCTCCCGAGGCATCGGTGAACAAACCGCTGCCATAGACGGACTCGTTGGTGAAACGGGCGATCGCGATCGTCATTCGCTCGGCGGCGGACAACGGCGCCACCGCAACCTGCGGCCCGCGATCGGCCACGCCTTCCTGTATTTGCCGGTTGACGCAGCCGGCAAGAAGGGCGGATGACACGATTAAGACGTAAATGATCCTGTTCATTAGAAAAACTTCCGGTTTTGATAATTCAAGAAGTAGGTCGGCCCCTGGGATATTAACGAGGCAAGATTCTGCTTAGCTTATAGCATCGCTGGTGGAATCATAGCATGCAAGGGATGAAACCTCTCGGCCAGCGAGTTTTACTTCCAACTATCACCTAATTTGTACCCTGGTGATTTTTTCCCGGGCGGTTCAATAGCGCTTAAACACCAACAACGTGATATCGTCGGCGAACACCTCCTTGGCGCAGAATTTTTTCAGTTCTGCCAGGACCGTTTCGATGATTTGTTTAGGCGATTGTTCCGACGCATCGTTCAATAGCCGGCATACCCGTTCGACCCCGAAGAACTCCCCGTTGGGATTTTCCGCCTCGATCAATCCGTCGGTATAGAGCAGCACCGTATCCCCGGACTCCATTGCCAGCGTTTTTTCCTCGAAGCTGACTTGTTTCAGCACTCCCAGCACCAAGCCCTCGGCATCCAGTTGCCGGCATTGGCCGTTCTGCTTACGGCTTAACAGCGCCGGGGGGTGGCCGGCGTTGGCGTAGCTCAACCCCCCGGTTTTCGGATTGTATTGCAGATAGGTCATAGTGATGAAATAGTCGGCGTTGTTCAGGTCGTCGAACAGAAAATCGTTTAGCGCGGCCAGCGCCTTGGCCGGCGAATTCTGCCAATTGGCCTGGGCACGCAGGGCACTGCGGGTTTCGACCATGAACAAACCGGGGCCGATGGAATGCCCGGAAACGTCGACGATGGTCATGTCCAGACAATCCTGGCCGCGGAAGAAGTAATCGAAATAATCGCCACCGACCTGGGCGGCGGGCAGGCAATAACCGAGAATTTCAAAGTCTGCGGTTTTGATCGGCGCGGCAGGCAGCAAGGACGCCTGGATCTGCTGGGCAATCTTCATTTCATTGCGAGCGATGGCCAGCGACACTTCGGCCTGACGAATTTTCTTTTCGGTTTCCTTGCGGACGGTGATGTCATGGATGAAACCGCTGAATTCATAGGCATTGCCCAGCTTCAACGGCGCCACGCTGAATTCGACCGGAAACTCAGTGCCGTCACGACGCATCGCGGTGTGCTCGATCAGCCGGTTGAGTATTTTACCCTGGCCACTACGCAGAAACTCCTGCAAACCTTGATAGTGTTCGTTGCGGAAACGTTCTGGAACGATTAAATCGGCCATGCGCTGGCCGATCGCTTCGTTACGCGACCAACCGAACATTTTTTCCGCCTGCTGGTTCCAGTCGGTGACGATGCCGTAGGAGTCCATCGTTACGATGGCGTTCAACGCGGTTTCCAGGATCAGCCGCTTGCGTTTTTCGCTGTCGATCAAAGCATCCTGGAAATGTTTGCGCGCGGTGATGTCGCGGTCGACGCCGCGCCACTTGATTAGTTTGCCCTCTTCGTCCTTGATTGGCAAACCGGTAGATTCGGTATAAATCATGTGGCCGTCGCGGTGCCGATAATGGTTCATTAGCGCATAAAAAGGCTGCTTGATGCCGGTGTTGGGCTGCAGATCCGCCTTGTCCTGTGCTGTCAACAACTCGGTATAGTGCTTGCCGATGATTTCGTCCGGTTGAAAACCGAGGATATCGCGGACCGCGATACTACTGTAGATGTAATAACCGTCGGGATCCTGTTCCCACAGCCATTCGCCGGTCATTTGCGCCATTTGACGGAAACGCTGTTCGCTGTCGACCAAGGCCGTCTCGAACTTCTTGCGCGAACTGATGTCTTCGGCGATGGCCAAAAAATGGCTGATGTCCCCCTGCTTGTTTTTGATGACGCTGATGGTTTCGTAGATCCAAAACAATTCGCCGGTCTTCTTTCGGTCCTTGATCTCGCCGCGCCATTGTCCGCTGCTCAGCAATGTCTCCCACATCTCCCGGTAATCGAGAGATGGCTGCTCGCAGGTATGCAATAACTTCGGCGTGTTACCGATCAATTCCTCGCGGCTATAGCCGGTCAATTCGCAATATTTCGGATTGACGTATTCGATCCGGCTGTCGGCATCGGTGATCATTACCGCGCTGGCGCTCTGTTCGACCGCACGCAACATGATCCTGGTATGCTCGGCTTCATCCGACTCGTCCTGATCCGGCTCGATGATTAAGGCAACTTCGTCGCCCGGAGACAGATCGGCAAGATTGATCGCCATGTTTATCCGCCGCCCATTTTTATGGCGAAAAACGATCGATGGAACAAAACGATGATCCTGCCGCCAGGCTTTCTTCCAATTTTCGTGTTGATCGCCGTCCGCCAACAACATAGCTAGCGGCTTAGAAATCAATTCTTGCGCCTGGTAACCCAGTAAATCACAGAGGCTATTGCTGACTTGCCGAATCAAAAACGCATCGGTCGATGCGGATTCCGCATCCGGCACCGTCAGCAGCAGCAAGTTAACTTTAATGTTGGCCAACTCCATCTTGCTTCCCTTTCATCATATCGCTTCCAACAAACGTTCGAGTTCTTTATACCAAACCAGATAAGGCGTCAAGGTGTGCTGCAGGGCCCCGGCAATTTCGTGATAACCGCGTTGATAACGGTTGAGACGAGTTTGTCTTTCGCCTTGGAAAAAATATGCCTGCACACCGCCGGCACCGGATTGCACAATTTTCTTGACCAGGCCTCCCTGCAGTTTTTTCACGCCTTGTTCCAGATCGCCATAAAGCTTGCGTTCCCAGGCGTTTTGCAGGGTAATGTCGTTAAGCTGTTTACGAACAGTTTGCAAGAACAAACATTCCGCGGTATCGACGTACAGATCGGCGATAGTTTCGATAGCGCTACCGGTCTCGATCGACAACCGGACACTGGCCGGAAAATCCTCGATCAGCGCCAGCCGATGCAAATATTGGCTCAACGACTCCGGAAGTTTGTCGCCAAATGCCGTTGTTTCGGCCGTCGGACTCCGTCCGTTTTCCATCGCATGTTGCACGAACTTCTCCAGGTAAGAGAGATAATCGCCAATCAAGCCGGGAGTTGGTTTCAACGGAGCATCGTTCAGCATGCTCCAGATACTGAACTCCGTCAGACGATTTTCCATTTTAAGTAACGCACCATATTGCAAGGCGGCTTCGATTCGATTGTCCAAAGCAAATACCGACTTTCTGAAATCCTCGCCGGCGAGGATGCGATCAAAAGCCAAGTAACTACTCATCAAAACGCCCAGGTCACTGGCCTGATTATCGATCGCCCTGGCCAAAAACAAACATCCTGCCTGATTGATGACGAGATTACTGATGCAAGTGGCCTTAATCGCCGAAGCTAACGGATGCGATGGGATATGTTGAGCAAAACGCTCAACCAGCGGTCGGGGGAAATAGGCCAATAAATAATGGTCGCAGCAGGTCGCCGTGACGAATTCTGGGCGATCCAGCAACTGTTGCGTCAACCAGCGTTTAGCCGAGGCCATCAACACGGCCAGCTCGGGACGAGTCAGCTTGACGTTTTCGCGCGCCCTGACCGCCTTGGCGACAGGAAACGCCTCGACGGCGAAATCGAGAAAACCCGCGGATTGCAGTTTCTCGGCCAGTTCCAGATACGGTTCGACATCCTCGGCGCAACGCAGTTGTTCCAGCGACAAGCACAAGGTCTGGGCATAATTATCGGCAAGCACCGTTCGACAAACCTCCTCGGACAACTGGTCGAACAAGGTTTGATAATCGTCTATTTGCTGTTTCTTATGCAGTTCCCTTAGCAGGATCTTCAGATTGACTTCGTGATCCGAGGTATCCACGCCCGCCGAGTTGTCAATGGCATCGGTATTGATACGACCGCCCGCCAAGGCGAATTCAATACGCGCCAAGCGGGTAAATCCCAGATTGGCACCCTCGCCGACCACTTTAGCCTGTAAACTGGACGCATCCACTCTGACAGTGTCATTCTGACGGTCGCCTACTTCCTCGTGCTTTTCGCTGCCGGCTTTGACATAGGTGCCGATGCCGCCCAGCCACAACAGCTCCACCGGCGCGATCAACAAATAACGGATCAGCGATTCGCCGTCCAAGGTCTTGTAACGTAGACCCAACCACTGCCTGACCGGCTCGGATAATGGGATATCCTTGCTGTCCCGGCTATAGATACCGCCGCCCTCGCTGAGCAATTCTCGGCTGTAATCGTTCCAACTGGAGCCAGGCAGGTCGAACAAGCGCCGACGTTCCTGATAGGACCGTTCGGGATCGGGGGAAGGATCGAGGAATATATGCTGGCCGCTGATGGCCGCGCGCAATTTAATACAGCGCGATAACAACATGCCGTTGCCGAACACGTCGCCGTCCATGCTGCCGATGCCAACGACTGTGAATGCTTCATGTTGGATGTCCTTGCCCAACTCGCGAAAATGCCGCTTGACGCTTTCCCAGGCGCCGCGCGCAGTGATTCCCAAGGCCTTATGGCTATAACCTTTGGAGCCGCCGCTGGCAAAAGCGTCTCCCATCCAGAATCGATATTCTTCGGAAACGGCATTGGCCACATCGGGAAATTGGGCCGTACCCTTGTCGGCGGCGACGACCAGATAAGGATCGTCATCATCGTAACGGACGATACCGGATAAGGTTTTAACCTTTTCCCCAACATAATTATCGGTCAAATCCAGTAAGGCCCGCATCAGTTGCAGATAGGCCCTTTTACCGGCCTGCCTGAAGCTTTCATCGCGCCGCAGGCGCTTGACGACAAAACCGCCCTTGGCGCCAGTCGGCACGATCAAGGCGTTCTTGCTCATTTGCGTTTGCATCAGCCCTAAAATCTCCGTCCTGAAGTCATCGGGCCGGTCGGACCAGCGTATACCGCCGCGAGCGATCTTCCCGCCGCGCAAATGAATGCCTTCCATATCGGGTGCGTGAACATAAACCTCAAAACTGGGTCTGGGCGCCGGCATATCGATCACTCCGAGACTGTTGATCTTGAGGGCGATTAGATAATCTTCCAGGCCTCGACGGACATGAAAATTACTCCGCACGGTCGAGTCGATCAAATTGAACAATGTCCGCAAGATGCGATCGTCGTTCAGATCGGTCACCGTTTCCATGTCTTCCAGCAGGCGCAAGCGTATCGGAAACAAAGCCTGTTCTTCGCGTTGTAGCGCATCTTCCCACTCTTCGCTCGGCCTGAAGCGCACTTCGAAATAATCGAACAGCAACTTAGCCAAGCGGGGATTATTGATCAAGGCGCGGTGAAAAGAGGAAACCGTGACATGGAATCCCAGTTGCAGGCAATAATTGCGGTAAGTCCTCAATAAATCGATTTCCTGCCACTCCATCCCGACCAGTAAAAGCAACCTGTTCAATCCGTCATTTTCCACGCGCTGTTGCTGTATGGCCTCGATCATTCCGAGTAACGGCTGTTTGATTTTGTGTAACGGCTGACAGCCAGTATTGGCCGGTATCACGGCAAAGCTCTTGATATAGCAAGTGGTCTGGCCGGTGTTCACGCTAAACTGCACCTGATCGACCAATCTTAAATTCAGGTTTTCCAGTATCGGAATGAATTCATCGAGGAATTGCTCTCGACCGCTGTAGAAATGCAAACGACAATTTTCCTGCCGCTGGCAGGGAAACAGTAAATTCACACCCTGTTGCGAGGTGCCGGTCAGTTTTTCCAACTGGAGCATGTCTTTCAGCGCATAACGGGGCGGCAACATGTTTCTATAATCCGCGTTAAAACTGTCACGATACTTGCGCCACAACTCACTACCTTTGCCTTTACCCAAGGCCCGCTCCAGCAACAATCTTAACCGCACGGTCCAGGGACGGCATTGTCGGTTTACCAGTTTTTCCAATGCCGCAATATCGATATGGACTTGCTCCTGCTGAGGAAGCAATGAAAGATATAATGCCGAATAGCTTTCACCGAAATTGATCAAGCGAACGACGTCGGTTCGGCATTGCAATTCGGCGCTAAGAGTCCCGGCCAATTGCGTCTGACTGGTGGTTTTTAAAAATGTCTGAGGAATGATTACCAAAAAGGAAAGGCAAAATGGACTCGGGCTGGCCAGAAACAATACTTTCAGCGAATAAGGCCTGCTTAAATAGCGGCATAGCGATTGTGCCAACAATTCGAGTTGTGTCTCACCGAGGAAAAAAAATTCCAGTTTGGGAATCAGGCTAAATAGCTCCTGCAGCTTGACATAATCATGACTGCCGCGAACTATTTTTATTTTTTTCAACGTCTCCGCGGTTTTTCGCTGCAATTCCAGAACGTGGCAAGAGGAGCAATTTATCTCGATACGCCTGAACAACCCGATAAATGCATGCTCGGTGGCGATATCGCCTTGCTGTTCGCGGAAACCGATATAAATCAAAGGCTCATTGCTGATCAAAGGGCTGTCTAATGTCAATCGGTGGACGACAACCTCGGTTTCCCTAGACATCAGCCGATTAATTTCACTCTGCAACTGTTGACCCGCGTTCGCTTCCAGAATTTCCAGACAGAAGGCTAGATCGGCGCCTAACTGTTTGCTGTTAGCGTAATCCGCCTGTGAATCGGGAGAGGTGGTGATCGCTCGGTAACTAATCGGAATGAACGCTTCTTGCTGTAACCAGGCCAGCAACGACCAATAGAGTTGCAATCCACGCAAGCTTTTCAGATATTCCTGCTTGTCGTTAAAGGCGACACAGGATTGGAAGACTCGATGATTTTGCCGCAGTAAAACCAAACATTGTTGTTGTATCGTTTCCAGAATCGCCTGGTCGATATTTTCCAGGCGAAGCAATATCAATAATTCGCTGCTGTCCTCTTCGGCTCCGGCATCCAGATAAATGATCCCTTGCTCCCTGCGCTTGATCGTTAAAATCGGATGCGCAATCAAACTGAACAAGCCGCTGTATTTTTTTTGCAAAATTATCAGGGTTTCGACCAGATAAGGCTCGTTCGGAGCACTGATCATCAATAAATATTGCCCACCGTTTTGTAAGGGAACGGCCTGCAAGCCAATCTCCTGCGTGCGGTTTTCTAAAAATTGATAACAACGAACGATCAGCGAGTCTAATAACGCCGAGGGCAAGGTCGCTAAATAACTTTCAGGGAAGATGAGCACGTCCGCCAACGTTTTCAGAAAACGCCGCTGCTCGATATTTTCATGTCGATCAAGCAGGTATTGCACCTGTTCGAGCTTCAAATGCTGACGGCTCTTATCCGTCTTGGTGCGACCGGCTTCGAGATAGACTTTCAAGAGCCCCCCGGATTAGGTTTTAAGAGTTTCTTGATTTCCAACACATTACAATCCTCTCGCTTGGTATAGGTTACCGAATCCATCAGCGAGCGAATGAAAAAAATACCCATTCCCCCCTCTTTAGGGTGATCGAGATCCGGCAAAGGTATTTGTTCCAAATCGAAACCCTGACCATGATCATAAACTTTGATATTCAGCTCATCGCCGATGAGCTGAATAGTTATGCGGACTGTTTCGCTGGGATCGTTATGACTGGAATGGCGGATGGCATTGGATGTGGCTTCGGTCAATACCAAATTCAGATGATAAGCGAATGCTTCCCGGTCGCCTGAATATTGTTGCAATTCCTTACCGATATGTTCGGCAATATTACCGATCAGATCCAGATACCGCGTTTGCGTGGGTATCACCACATCGATCTGAAGCTCTTCGTCGGACATACATGCCCCCTCTTGCGCGATTAGCTAGCGTTCAAAACATCGCCGGCATCCGCATAAATTTCGAACACTCGATTCAACCGGGTTAGCTCGAACATTGAAAGAACCTGACTCTGAATATTGGTTAACACCAATTTACCTGACTTGGCGGCCGCATTTTTGAAACCCGATAATAAAGCGCCCAACCCGGAACTATCGATGAAACGCACTTGCCCTAACTTTACGACAATATTTATCTCGCCCTGTTCGATTACCTTCAACACACTTTCCTTTAATTCAGCCGAGTTATGAGCATCGATGCGCTCCTCGCAAATTTCCAATATCAAATAGCCATTTGATTTTTGTTGCTTTATATTCATCTCTGCAGAAATTTGGTTACGGGATGAGTCTACTTTTAACAGATTGTGCGCTATTACGCATTATTTTTTACCTGACCCGACATGGCCTAAGCGGTTTTATGGTCACCTTTCCTCAGCCGGAATTATTTTGGACAATAAAAAAGGCGTCATTTGCGCAATGAATGACGCCTTTTTTAATTGAAGTGGCAATCGATTTAACGATACAACGCCCCATGCTGCCCGCTTGTTTTTACTGCTCTTTTTTCGCCTCTTCTTCCGTTTCCATGACGATTGCGGCCATACAATTCATCATACTTTCCGCATAATTTCTATGCGCATCGGCGAGCGCTTGTGGCGAGCCAAAATCAGTACGCAATTCCTCCAAAGTCTTCTTTGGGTCTTCCGATTTGTTCAGGGTTAGCATTTTTGTATAGTTACGGTATGCCTGCAGACGATCCGGGTCGAAGGCAAACAGGCCCGGCATATTTTTCGATGTCAAATCGACGACGCAATCGGTCATATGCTGTGGCTCGATCTTATAATCTTTGATGTCTTTTTCGGCCTGCATTTGCTCCAACACGGCCTGTTCATATTGTTTTTTATCGGCACAGCCGGCCAATAATAGAACCGACAAGCTCAATAGCAGTAATTTTTTCATAAGTAATATTTGTATTCTTTAATGAGTTTGACTGATTTCGGCCATGGCCTGAGCAATCCAGGCTTCGGCCTCGGCATTGATGTCCTTGGCTTTCCTGCCTTCGGTGTGAATGACGGGACCTATCTTAACCTGGATAGTGCCGGGATATTTCAAAAAACTGTTACGCGGCCAGAACTCTCCGGCATTATGCGCCAACGGAATAACGGGATAACCGGACTTCTGCGCTAACATGGCGCCACCGGCATTGAATTTCTTGTTTTCTCCCGGAGCGGCCCTTGTTCCTTCGGGGAAAATAAGCACGAACAAGCCTTCTTGCAAACGAGCAATTCCTTGATCAATCAGCGACTTCAAGGCTTCACGTTGATTTTCGCGATCGATTGCAATGGGTTTCAATGTCGCTAATGCCCAACCTCCCACCGGTATCCACAACAATGACTTTTTCAACAACGCGGTTTGCGGGGGTAAAAACAGGCGTAACGCGACTGTCTCCCAGGCCGACTGATGCTTGCTTAAAATGATGCATGCTTGATCTTTCGGCACATTGTTCAATCCTTGCACCTGATAAGTCAAACCACAAGTCATTTTCAACATCCAAAACAAAGCTTTAATCCATAATTGGGCTAAAGCATAACGCGCCTCAAACGGCAAAAAGATGCACAGCACAATGATTGGGCCGAATATCAATGTCGAAATAACGATGTAAATGAATAATATGCTCGACCCTAAATAAACTCTCAAACTATTTTTCTGTGACGATAAATTTTGCTGCGTCATATAAGCTCTCAAAAACAGGAATGTTAATATCTGGATGCGCGGCAAGGGTCCGCTGACCTTTGCCCGTTTTAACCAACATTGGTCTTGCCCCCACCACCCTGGCGGCTTCGATATCTCGCCATGAATCCCCGACAAATGGCAGATTGATCAAGTCAACCCGGTATTCCGCAGCAAATTGTTCCAACAGGCCGGCTTTCGGTTTACGACACCGGCAATTATCGTCGGGACCATGCGGGCAAAAATACACGGCTTCGATTTCACCCTGCCTTTCGGCGACTTTTTGCCGCATCTTTTCATGGATTTGCTCCAGAGTCGCCAAATCGAACAATCCTCGCGCCACTCCGGACTGATTGCTGATGACAACGACTTTATAACCGTTGTCATTCAACAAGGCGATCGCCTCCAAACTTCCTGAAATCGGAATCCACTCCTCGGGCGACTTGATAAACTCATCAGAGTCATAATTGATGACACCGTCACGGTCCAGTAATACGTAACGCGATGTCATGATTGTAATTTCGAGATATCGGCAATTTCCAGAAATTGATGAGATAACATGGTCAATAAGGCTAACCGGCTGTTACGTAAGGTCTGATCTTCCGTATTGACCATCACATGGTCGAAGAAATCATCGACGGAATCACGCAGCCGAGCCAATCGCGCTAAGGCCGCTTGATAATCTTTATTGTTCAATAGCGGCGTAATATCGTTTATCGAGGCATTAGCCGCTTGCAATAATGCGATTTCTTCGGCTTCGACCAACGTGCCCACTTGCTCGGGAATTTTTCCCTCGGTCTTTTTCAATATATTAATAATTCGTTTGTTAGCGGCGGCTAGACTTGCCGCTTCCGGCAATTGCCTGAACTCTTTAACCGCTTGTAAACGCTGCATAAAATCCAAAGGTTGTGTCGGCTTGACACTGATTACCGCTTCGAATTCATCCACTCGAAAACCCTTATCGAGACTGTAGCCTTTCAATCTTTCGAAAATGAAATCGGTCAGCAATAACTTAATTTTCGCTTTATCGAATTCATGATTAAATTGCGCCAATGCGACGTCTATTAAGTCAATAACATCGAGATTGAGCTGGTTTTCGATAATGATTCGAAGAATGCCTAATGTAGCCCGCCGCAAGGCATAGGGATCTTTATCTCCGGTGGGAATCAGGCCTGCGCTAAAGATACCGCATAAGGTATCGATTTTTTCCGCAATCGATAGGATCTGTCCGGTCATTGTAGAAGGCGTAGGGCCTCCGGCCTGCTTGGGAAAATATTGTTCTTCCAATGCACTGGCAACCTCATTCGGCTCACCGTCGGCCAAGGCGTAATAACGCCCCATAATGCCCTGCAGATTTGCGAACTCCCCGACCATTTCGGTCAGCAAATCTGTTTTTGCCAATAGCGCCGCCCGCTTGGCCAAGTTGCCTTCGACGTGCATCTGTCCGGCTATATGATCGGCAAGAAAACCGACACGACGAGTCTTGTCGCCCAACGTTCCGAGTTTTCTCTGAAAAACAATTGCGTCTAGTTTTTCCACCCGGTTTTCCAGTTTCTGTTTTCTATCCTGATTCCAGAAAAACTCGGCGTCGGCCAAACGTGGCAATATGACTCGCTCATTGCCATATTGAATCGATTCCGGACGGCTACTTTCGATGTTACTGAACGTTATGAAATGGGGCAACAGGCCGCCTGCCGAATTTTTCACCGGAAAATATTTCTGGTTCGACTGCATTGTCGTAATCAGCACTTCGACCGGCAATTCTAGAAAACGCGAATCGAAATTACCGATGACGGGCACGGGCCATTCATTGATTGCAGCAATTTCTTCAAGCAGGTCCTCATCGATATGCGCAATTCCGTTCACTTCAGCCGCTACTATTTTTGCCGATTCGCGGATCATGCTCTTGCGCCGTTCAAAATCTGCGATGACCTTGCCCTGTTCATATAAGGTATCGACATAATTTAGGGGCTTGTCGATGTTAAATGCCTGCGGCGCATGAAAACGGTGACCATACGTTTTACGATCCGCTTTCAAACCCAGTATCTCGCAGTCGATTACTTCACCCCCAAATAATAATAAGATCCAATGCACGGGACGGGCAAATTCGGTTTCGCCTCTGCCCCAACGCATTCTTTTTGCGATCGGTAACTGCTGGATACTCTTGTTGATCAATTCCGGCAGCAACAGATCGGTTGGCTTTCCGGCAACGTTTTCAGTGTAGGCGAGCCATTCGCCTTTTCCTGTTTTCAATCTACCTAACTGTTCTACAGTTGTGCCGCAACTTGCGGCGAAGCCCTGGGCGGCTTTGCTTGGCGTTCCATCATCAGCAAAGGCGGCCTTGATGGCAGGGCCTCTTTTTTCCACGGTTTTATCAGGTTGCGAGGAAACCAAATTGCCAACGATAACCGCCAGCCTTCTTGGGGTCGCATAAATTCGTACCGAATCATGAGTCAATTCGGCATCGTGCAATCCTTTCGCTAGATTATCACCGAGACTCTGGCTGAGTCTTAACAATGTCTTAGGTGGCAATTCTTCACAACCGATTTCGAACAATAGATCTTTTGTTGCTGCCATTATTGAGCTCCTTGCTTGTCAAGAATGGGGAATCCCAATGCTTCCCGCCTTTTGTAATAAGCCTCGGCCACCGATTTGGACATATTTCTGACGCGAAGAATATAACGTTGCCTTTCGGTTACGGAAATTGCATGCCTGGCATCCAACAAATTAAATGCATGCGATGCTTTCAAAACCATTTCATACGCCGGCAATGGCAAATCCTTGTCAATCAGCTTTTGACACTCTTTTTCATAGGTATCAAAGCTATGAAACAGAAAATCAACGTTGGCTTCGTCAAAATTAAAGGCCGACATTTCCACTTCATTTTGATGAAACACATCGCCGTAGGTTACGACACCCTGCGGCCCCCGGGTCCAGACCAAGTCAAACACACTCTCAACACCTTGTATGTACATGGCGATACGTTCCAAACCATAGGTTAACTCGCCGGTTACCGGTTTACATTCCAAGCCGCCAACCTGTTGGAAATAGGTAAACTGTGATACTTCCATGCCATTCAACCATACTTCCCAACCCAATCCCCAGGCGCCTAAAGTTGGTGACTCCCAGTTATCCTCGACAAAGCGTACATCGTGTTCCAACAAATCCAATCCGAGATGACGTAAGGAGCCCAGATACAATTCCTGAATATTGCTTGGCGAAGGCTTTAGGATAACCTGATATTGATAGTAATGTTGCAAGCGCATTGGATTTTCGCCAAAGCGTCCGTCGGTTGGCCTTCTTGAAGGTTGCACATAAGCGGTATTCCAAGGCTCAGGCCCTATGGCACGCAAAAATGTTGCCGGATGAAAAGTGCCTGCGCCAACTTCCTGGTCCAATGGCTGCAGCAGTACACAGCCGTTGGCAGACCAATATTCCTGCAAGGCGTGAATCAAACCTTGGAATGTCGTTAAATCATTATTATTGCCGGACACGTTTCTTGAATTAAGTTGCAGTAAAAATGAACAATTATAACTGAAAACTTAGCTTAGCTAATACCAAAATAGCTTTTTAGAATCGTGATACCTCTTACATTACAACTCATTTTTGGCTTTTATCAGCTTTCAGTGCTTTATTTTTGACATTAAAAAACCCCCGCCACCTTTCGGTGACGAGGGTCTTATTCCCATTTCTAAAAACTTACGTTTTCAGAAAGTTATCATTAGATGAAAGTTGGGATCAATGGAGCGTCAACCATAACCATTTGACGGCCGCCGTCTTCGTCGAAGAAGAACAGCAGACCAGCAAAACGGCTGTCTGGATCGTAGATCAAGTCAGCCAAACGGTAAACTTCCCATGCTGCGTCAGAAGCTGTAACGTTAACAGTTCTAGTTTCGCCTGGAGCCAATGGGCTGTTATCAGAAACAGTCAGACCTTCTTCAGCCAACAGGTCATCAGGATAACCCGTTTCATCTTCCAATACGTCAGCATCCAAGAAGCGAACTGAAGCCGTGTTGAACTCGCCCAAACGAACTGCTGAATCACCGTTGTTAGTGATAGTCAGAGTCATTTGCATCGCACGACCTGGCACACGGTAAGAAGCGTCTTCAACTTTTACAGTAACAGTTGATTCTGGCATTTGAATTGGTTTAATGCCACGCAACAAACCAGCTTGCAATGGAGTAGTTACAGGGTATTTTTCGTTAGTAGAACCCATTGCAGCTGCCACGATTACCAAAGTACCGATAGCGAAAGCAACACCAACTTTTTTGTCGCCAGCAGAGATCAGAGTATCTGCTTTACCGCTGCTAACAGCGATGTGGCGAGGCACGAACAATGGACGTTTGACCCAGAACAACAACCAAGCCAGACCGATTGCATACCAGAAGAAGCTCCAGAAGTAGATGCTGTCCAGAGCATAAGTTTCCAGATCAATGGTGTCGCCAGTCAATGTTGTGATCGGGTTAACGAACTCACCCATTGAACCAGTAATGGTTACCCATTTACCAGGACCAATGATCGGACCACCGCCTTCAACGTTCATCATAGTGTGAACGTGCCAGTCACCTGGGCGACGTGCTTTCAACAATACTTTGAACTCATAAGTTTCACCCAGTTCCAAGCTAACAGAACGAGGAACCAATTGACCACCGATCCAAGAACCTGCACGAATGAAAACAGGACCTGGGATACCGATGTTCAGGAATGATACTTCTGGCTTATCAACAGTTTCAGGCCATCCAGCGAAAACGTGGAACTTACCGGAAATTGTCATAGTATCGTTGATTGCAACTTCGTCTTTTGACCAGTTCAGATCAAACCAGTGAATAGTACGCATACGCATGAACGCAGCCTGTGACTTTTCACCGTGAGCGGATGCTGCAGGTGTGTAAAAGATCGCTGCTGTCATTGTTACCAGCAGTGCGACAAAGGATAGTTTAGCAACCTTGTCTTTTATTATTTTCATATACCCTCCTCTATTTCTAGAGAATCTGTAAATTTAAGACTTTCTGACGATTTAACTCGCCAGCCTTCGTTTATTGTTATGATTTCTTCTTAAGAAGCGTCATCAGCGATGAAGTCAGTTTTAGCAAACCAACGACCGAAGAAGTGCCACAAGAAGTAAATGATGATTGATACGAAAGCGGAGAAGAACGCTGATACTGGAGCAACGTCTTTACCGAAAGTTCTCAATGTACCTTTTTCTACCATCCGGATGTACTCAGGAGTACCAGTACGTACGTAGTGATAACCTTGCAAGTCAGCCAGAGTCATCATCATGCCGTTGTACTCAACAGGTACGTGCAGAGGAGCGATGATCGGCCAGTTGCCTGGGTAGAACAACAAACCATAAGCCATACCACCAACAACAGCAGTCAGAGTCATGGAACCACCCAACATCAGAACTACGTCCAGCACGATCGCGCCTGGAACCAAGTTTGATGGGAATACGAAGTTAACTGGGAAGTAAGTCCAACCCCAGAAATTCATGTAACGGTTGATCCACTCACCCAACAACAGCGCCAATACAGAAATAGTAGCGCCGATTGGCAGACGATATCTCCACCACAGACATGCTTGAACAGCAGCAGGGAAAGTAATGGACACGATAGGCGCAACGGTTACCCAAAGACGTCTATCTTTCCAGTCGCTCCAGAAATCCCAGTCACCACCGGTCAACATGTAGTGAATGTGATAACCACCCAGAACGGCAGTAAACAATGTAAAAAGAATCATCCAGTCGAACGTACGGGAAACCTGAACGGCTTCCGCACGAGAACGTACAGCTGATTGAGATGCGCTCATTAGCTTACCTCCTAAAAATTAAAATTATATTTTTTATTTTACTATCCTGATTCGCTCCGCCCACCAAGGGGCGGAGCGACCGGAGATAGTATTATTACTTTAAAAGTCTAAGCTATTAAGCCAGATCTTTTTTCAGTAATTTTGTGATTGCCATTACTTCAGTGTTAACCACACCCATAATAGCCAGAGCAGCCCATCCAAAGAATACGAAACCGTAGTGCAATGGAGCAACGAACAGCTCTTCCATAAACCAGAAAGTGTGACCCCACTCATTCAAACCAACGTTTGGCAGAATCATGAAAGGACCAATTACCGCTACCATGTACATCAGGTGCAGACCTTCATGGTAAGTAGGCAGTCTGGTTTTAGCATACAAGAACGCAGCTACACCAGTGATGATGTAGATTGGGTATGACAGATAGAATTCGATGATGTGACTTGGAGTGAAGTCAGTATCACGAACGATTGTTTGGTGCCAAGTACCGTCTTGCTCAGTGAAGTAGCTAGCGCCCCAGTAGATAGCCCAACCGTAGCATACCAGCCAGATCCAGTGAGTGAAATGTCTTCTCAACTCTTCACGAGGAGTGATTGACATAACTTTACGATCACGTGTTTTCCAGATATAGCCCCACAGAGCAGCTGAAATAACAACTTCGAGCACCAACTCGATGTACAACATATTCATCCAGTAAGTTTCGAACTCAGGTGCGAATGAGTCCAAACCAGCGGACCAACCGTATACACCTTCGTACCAACGAATGAACGAATAGAACACCAGGTATAACAAAACACCGAATGTCAGGTTTCTTTTATTTAAAAGCGGTGCTTCCGCAGCATCAGCCTTAACTGACTCAGTTGTAGCAGCCATTTCTACCTCCTAAAAGATTATATAATCCCCGGCCAGGCCGGGAGTTCTAATTTAAATCCCTTTCTCATCGCTTAAATACATTTTAAACGATGCCACTTCATCCATAATGGTGTGTGAGAGTCTACCAGTTCGGAAACCTATGTCAAGACAATCCTCCTTATTTTTTACCAATCAAAGCCCATATAGTCTATAAACTCTTGATTTCCTTTTGATTCGATAATGTTTTTTGCTAGAATTACACAGCTTACTGTAGGGATGGATATGTCCAGCCTCTTTCGGCTTTGAGAATTTTCAAAAACCTTTCGAGGTCATATCTCCCGATTTAGCTCCTTATAACAATTACTTTCTTTCCAATCACCCTTTTGCCCATGACCTTTCGATATAAAGTTATTTTATTTGTCGTATGCTTAATTGGTTTGATCGCCTTACAGGCCAAGGTAATCATGCCCCTCGTGTACGACATCGTCGCATCAGACTTGTTTCTCGAAGATAGCGGCGACGAGCCCCAGCTCAACGCCATCAGCACCGACATGACCGGCTATGCTTTCGATCAGTGCAATATATACATTGCAAACGACCTAGACTCCGACTTCACGGCTTCGTTTTCCGGCCAACCGATCAACGCTTGGTCACTTGGTAATTTTCAATACGTGATCAATGCCGACATCGATTTAATCCCTGCCGACGGTCAATCTTTCACCCGTCGCTACGTATGCCGCATCAAATATAATATGAAGGATGATAAATCCGGTGTCACCAACCCCGACAACTGGTCGATTGAAGGGATCAGCGGCCTGGACGAGCTATAAATCATCGCCATAAAGACAGGCGCAGATCAAGCCCCTGTCTTTATATCCTCAAACCTAATTGCCATTCATTATTAAAAAAGCGCCTTATAGCGATCCTGCATCCCTAAGTCGCGAGCAACTTTCTCGTGAGTGATGTTTCCTCGATAGGTATTGATTGCTCTGGCGAAATGTTTGTCCGCCAGCAATTCATGAAAAGCTTTACCCGCTATTTTTTCCACATATTCGATAGTTGCACGCGCCAAGGCGATTGTAGAAGTGCGCGGATAAGCGCCCGGCATATTGGTCACACAATAATGCACGACATCATGAACGACGAATACCGGATCGGAATGCGTCGTCGGCCTCGATGTTTCTACGCATCCTCCCTGGTCGATACTGACATCCACCACAACCGCCCCCGGCTGCATCGTTTTAACCATGTCTTCGGTTAACACCTTCGGCGCCTTAGCCCCCCTGACCAGCACCGCGCCAATCACCACATCAACCTCGCGCGCATATTCGCGTATATTATCCGGAGTAGATTGCAGAAAACGGAGTTCGCCAACCATTTCCTGGCGCATCGCCTTGAACTTCTGCTCATTTAACCCAGCGACATAAACAGTCGCCCCCATTGCCGCCGCAACCTTGGCCGCATGCCTGCCCACCACGCCGTCGCCAATCACCAGCACTTGACCGGAACCATGCCCCAATACCGACGCCAACTGCACGCCCCGCCCCTTATTGAAGGAGGCCAGATAATAGCTTCCCATTAAGGTAGCCATGTTACCGGCTACCGCACTCATCGGCGCCAATATAGGAAGCCCCCCTTGTTCGTCCTCCAAGGTCTCATAGGCAATTGCGGCAGTTTGCCTGGCCAACAACTCCCTGGTCAAGGATTCATCGACTCCACTGAGATGAAAAAAGGTAAATACCATTTGATTCGAGAGATAACGGTATTCGGCCGGCATGGGCTCTTTAACTTTTACCACCAGTTCGCTGGCCCACGCCTCGGTTGCCGACACCATTTCCGCGCCCGCTTGCCGATACTGCTGATCGCTAAAACCTGACCCCAAGCCGGCACCGTGTTCGACCAGGACACAGTGGCCCGCTTGCACCAAGCGTTCGACGCCCTCCGGAATCATCCCCACCCGATTTTCTTTATCCTTGATTTCCTTTAGTACTCCGATACGCATAATGTCACCCGTTCAACCTGGCCGCATATTCCGCCGCGCCCAATAAAGCCGCGTGTGGATTCATACATACTTTAACCGAAATATTTTGCATCATCGTTCGATACCTCCCCTTATCCAGGAATCTCTGCATAAACCCTCCTTGTCGCAATAAGGTTAGGTTTTTCGCGGCGATGCCGCCCGTCAACACCACCCCGCCATAAGCCAGCGTCTTTAACGCCATATTTCCAGCCTCGGCCCCATAAATATTGCAAAACATCTGCATCGCTTTTAAACAGAGCCGGTCTTTCCCTTGCTGCGCCATGGTACTGATAACAGCCCCGGCATCCTGCATCTTTATTAAACGTTCCGTTTCGGGGTTAACCGGAAGATAGTCGATTGCCTTGAGAAATTGGTAAATATTTCGCACCCCCATGCCGGAAACGAGCCGTTCATAGCTGACGTGCCCATCATATTTTTCCCGTAAAAATCTGAGTAATTCAATCTCCAGTTCATCGAGAGGGGCAAAATCGGCATGCCCGCCTTCGGTGGGCATGACATGATACTCCTTGCCGTTCCAACAAATCACGGCTTCACCCAAGCCGGTGCCGGCGGCTAACACCGCAACATTGCCGGTCTTTTTTTTAGCGTCGGGATTTAGCTCGACCAATTCCTGCTCGGGAAGAGCCAACACCCCCCAAGCCGCAGCCTCCAAATCATTCAACAAATAGACTTTGGATGCCCCCGTTAAGTCCGCGATATCTTGCCTTCTCAGACACCAGGGCAAGTTTGTGGCATTGCAATCCCCTTCAATAATCGGTCCGGCGACGCCCAAACAAACGCTTTGTAAAAAAACGTCTTCGTCTCGCGCCAAGAACAGCTTTAGCAGATTCTCGAAACGGTCAAAATCAAGACTATTGAATTGTTGGCGGCTTATGCATTGGCCATCGACATCGAACAACGCCAATAATGTTTTCGTACCTCCTATATCGCCGGCCAAGATCATCGCTACTCTCCGTGATCGCTAAACACGCGATAATTCCCTTTTTTATCGAAAGCGATGACTTGATAGGGATCTTGTCGACCTCCCATTTCCATTCCCGGCGTTCCGATGGGCATGCCAGGGACCGAAATGCCGACCACCTTCGGTTTGAGCTGTAATAAACGCACGATATCGCTCGCCGGCACATGCCCTTCTATAACATAACCATCGATAACCGCTGTGTGGCAGGATTGCATCGCACGCGGTACTCCGTATTTTTCCTTGATGGCCTGCATATCGTCACTGACGATATCTTCAATCTCGAAATGATTATCGCGTAAATGTTGAACCCATCGACCGCAGCAACTACAAGTAGGACTGCGATAAACAACGATTTTCAACACTTCATTGTTTTGTTTCCCTGTTTCCGCATTAATCGGTAAAAAGAAAAAAAGCAACATCAATGCCATACTTAATTTAATAATATTCATTTTTCCTTCCTCGTTATTCGCCGTTCAGCGTGACCATTAGCGTCCGACCTGCGGCATGATTGCGGTGCTCGCACAAATAAATCCCCTGCCATGTTCCCAAAGCCAACCTGCCTTCGCTTACCGGAACGGTCAGACTTTCCCCTAACAACACCGATTTGATATGTGCCGGCATATCATCAGCACCTTCCAAAACATGCCTATAATACGGTTCATTCTCGGGAACCGTTTTGGAGAAATAAGCTTCCATGTCATGCCTGACATCGGGATCGGCATTTTCATTGATGGCCAGAGAAGCCGATGTATGCTGCATAAAAATATGGACCAACCCGACCCGCATACTTTTCAATTCCGGTATTTCATTGGTTATATGCCGGGTAATTAGATGGAACCCTCGACTCATGGCCGGCAATTTGATCTTTTTTTGTATCCACATTTCAATACACAATCAACACGACAAGAGGCAATAAATTGATCGCCAATCAACTATCGCCGAACAATTCGATAAAAAACCTATCTTCACTATTTCCTCGCCACACGGCTTTCCGGTCGCAAAAACGATAATATCAGCGATATCGCCAGCAAGAAGATAAAGGACCGGGATTGATCAGCCCTGCCATCACATTGATTTGCCGGTTATCGCAGGCTTGATTCGGACAAGACCCAGAACCGGCATGACCGTTCCAACAAAAGGCCTGAATTTCTCATCGGCAGGGTCAACGATGATATTGCGGGCTAAACTCATGAACCGCATCCACCATTGACTTGACATGATCCGGATTAACATCGGGCAAGATTCCGTGCCCCAGATTGAATACATGGCCTGGGCCGTGGCCGTATTTTTGCAAAATTGCTCCGACTTTTTCCCTGATCACTCTCGGTTCGGCATACAATGCAACCGGATCCATATTGCCCTGCAAGGCAACCTTGTCGCCCACTCTTTCTCTCGCTATTCCGATATCCGTTTGCCAATCCAGCCCTAGTGCATCGAACCCCGATTCCGCCATCGTTTCCAGCCAAAGCCCTCCGCCTTTGGTAAACAGAATCGTCGGTATTTGCTCGCCATTTACAGTGGTTTGCAGCAACTGCCTGACCTGTTGCGCATATTGCAGAGAAAATTCGACATAATCTTCCGAACTCAACATGCCCCCCCAGGTATCGAACACCATCACCGCTTGAGCGCCGGCCTCTATTTGGGCATTCAAATAAGCCGCGACGGATTGCGCCAATTTATCGAGCATTTGGTGCATCTGCCGCGGTTGTTCGTACATCATACTTTTTACTTTCTGGAAACTTTTACTGCTACCGCCTTCGACCATGTAAGTCGCCAAAGTCCAAGGACTCCCGGAAAAACCGATCAACGGCACTCGTCCTTGCAGATTCTTTCTGATCAGACTGACGGCGTCGATAACATAGCGCAACTTATCCATAGGATCGGGAACCGTCAAACTCTCGACATCGGCTTTGCTGCGCACCGGCTTCTCGAATTTCGGCCCCTCGCCTTCACTAAAATAAAGACCCAAGCCCATGGCATCGGGAATGGTTAAAATATCGGAAAACAGAATTGCCGCGTCAAAATCAAACCGTTCCAGCGGCTGTAACGTAACTTCGCAGGCCAGCTCCGGGTTCGTGCAAAGCCCCATGAAACTGCCTGCTTTTGCCCGAACCGCACGATATTCCGGCAAATAGCGTCCAGCTTGCCGCATCATCCAAACCGGCGTCCTGTCGACAGGCTGCTTTAACAGGGTTCTGATAAAAATATCGTTTTTTAATGAAGTCATTAGCTAGGATTATTAATTTTTGAAGAGGGCAAATTGTAATCGTTAATGGTGGATCGGCACAAAAGCGAGCTCACGGCATCAATTACTTTTCACTTGTTTTTGCAGGACTTTGAATTTTCTGACCCAGGCATTTTTGAAAACGGGGGGGAGTGTTTTCTTAGCCCTTTCCGCCTCATTCGAGGAGGTAAAAGCCCCATAAACCAACACATATTTATCCTGACCCGATTTGCCGATATTGAAATATTTAATGGCTTGCTGATACCCGGGATGTTTTTTCAACAAATCGATCACCGACTGCTTGCGTGACAACACCATCAATTGCAATGTGTATTGACTCGCGTTTTGTGCGCTCACCCAGTGTGCTCCGTCATCCGCCGGTTTTTTTTCTTCGGCGGAAGGCATGACAATTGGCGTTTTTTCCTCGGTTTCCTTGGCTATTTGTTTTGCCGCCATCGTTTTTGGCTCTTCCGCGGGCGATTCATTTTTTCCGGCCGATTCCGCGCCTTGCTCGATTTCCAGCGCTGTTTCTTCATTAATATCGGCGGCCTGTTTGGCTTCCGTTTGAGCTGCAACCTTGTCTTCAGCGTCAGCCACAATTTCATTTCCTTGTATCGGGCTGTCCTCAACGACAGGAGGCTCGATATCGACGTCACTCTTTTCGGCTTTAAACAAGGACTGAGTTATTTCACGCCGAGAAGCTGCGGGGGAAAGATGCTCTAACCTAGATTTATCACTCTGTTCCGAAATCGTTTCAATGACAGGCTTATTTGTGGCAACGACCGGACCAGGAATATTGACCGGAGCCGGCTTGCTGCCAATCCTCGACGCAACGAGCCCATCGTCTTCCCGGGGATCGTGTTCGTTAAAGTAAACGCCTCCGCCGATCAGCGACAAGCCGATTAAAACGACCGCAATGACACCCCATTTAATTCCGGCCTTACTTTGATATTCCGACAAACGCGGCAATTCGGCGAGTATTCTTCCCGGAATACCATGGGTGGCACTATACAGATTATCCACCAACCCATCCGTCACGGCATTGAATGAAATGGCAGCCCCTGGCTGTGCCGACAAATTCTGCAGAAATGTCATACATTGTTTTTTATTCAATGGCGGCATTTCAATAAAATGGCATTCGTCAATGATACTGTCGGAACTGTGCTTGATATGCAACTCGTCATGTGTCAGTGTCAACACTAAACGAATCGCCTCATTGCTATTGGCATACTGGATCAGCGCAGTAATCAAACCGGGCACCAGCAATCCGGCGTCATCGACAATTAAAACGACATGAGCGTTATTTTTCTGGTAATGCTGCAAAATGGCCGATAAATCCTGTCCTGCAAACACAGCTTCCTGGCGAATCAATTGTTGCGCGAATTGCTCCAAAATCGCTTCGAAACTTAATCCCGCGGAACCTTGAACGATACAAATTGGCCAGTGATCCCTATTGTGTTCAAGCAAGGTTTCCACCAACCGGGTTTTACCGATCCCTTGTGAACCGCAGATCACCAGCGATTGACTGAGATTGCTGATCAAATGAATCAGTAAATCCAGTTTCTGGGCTCGCTCGAGCGTAATCAACGCTTGCAGCGAGGCCTTGGGTTGCCGGTCACCCAGCATGTTTTTTTGGTAAGTATAGGAAGAATCGTTATCCGGCATAGTTTTCAAGCGTTTCTCGCAACATGGATAAATCCACATTAACAGGCAATGTGGCTTTGCCCAATGCTTTCAATAAAATTACCCGTATGTTGCCGTCGATATTTTTCTTATCGACCGACATTAAATCGAGATATCGGTCGCTTGTCATCTCCTGCGGGGGCTCGACCGGCAACGCTGCCGCCTTGAATATCGCAACAATCCTGACCACCTCTTCTTCATTCAAATAACCTAACCTATGCGACAAGTCGGCGGCAAAACATGTGCCGATGGCTACCGCTTCGCCATGCAAATATCGGCCATAGCCCATGCCGGTTTCTATGGCATGACCGAAAGTATGCCCCAAATTCAAAGTCGCCCGAACACCCGACTCGAATTCATCTTCGGCAACCACTTCCGCCTTATTGCGGCAGGAGCGTTCGATAGCGAAACTCAAGGCATCATCGTTTCTCGCCAATAACTGAGACATATTTGCCTCCAACCATTCGAAAAACGGCAAATCCCTGATCAAACCGTATTTAATGACTTCGGCGATGCCGGCCGACAACTGCCTGTCTTCCAATGTTCTCAATACCCGCGTATCGGCGATGACGCATTTCGGCTGGTAAAAAGCGCCGATCATGTTTTTACCGAGCGGATGATTGACTCCCGTCTTACCCCCGACCGAGGAGTCCACTTGCGCTAACAGCGTGGTCGGGATCTGGATGAAGGCGATTCCCCGTTGATAACAGGCTGCGGCAAAACCACCCATATCCCCTATCACGCCGCCTCCTAAAGCGATCAAGGTGGCATTGCGGCTAAATTTTTTCGCCAGCAAACGATCGAAAACCTGACCGACATACTCCAGTGTTTTATATTGCTCGCCGTCGGGAATCACGACCACCTCCATATGACAGTCCGGCAATGATTGCTGTACGACGGATAAATACAATGGCGCAATAGTGTCGTTGGTTAGCACGACAACCTGTTGCGATTGGACATGGCGCTTCAATAACGGCCCTTGTTTAAGTAAATCGGCACCTATATATATAGGATAGCTTCTATCTTTTAAATCAACCTGTAGCTCTTTCATTATTTTTTCTATGCTGCGCCCGAAATTCTTGCAAAATTTTTTTAACGACTATTTTACTCGGCATTATACCGGTATCTATTTGATAATCGGCACAGGATAAGTACAAAGGCTCCCGTTCCGCATACAACGCTTCTAACCGTTCTCTCGGATTCGCCGTATTCAATAGCGGCCGCTTGTTGTCGCGCCGGGTTCTTTGCAGAATTTTATCGACCGAACAGCGCAAATAGACGACGAAGCCGTGACGCTGCAAGGCTTCCCTGTTTCGCTCTTTTATGATTGCGCCCCCTCCGGTCGCCAAAACGATACCGTTCAACCCGGTCAGTTGTTCGATAACGGACTGTTCGCGACAGCGAAACCCTTCCTCCCCCTCATATTCAAAAATAGTTGGAATTGTCACGCCGGTTTGATCTTCAATCGCCTTATCACTGTCATAAAATGGCATCTTCAACGACTTTGCCAGTTGTCTGCCGATGGTCGTTTTACCCGCCCCCATCAATCCGATCAGATAAATATTTTTTGCTTTTTTCATGAATGGCAAATTGAAGTTACAAAAAAAGGGGCATTATGCCCCTTTTTTTACCGGTTGTGTAAGTTGTTAGTAGGCGGATAATGATGGTTTGACGATCTTCGGCGTCACGAAGACCAGCAATTCTCTTTTGTCATCTCTTTTTTCTGTTCTTTTGAACAACCAGCCAATACCCGGCAAATCAGCTAGCCATGGCACTGTATTCTTAAGGTTATTCGTTTCTGATTCATAGATACCACCCAGCACCACTGTTTCGCCGTCATCGACCTGGATTGTGGTATTGACTTCCCTGGTGTCAATAGGTGTACTGGCCGCGCCCCCTGTCGTTATTGTATCAGCACCAGGCGAGTCTTTTTTGATGTTTAACTCCATGATAACACTGCCATTGGGTGTAATTTGCGGGGTGACTTGAAGCTCTAGTACGGCATCAACAAGTTCCGTCTTGGTACCATCCTGGCTTACTGTAACATAAGGAATCTGCACCCCTTGCCTGATCACCGCTTGCACTCTGTCGGTCGTCATGACTCTGGGGTTCGATAATAACTCGCCCAAACTATCATCTTGCAGGGCGGAAATTTCCAGGTTCAATAAATAGTCCGCACCACGCGCCAGCGTCATAGCCAAGGATCCTCCGCTTGAAGCCGCTAAAGCCCCCCCCAAATCAGCCAAAATTTGCGAGGTATCGCTAGTTTCCACCCCCGTTCCAGTATATCCAAACTGCTTGCCTCCATTGATATCGGCTTTTTGAGCAACACCAAACTTAACGCCCAAGTTCCTAGCAAATAATGTGGTGGCAATGACAATACGCGACTCGATCAAAACCTGCCTGACTGGAATATCAAGCAACTTGATCATTTTACGAATTTCAACCAAGCGATCGGCGGTATCCTTAACGATCAACGTATTGGTTCTGGGATCGACAATCACATTGCCTCTCCTGGAAATCAATCTGCGCTCATCATCGTTTATTCCGCGCGAGCCAGCAACGCCAGCCCCAACACCTGTTGCTGTAGCAGCTCCACCGACTCCACCGACTCCACCGGCTCCACCAGCTCTGCCGCCAGCCTGCCCCCTGGAAAACAACATTTTGCTGAAATCCTCGGCCTTGGCATAATTGATCTGGATATATTCGGTTACCAACGGTTCCAACTCCTCCACAATTTTATTGGCCGCCAGTTCATCCTCCTCCATCTGAGTGATTTCGGTTGCCGGAGCGACGAACACGACATTTCCGCTTTCTCTCTTCGCCAATCCCTTGGATTTCAATACCAGAGCCAAAGCCTGATCCCAAGGCACGTCATTCAAACGCAGCGTCACATTGCCGCCCACCGAATCGGAGGCAATGATATTTAAATCAGTGAAATCCGCCAAGATCTGTAATACCGACCTGACTTCGATATCCTGAAAATTTAACGAGAGCTTGTCTCCCGTAAAAGGGAACTTATCTTTCAGGAGCGCAGCCTTCTCCTCAACGCTGACCGGCCTGAATTCGACCGTCAAAAGCCCTTCGGCTTGAAACGTAGAATAATCAAAATTCTCGTCAACGGTCGTTACCGTAATCGTGGCACCCGTTCCGCGACTCCTGGCATCAACCCGCCGAACTGGGGTCGCGAAATCAATCACGTCATAGCTTTTTGCCAAAGCGCCGGTCAGTTTGGTATTGAGAAAATTCAAAACCACTTTACCGCCTTTCTCTTTGACATCAACGACGGTATTCGGATTGGATAAAGCCAAAAGCAAGCGGCCTTCGCCGTGCGGGCCTCTTCTAAAATCGATTCCCTTGATTGTTTGCTGCGGAATTAACTTACTGATATTGGTTTGTTTAAGCTGCTTTTTGACCGCCTGTTCACCGGCACCGACCGATTTGGCTGCATTCAGCACAACATAATAGCTATTTCCTTCCGCCTTGGTTTGATAGTCGACGGCAGCATTCAAGTTAATGACAACGCGGGTCCGTCCGCCCGCCTCGACGACATATAATGTCGTGGCGGCTCCCTGGTTAATCGGAAAACTTTTTTTGCTGAGATGACTCTTTACTCCGGCAAAATCCAGGGCGATTCTCGCAGGGTTATCGGTTTGAAAAATTTTCGGTTCGGCGACCGGTTCATTCATTTCCAATTGCAATTGAACCTTATTTCCCGCCAACGAGGTAAACTGTAACGATTCAATTGCTTTTTCACTAGCTGAGACGGAATGGGCCTGCAACAACAAAGCAAAAGTTAATGCCAACCAGCCGAACTGCGCTCGACCCGGTAAACCCCAAAATTTGTTTTTCTGCTTAGTATTCATATTTAACCCTTAAAATTACTCCGCTATTGCTAATGAAGCCGGTTGCTCGCGCCATATTCCCGGCTTATTATCCGGCACAATTTCCATCAATTCGATTTTATCTTCCAGAATACGGATAATTTTTCCGTAATTTTTTCCCATGTGGTGCCCGACCTGAACCCGATGTATCGTCCCATCGTTGGCTCTGACCAATCCCCACAAATCATTCTTCATCGTCACCGTTCCAACCATCCGAAGAGTATCCAAAGAATACGACTCCAATTCTTCTTTTCGTCTGTTTAAATCTGGCCGGATACCGCTACCGGCAGCTATATCGGAAACGTCTGACTCGGCTAATTTCTCCATCGGCCTGAACGGATCGCGCAAACCATCTGGTTTGAATATGAAAGGTTCGACCACCTTTATTTCGGGTAGTGGCTCGATCGTTCCTTTTGGCCGCGCCTTGACTTCAGCGATATATCTAGTCAAATCGTCATAGTCATCGTTACCACAACCAGAAAGGCCAAGCGACACCAACAAACTGACTGGAATGAGAAAACAGCTTGTTTTATTCGAGATGCCTATCATCTTCTTCTCCTTTTTTTCTTTTTAGGCGCTTCTTCCATTGCACCTTCATTATAGGTTTTTACCGTTGCCTTCATCGACATACTTGAATCTTTATTAGGTGTGATGTTGACATCATGCACCGTGACGATTCGAGGCAACGAAGCCAGGCCGCTAACGAACAACCCTAACTCTTCGTATTTACCAACAACTTCGATGCTAATCGGCAATTCGTAATAAAACTCCTTCTTTATTTCACCGCTTGGTTTAAACAACTTGAACTCCAATCCGCTAGCCAAGCCTGTCTGAGAAATATCGACCAGCAAGTTAGCCACCTCTGCCTTGGTCGGCATTTGCTTAATCATTTCCCCCAAGGAAGCTTCAATTTGTTTTAATTGATCGCGTTAATCCTGTAGATTGACCGCTTTTCTTTGCTTAATTTCAAACGATGACTTTAATGTTGCTTCTTCGGCTTCAAGCTGCTCCAGCTCTGCTAGCTGATCCATCGTGAAATAATAATAGTTAGCCCCCGCAACAACCGCGCACACGATCAATACGGCAATTATTTTAATTGGGAAAGGCCAAGTGCCGGCGGCATTCAAGTCCCAATTTATTTCGGACAAATTCATTTAGCTTCCCCCTTCTTATCGGCATTTTCCTTTCCTTGTTGGGCCCTCATGGTGAAATCATTCAAAGAAATGGTTTTTTTATCTCCCTGCCCTTTTATGACATCCAGTTTAGGTTCCTTGAGCCACGGCGAATTTTCGATAGCCCGCATATAAGCGGAAACCCTTGCATTAGACTGCGCCTTTCCATTCAAGGTTAACGAAGAACCTGCTTGTACAAACTTGGTTAAATAAACCCCATCCGGAGTCACCTTGGCTAGTTCATCAAACAAATGTACGATTTCTGGGCGACTTTCTTGCAGCTTTTGAATAACTTCGATTTTGGTCAACAGTTTATTTTTCTTTTCTTCTATGTCCTTAATTTCCCGAATCTTTCTATCAACCATCGCAATTTCATCTTTTAACAACTGGTTTCTGCGCTGCTGATATTCCTTCAAACCTTCTATGTATAGATATACTGCGATCAAAATTAAGCAGGTGATAACGACGCCAATACCGATTCCAACTAGAAAGTCCTGCTGTTTCTGTTTCCGCAGTTCTTCCCGCCAAGGCAGTAAGTTAATTTTAGCCATTAATCAAAACTCCTTAACGCCAACCCACAAGCGATCATCATAGCTGGTGTATCGTTACTTAAACTTTGCGGTTTCACTTTATTGGAAAGTGCCATGTTGATAAATGGATTGGCGACAAATGAGGGAATCCCCAAGTCCTGCTCGACCAACTTTTCCAATCCCGGTATCGACGAACACCCCCCTGCCAACACGATGCTATCCACCCCCCTATTCGCGCTGGATGAAACGAAAAATTGCAACGACCTGGCAATCTGCTGCACCATTGCTCGTTTGAAAGGCTCCAACACGTCCGTGGCATAATTATCGGGCAATCCGCCATGTTTTTTGGCCAATCCCGCCTCCTCATAGGAAAGCCCGTAACGACGCTGAATCTCTTCAGTCAATTGCTTGCCGCCAAAACCCTGCTCCCTGGTATATATCGTCTTGCCATTATGCAAAACATTTAAGGTGGCCATGGTCGCCCCGATATCCGCTATAGCTACCGTCTGGTTTTCGACAGATTCGGGTAATTGATCGGCAAGCAATGTAAAAGCATTTTCCATGGCGAAGGCTTCCACATCGACTATGGCCGTTTTCAAACCGGCTAGAGCCAACGCCTCGACACGATCTTCGATATTTTCCCGTCTCGAAGCTGCTAACAACACATCGACCATTTCCGGATTGTTTTCCGATCTTCCTTGAACCTCGAAATCCAGGTTGACTTCATCCAATGAATAGGGGATGTATTGGTCGGCTTCGACCATGATTTGCTGCTCCATTTCGTCTTCGGACAAAGAAGCAGCCATGGGAATGATCTTGGTCATCACCGAAGAACCCGCCACCGCGACGCACGCCTGCTTGACCCGGGTGCCGGATTGGCGCACCGCCGTTTTCACCGCATTACCGATTACTTCCACATTCGTAATATTCTTATCAACGACGGCATCCTGGGGCAACGGAGCCACGGCATAGCTTTCCACCCTATAGCGCGCGCCCGCCTTGCTCAGTTCCAATAATTTAATCGCTGCCGTACTTATATCTATGCCCAGAACAACAGACTGATTCTTTCTAAACCAGCTCATGTACAAACCCTTCTTAAGATGATGTGGCTTAAATGTTTACAACCTTTAATGCCTACCCTCCAAAACAATAAGCATCCAAAGCCGCTGTCAGGCAAAAGTATAGTAGCCTTTTAATTTTTTCACAGGCCGACACCCGCTTAAATTAAAATTTCTGTTGTCCTTGTTGCAAAAAGAATGTATTTTGCAAGCAACTTTGATGATTTTTTACAACACAGTGCCCTCACACCGTAGCTATTTAAAAACGACGCTCAAACTGCTTGTATTGACATCTCTTTTTTTTTCGCTTTGCCTCATCCTGGCCGGCTATTTGTTTTATAAACAACTGGAACAAGAACTTCCCGATGTCAAACAACTGCATCACGTTCAATACCAGATACCTCTTAGCATTTACAGCGCGGATAATTTGCTCATTGCACGATATGGCGAGAAAAAACGCACCCCTGTCGAGATAAGCGACATTCCGCAACAGCAACTAAACGCTTTTTTGGCTGCGGAGGACGACCGTTTTTATTCGCATCCCGGCGTCGACTACAAAGGGCTTACCCGTGCCGCTATCCAATTCTTATTAACCGGCAAGAAAAAACAAGGCGGCAGTACCATCACCATGCAAGTAGCTCGCAATTTTCTCTTAAGCCGCGAGAAAACATTCATTCGCAAGTTCAAGGAAATCATTCTGGCGCTCAAGATCGAACAAGAATATAGCAAAGACCAGGTTCTACAATTATATTTGAACAAAATTTATTTAGGACAACGTTCCTACGGTATTGCCGCCGCGGCCCAGACTTATTATGGCAAGCCCTTGGCGGAACTGGATTTAGCACAAATGGCGATGTTGGCCGGACTTCCCAAGGCGCCTTCCAGCTACAACCCGATCAGCAATCCGGAGAGGGCAAGATTAAGGCGAAATTATGTGCTGCGCCGCATGCTTGAGCAGGGCTATATCAGCCAGAACGACTTCGATCTAAGCATCGACGCCCCGGTGACAGCAACACTGCATCACGGCAAGGAAATCGAACTTAACGCGCCTTATATGGCGGAAATGGTCCGCCAGGCAATGGTCGATCAATATGGGGAAGAAGCTTATACGCTTGGCCTGAATGTTTACACCACCATTACCGGCGAACTGCAATCTTCGGCAGATCAGGCTTTAAAATACGCCTTGCATGAATACGACGAACGTCATGGCTACAGAAGCCTACCGCATAAAAAACTCACGCCGGGCGAAACATTTTCCGCAGATATTGTTGGCGACACTCAACTTGCATTAATCACCTCTTTATCGGAAAAGTCCGCACGCGCTTTATTAGCCGACCAGTCCGAAATCAATATCTCCTGGGAAAATATCAAATGGGCCCGGCCTTTTAAAACAAGGAGCTATTCAGGCCCCTCTCTCAAATCAACCGCCGACGTCTTCTCCGTCAATGACCTTATCCGGGTGAGACGCCTTCCGGACAACACATGGCGTTTAGCTCAAATACCGGAAGTCGAGGGCGCGTTTGTCGCGCTAAATCCGCAAAACGGCGCGGTTCTTGCCGTTTCAGGCGGCTTTGATTTTTTCCAGAACAAATATAATCGTGCAACCCAATCGAAGCGGCAACCGGGATCGGGGTTTAAACCCATTATCTACACCACGGCATTGGAGCACGGCTTTACCGCAGCCAGCCTCATCAATGACGCGCCCGTGGTCATAGAAGACCCCAATCAGGATGATTGGCGGCCGGAAAACTATAGCCGAAAATTTTTCGGCCCTACCCCTCTGCGGACTGCCTTACGCAAATCGCGAAATCTGATATCGATCAGACTCCTGCGAGAATTAGGTATAAACGAAGTCACCCAAACAGCTATGCGCTTTGGCTTCAAACAGGAGCAATTACCTAACAGCCTATCGCTGGCTTTAGGCAGTGGTTACGCCTCGCCGATGCAGATGGCAAGAATGTATGCCACCTTCGCCAATGGCGGCTTTTTAATCTATCCTTTCTTTATAGACCGGATCGAAGACAGACAAGGTAACATATTGTTTCAGCACGAACCCGCCGTGGCCTGTCCCAACTGCGAAGAAGAACACAGCCAGTCTAGCCAATACGCCCCGCGCATCATCTCTCCTGAAATCAACTTCTTAATGAACAGCCTATTGCGCGATGTCGTGCAACGCGGCACCGCGACCCGGGCAAAAACGCTGGGACGCAAGGACCTTGCCGGAAAAACAGGCACGACCAACGAACAACGCGACGCCTGGTTCAATGGGTTCATGAAGGAGATAGCCGCCACCGCATGGCTTGGTTTCGACGATTCCCGATCGCTAGGCCGCGGCGAAACAGGCGGCAAAGCCGCATTGCCAATGTGGATCGAATTTATGCGCACAGCATTACGGGACAAGCCGGAGACAATTCCAGAACAGCCGGAGAGCATCCAAAGCGCTTTTATCAATCCAGACACGGGATTATTAGCCCAGCCCGGCAGCAGCAACGGCATTTGGGAATATTTCAGAATCGAAAACCTTCCAACGCAATATTCTCCGACACAAACAAGCCGCGACCAGAACGAGCATTCTCTCGGCACCGGCTTGTTTTAAAATTCGCAAAAATAGAAACGGGAAGAAAGTCTCGTCAGGAAACCGAACTCCCTAACAATGACATAAGATATTTAGATCAAGCGATGAATGCGCTTTATTTTACCAGCATGAATAAATTGCTGTATTCGCCGCCCAAGCAAATTGCAACGATTAGCGTTTATCCTTTGGAAGGTATTCCCGCTGATCATAACCGGTATAAATTTGTCTGGGTCGACCAATGCGATGATTAGGTTCGGCCATCATCTCCAGCCAATGCGAAACCCATCCGGCGGTGCGCGCGATGACAAACATAACGGTAAACATGTCTTCCGGAATTTTCAAAGCTTTGTAAATAATCCCGGAATAGAAATCCACGTTCGGATAAAGTTTCTTTTCGATAAAATACTCATCCTTCAAGGCGTGCTCTTCCAAGGCTAACGCGAGCTCGAAAAGCGGATCGTTATTGGAGTATTTCTCCAACACCTCGTAACAGGTTTCGCGGATAATGGTTGCCCGCGGATCGAAGTTCTTATAAACCCTGTGTCCGAACCCCATTAACCTGAACGGATCGTTTTTGTCCTTGGCCCTGGCGATAAATTCAGGAATTCTGTCGGCACTGCCGATTTCCGACAGCATGCTCAACACGGCCTCATTGGCGCCGCCATGCGCCGGCCCCCATAAGGCGGAAATACCCGCCGCGACACAGGCGTATGGATTGGCGCCGGTGCTACTGGCTAATCGTACGGTCGAGGTGCTGGCGTTCTGCTCATGGTCGGCATGCAGAATAAACAGAATGTTCAGCGCCTTGACCGCTACCGGATCGATATAATGATCGACCCCGATATATTTTTGCGAAGGTAGCGAAAACATCATATTCAGAAAGTTTTCGCAATAACCCAGGTCGACACGTGGATAAACGAAGGGCCAACCTGCCGAATGACGATAACAGGCCGCGGCGATGGTGGGTACTTTTGCCACCATCCGCATCGCGGAGATACGGCGGTGTTCAGGATCATCCATGTTTAGTTCGCTATGGTAGAAAGCCGATAACGAACCCATGACGCCAACCATCATCGCCATCGGATGGGCATCGTAATGAAAGCCATCGAAAAAGCTTCGCAAGGCCTCATGCAACATCGCATGATGATTGATTTCGTCGGTAAATGCCAACAACTGATCGTCGGTAGGCAACTCGCCATTCATCAATAAATAGGCGACTTCCAAAAAAGTGCTGTGCTTGGCCAATTGCTCTATCGGATACCCACGGTACAGTAGAACGCCTTTTTCACCATCGATATAAGTGATGGCGCTTTTACAACTGGCGGTCGACATAAAACCGGGGTCGTAAGTAAAAACGCCCAGTTGCTTATGCAGAGTTCCAATTTCGACCGCCGGCGTCCCCTTGGATCCTTTTACTATGGGAAATTCAGCTTTTTGTCCCGACGATTCAAGAGTGATGGTTGCCTTGTCTTGTGCCATATCAGAACTCATTTTGCTCTACCATAAAGTGTGTTGCGCAATTGCCTTATAGACAACCTTATCTTCCGAATTTCTTACGGAATTTATCCACACGACCCGCTGTATCAACAACTCTCTGCTTTCCTGTATAGAAAGGATGGCAGGACGAACATACCTCTATGTGCAAATCTTTGCCTAACACCGAACCGGTTTCGAATGTGTTACCACAGCCACAGGTTACAGTAATTTGTTTATATTCAGGATGAATTTCTGGTTTCATATCTTCACATTCCCCGTTACGGGCTACATACTTAATAGAGAACTGCTTATAATACGACTTCCCAGAACAATCCGCAACTGTGTTTTATGCGCATCATTACTTTAAACGCGAACGGTATCCGCGCCGCCGAACGAAAAGGCTTCTTCCCATGGCTGTCGCAACAAAATGCCGATGTCGTATGCATCCAAGAAACCAAGGCGCAAAACGGGCAACTGCAGGCTGAAACTTTCTGGCCCAGAGGCTACCATTGTTTTTACCATGACGCGGAGAAAAAAGGCTACAGCGGCGTCGCTCTCTACTGCAAAAAACGCCCATGCGAAATCATTCACGGCATAGGCTGGCCGGAAATGGACCGAGAGGGACGCTTCATCGAAGCCAGGTTCGGCGACCTGAGCGTCATCTCCCTCTATTTGCCTTCCGGCTCCTCCGGGTCAGCGAGACAGGCCTTAAAATTCGACATTCTCGACCGCCTTTTCCCCTATTTACAAGACATCAGCCGGAATGGCCGCCATTACATCATTTGCGGCGACTGGAACATCGCCCATAAAAAAGTCGACTTGAAAAACTGGAGGGGCAACCAAAAAAATTCAGGCTTTCTGCCCGAAGAACGCGCCTGGATGGACCGATTGTTCGACGATAAAACCTGGTTCGACGCCTTCCGCCTTATCAACCAGGAAGCCGACCAATACACCTGGTGGTCGAATCGGGGACAGGCTTGGAGCAACAATGTCGGCTGGCGCATCGACTATCAAGTCATCAATCACCCACTGAAAAACAAGGTTCAAGCTTGCTTCATATATAAGGAGGAGCGATTTTCGGATCACGCCCCCTTGATCATGGATTACGACTATCCTTATTAACGCTTGGCCGCCAGCGGATCATCACCTCCACCAAAACGATAGCCGGAATACCAATCGCGGCCGCGTAAATAAAGAACAGCTGATAGCCTAAATATTCGACCACCCAGCCGGACATACCCCCTAATAACTTTGCCGGCAACGTCATCAACGAACTGAATAAGGCATACTGGGTCGCGGTATAAGCGCTGTTGGTCAAACTGGACAAATAAGCGATAAACACCGCCGACGCGATTCCTCCACTCAGATTATCGGCACTGATGACCCAGGCCAGCAACACTAGGCTCGGCTCACTGACCGCCAGCCACGCAAACAACAGATTGGTAGCGGCCACCATGACCGCCCCTATCAATAAAGGCCGCATGATACCGAAACGCACGACCAACACGCCGCCCAGCGATGCGCCGAAAATTGTCATGAAAAAGCCGAAAATTTTACTAACTTCGGCAATCTCCTGTTTGCTAAAGCCCAAATCCAGATAAAACGGATTCGCCATGACCCCCATGGTGATATCGCTCAATTTATAAACGGCGATTAACAGCAATATCAAAAGGCCTTTTCTACCATTGCGACTAAAAAATTCGACAAACGGACTGACTACCGCATCGGAAAACCAGGCCAACAACCTCAGCAGCCATGACGTTTCTTTATCGACGCCCAAAACAGCTTCCACCCTCCCTTCCACCTCCCTGGCCAGAGGGTCGCCATGATGCTCCGGCTCGGCAATCACCAGCGTTGTCACGATTCCCACCAGCATAGTGCCTGCCATCACGAAATAGGCAACCTGCCAATTGCTAAAAGCGGCGATATAAAAAGCCCCCGCCCCCGCCACTAACAACGCCACACGATAACCAAATACATAGGCCGCGGCCATAGCCCCCTGATATTCGGGAATGGCAGCTTCAATCCGATAGGCATCAACCACAATATCCTGGGTCGAGGAACAAAAGGCCACCAAGACCGCCAACATGGCTATCTGCTGTAATTGCTGATGCACATCCGCCGCCCCCATACCGATCAAGCCAAGCGCGACGCCAATTTGCGCAACCAGCATCCAGCTGCGCCTCTTGCCCATCAACCTTGATAACCAGGGCAGGCGCAATCGGTCGACCACCGGCGCCCAAAACACCTTAACGGAATAGGTCACTCCGACCCAGCTGAAATAGCCGATCACGGACAGCGCCACCCCCTCGTCACGCAACCAGGCGGACAACGTGGAAAACACCAGTAGAAAAGGGAGGCCGGCAGAAAAGCCAAGAAAAATCATGCCCAGCACCCGCGGCCGGACATAAACGGAGAAAGCCTGAAGCAAACCGCGAGCTTTCGCCGCCATCAGGCCTCCCCAAATTGATACGCTATAACAAACAGCGTAATGATGCTTTTATCCGTTAATCAGATAATGAACAAAGATACTGGCGGCATAACCGGCAGCAATTGCAGGCGCCCATTTCAAATGACTAAAAAAGGTATATTTATGCTGCGATTGCCCCATCAACGCGACACCCGCCGCCGAACCGATGGAAAGCATCGAACCGCCGACACCGGCCGTCAACGTCACCAACAACCATTGATACAGATCCATATCCAGGTTCATGCTCAACACCGCGAACATTACCGGGATATTATCAACGATTGCCGACAAAATCCCCACCAGAATATTGGCGCCAGTCTGTCCGAGCCCGTCGTACATAGCCCCGGACAATAATTCCAGGTAACCGATATAACCGAGACCGCCCACCGAAAAAACCACGCCAAAGAAAAAGAACAAAGTGTCCCATTCCGCATCGCGCACTTTATTGAAAATATCGAATGGATCGTTCTCATCGGAGTGATACAGCAGTTTCAATCTAAAGCCATAGATCAACAAAAAAGACAAGCCTACCATCATCCCCATGAACGGCGGCAGATGCAGGAATTGCTTGAAGCTGACCGCGGTTACGATGGTCAACAAAAACAAGGCGCATACTTGAATCGCTCCAGGTTTCAATTGCACCGCCTCTTCATGAGTGGCCTCAGGACGCTCATCAGGAACCGCCATATACATAAAGGCGGCCGGCACCAGATAATTGACGGCGGACGGGAAAAACAATTTGAAGAAATCGAAGAACTCCGCATATCCGGCCTGCCAGACCATCAAAGTCGTAATATCGCCGAACGGACTGAACGCTCCGCCGGCATTGGCGGCAACCACCAGATTGACGAAACCGATCGCGACGAATTTCTCGTTGTTCTTTCCTACCGCCAACACCACGGCACCCACTAGCAGAGCCGAAGTCAAATTGTCGGCCACGGCGGACAAGAAGAAGGTGATAACCCCGGTAATCCAGAACAGTTTACGGTAGCCAAACTCCCTTCTAACCATCCAAGACCGCAACGCTTCGAACACATCACGTTCCGCCATGGCGTTGATATATGTCATGGCCACCAACAAGAACAACATCAACTCGGCATATTCTTTCAAGTTAAACTCGAAAGCTTCATGCACGGCATCGACCGACACGCCTGCCGAAGCAGCCAAAACAGCGGCGTGGGCCCAGATAATTCCGGCCGCCAGAATCACCGGTTTGGATTTACGCAGGCCGGTAAACTCCTCGGCCATGACAAAACCGTACGCGATGATAAAAATCAGTACCGTATAAATCCCCCTTTCCGTTCCAGTCAAACCAATATTGGCAAATTCAGCAGCCATGGCCATTTCCGGCACCATAAAAAGACCGGCTAAGATCAATAATAAGCGCAACAATTCAACCCCCTACCCTTCAAAAAACAAAATTATTATCAACTGCAAATCCAAACAACCGCGTATAGTATCCCATCTAATTTACTTTGTCATTTAATGTCGTGCGGTATATCATTGTCGGCAAAAAACTCATCCGCTACCGATAGCGCAAAACATTCATGTATCAATATAACGACAACGATCAGACACTTATTGAAGAACGGGTCGCCCAATTCAGAGGACAGACCGAACGCTACCTGAACGGTGAAATAGGCGAGGATGAATTCCGCGCCTTGCGCCTAATGAACGGCCTTTACATTCAGACCCACGCCCCGATGCTCAGGGTTGCCGTCCCCTACGGCCTACTGTCCTCCAAGCAAATAAGAAAACTGGCCAGCATCGCGCGCGACTACGACAAAGGCTATTGTCATTTTTCCACCCGTCAGAACGTCCAATTCAACTGGCCGGAACTTAAACGAGTTCCCGACATTTTAGCGGAACTGGCCAGCGTACAAATGCACGCCATACAAACCAGCGGTAACTGTATGCGCAACACCACAACCGACCATTTGGCCGGCGCCTGTCCTGACGAACTAGAGGACCCTCGCCCCTATTGCGAGATCATTCGCCAATGGACCATCCTGCACCCTGAATTCGCCTATTTACCGCGCAAGTTCAAAATCGCGGTCAGCGCCTCGACCGTGGACCGCGCCGCGACCCAATTTCATGATATCGGCGTGCATATCGTCAAGAACGCCGCGGGCGTAACCGGCTTCAGAATCCTGGCCGGCGGCGGCCTCGGCCGCACACCGGTGATCGGGCAGGAAATAAAGCCTTTCCTGGAAAAGAAACATTTGCTCTCTTATCTCGAAGCGATTTTACGGGTCTACAATCTAAACGGCAGGCGCGACAACAAATACAAAGCCAGAATCAAAATCCTGGTACGGGAAACCGGCATCGAGAAATTTACCGACATGGTCGAACAGGAATGGCTACAGATTCGCGACGAACTGGAATTAAGCGACGAGCGTATAAGCGCGATGCAAGCTCACTTTCAACCGCCCGCTTACGATAGCGACGCGACAAACGATGAGAGTTGCGCGCAAATGCAACAACAAGACCCGGCGTTTGCCCGCTGGCTCAAACACAATACCGTCGATCACAAGGTAGCCGGCTACCGTAACGCCTTCATTTCCTTAAAAGCCCTAGATTCGCCGCCCGGCGACATTAGCGACAGCCAACTTGACGCCATTGCCGACCTGGCCGATCAGTACAGCTTCGGCCAGATCAGATCGACACACAGGCAAAATCTGGTCATGGCCGATGTCAAGCAGGCCGATCTGTTCGAATTATGGCAGCAATTGGACCAGTTGAACCTGGCAACACCCAATATCGGCACCGCGACCGACATGATCTGCTGTCCCGGCCTGGATTTCTGCGCCCTGGCTAATGCCGGCTCAATCGGTATCGCCCGCGAAATCAACACGGCTCTGGACGACCTGGATTACCTGCATGATATAGGAGACGTCAAAATCAACATATCCGGCTGCATGAACGGCTGCGCCCACCAAAGTGTCGGCCATATCGGCATTTTGGGCGTCGATAAGAAAGGCGTGGAATGGTACCAAATCACGCTGGGAGGCTCATCGGAAAACGAGGCCGCCATCGGCGAACGACTGGGGCCGGCGGTGGCAAAAGATCAGATCACGCCTGCGATCACTTCGATTCTGGATGTTTATGTCGAACAGCGCTTGAGTGAAGACGAAACTTTTTTACAAACCGTCAAAAGAATTGGCCTGAACCCATTTAAAGAACAAGTCTATGCAAATCATTAAAGATAAACAGATCACCGACAACACCTGGACTTTTGTTGCCGACGACGAAGCTCTGAAAAATGGCGATATCAGCGTCTCGTTACCGCGCTGGAAAAAAGACAAGGAACACATCCTTAAACATGATGGAAAAATCGGCATCCGCCTGACATCGACCGACGATGTAAGCAATCTTGCCGAAGACCTGGATAAAATCAGCCTGATCGAAATCGACTTTCCGGCATTCACCGATGGCCGAGGCTTTTCCCAGGCACGCTTACTAAGAGGCCGCTATCACTTCCAAGGCGAAATCAGAGCCACCGGCCATTTCATCCCTGACCAAGCTTTTTATCTGAGCCGGGTCGGCATTAATGCCTTCGAACTGAAAACCGACAAAGAATTGAATACGGCCTTATCGGCACTAAACGATTTTTCAGTTCATTACCAAATTTCCAGCAACTAATCCCGCCGCAGCCTATTGCCGGACCGTTCGTCCGGCAATAGCGGAATATCTCCCCAAGACAAGGCACCAACATCTCTCATCGCTTACCCGAACCTTAGCATTCATCAAACTAACTGAGGGGAGACATTTAGTATGCGAATAAAGAAAAATAGGAAAATCGAAGATTTCCTTTAATAATCCGTTATTTACATTAAAAAGACAAAAAAGATTTTAACGATTTTCGTTTTTTTCCGGTAAAAAACTAGCAAAATGCTGGTAAAAATAAATTTTTTTACCATTAACATCAATTTAAAACGAGTTTAAAACAGATTCGTAGCCCCTTTGACGGTTGGAAAATCGCTGGCCCAACCCTGAGATCCTGTCTTAGCAACAGTGACTGCTGCATGTGGGAAGTGGCGTCCCACCAAAGAGGCTACAACCCCCCTTCAATTACTTCATACCGCGCCTTATCCTTCAAATTGATTACCGGCACTAACCCTGCCTTGTCACTGCGTGACAAAGCTTTACGAACGTAATAAACCAAAAGATCCGGCCGACTTGGGGAACAGAAACTAAAAAACCCGCCATACGGCAAAGTCCTGACTTGCCATACAGCGGGCTTAGCCTTCGCAATTATTGAATAATGCTGAGCCCTTTCAATAAGGTTAGCGCCTGATACAAAGGATAATCACGAATATCCAAGCTCTTTTCTTCCCCACCCTCTTTACTATCGGCTTCATCCTTTTTGCCATTGCCGTTTTCCAGATGATGGCTTAAATCGGCTTCCTTGATAGGCTCGAATTTAGAGCTTTCGAGAGTTTCCAGCTTGACTCGCGCCAACTTGATATCCGGCTCGATCCCTTCGGCCTGAATGGAACGGCCGGAAGGCGTGTAATAACGCGCCGTGGTCAACTTCACCGCCGCGCCATTACTGGTCGGCAAGATAGTTTGCACCGAACCTTTGCCGAATGATTTTTCGCCCATAATGATCGCCCGCTTATGATCCTGAAGGGCTCCGGCCACAATTTCCGAGGCAGAGGCCGAACCGGCATTGATCAAGACGACGATCGGAGCGCCATTAATCACATCATCGGGAGCGGCGTTAAAACGCATTTCGGAATTTTTGATTCTCCCTTCGGTGAATACGATCAAGCCTTCTTTAAGAAAGGCATCGCTCACCTCAACAGCCGCATTCAACACACCGCCGGGGTTATTCCTCAAATCCAGCACTATCCCTTTTAACTCGCCTTTATTCTCTTTTTCCAACTCAGACACAGCATCGAGCAAGTTTTGTCCGGTACGGGATTGGAAGCTGCTGATGCGTAAATAGCCGAAATCTTTCTCCAGCAATTTGCTTTTAACGCTTTTAACTTTAATGATAGCCCGGGTAATCTTGAATTTTAACGGCGCCTCCTCTCCTTCCCGTATCACGGTCAGTACGATATCGCTACCGGGCTCGCCGCGCATGATCTTGACCGCATCGACCAAGGTCATGCCTTTAACAGGCTGATCATCCAACTTGACGATTAAATCTCCCGTTTGCAGGCCGGCGCGTTGTGCCGGCGTATCGTCAATGGGCGCCACCACCTTGACAAAACCGCTCTCCATTGTCACTTCGATACCCAGGCCACCGAATTGCCCGGTCGTTCCTTCCTTCAATTCTTCGTACTGCTCCCCATCCAAATAGACCGAGTGCGGGTCCAGCTCGGCCAACATGCCGCGAATCGCCCCTTCCAACAATTTCTTATCGGAAACCGGCTCGACATAATCCTGTTTTATCCGGCCAAAGACCTCGGTGAATGTCCTCAGCTCATCGAATGGCAGGGCTTTCACTTCCTCGGGAAGCTCCGGCAAAGTATCTTCTTTCTCAGCCAAGACGCTGCCGCATAAACTGATCAACGCACCAAGCAAAAAGCCGAGAGTCAGAATTAATATATTTTTCTTAATTTGCATGTATTTAAAACTCCAGTGACCTGGTTTCCGATAAAGAGAACAAAAATCCCACAGAAAGATTATTAAAAAAGTTATTCAGTGTCGACGAAAACTATCCGACTCTGCCATTACGTACTTTTCGGCACCATTTTAGCGGATTTTCGGGCTTACCCTTCTTACGGATGCCAAAATACAAAGAAGCCTGAGAACGGCCGCCACTGTTACCGACCGATGCAATCACCTCGCCCGCCTCGACCCAATCGCCTTCGGTTTTGTACAGACTTTGGTTAAATGCATATAAGGTCATATAACCCTTGCCATGGTCAATAATAGTCAACAAGCCGTAACCCCGCAACCAATCCGCATAAACCACCCGCCCCCGCGTAACCGCATGAATCTCCGTTCCTTCCTTGGCATTGATCAACACACCATCCCAACGACTTTCAGAACGCGGACTGCCAAACTTTTTGAGCAACCTGCCATGGACCGGCCAGGGCAATTGCCCTTTCAACTGCGCAAACGGTTTATCCGGCCCTTCCTGAAATGGGAAATCGTCTCGATTCTTTTGCAGCTCGGCAATCAATTGCCGCAACTTGCGCTCATCTTCTTGCAACCTTGCTAATTGGGACTTTTTACTCGAATACAAGCCGTCGAGTTGCTGGACCAAACTTTCGCGTTCCTTTCTGACCTTCTGCAATTCAATTTGTTCACGCTGGCGTTGCTGCAACGCAACGGTCAATAAACCCGTTTCCTTTTGTTTTTCTTGCTCTAATTGCTGTAAAGCCCGAACCTTATTTTCAACCAACCGTATTTTTTTCAGTCTCGCCTTATTCAAGTAATCATAATAAACGAGCATGCGGCTGGATAATGCTGGATCTTGTTGATTAAAAATCACTTTTAACCGTTCCCTTTCCCCCATTGCATGCGCCGACCTGACTTGACTCTCCAACTCGTTTTTATGATTAGCAATGGCTTCTCGAGTCTTCGCTATTTTTTCACTAATAGTCGTTAAAGCATGGCGCAAGCGAGCGGCATCCGCTTGCAATCTCTTTATACTTTTAGAAACTTGCCCGTACTGAGTTTCTATTCCCTTTAATTGTTCGGACAAGCGTCTTTTTTCTTGCTGCAATCGGTGAACGTCTTCATCGACCTGTTTTATCTGCCGCTTTAATTGTTCGAGCCGGGCCTGTTCATTCTCAGCCAGCGCACGCCCTTCCAGTATCGAGAAACAGGCCGCCACAAGAACACTTGCCCGGATTAGTCTACGTTTTTTTGCCATACTCGCTCGGCAAGCTGAAATCAAACGACCTTTCCCGCAGGTAGCGGAATGCCAGGAACGACAAATTTTTGGCTATTCCCAACAGTCAAGGCACCGACGATTTTACACAAGACATAATTTGTCCAAAACCCGACCCGGCGAACCAGGCGGATAGCCATTTCAAAACGACAAATTTCCAGTTTAATCATTTGCATCTCTTACACGCATCGCCGAACTGTTTGGAGTAATTCGAACCAATATGGAGTGCTGGCCAGATCAAAACATCGTTCCACTTTTAATTTAGATAACCGCAGGACTTAAAAAAGAACATCAAGAAATTGGAAGCCTCAGCCTTTTCTGAACATCCAAATTAAATTGATCAATGTCTACCAACTATCATTGTAAATTCATTTCGCCAGCGTTGTTTGCGAATATGCTCTATTTGGAGTCCTTCTACAAAACAATTGAACAATATTCATTACTCTGATAAATTTAGGCGCTTTTCTTTGTCAATTCGATAAAATCACTCACTTTTGATAGCTATTATATCAATACATGAGTATTATCGTCGGTAGTTAATGGCTAATTGTTTGCGTTTTTACCCTAATTGATGAAGACTCGCCTACTTGATTACGGTCACCCCCTCATGGAAAAAGAAGAACTCATTCTTTATAACGATGCCGAAATTAATCGTGCAGCCCGCTGCCTCAAGGCAATGTCCCACCCTTTACGGTTAAAAATTCTTTGTGTGCTGGGCAACAATAGAAAAAAAGTTCAGGAAATCGTAGAAGAGGTCGGCACTAGCCAAAGTAACATTTCACAACATTTGGCCATACTCAGGGAAAAAGACATTCTGGCATGCGATAAAAAAGCAAATTGCGTCTATTACTATATCGACGACGAACGCATGCTTAAACTTATCCGCATGATGCGGGAAGTATTTTGTAACTGCGAATAAACTCAACATAACTTACCTTTACTTCGACAACAGTTCAATGGATCAATATTTAGAATTTATTTCCAATCATTACCTACTGGTTTTGGCGCTTGCCGCCGTCACTTTTTTGCTCATTCAAGACCTTGTTGAAAGTTCCTTCAACAAATTCACCAGCATTTCACCGATGATTGCTGTCACCAAAATGAACAGCGACGACACCGTTATCGTCGACGTCAGGGAGCCTCACGAATACATTAAGGGGCATATTGAAAACTCGCTCAACATTCCTTTAGGCAAATTGGACGAACAGCTGCCCACACTCGAAGCCTATAAAAAAAATCCCCTTATCGTTGTCTGCCAAAGCGGCACACGCTCGGTTCCGGCCTGCAAGACATTGACCAAGGCCGGTTTCGAAGAAATATACAATATCACCGGCGGCATGCAATCTTGGGAAGACAACAAATTGCCGATGAAAATCACTAGCAAAAATAAAGACTAAACTGCAGTTTTTTTAATCTGTAAACGTGCGGACGAGACGCTCTAACCAACTGCCCATCCATGCGGCAAAAATGTTAAGATTGTTTCCCGCCAACACGGACTCAAATTTTCTCTAAATAACATCATTATTGGACATCATCATGGCTGAAGAAACCAAAACTACGGAAGAGAAACAATTTTCCATTCAAAAAATCTATACCAAGGATATCTCTTTCGAGACGCCTAATGCTCCAAAGGTATTCACTTCCAAATGGGAACCTTCCGTCGATTTTAATTTAGGCACCAATGTTGAGACGCTGGAAAACAACCTGTTCGAAGTCTCTTTGACCGTAACCGTGACGGTAAAAACCGCCGACACCACCGCTTACCTGGTGGAAGCGACACAGGCAGGGATTTTCACCTTGTCCGGCTTCACTGAACAGGAAATGGGCCCCATGCTCGGCAGCTTTTGCCCTAATATTTTATTTCCTTACGCCCGCGAGGTCGTTTCCGATTTAGTCAGCAAAGGCGGTTTCCCACAATTATTGCTGGCGCCGGTGAATTTCGACGCCCTTTATGCCCAGCATTTGCAACAGTCGCAACAACAATCCGCGACTTCTGACAAATTAAACTGATCTATGGCAACGTCGATTTGTGTTCTGGGTGCCGGCTCATGGGGGACGGCGCTTGCCATACAGGCAGCCAGAAACGGTTGCAACACCCTGCTTTGGGGCCATAAACCCGAACACATGCACGACTTGCAACAATCCAGAAAAAACCGGCGCTACTTACCGGACACAAGCTTTCCCGATTTATTGCATGTCACCGACAACCTGGAACAAGCAGTCAAGTTCAGTTCGATTATCTTGCTGGCTGTTCCCAGCCATGCATTTAAAGACACATTACTAAAAATCAAACCATTTCTAGGGTCAAGCAATCAAATTGCCTGGGCGACCAAAGGCTTCAACCCGGAAGACGGCTCATTGCTGCATACCGTTGTCACAAGGAAACTTGGCGACAATATAGAAACCGCCGCACTGTCGGGCCCGACCTTCGCCGGAGAAGTCGCTGCCGAATTACCAACCGCAATCACCATTGCGTCCTCATCCCCATTGTTTGCCATACAGTTGACTGAGATTTTCCACAGCCAGCATTTCAGAACCTATACCAGTTCCGACATCATCGGCGTTCAAGTCGGCGGCGCTGTAAAAAATGTTCTGGCGATTGCCGCCGGTATCGCCGACGGACTGGGGTTTGGCGCTAATACCCGGGCCGCATTGATCACACGGGGCCTGCATGAAATCATCCGCTTAGGCACGCATCTAGGCGGCCAACCGGATACCTTCATGGGACTGGCCGGCCTGGGAGACCTGATTTTAACCTGCACCGACAACCAATCCAGAAACCGCCGTTTCGGCCTGGCGCTAGGCCAAGGTAAAAGCAAACAGCAAGCCGTCATGGAAATTGGCCAGGAAATCGAGGGCGTGTCCGCGGCCCGAGTGACCTTTCAACTATCGCAGAAATTGGCTATCGAAATGCCAATCACCGAACAAACTTATCGGGTCTTATATGAAAATCTAGATCCCCGCGTCGCGGTTCAAAATCTGCTGAATCGCGATCAAAAAGCCGAATTCAACTAATTTTCTCGGATCTGCTCGCGCACTATTCCCCCCTACGCACAACGTCTCCCCCCCTCTAAAGTGTTTTAATTTCAGAGAAAAACAGCCAGTTTTCTGCATACATCGTTTTTCCCGGCTCAGCAAGCCACGGCCGGCACTTGCACCTTTTTTATTTTAGAACTAGTATAAATAATACTTAGTTTTTATAAAGTTATAACGATAACCTAAAGCACCTACTAAACAACTTCGCAAGAAGGAGGCCCGCCATGCTGCATATCATCGACCAATTTCCGATTAGTCCGGAAACACTGGCCCATACTACAACCGGCGATACCGTCATTTTTACCGATAACGCCGTATATGCGGTCAAGCAAAGCGATATTGAAAAGACCCTGCTGGAGAAAACCTACACCCACATTAATTTGTGTGTCCGTAAAGCCGATTTGCTCCTAAGAAACATATCCAACCGCGATTTGTTCCGGGGAGTCGCAGTCTTGGACGATTCTGACTACCAGTCTGCTTTGCAACAGGAACCCGCCGTCAGATCGTGGAATTGAGTCAAGCGCTCATAGAGACAATTTATCGATCGTTTAAAAAGACAAACTGGTTTTGATTATTCGCTGCAATATTGATTTGTTTTATCTCTCTATCAGGCCGCGATAGTTTGTCCCTGCTCGGCGAGTCGTTCCCAATCGTCTACTCCGCCTTCCTCTAGCAGCAAATATTCGATAAAGCGGCATGCATCAGTCAAATTCGCTGCCGCTTTTTCGCTGAGCGCTTCGCCCAACTCAAAATGTGTTCCAGCGATGCTCAATAAAAAAGATGGCGGGGGTATTTCGCCCCTAATGGTTCGATAAACCTGAAGCACCGCGGACGGACTCATCGCATGAGTGGTGTAGCTCAAATCCCTTTCCGGGTGCAGACGACTGAAAACAAACGGCTTGCCCTGATTAACCGCGGCATCGACGAACAACACCCGTTCTCTACCTTCTAAATCCAAGGCATGCTCGACCTGCAACTGAAAGTCGCTGAGTATCTCGATACGATCAAGATTTAAGCTGCGTTCGGCATATTCCAGCAGCAAAGGTCCAAGCGCATCGTCGCCGCGGCTCAAGTTACCGTAACCGAATAACAGTATCGGTTTGCCCATCAAATTCCCTGCTCAATCTCGCCGTCACCATGCTTCATCATCCGGTCGAGCAGCTTACCTTCCGCATCGAACAATTCCAATTGCAGCGGCATTTTGCCGACGGCATGCGTCGCGCAGGACAAACAGGGGTCGTAGGCGCGAATCGCCACTTCGAGATTGTTCAACAACGGTTCGGTCAATTCCTGGCCGGACAAATATTCGGCGGCCACCTGCCGGACCGACTCGTTCATCCCCATGTTGTTGCTGGTAGTGGAGACGATCAAATTGGCCTTGGTCACGATATTGTTGTCGTCGACCTGGTAGTGATGAAACAAGGTACCTCGCGGCGCCTCGATCACACCGATACCTTCGTAACGCTTCTCGCCTTCGGCCAACAAATCGGAACTCATGATGTCGGCGTCGTTCAGCAACAACTTGATGCTTTCCGCGCAATGCAACAACTCGATCAGGCGCGCCCAGTGGAAAGCCAACGTGCTGTGCACCATCTCCTCGCCACTATGCTGTTTGAATTCCGCCCGCTCTGCCTCGGCCAACGGCGTATCGATAAAATCGCAATTATTGACCCGCGCCAGCGGCCCGACCCTATACCAGCCCTGCTCCTTGCCTAGAGCGGTCAAATAAGGAAATTTCATATAACTCCAGGAGCGGACTTCCTCATGGATATATTGGTTATACTCGCAATAGTCGACATGATCCAGCAACGTCTCACCACGATCATTCTTTGCCCTGAGTCCGCCGTGATACAGTTCCAATGCGCCGTTCGGCTTGACCAGACCGAGATAGTTACTGCGAACCGTCGCAAATTCATCGTAATACGGCAAATTGGAGCAATGCACTTTTTTGACCAACGCTACCGACGCCACCGCCCACTCGATCATCTGGTCGATATCCTGCAACAGATAATCCCTTTCCTCCTTGCTTAGCGCTTTATTCATCCCACCGGGAATGGCGCCGGTACCGTGAATCCTCTTACCGGAGACCATGCGTATGACTTCCTGGCCGTATTTACGCAACTTGACTCCCTGAACGCCGATGTCCGGATATTCGCCCAACACGGCGATGATATTGCGCTTGCTGATATCGCTATCGAAACCAAACAACAAATCGGGACTGGACAAATGGAAGAAATGCAACGCGTGAGACTGCATCACCTGGCCGAAATGCAGCAAACGCCTTAATTTATCTGCCGCCGACGGCAGATTCTCCGGATCGACGCCGACCAATTGATCTATGGCCTTGGCGGCGGCCAGGTGATGGCTGACCGGACAGATTCCGCACAAGCGCTGCACCATCACCGGCAACTCCCAGTAAGGCCGTCCCTGAATGAATTTTTCGAAGCCGCGAAATTCGACGATATGCAGTCGCGCCTGTTTGACCTGATTGTTTTCGTCCAGCAACAGGGAAACCTTGCCATGTCCTTCCACCCGAGAAACCGGATCGACGATTACCCGCTTCAGGTTTTCTGTTTGTGTAGCTGTTTCTAAATGTTCGTACATATTCGTTTCCGTTAACAAAGGCTATCTGGAAGTCATTTGCTCGCCATCGAGCCGATTAATCGTAATGCACCAATTCATAGGGCAACTCCGGCTCCCGGCCCGCCAGCAAATCGGTCAGGAATTTCCAAAACACGTCGGCTGACGGCGGACATCCCGGCAGAAAATAATCGATCTTGACGATTTCATGGATCGGATGAACCTGATTCAATAACAGCGGCAACTCCGGGTCACTGGGGATTTGCGCATTTTCTACGCCGATACCGTCGATATAGGCTTCCTTCAGACAATCTTCCAAATCGATATGATTGCGCATGGCCGGCAAGCCGCCGTTGACAGCGCAGGCGCCGACCGCAACCAATATCTTGCAATTTTTGCGAAACTCGCGCAAAACATGGACGTTTTCCGAATTACAGACGCCCCCTTCGATCAAACCGATATCGCAATTCGTGCAATGTTCGATGTCGGTAATCGGCGAGCGATCGAATTCGACCGATTCAGCCAGCTGCAGCATGCGCTCATCGATATCGAGAAAGGACATGTGGCAGCCGAAACAGCCTGCCAACGACGTGGTTGCTACTCTGATTTTATCCGCCATGACCTTCTCTCTCCTGCTCTAACGCCACTTCGTTAATTTCCTTATGATCATAAATCCGCTGACCGATCGGTATCCGATAACCCTGTCGCTTGATCAGGATCGCACCGGTCGGACAAATATGCGCGGCACAATCATTGACATCGATATCGCTATCGCCCAATTTACCGCTGGCGGAATTGACGATCAGATGCTTGTTGATGCCGCGCCCGCTGATCGCAAAAACATTCTTGCCGTCTTTCTCGCGACTGGCCCTGACACAAAGGGTGCAGAATATACAGCGATTGTGGTCGATCAAAATATCGGGATGCGAGGCATCGACTTCTCTATCGGCAAAAAAATGCGGGAAATGATTATCCAGCATATTTAGATGATAGGCGACCGCCTGCAACTGGCAGTTGCCGGTTTTTTCGCAGCCGGGACAAAAATGGTTACCTTCGACGAACAACATCTGCGTAATCCGTTGCCGGTCATGTTCCAGTTCCCGGCTTTCGCTGATAACCTCCTGCCCATCCATGGCCGGGAAAGTACAGGCCGTGCAGTTTCTTCCGTTAACGCTAACGGTGCAGAGTTTGCAGCTGCCATGCGGTTCGTAGTCTGGATTGTGGCAAAGATGCGGAATATAAACGCCGGCCTCGGTCGCCGCTTCCATGATCGTTTGCCCTTCGCTAAAAGGGATTTTTTTACCGTCAATGGTGATTGTCTTACTCATGTCAGTCCTCCACCTGAGTCAAATGGGCAGCGGCGTCGTCCCGATGCGCCATGCGTCTGGCCGTCTCCAACGCCGCATCGAGATCGAAACCGGGTTCGTAACTAATTTCCTTCAACTGATTTTGATATAAATCAGGGTAACGCTGTAACGTGGTCAGAATCGGATTAGCCGCCGTTTGTCCCAAACCGCAATGGCTGTAATTTTTGACCAGTTGACACAATTCCTCCAACGCGACCACATCGCCGGCCGAGCCGTGGCCGTCCAAAACCTTGTCCAACTGATTTTTCAGTAACGACGTTCCAACCCGGCAAGGGGTGCAGAACCCACAACTTTCGTGAGCGAAAAAATGGGTGAAATTTTTCACCATGGCGAAAAGGTTGCGGCTGTTGTTCAGGATGATAAACGATCCGCCGGTGGCCAAGTCCTCGAACGCCAATTTGCGTTCCAGCTCATGTTTGGAAATAAAGGTGCCCGACGGGCCGCCAATTTGCACACCCAGAACATCGACGGCGCCGCAATCATGCAGTATTTGCGCGATGGTGGTACCAAACGGATACTCATAGATGCCGGGCAGGGCGCAGTCCCCGCTAATGCTGAGAATCTTGCTGCCGGCCGACTTTTCGGTTCCGGCCCCCTTGAACCAGTCGCCGCCGTTCGCCGAAATAGCCGCCGCGGCCATGAAGGTTTCCACATTATTGACCACGGTGGGTTTGTTCAGGTATCCGTGACTGACCGGATATGGCGGCCGGTTGCGCGGGATACCGCGCTTGCCTTCCAGGGATTCGATCAAGGCCGATTCCTCGCCACAAATGTAAGCTCCCGCCCCCATACAAATTTCGATATCGAAATTCAGTCCTTGACCAAGGATATTGTCGCCTAGCAAACCGGCTTCGCGGCGCTGTTGCAAAAGATCCCGCAATTGTTGCTCAAGATGACGATATTCGCCGCGTAAATATAAATACCCTTGTTCGGCGCCGATAATAGCGGCACACAGCGTCATGCCTTCGAAGACTTGATCAGCATAGCTGTTCAGAAGCACCCGGTCTTTGAATGTTCCCGGTTCGCCCTCATCGGCGTTACAAACGACATAATGCCGATCGCTTTGCTCCTCGGCGCAAAAACGCCATTTCATCGCGGTATTGAAACCGGCACCGCCGCGCCCGCGCAGCCCGGACTTATCGATCTCGGCCAACGTTTCCTGCAAACCTCTGGCGAAGGCCTGTCGCAGCCCGGCGCCTTGGTCAATCTCCTGTTGCAACAACAATCCCGGCTTACGAATATTGTCATCGACCTGAAAAAACTCCGCCGGCCAGTCCGCCAATGGAACCTGGTTGTCGATCAACTCGGCCATTCGGTCTATTTTGGGCCGGTCCAGTTTGGTGATCGCATAACCGTTGACCAATCCGGCCGGACCCTGGTCGCACATGCCGGTACAGGAAGTGTTATTCAGGCTGACGATCCCGTCCTCACGTACCGCGCCGACTTCGACTCTTAAGGCCTTGGACAAATAAGCCATGATATTTGCCTTGCCCAACATCAAATCGGTTATCGAGTCACTGATTAAAATTTCATAGTGCCCTTGCGGTTGCAAATGAAAAAAACTGTAGAATTCGGCAACGCTGATAATCTGGGTTCGGGCGATATTCAGTTGCTCGGCGAGATAATCGATGGCTTGTTCAGGAATATAATGATATTCATCCTGCACCGCCCGAAGAATCTGCATCAGTCTGGTAGACTGGCGCTCGGCTGATTCCAGCACTTGATCAAGAAATTGTTTCATGTTGTCCCTACGCCTCGATATGAATGAACCTGTGAAATGAATGGTTAAGGCTAACCTGGAGGAACGATGGCGATAACACTCCCGTTTTTGCCATAAGATCTGGTCCAATGCGTTCCTGTTGGTTAATACTACTCCGATACGGAGAACATTAACAACTCGATGCAATACTAATTTGCATCTTGCTAAACTATCGTTATCAAATTTAGCACAGCTTGATGAAGATAAGTTTACAAAACCGTCATAATTCAACACCGAATCCACTTCAATGGCCGATAAATACCGCTCCTTTCAGTCTATTTTGAATTATCCGCAAAAATTGTTTGCTATTTATCAACATAAAATTAACCAACAACACCAACTTCTCGCCCTGGTCAAAAAGGTACTTCCGGCAGAACTTGCCCGTCACGCGCTCTATTGTGTCGATAAAAAGACAAAATTATTGCTTTATACCGACTCCGCTTCCTGGTCCTCTCAGTTACGTTTTTTTCACCAAGCCATGCTCGATTCGCTCCATGAACATGGCTTCAAGCAAACGGAAACAATACAATTCAAAGTCATGCCCCCCTTGCGCGGCGAAAAGAAACCGTCCCATGCCAGAATCCCTTCCCGGGAAACTATCGAATTGCTCGGGAAGCAAGCGGCGCAACAACAAGATCGCGACTTGCAACGCGCCTTGGCAAAATTGAAGCGAACGCTGGAAAAGCGTTCCAGAGAAAATGATTGATTGCGACAAGAAACCGGAAAATCCTTTCCGGCTTCCATGCGGTAGTGAACCGGCAAGCAGCCGGCTGGCTCGACGGCCTATGTTATGAAGAGGCGGAGGCGCCCGATGGTTGCGCTGAACGCATGAAGGAAATTGGCGCATCTTCGTCTTTGTCAAATGTCACCATTTCCCACGCATCCGGGTCGGCTAACAAAGCCAATAACAATTTGTTGTTCAAAGCGTGCCCCGATTTGAAGCCTTTAAATTCGCCGATCAAACTATGGCCGAGCAAATAAAGGTCACCGATGGCGTCGAGGATTTTATGTTTGACGAATTCATCGGCATAACGCAAGCCGTCTTCGTTCAACACCTTATCGTCGTCGACCACGATGGCATTGTCCAAACTGCCGCCTAAAGCGAGGTTGTTTTCGCGCAAGAATTCGATATCTTTCATGAAACCGAAAGTTCTTGCCCGAGCGACTTCCTTAACGAAGGTAGTCGTGGAAAAATCCATCACTGCCGTTTTCAAATGATCGGAAAAAGCCGGATGTTCGAAATCGATGGTAAAAGTCACTTTAAATCCATCGAACGGTTCAAAAGCGGCCCATTTATCATTATCCTCGACACGAATTGGCTTTTTTATCTTTATATACTGCTTAGGAGATTCCTGTTCCATCACGCCAGCGGACTGCAATAAAAACACGAATGGTCCGGCACTGCCATCCATGATCGGCACCTCGGGGGCACTGACATCGATAACGGCATTGTCGATACCCAAGCCGGCCATGGCCGATAACAAATGCTCGACGGTAGCGACCTTAACGCCGTTTTCCACCAGCGTCGTGGATAGCATCGTTTCACCGACATTTTCCGGCTTCGCCCTAATTATCACCGGTTCCGGCAAATCGATACGACGAAAACTGATCCCGGCATCGGGCTCGGCCGGACGCAAGGTCAGATAAACCTTGTCGCCGGTGTGAAGCCCTACCCCGGTAGCCCGTATCGTATTTTTTAAAGTTCGCTGTTTAATCATAAAAGTGCTGCTTTTTAAGGCAAAGCGGCAATTTTACCATACTTTTTCACCGCAACGACCCCAGGAAAACCTCAGTCCGCTTGCCGTCTTAAAAAGGCAGGCACATCCAAGTAATCCAGATCCATGTCATTTTTCGGTTGCGCGCCAAAACGGGTCTCCCGATTTTCCTGTCTATTTTTACGGATCACGGTCGGTTTATCCAACACATCGTAATTCAGTTCTCCGGTCGCGGCTTTTTGCACTAGTTTAACCGGCGCCGGTGCCACCGCTTTCTCACCCATGCCTGTCGCGACGACCGTGACCTTGATGGCATCGCCCATGTCCGGATTAATAGCGGTACCGATTTTCATATCGGCATCTTCGGAGGCAAAGGCATGCATGATACTGCCGATTTCGTCAAACTCGGTCAGATCCATTTCCGCCGCGGAGATATTTACCAGAATGCCCTTAGCCCCCTGCAAACTGATGTCTTCCAGTAATGGGCAGGCGATCGCTTTTTCCGCCGCTTCCCTGGCCCGGTTATCGCCATCGGCAACTCCCGACCCCATGATTGCGGTCCCCATGTTGCTCATCACCGTTTTGACATCGGCGAAATCGACGTTGATCAGCCCCGGATGGGTAATCAGTTCGGTAATACCCTGGACCGCATCCAACAATACATCATTGGCCGCCTTGAACGCGTTGGTCAACGACAAGTTGTTACCCAGCACCGGCAATAATTTTTGGTTGGGAATAATAATCAGTGAATCAACATGCTTTTCCAAATCCCTGATACCTGCCTCCGCGACGGCTTTTTTCTTTTTGCCCTCGAATTCGAATGGTTTCGTCACTACTGCAACGGTCAGAATACCGAGCTCTTTAGCCACTTCGGCGATTACCGAAATCGCGCCGGTGCCGGTTCCGCCTCCCATGCCCGCGGTCAGGAAAATCATGTCTGATCCATCGATCTCTTCCTTGATGCGGTCTTTATTTTCTTCCGCCGCTTGTCGGCCGATTTCCGGCTTGGTTCCTGCCCCCAAACCCTTGGTCAATTCGACGCCCAGCTGGATTTTGGTTTCCACTTTCAGGCCGCGCAATGCCTGGGCATCGGTATTCGCACAAATAAAGTGAACCCCGTCGATATGGCTATCGACCATATGATCCACCGCGTTACCGCCGCCGCCACCGACACCGATGACTTTAATGACGGCATTCTCACTACACATATCCATCAATTCATATTTCATTGTCATGCCCTCTAACCTCTAGTGTTTCTTTTAAAAATTACCTTGAAACCAGCTTTTCATTTTTGCCAACAGACCGGTGCCCTCATCACTCAGCCCCTCGGCTCTACCCTGGTGTTCTTTCCCATACATCAGTAATCCCACCCCCGTGGAATAAATCGGGTTTAGTACCACATCGGTCAATCCCGATACATGTTGTGGCAAACCCATGCGAACCGGCATGTGGAAAACTTCCTCCGCCAATTCGACCAATCCTTTCACTTTTGAACTACCGCCGGTCAAAACCATGCCGGCGGCGATCAATTCCTCATAACCGCTACGGCGTAATTCGGACTGAACCAACAGCATCAACTCCTCGTAGCGCGGCTCTATGATTTCCGCCAGATTTTGCGCCGAAATTTTTCTCGGTTCCCGGTCTCCAATACTGGGAACATCGATCATTTGCTGGCCGTCGGCCAGCTGGGTCAACGCGCAGGCATACTCCTTTTTGATTTCCTCGGCGTTTTTGGTCGGCGTCCTCAAGGCCACGGCGATATCGTTGGTGACCTGATCGCCGGCGATCGGAATCACCGCGGTATGCCTGATTGCGCCATCGGAAAATATCGCGATATCGGTGGTGCCGCCGCCGATATCGATCAGGCACACCCCTAATTCCTTTTCGTCCTCGGTCAACACCGACGTGCATGAAGCCAATTGCTCCAAGACGATATCTTCGACGTCCAAGCCGCAACGCCGGATACATTTGATAATGTTTTGCGCCGCGCTGACGCTGCCGGTAACCATATGCACTTTGGCTTCCAGGCGAATGCCGGACATCCCGATTGGCTCCTTGATGCCATCCTGCTGATCGATCACGAATTCCTGCGGCAAGATATGTAAAATCTTTTGATCCGCCGGAATCGCCACCGCCCTGGCAGAATCAATTACCCGATCGATATCGGATTGATTGACTTCCTTATCCTTGATGGCAACAATACCGTGCGAATTCAGACTTCTAATATGACTGCCGGCAATGCCGGCAAACACCGACTTGATGTGGCACCCCGCCATCAATTCCGCCTCTTCCACCGCCCGCTGAATCGAGTGCACAGTGGATTCGAGATTGACCACAACGCCTTTTTTCAAGCCTTTCGAAGGCGAGGTACCGATACCGATGACCTCAAGGTCGTCGCCTCCTCGGTATTCGCCGACCACGGCAGCCACCTTGGAAGTACCGATATCCAAACCCACCAATATATTTCGATCTGTTTTTTTAGCCATTTTTTAGTTCTATCACGCCCGCTTCGGCTTCGTATTCATTAATTTTTTCCAATCGATTTGTTCGGCATCCTCCTTCCATGTCACCGCATAACCGTTGGGGTACCTCAAGTCCACGCTAGCCATCATCGCTATCCTTTCCTCGCCCAATAAATCAACGGTTCGCAAAAATCGCTGGATATTTTCCAACGGCGTTTTCCTGCCCAATTTGATTTCCAAGCCACTGGCCAAAACCACCTTCCAGGCCCGCCTTTCATTGACGGCAAATTCCTTGAGCAGCATCGCCCGGTCCCGCAATGCGACGCTTAATCCCTTCATCACTTCCAACAACTTTTTTTGCTGTCCTTCGGGCCCCGTAATCAAGGGTAATCGAGCAAACTGATCCACATTGCCGGGCACGAATAAATTGCCTTGGTTATTCAGCAAGCTCCGTTCGCCCCAGCGTGCAACCGGGCGTTGCTCACTGACCGTGACCTTCAAGGCATCCGGCCAAATCCGCTGAACCTCGACCTGGTCCGCCCACGGCAGCTCTTCAACGGCCGCCTGGATTTGTTGCAGATCGGCATTGTAGAAACCATGCATGACCTGCTTTGCCAATACCCGTTTAATGGTATCTTTGGCAATGTATTGAAACGCCCCTTCCACCCTGACATATCTGACCGGCATCCAATCGGCACCTTGCGCCTTGATCTCCCGCCAACCGATCGTCATTAGCGCCAACATCCCCAAGGTCAGCGACAATATCCTCAAGGCGGCTGCATTATCCATCGCAACTGCTTTCCAAAATCCGCCAAACCAACTCATCGAAACCGATTCCAGCCGCTTTTGCCGCCATCGGCACCAGGCTGTGATCGGTCATACCCGGCACGGTATTGACTTCGATCAGCTGGATTTGATCGGTTTGATCGATGAAGGCATCGACTCTGGCCCAACCTTTTATCGCCAAACCTTCACAGGCTTGAACGGCCAATTGTTGCACAGCCTGCTCCCGCTTCGCCTCGAGACCGCAAGGACAATGGTATTGGGTGGTATCGGCCCGGTATTTTGCCTCGAAATCATAAAACTGATTAGGCGTCTGCAGGCGAATGACCGGCAAGGCCTCGCCATCTAGTACGGCAATGGTAAATTCCTGTCCATGAACCCATTGTTCCGCATAGACATCACAACCATAACCCGCCGCCAGTTGATAAGCCTGCCTCAGTTCGGCCTCGTCATTGGCCTTGCTCATGCCCAGACTGGAACCTTCCTGGGCCGGCTTGACGATTAGCGGAAATCCCAACTGCTCGCTGCAGGCTTCGATGTCCGCCTCATCTTTCAATAATCTCCATTGCGGTGTGCTCAGCCCCATGCCTTGCCAGCACAACTTGGTGCGCAACTTATCCATCGCCAACGCCGAGGCCATCACGCCGGAACCGGTACAGGGCAAATGCAATACTTCCAACACTGCCTGCAACACACCATCCTCACCTCCTCGGCCGTGGATGATATTGAATACCCGGTCGAACTGCCGTCCGGACAAGGCTTCTATCGGACTGCCGGTGACATCGATCACTTCGGCATCGACACCCAAACGACGCAATGCCGAGAAAACGGCGTTGCCGCTATTCAGTGAAATTTCCCGTTCCGCCGCCGTTCCTCCCATCAATACCGCGACCTTGCCGAAATCTGCAGCATTTTTAATGCGCAAAGCTCTCATAGCGGGTCCCCCACCATACAAACTTCGGTTTCCAACTGAATGCCGTGCTTACCCCGTACTCGTTCCTGAATGCGAGCTATCAATTGCTCGATTTCCGCCGCCGTGGCATCACCCTTGTTTTCGATAAAATTGGCATGCTTTTCGGAAACGCAGGCGCCGCCGACGCAAAAACCTTTCAGCCCGCAATCCTCGATCAAGCGCGCCGCATAATCGCCTGGCGGGTTCTTGAATACGGAACCGCACGTCGGTTTATTGGTCGGTTGCGTCAGCGCCCGCTGCTCCAGCAATGCCTTGATTTTCTGCTGACTCAATTCCGCATCTCCCTTCTCCAGAACCAACTCCGCCGATAAAAACCATTCCTGATCCGGCCCTTGCACCGAGCGATAAGCCACGGCAAATTCCTGTTTATTCCTGTTACATACCTGCCCATGCCGATTCACGACTTCAACCTTATCGACGATATTCCAGGTTTCGCCGCCAAACGCGCCGGCATTCATTTTCAAGGCACCGCCCATCGTTCCGGGTATCCCGGCCAGGAACTCGGCTCCGGTCAGGCCCAGATCGCCACAAAACCTGGCGACATGTGCGCATGGCACGCCGGCCTCGACATACACCCGCGCGGAGTCGATCAGTTTCATGTCCTTCAATCGGCTCCGGGTGTTGACCACCGTGCCGCGTATCCCGCCGTCTCGCACCAGCAAGTTACTGCCCAGTCCCAGCCAGAAAATAGGCTGCCCTGCCGGCAGGCCGGCGAGAAAACGAATCAAGTCGTCCTTGTTCTCCGGCAAATACATTTGATCCGCCGGCCCCCCGACCCGCCAGCTGGTGTACTTAGCCAACGGCTCGTTGCGCAATAATTTGGCTTTATTGCTCGTTTCGGCAATCATGAGCGCAGAACCTCCGCCAATTGTTGGGGTAATTCCGCGGCAATCTGTCCGACATTACCGGCCCCCATGGTCAGAATCACATCGTCTTTTTGCACCATGGCCGCCAATATCCGCGGCAATTCGTCCCGGTTCAGGACGAATACCGGTTCTACCTGGCCCCGCACTCTAATGGCGCGGCACAGGGTTTTGCTGTCGGCGCCGTTAATCGGTTCCTCGCCGGCGGGATAAATATCCAGCAACAGCAACACATCCACCGTCGACAGAACTTCGACGAACTCCTCGAACAAATCCCGGGTCCGGGTATAACGGTGCGGTTGGAATATCACCAACGACCGTCTGTCGGGCCAAGCCTGACGCAATGCCTCCAAGGTTGCCGCCACCTCCTTTGGGTGATGGCCGTAATCGTCGACCAGAGTCAGCTTGCCGCCGGCATAATCGATCTCGCCGTTAATTTGAAAACGCCGGCCTATGCCGGTGAATTCTCCCAGGCTACAAATGATCGCCCGGTCATCCACCTCCAGGCTGGTCGCGATCGCGATCGCCGCCAATGAATTCAACATATTGTGCCACCCCGGCATGTTCAATGTGACCTTCAGCGGCGCATGTTCCTCGCCGCGCAAGACGGTAAAACGCGTTTGCATGCCGTCCTGCACGATATCGACGGCACGCACATCGGCCTCCTCATGCACGCCATAGGTCTTCACCGGTTTCGAGACGCGCGGCAAGATCTCCCTGACACCCTCATCGTCCATGCACAACACCGCCAGTCCGTAAAAAGGCAAATGATGTAAAAATTCGAGAAAGGTCTGTTGCAGGCGCTGATAATCGCCGCCGTAGGTTTCCATGTGATCCTGGTCGATATTGGTGACGACCGCGATCATCGGTTGCAAATAGAGAAAGGACGCATCGCTTTCATCCGCTTCCGCCACCAGGTATTGGCCCAGGCCCAACCTGGCATTCGCGCCGGCGCTGTTGAGCCTGCCGCCGATAACGAATGTCGGATCGAGACCGCCCTCGGCCAGCATGCTCGCCGTCAAACTGGTCGTGGTGGTCTTGCCGTGGGTACCGGCGACAGCGATACCGAAGCGGAAACGCATCAACTCCGCCAGCATCTCCGCCCGCGGAATGATAGGTATGCGCCGTTCGTAGGCGCCCTTGACCTCGGGATTTTCGCGGTTCACCGCCGTTGAAGTCACCACCACGTCGACGCCGTCGATATGACTTTCGTCGTGGCCGTAGTACACCGACACGCCTAATTGTTCCAGGCGACGGGTGACGGCACTTTCCTTGACATCGGAACCGGAAACGCGATAACCGAGATTCGACAAAACCTCGGCAATTCCGCACATGCCGGTGCCGCCGATACCGACGAAATGGATCCGGTCGATATTGCTCAACAACTGGGCTGGATGAAGGTCCGGTCTGTTCATACAGCGGCCTCGCAGAAATCGGCCACCATCTTGGTAGCATCCGGTCGCGCCAACTTTCTGGCCATCCGGCTCATCTCGGCCTGGTCGGCCATTATTTTTTCCACTGCTTGTTTCAATGTTTTTTCGTTCAAATCTTGCTGGGGCAATAAAATACCGGCCCCGGCATCGGTTAAATATCGGGCATTGGCACTTTGGTGGTCATCGATCGCATGCGGCAACGGCACCAGGATCGCCGGCAAGCCGGCTGCGGCCACCTCGCTGACCGTCATCGCCCCGGCTCGGCAAATCACTAAATCGGCCCAGCGGTAGGCAGCCGCCATGTCGTCGATAAACGCCACGGTCATGGCCCGTAAGTGCAGCGCTCGATAATGTTGCTTGACCTGCTCACACATCGGCTGACCGGTTTGATGCCTGATCTCGACATTGCTCAACGGCGCCAATGCCGCCGGCACCGTTTCATTCAATACTTGCGCCCCCTGACTGCCGCCAACCACCAAGATCCTCAAGGGCCGTCCGCTGTCGCTGTTCCACGGCTCTTTCTCCGGCAATGCCAAAAAATCCTTCCGTAACGGATTGCCGGTGCAAATCGCCTCGGCTTCCTGGCCGAAACTTCCCGGAAACGCCTCCATAACCTTTTTCGCCCGTTTTACTAGTAAACGGTTAGTGGTTCCCGGCACCCGGTTTTGCTCGTGGATCAACAACGGCACGCCCAGCACTTTACTCATCAATCCGCCAGGGCCGGCGACAAATCCGCCCATGCCCAGCACCACATCGGGTTGCCGTCGGCGCAGAATAAGCAGTGCTTCGCCACAGGCCTTGAACAGTTTGAACACGCCCGTCATTTTGCCGAACCCTCCTTTACCGCGAATGCCTTCGACCGACAACCAATCGATGTCGATCCCATTTTCAGGGACAACCCGGCTCTCGATACCGCGACGGGTGCCGAGCCAACTGACCCGCCATCCTCGCTCCCGTAACTCCTGGGCGACCGCCAGTGCGGGAAAAACATGTCCGCCGGTCCCGCCGGCCATGATCACGATGCGCTTGCCCATTCCGTTTTACCTTTTGGCGCGTTTTTCAACCGTTCGGTCACCTCGCTGTTGACCCGAAATAACACCGCCATCGCCGCGCACATGACGATCATGCTGCCGCCGCCATAACTCATCAACGGCAATGTCAGCCCCTTGGTTGGCAGCATGCCCATATTGACGCCCATGTTGACGAAGGCCTGAAAGCCGAACCAGATTCCCAAGCCGTAGGCGACAAACGCGGCGAAAGGCTGGCCCGCTCGCTCGGCTTTCGCGGCAATCAGGAAGGCCCGCCGCAACAACAATGTAAACAAGGCGATCACCGACAACACGCCGGCCAACCCCAGTTCCTCACCCAATACCGAAAAAAGAAAATCGGTATGCGCCTCGGGCAAATAAAACAATTTCTGTATGCCGTTACCCAGACCGACGCCGAACACTTCGCCGCGGCCGAATGAGATCAATGCCTGGACCAATTGGAAACCCGTATTTCTGGCATCCGCCCAGGGGTTGATGAAGGCCGTCACCCGCGCCAGCCGATAAGGCGAAATCCAAACCAGCAATCCGGCCAATAGGGCGACTAGGGCCAGCAAAATTAGGAACTGTTGCAACCGGGCGCCGCCCAGATACATGATGCCCATCGCAATCGTCAAGATAACCACCGCCGAGCCGAAGTCGGGCTCCTTCAACAACAGCCCGCAGGCGATCGAAAACAACAACAGCGGCCGCAACAACCCATAAGCGGACTGCGTGACATCCTCCCGGTGCCTAACCACATAGCCGGCCATGTAAATAACCGAAACAAATTTTACGGCTTCGGAAACCTGAATTCTCAACCCAGCCAGGGACAACCAGCGCATGCTACCGTTTACCTTGATCCCAATCCCAGGGATCAACACGACGACCAATAGCACTAAGCCCCCAATAAACAGCCACGCGCCGGATTTCTCCCAGACCGAAAGCGGCACTGCGGCGATCACGACCGCAACCATCAATCCCATGACAATGTGGATCAACTGGTGTAACGGGTAATGCATGAAGTCATCGGCCATTTTAACGCCCAAGTGCAATGACGAAGACGCCACCATGACATAACCGATCGATAACAACCCGAGACAAACCATCAGCAATTGCTGATCGACATGAAAGCGGATCTGTCTTTTCGCTTGCAACGCTCGCTTGATCATGTCGCCAACTCCCTGACGGCGGCCGCGAATTTATTCCCTCGATCGCTATAATTTTTGTATTGATCGAGGCTCGCGCAGGCCGGCGAAAGCAATACGGTATCGCCGGGCTCGGCCAGAGAGGCGGCAATCCGCACCGCCTCTTTCATATTGGCCGCCGAATAAGTGGGAACGCAGCCGGTCAGCACCGTTTCGATCATGCCAGCATCCTTACCCATCACGATGACGGCCTTGGTTTTTTCCGTTACCGCCGGAACCAGCTCTTTCATATCCGCTCCTTTGGCATCGCCGCCCGCTATCAATAGGACTTTACGCTCATACCCATGAAGCGCAGCGATACAGGCGCCGATATTGGTCGCCTTGGAGTCGTTGACCCAGCTAACGCCTTTACTTTCGGCCACTTTCTGCATGCGGTGGTCCAAGCCCTTAAAACTTTTCAGCGCCCGACACATGGCCGCATCATTGAGTCCCGCCGCCGTTCCCAAGGCTAGCGCCGCCAGGGCGTTGGCAACGTTATGTTTGCCTTCCAGCAGCAATTCCGACCGCTGCAACAAGGGAGTTTCGTCCCTCATCAAATGACCGCTCACATCGTCCAACCAAAAATCCGCCTTCCTGTTGACCGAAAAGGTCAAACAGTGTCTGCCGGAATCGCGCATAGCCAAGACGACGGGATCGTCCGCATTCAGCACCATCACGCCATCGCCGCGAAATATCCGTTGTTTTTCGGCCGCATAATCGGCGATGTTTCGATGCCGGTCGAGATGATCGGGCGAAACGTTCAATACAGTTGCCGCCTTGGCATTGAGCTGGGATGTTCTTTCCAACTGGAAACTGGATAGTTCCAATACATACAAATCCGCATCTTGCCGCAACAAATCGAGGGCCGGCGTGCCCAGGTTGCCGCCGATGGCGGTTTTCACGCCCGCGGCATTACCCATCGCGCCTAGCATCGTGGTAACGGTGCTTTTGCCGTTCGATCCGGTAATAGCCACCACCGGTTTATCGGCAACGCAAGCAAATAAGTCGATATCGCTGATAATACTGACACCCAACGCGACCGCCCTATGAATGGCATCTTCTTGCAACGACACGCCGGGACTGACCACCAGGTGGGTAGCGACATCCAACGCGGCTTGGTCGAAACCGCCGGTAAAAACCGGAACGTCCGGCATCGCTTCGGCCAGGCGATCGATCAAAGGCGGTTTATCGCGACTGTCCACCACGGCAAAACGGATACCCAAATCGTGCAAAAACTCGGCGACGGAAAAGCCGGTTGCGCCAAGGCCGATGATCAGTACCTTGGACTGTTGCCGGTTCAAAGCAAAGCGTTGTTCCAATGTCGTGAACAGGACTGCACTATCCATCGTCATCTCAGCTTCAACGTTGCCAGGCCGATCAAGACCAGAATCACCGTGATAATCCAGAAACGGACGATGATTCTGGGTTCGGGCCAGCCTTTCAATTCATAATGATGATGAATAGGCGCCATCAAAAACACCCGTTTACCGCGCATCTTGTAGGACACCACCTGAATGATGACCGAAACGGTTTCTCCCACGAACACGCCGCCCATGATCATCAATACGATTTCCTGACGCACCAACACCGCCATGATGCCCAGTGCCGCGCCCAAGGCCAGGGCGCCGACATCGCCCATGAACACCATCGCGGGATAGGCGTTGAACCACAAAAAACCCAGGCCGGCCCCGACCAGCGCCGTGCAAAAAACCACCAATTCACCGGATTCCGGTAAATAAGGGATCGCCAAATACTGGGCGAAATCGACATGGCCGGAGAGATAGGCGAAAATCGCCAAGGCCGCCGCGATCATGACGGTGGGCATGATCGCCAAACCGTCCAGACCGTCGGTCAGATTGACCGCATTACTGCTGCCGACGATAACGAAATACGTCAGAACGATGTAAAACCAGCCCATATTGAGCATGACGTCTTTGAAAAACGGCACGATGAATTGCGTTTCGGCCGGCACCTGGGCCGTCAGGAACAAAAAAACGGCGGCGCTGAGCGCGACAACCGACTGCCAGAAATACTTGGCCCGCGCCGACAAACCATCGCTATTGCCCAGCGCAACCTTGCGGTAATCGTCGATAAAACCGATCAAACCGTGGCTCATCGTGACGAATAAAACCACCCAGATATAGCGGTTTTCCAGATCGCCCCACAGCAGCGTGCTGACGGCGATGGCGACTAGAATCAAGGCGCCGCCCATGGTCGGCGTACCGGCTTTACCATAATGGCTTTCCGGTCCATCCTCCCGCACACTCTGACCGATCTTGTTGCGGGTCAGTTTTCTGATCATAACCGGACCAACCATAAAGGAAATCATCAATGCCGTCAGCGCGCCCAAGATAGCCCTGAAGGTCAGGTACTGGAATACCCTGAAGCCGCCATCGAATTGCATTAAATAATCGGTTAAATAAAGTAACATCGTTATGCTCTGAAATTCTCCACCAGCGCAGCCGCTACGTTTTCCATCTTGCGCGCGCGCGAACCTTTTATTAAGAGTGTTTCCCGTCCGGTCAGCTGTTGTTGCAATGCCGCGATCAATTCTTCCTGGGTCACAAAAAATGTGGCCCCTTCGCCAAAGGCATCGACACAATGCCGGGCATCAGGGCCAGTCGCAAGCAAGCGTACAATATTCATCGCTTTACACAGTTCGCCGATTTCCCGATGCAACCTGATGCTGTCCGGACCTAATTCGCCAAACGCGCCCAGCACCAGCCAAGGCTCGCCGCCACACTGAACCAACACCTCCAACGCCGCCTTCAATGAGGTCGGATTAGCATTGTAACTATCGTCGATGACGATGTTCCCCAAATGGCTGACCAGTGGTTGCAAGCGACCGGTCACCGGTCGCATATCGGCCAGCCCATCCCTAATCTGCGGCAAACCGATATCGAACTGAATGCAAACGGCAGCGGCAGCCAGAGCGTTTACCACATTATGGGTACCCGCCAGTTTCAAGCGCAGCGGCAGTCTGTCAGTTGCAGTCCACAAATCGAACGTCGTTTCGAACTCGTGTCCGTTGATCCCGGTACGGATGTTGTCGGCCCGCACATCGGCGGTTTCATGCAAACCGAACGAGACGATCTGGCGGCTACCCGCCAACTGTTGCCAATAGGGGAAATATTCATCGTCCCGGTTCAATACGGCGACTCCTTTGTCGCCCAAACTCTCGACGATATCCCCTTTAGCCGCCGCGACCCCTTGCAAATCGCCGAAGCCCTCGATATGCGCTGCACCGACATTGGTAATGACGGCCACATCGGGTTTGGCATAGCGGCTGGTATAGCCGATCTCGCCTGGATGATTGGCGCCCATTTCGATCACGGCGTAACGATGTTTTTCGTGCAATCTCAGCAAGGTCAACGGCACACCGATATCGTTGTTCAAATTTCCCTGAGTAGACAGCACCTCGTCATTCAGCGACAAAATCGCGGCGATCATTTCCTTAACCGTCGTTTTACCGTTACTTCCGGTCACGCCTGCCACTTTCACTGGCAAGCGGCGACGCCAAAATCCCGCCATTTCCGCCAACGCCAAACGGCTATCAGCCACCAGCACTTGCGGAAGTTGCGTCTCCATCCGCCGACCGACAATCAAAGCCGCTGCGCCGGCTTGTTCCGCCTTTTCGACGAAATCATGGCCGTCGAAATGTTCTCCCTTGATGGCGACGTACAAGTCTTTTTTCCGCAATGTACGGGTGTCGATGCTGACGGTGTCAATGGAGCAGTCTTCCCCAACCAATCTACCTTGGACTGCGCCCGCTATCTCACTTAACATCAACTTCATCGTTTACCATTCCACCCGGCCAGCGCTTGCCTAACCACTTGTTGATCACTAAACGGCAACCGGACACCTTTGACTTCCTGATAATGTTCATGGCCCTTGCCGGCAACGACAATACAATCTTCCTGTTGTGCCCGATTTACCACTGTTTCTATTGCCTGCTTCCGATCATGGATGACAGCCACTTTATCGCTGCCGCACCCGGCTAAAATATCATTTACTATCGCCTCCGGCTTCTCCGTGCGCGGATTGTCGTCGGTCAGTACGACATCATCAGCCCACCGTTCGGCCGCGGCCCCCATTTGCGCGCGTTTTCCCTTATCCCGATCGCCGCCACAGCCGAACACGACACGCAACTTGCCCCGGCAATGCGGCTTCAATCCCGCCAGTAATTTTTCCAAGGCATCAGGACTATGGGCATAGTCGACGAACACCGCCGGCCTGTCGTAACCACCGAAATTTTCCATACGTCCGGAAACCGGTTGCAATTCCGCCAATCTCTTAGCCGCCTGCTCCAATGGCATCTTCAAGGCCAACAACACCGTCAATACCGCCAGCAAATTTTCCAAATTAAAACTGCCGGCAATCGAGGTAACGATCCGTACTTTCCGTTCCCGCCAACACGCATCGAAACGAATGCCGTTCATCCTGTGGACGATATTCTGCGCCCGAACCACTTCCATCCCTGTTTGATCGACAGCTTTTGTGGTAAAGCCCCAGGTTTCCACATCGGGCCCAATCGCTCCTAAAATCTCAGCCGTGTAGTCATCATCTAGATTCAACACGGCAAATTCCAATCCAGGCCACTTAAACAAGCGGATTTTGGCGGCCAAATATTCTTCCATCGAGCCATGGTAATCCAGATGGTCACGGCTCAAGTTGGTAAACAACGCCCCATTGAAGGTAATGCCATTGACTCGCCCTTGTTCCAAACCATGCGATGACACTTCCATGACCACCGTTTTTTTTCCTTCGTCGCATAGTTGCTGCAAGATATCCTGTAACGTCAATGCATCCGGTGTGGTGTTGAGGGTGTCCCGCAACCGAGCCCAGCTTCCCCAGCCCATCGTACCTATCACAGCGCATTCCGGCAGCACCTGAGTTAAAAACTGGCTGCAACTGGTTTTACCGTTGGTGCCGGTCACGCCTATCATCGTCATGGCTCGCGACGGCCACTGATAGAAACGCGCCGCCAACAAGCCCAATTTTTCCGATAAATCCGGAATCGGCAGCAACACCGCATGCCTCAAGCGTTCGGCCCGTTCCCTGCCGCCACCGGCAGGCTCGTAAATCACGGCCGCGGCGCCATTGCGCACTGCCTGATCCACATGCGCCATACCGTGCTGCGATGCACCATTGACCGCAATAAACGCAAATCCAGGCTTAACCAAACGGCTATCCAATGCCAGTCCGGATACCTCCAATTCGACAGGGGCTTCCACTATTCCCGCCAGTAATTCAGCCAGTTTCATTTTGCTTACTTTTTTAATTGGCTGTCCGCCAATCCATCATCTCTGTGTCAACAATACCGGCATCGTGTCCTCCTGATCCGGCGCTACGCCATACACTCGCAACGCGCCCGCCATGACCTTGGAGAACACCGGGGCCGCCACCAGGCCGCCGTAATAACCTCCGGCACTAGGTTCATCCACCATCACCGCGATCACAAAGCGCGGGTCGCTGACCGGCGCCAAACCGACGAACACTGACAAATACCGATTATCGGCATAACCACCGGCGGCGGCTTTCTTGACCGTACCGGTCTTACCGGCCACCCGGTAACCGTCGACTCTCGCTCGATAAGCGGTGCCATCTTTTTTTATGACATGCTCCAGCATTTCCCTGACTCGTTTCGCGGTGGCCGCGCTGAACACCCTGCGCGCTTCGTAATCCTCATCCCGTGGCAGCAAGGTCGCCGAATGGACGACTCCGTCATCCGCCAACGCGGTATACGCCCTGGCCAACTGCAACAGCGATGTCGACAGGCCGTAACCGAACGACATCGTGGCCTGCTCAAAACTGTTCCATTGCTGAAAATCCTGCAGCGAGCCGCTGGCCTCGCCCGGGAATCCGACTCCGGCTGCCGATCCAAATCCCAACTTGTGGTAAACCGTCCAGAAATATTCCGGCGGCATGCGCAGAGCGATCTTACTCACCGCAACATTGCTGGATTTTTTCAGCACATGGGTCAAATCCAGCGTCCCGTAATTATGTATGTCGCGAACCAGGTTTCGCCCGACGCGATAAAAACCGTGCGTTTCGATCTCCTCGTTCAACCGGGCATAGCCCCCATCCAGCGCTGCCGCTATCACGAATGGCTTGACCGTCGACCCTGGCTCGAAAACATCCACAATCGCCCGATTGCGATAAAAACGGCCGCTCAATCCCTTGCGTGTATTGGGATTGAATGCCGGCTGATTAACCGCCGCCAAAACCTCGCCGCTTCGGGCGTCCAAAACCACCAACGATGCCGCATGCGCCTGATGCTCGATAAAAGAGGCCTGCAATTCCCGATAAGCCAGGTATTGAATCCGTTGATCTATCGTCAACGTCAAATCTTGCCCCGTTACTGGCTCGGCGATATTTTCCACATCCTTGATGATCTGCCCTTTGCCGTCCTTAATGACATGTTTTTTCCCTGCTAAGCCGCGTAAACTGGCTTCATAAACACGTTCCATACCTTCCTGGCCGACATCGTCGATGTCGGTAAAACCGACTAAATGTCCGGAAACCTCTCCGGCCGGATAGAAACGCTTAAATTCTTTTTCAAAATAGATCCCATCGACTTCCAATCCCTTGATTTGCATCGCCAGGTCCGGATTGATGCGCCGTTTTAAATAAAAAAAGCGCCGCCCCGATTTCTTGCTCAACAAGGAACGCAGTTTTTTATCCGACAAATCCAATAACTTACCGATTTGGGCTATTTTTTCGTTATCATCGGCCCGGATTTGCCGAGGATTGGCCCAGACCGATTGCACCGGCGTGCTGATCGCCAACGGCTCGCCGTGACGGTCCTTGATTTGCCCCCGATACGCCGGCACTACGACGGCAGCGACATGTTGGCGCTGGGCCTGTTGTTGCAAAAATTCCTTGTTGAATACTTGCAAATCCACTGCCCTCACCGCCAGCGCGAACATGCCGCAAAGCATCATGCCCAATAACAATTTTCGCCTTACCGCAAAATCGCTTGTCCGTTTCCTGTTTTTATTTGCCCCTTTGTCAATCAGCATTTACGGTTTTATATAAATAATCTTGTCCCGTTCCGGCATGATCAGTTTCAGCCTGTTCCGCGCCTCGATCTCGACCCGGTTTTCTTCCGTCAGCATGGTCAATTCCAGTTGCAGACGCCCCCATTCAACCTCGTAGCGGTCCAGCTCCCGCTCCATTTTCTGTATTTCGATAAATATCCGGCGCGACTGGTATTTGCTGAAGATCACCGCTAGCGCGGACATCAACAAAATCAGACTCAAACCGGCTAACAGAGTCTTTTTCGATACCGCCATTTAACGCTTCTCTGCCACCCGCATTACCGCGCTGCGCGCCCGCGGATTGCGCCGCAACTCTTCCTGTCCGGCGCGGATTGCCTTGTCTATCGTTTTCAATCGCCCCTGTTCGATATCCCGCTCCAAAACCGGTAGTCTGCCGGGGTTGAATTTTCGCCCGGATTCGGCTCGAATAAAGCGCTTGACGATCCTGTCTTCCAGCGAATGAAAAGAAATCACCACCAAGCGCCCTCCCGGCGCCAACACTTGTACCGCTTGCTCGAGGCCTTCTTCAATCTCCTGCAATTCTTGGTTAAGTGCTATTCTGATCGCTTGAAACGTGCGGGTTGCCGGATGCTTATGCTTTTCCCGATAGGGAATGACATCCTCGATCAACCTAGCTAACTGCAGGGTCGTCCTTAACGCCTCCCGCTGTCTTCTTTCGACAATCGTCCGGGCTATTTTTCGGGCGAACCTTTCCTCGCCGTACTCGAACAACACTTTACTTAATTCATTTTCCTCGACTTCGGCCAACCATTGCGCGGCAGTCATGCCGGCGCTCCCGTCCATGCGCATGTCCAACGGCCCATCCTGTAAAAAACTAAATCCCCGATCGGCGGTGTCCAATTGCGGCGAGGACACTCCCAAGTCCATCAAGACGCCCCTCACCTTGCCAACGGCGTCATACAGTTCGACAGCCTTGGTCAATTCGGAAAAACGGCCATGGTACAGCACGAATCGTTTGTCTTTCTGCAATTCTTGCGCATTAACCGACTCAATCGCCTCGACGTCACGGTCGATTGCCAGCAAACGGCCGGACTCGTCCAATTGCTGTAGAATCCCGCGGCTATGACCGCCTCGCCCAAAGGTGCAGTCCAGATACCAGCCATCGGCTTCTATTTTTAGAAAATGCAACGCTTCTTCAAATAAGACCGGCAAATGCTCCATAACGTCCCTGCTTAAAACGACAATGAATCCAAGTCTTCCAAACCTTCGCTGTCATCGCCACTCAACCACTCGTCTTCCTTGGCTTGCCAGGCTTCTTCGTTCCAGATTTCGAATTTATTCAGTTGCCCAACCAGCACGATATGTTTATCCATGGAAGCAAATTTTCTTAATTTCTCAGGCAACAACAGGCGTCCTTGATTGTCCATTTCACATTCGGAGGCATTGCCGATGACAAAGCGGCGCAATTTACCCGCCATTTTATTTAGCGTCGGCAACTTGCTGATGGTATGTTCCAACCGCTCCCATTCCGGCAACGGATAAAGCCACAAACACCCTTGCTCACCGACGCATTTTTCATCGACCGCCACGGTCACGACCATTTGCCGCTCGCAACAATCCTGCAATTCCGGCCGATAGCGAGTCGGAATCGTGATACGACCTTTCGTATCTAAATTGATTGTGCTGATACCACGAAACAAAATTGACCCCGACTATCCAAAAAATTCCATTTTTTTCCACTTTATCTCATTTATGTTCCACTATAGATAGCAAACTATTTTTAGTCAAGGCCGAGGAACTTTTAATTTCCTTTTTCTCTACAATGACTTAGGGTCATTTTTACCTCCTTTCTTTTAGTGCAAAATTACAACATCAAAAACTTATTCCTTTCATAAGGTTAATTGATGTTATTGATGCCATTTATAAATAAAACAACAGTCAAATATGATGAATTGCTAATTCATTGACACCTACTTACCCTGCCTCTCAACTTACAAATGGGAAGATCTTTCTACCTCACTCTGTGGATTACTTTTGTATTTCCCACTCACCCTTTCCGTCTATATTTCAACCATTTGTTTCAGCTCATTGGAATGACAAGTGAAAAGAACCGATAAAACATTAATCGAACAAATGCAGATCAGTGAAGCGGAAATTGAACTCAGAATGGTATTGCTTAACCTGGACACCCGTGCGCTGAACCTACTGGTCAACCATAAACTCCTCATCAAGGAAAATATCGACCGGATCGTCAAGGAATTTTATGACAAGCAAACCGATATCGATGAAATGTCCCTCGTCATCGGAGATGCCAACACTTTAGCCCGTTAATCCCAGGCTCAACATCGCTATGTTCTCGATTTATTTTCAGGCTCATGCAAAAGCGACTATGTTAACAATCGCTTGCGCATCGGCACCATCCACAAACGCATTGAAGTCAGCCCCAAACTTTATCTTTCGGCGGTCAGGTCGCTAAAGCAAATTCCCAATGATACCCTGGCTTCGAACAGCCGGGACCAAGCCCCCTGGACAAATTACTGTATTTCGACACCACCCTGATATTCAATACCTATATCACCAGCTTGATCGGCGAAATCGAAAGCGAAAAAAACGTACCGAACTTTATGCGCAAAACCTGGAGGAAAAAGCTGCCGAAAGAACCCGACACCTAGAACAATTGACCAAACTCGATCTACTGACCAATTTATTCAATCATCGAGCCATGCAGGGACATCTGAAACGGGAATTACTGATTACCAAGAGGCGGCAAAACAAGCTCTTCATCATTTATTTCGATGTGGACGATTTCATGACCATTAATGACAAGGAGGGCCATTTGCAAGGCGATGAATTCTGCATTATCTTGCCGGAATGCGATATCCCAGGGAGCCGCAAAATTTGCTAGCGAATCATCGACGAATTCAGCAAAAGATTCCCCGAACTGACGCTCAGTTTCGGTATCGCCGAAACAGGACCGGAAGAATTTAGCGAAAAAGAAATATTGTTAAGAAGAGCCGACAGCAATATGTATCTTGCAAAAAAGGGAACCGGCTTTCGGATATGCGCTTGAACGGGCTTATCGAGCCAAAAAAAAGGATTATCATCGCTCTCAGTTAGCGACAATCAAAATGAGAAACCCGTCACAATTCTAACTAACCAAGTCAGTTTTTGAGCAATAAGATGGAATTGGAACGAGTTGGCCTGTAAGCCGGGTTCTGTCGTGAACAGTCATTCATCTGGGCTGCAAGTCACCCCGCAGCTCTAGCAATCTACCCAGGAACCGCGCGGGCCACGCGTATGCTCCTCTATTTGATCTTGCTCCGGATGGGGTTTACCCTGCCACCGCTGTTACCAGCGGCGCGGTGCGCTCTTACCGACACCATTTCACCCTTACCAGCCCACTCGGAAGTGATCTGGCGGTATATTTTCTGTGGCACTTTCCGTAGGCTCACACCCCCCAGGCGTTACCTGGCACCCTGCCCTGTGGAGCCCGGACTTTCCTCCGCTCCACCTTTCGGTGAAACAGCGACTGTTCGGCCAACTCGGCGTGCATTATACCTCAACCAGACGATTGACATTCAGTTATTTTAAGCCTTCTTCTGCGGACGCTTTCATCAAGATTTAGCGTTCCTGTCCCATTTCCAGCGCAGCCTGATACAAAAGTTTTTTTCGCTGCCCGGTAATTTCCACCGCCATTGCGACGGCGGTCTTGATCGAACATTGGCCCAACAATACCCGTAAAATTCTACGCTCTTCCGTACTGATACCTTCGCCCTTCGTTTCCGGTTTGGCGCCTTCGACGATCACGACAAATTCCCCTTTGCGCATATTTTCGTCGGCCTTGACCCGCTCGACGACATTCATCAATCGATCCTTGACGATGGTTTCATGTAATTTGGTCAGCTCCCTGGCGACCACGATTTCACGATCAGGTGGCAGAACAGCAAGCATATCCTCCAGCGACGCCAAGATCCGATGACTAGACTCATAAAAAACCCAGGTCGCGGTCTCCTGCAATTTTTCCTCAAAAAATGCCTTACGGGCTCCTGCCGTGCGCGGCAAAAACCCTTCGAAAAGAAACCGGGTTACCGGTAAACCCGATACCGACAACGCCGCGATCAGGGCACAAGCGCCCGGCACGGGTGAAACCTCGATCCCCTGATCCCTCGCCAACTTAACCAGCGGCATACCGGGGTCGCTCACCAACGGCGTACCGGCATCCGAAACCAGCGCAATGACCTCTCTCTGTTGTATTTTTTCCACAAGCATGGGCGCCACTTTGTCCTCATTATGCTGATGCAGAGAAACGACCCGATTTGAAATACCGTAATGCTGCAACAATAATTTAACGTGACGTGTATCTTCGGCCGCGATCAAATCGGCCTGTTGTAAAATTTCCACAGCTCTGTGGCTAAAATCTGCTAAATTACCTATTGGTGTTGCGACAACATATAATTTACCCGGCATCTGTGTTTTCGCCCTCTTGTGTGAATTAACTTTTAAAGGTTCGACCATCATGATGACCCGCCATCGCTTGACGTGCTGCTTTTTCGGCCTCGCCCTGTTATCTGCCTGCACCCCCGTTCCAACACAGAACCAGTTGTTTCTCGAACAAGCGGCGGAAGCGGACAATTTGATGTCCGCCGGCCAACACAAACAGGCAGCCCGATTGTATCAGAATCTGGCGGAAAGCCAGCCGACCAGGCAAAACCAATTTCGCCTGCTCGCGGCGCGGGCACTGGTCCGCTCGGGAGACCATGACAAGGCAAAACAATATGCCGACAGCATCGACCCGGCCGGCTTGTCGGAACAACAACGGCAACAACTGAACCTGGTGTATGCCCAAATCAACCTAAGCCATGGCAACGCGGAACAGGCTTTGCACCGACTACAACTGGTCCGTCCCGACCTGTTGCACAGCGAAGACCGCAAAGGCTTTTATCAATCGGAAGCGTTTGCCTATTCTTTGACCGGCGACCTGTTGGCCAGCGCCAAAGCCCGCATACAATTAAGCGAATTACTGACTGCCCCCCAAGAAATCAACGAAAACAACGCCGCCATTCTAGAAACCCTCAGCTTATTGCCTCGACAAGCACTGATATTAAACCAACCCCCAGCCCCAGACATTTTGGGCGGATGGATGGCATTGGCCAATTTGTTGCAACAGCGCCCCAGCGACAACGTCGAATTCTCCGATGAATTGCTTCGCTGGCGGCGTAATTTCCCCACTCACCCGGCTAACAGCGGTTTCCTGCAAGCCTATCTGCAAAAACCACACCATGCTTTTAAACAACCCTCCGCCATTGCCATTCTGCTACCGGAATCAGGGCCGTATGCACAAGCCGGCAAAGCCATACGCGAAGGCTTCATGGCGGCTTACTATCAGCAACAAAACAATGCACCGCAGCCGACGATCCGCTTTTACGATAGCCATCAAGGCCACCCCATCACGCTTTACGACCAGGCCGTCGCCAACGGCGCCGAACTCATCATCGGCCCCTTGGAAAAAGACAACATTGCCGCGTTGGCTGCCGGCAGCGAATTGAACGTCCCGGTGCTAGCGCTGAATCATGTCGACAATCTCAGCAAGAGCAATCTTTTCCAATTCGGCTTGAGCCCCATTGATGAAGCCCGACAACTTGCCGCCAAAGCCTGGCAGGAGGGCCACCAAAAAATCCTGATCCTGACGCCACGAGGAGAACAAGGCGAACGCATCGCCAATTATCTAGCGGAGGCCTGGCTACAGGCGGACGGCACAGTACTGGCAACACAATCCTTCAATGCCAACGAACATGACTTTTCCTATCCGATCCAACACATTCTTAATCTGGACGAAAGCGAAAGGCGTTACCGGCAATTACGCAACCTATTGGGAAGAAACCTGAAATATACCCCAAGAAGACGCCACGATGTCGATGCCATCTTCATCAACGCCTACCCGGTCACGGCCCGCTCATTGAATCCTCAATTGCGTTTCTATCATGCCGTCGATGTGCCGGTTTACGCCATGCCCCAATTATATAGCGGCGTCCCCAATCCCTCCCAGGACATCGATCTCAATAACATCACTTTTTGCGATATCCCTTGGCTGTTTCCCTCCGCTTATCAAGGAGAACTCAACCAGGAAGCCCTGCGCAACAGTTGGCAGCAATTTCCCAATGTTTATTTGCGCCTGATCGCCCTCGGCATCGACGCTTACAACCTGGTATCACACCTCGACAAACTCGATACGGCAAAATACCACGGCGCGACCGGCGACCTGTTGTTGAATGGTGAAAACCGCATTACACGCCAATTAATCTGTGCAAAATTCACGGACGGCATTCCAGTCGTAACGGGTTTTACCGATCCGGCCAGCGAGGACTATCAAAGCATCGCGACCGACGAACCATCTCCATCACCCTCTGATTCTCCCGCCTCCGATGCTCGATAAATTACGCCGGTTACATTTGCAGCGCGGCGATCAGGCCGAACAACAAGCCTTGGATTTCCTGATCGAACAAGGACTGCAATTGGTCGATAGAAACTACCGCTGTAAAAACGGCGAACTGGACTTGATCATGCAACATGCTCACACCTTGGTCGTGGTGGAAGTTCGTTTCCGCACCAGCGCTCAATACGGCGGCGCGGTGGAAAGCATTACCTCACGAAAACAATCACGTATAATAGCGACAACGCAACACTATATGATGAAGCACAAGATTAACAGCGCCATCCGTTTCGATGTCGTCGCCATCACGGGCGACCGACGCATCGAATGGATTCAAAACGCCTTTCAAAGCTAACCTATGAGTCTACAAGACAGAATAATCAATCATTTTTCCGACAGCATTCAAACCAAACAGGATGCGATGGCCTCGCTGTGCGAGCTCATTGCTTTCGCTTCGCAACGCATCGTCGACGCACTGGTCAACGACAAGAAAGTACTGACTTGCGGTAACGGCGGTTCGGCCGGCGACGCCCAGCATTTTTCCTCTGAAATGCTCAATCGCTTCGAGCGCGAACGTCCATCGCTCCCCGCCGTCGCCTTGACCACCGACACCTCGACCTTAACCTCGATCGCCAACGACTATCACTTCGACGAGGTGTTCGCCAAACAGCTGCGCGCCTTGGGACAAAGCGGCGATATTCTGTTGGCATACAGCACCAGCGGCAATTCGGCCAATATCGTCAAGGCGGTCAATGTTGCCCATGAAAAAGACATGCTGGTGATCGCCCTGACAGGTAAGGACGGCGGCATTCTTGCTGGCGTACTCAACGAAGCGGATATCGAAATCAGGGTGCCATCGGACTCCACCGCCCGTATCCAGGAAGTCCACTTATTGATTTCCCATTGTTTATGCGACTTGATCGATCACCAATTATTTGGCGGCTGATATGAAACGAATTTTTCCTTTGCTGTTGATTCCAATGCTTACCAACGGCTGTTCGGCAATTGCTACCGGCGGCGCCGAAGTAACCGGCCTGTCGTTGCTGCACGACCGCCGCACCAGCGAAGTGATGTTAGTCGACGAACGCATTGAAATCAACGCCGGTATCGAACTCAATGCCCACGACGATATTCGCGACCGTTGTCATGTCAATGTCACGGCCTACAACGGCAAAGTATTGATCACGGGCGAGGCGCCCACTGCCGAGCTACGCGATAAAATCGTCGGGATCGTGCGGGTTATCTCCGGAGTCAAATTGGTGCATAATGAACTGGCCATCGCCGAACCAACCTCGCTGGGCAGCCGCTCGAAAGACACCCTGATCACCACCAAAATTAAGGCTGCGTTGAGCGAGGTTAGAAACTTGCCCGGCTTCGACGCCACCCGCGTCAAGGTCGTTACCGAAAATGGCGTCGTCTACCTGATGGGGCTGCTTCACCGCAACGAGGGCAATGTCGCCACCGAAATCGCCAGACGCGAAGATGGCGTTAAACAGGTGGTAAAAGTATTCGAATATATCGAATGATTGACCGCAACCACCCCGTTTTATAGACTCACAATTTTTCTTAACTTATCGCCGCCATGAACAAATTGTCATTATTCCTGATCCCCGTATTGCTAGCCCTGCTAACCGCCTGCGCGCCTGAAATCGGCAGCGAGGCTTGGTGCGAAGACATGAAAGAAAAACCGAAGGCCGATTGGACCGCGAACGAGGCGGCCGATTTTGCCAAACATTGCTTATTCAAATAACGCTCGTCACGGCGCCTGTATTCCAACAGGATACTGGCGCCAACTGCATCTCCACCAGCTTCACCCAATAACTGGCACCGACCGGTAAAATATCGTCATTGAAATCGTAATGAGGATTATGTAGCAGGCAACCGCCGGCTCCCGGCCCGTTACCCAACCACAGATAACAGCCTGGCTTTTGTTGCAACATGAAGGCGAAATCCTCCGACCCCATGCTTGCGACCGGTTGCAGATCGACCGCTTCGCTCCCCACCACAGCTTGGGCTGCCGCTATCGCCGCTGCCGTTTCCGCGTCACTGTTCCAAGTCACCGGGTACCCCGGATTTTCCGGATTAATCTTGACGTCGGCCCGCAAACCGAAACATTGCGCAACCGACTCGGCGATGTGACGAATTTTGTTCTCGATCAGCGCCTGTACGTTGGTATTGAAACAGCGATAAGTCCCCCGCAACACCACTTCGTCCGGAATCGCATTCCAGGTATTGCCGCCATGAATCTGCGTGACACTGACCACCGCTGCCTCGACCGGGTTAACATGCCGGCTGACAATGGCTTGCAATGCTGTCACCGTTTGCGCGGCGGCCAGCATCACATCATCGCCTAGATGCGGCATGGCCGCGTGAGTCGCCGTGCCGCATAGCCGAATCTCGAAACAATCGAAGGACGCCATCATCGCCCCCGGCTTGACGGCGAAATGTCCGGCCGGAATATCCGGAAAATTATGCAGCCCGAACACGGCTTGGGCCGGAAATCGCTCGAACAAGCCATCGTCGATCATGCGCTTGGCCCCGGCCCGCCCTTCCTCGGCCGGCTGGAAAATAAAATACACCGTGCCGTCGAAATGGCGATTTTCCGCCAGATATTTTGCCGCCCCCAACAGCATCGCGCTATGCCCGTCATGGCCGCAAGCATGCATCTTGCCAGGATGGCGCGATTTATATTCCACGTCGTTACGCTCCTCGATGAACAGCGCATCCATATCGGCGCGCAGTGCAATTTTGCGCTTGCTTTGACCGACCGACAAGATCCCCACCACCCCGGTCACACCCAGCCCGCACTCGACCTCCAAACCGAAACTTTGCAACTGCCGACAAATAAAGTCGGCAGTCTGTTGCTCTTCATAAGCCGTTTCCGGATATTGATGAAAATGCCGTCGCCACTGTCGCATTTCCTCATGTAACATTGCGATATCAGGATAGATGTTCATACCGTGCTCCTAACTATTAGCCTACAGCATAGATCACTTGTGAATTGGCCTCGCTGTTTTACCGAAATAGATTCATTTCGCGTTAGATTCCCAGAAAATTCAAATCCAAACAACGAATAAATCGAGAAAGGCAAAAACAGCCAAAACCAACAATTCAAACAAAAAGGAATGATGGCACCTGGAAACATTAAAAGTGAAACACTTTGAAGAAATAACGTCACAAGAAAAGAAGAATTATGACGAAATGGCACAAGAAAGACACAAGCACGAAGAGGAAGTGACCGGCTTGTTCTAAAATGAAACAAAAGTCAACTCAACAGCGTTTTCTTTATAACCAGCATTTTTAACGGCATATCCCGCTTCACTGGAATGTTTAGCTAATTTGAGCAACCCATCAGATTGTTCTAGCTTAGAACCTTTTCCGAGAATGCCTCACTAGTCTTTTTATCGGAATGTCAAAACCTTGGCGTCCCGAGAGGGATTCTTATTATCTTAGTAACGTATTGGTTTTACATGATTTTTTATCAAACCAACCAGATTTATCCATCACTTGTACCATCAACAACACGTTTTTTGTAAAAACCAATTACAGAAGCTCAATATACTTCTTAAGTGCTGATACGGTTTGGGGAAGCTGTTGTTTTTGAAGAATAGCCAAAAACTCATCAATACTCTTTGGCGGATTCCTCAGTGATTGGCGCTGTCGTTTTATCGCGGCGCATGCAACGGCTGGAGCCAAATCGATTTGATAATAAATAAAATCGTCAGGATGGATCGCTTCAATCCCATACCGTGACAGAGTTTGTTCAGGAAAGTCTTTCAGATTGGTCGTTATGATAGCATCGGCACCAGCTTTAATTGCTGCCGCCAAAACGTGCCTATCATCAGGATCGGGCAATTCAATGCCCACGATTAAGCCCTCATAACCGATAATTTTTGCATCGCGGACATTGGCATCCATTAAATCCCTTGTTCTTTCTAAAATAGTCGTGTCATATTGCCCACGCCTTAATAAAGCGTTGATCCATTCTTCGTGGATCTGATCAGTCCACCTGGCTTTAAACAGATCGGTTAAAGCCAGGCGCATTAATAGATCCCTTAATGGTGCGGGATACAATACGCAAGCATCATAGATAACAGAAAACTTCGCCACTATTCATATCCCATGCCCAGTTCTTGAGATTGGGCCGCCAACTCATCCAGTGTTGTTTGTCGCGCCTCATCAATGCGCTGTTTATACTCAAAGACATCCTTTGCCATGACTCTTCGATGCGTCCCTACTTTCCTATATGGCAATTCCCCTTGTTCCAGCAAGCTAACCAGGTGTGGGCGGCTCACGTTCAATAGTTCGGCCGCTTGCTGAGTGGACAACTCGGCATTAATCGGCATCAACGTAACGGCATTGCCTTTTGACATTTCCGTCAAAACATCAAGCAACATGTTTATAGCAAACCCGGGAAGAATTAAATCTTCGGTCTCTCCCCCATTAAGTGTGACTTTCAAGTTTAACCTATCGCTATTAGCGTATTTCGATAGGGTTCTACTTGTGACTTTAGCTGCTTCTGCCTCTTCTTTCGTTGGCAGATGCGCAACATTTGATCCAGACATCTCGCCTCCTGATTATAGTAGTTTATTACTCAGTATAAACGAAATAAACGAAACAGCAAATAAGATAAAAAGGTGTGCAGCACTCTTCTTCGCCCTCGCAGTTTTTGCGTAGAAATTTAGCTTTCTATTTAGAAATTCCAACCGGCTTAACACCTAGGATTGAACGCGTCGGCTGTGATATTTGCCCTCAATCACTCGAACGGAGAAGCCGTACCAAGCAATGGCGGACAAATGCATAACAGCCAAATTAAAAGAAGCGTTGAGCATGGTTGATATTAGGACGCTCGATCATTTCATTATTGGCGGCGGGGATCAGTACTCATTTTCTACGCGGGGGTGTTGTAGGCTGTAACCGTTGGGCGATAAAAACCGGCTACATGCCGGTTTTTATCGCCCGATTAATCAAACGTTGTTTTTTGCGGTCTATTGCTGTTTGATATACTTTTTAATCCGAACAGCGCAAGCGCGTTATTGAAGTTGATATGGGATACCCAAAAAGATGCCCGTTATCCGGGCTATTTTCGGCAATGGGCGCGACATTAGCCATAGACATCGATGTCATTTATGATGACGATGCCAATGTATTCATTGCCACAAGCAAAGACGTGCCCGGCTTGATTTTGGAGGCGGAAAGCTTCCACGATTTACGCAAAGAGATAGAAGAAGCAATCCTTAATTTGCTGAACCATGACAACCACGTCAAGAAACGCAAAACCCTAGCCGAATTAATCATTAAAAACCATATTGCAATTGCATGATTGGTTATGAGCAGGCGGTTTTTATCTATTGTAAACTTTCGTTGTCTACTCTTGCTGATTAATATAGTTTATTTTGTTTCATTGACTTGTGTAAAAGTGGAGTGATACAGTGAAACTACCGAATAGCCTCAGTAACAATTATGGTACTGGGGTTTTTTCGTGCGCTGGAATAGTAGAAAGAATTTAGTGGCTATAATAAGAGCTGTCGGAGCAGCCTAGTAATTAATAATTAGGAGTAGGAACATGCTTTATAAAACATATGCGGAAGCCTATGAGGCTTCGCAACAATTAAAGCACCAATATGCGGCAGACGGCATCATGGTAAAAATAGAAAAATCTCCTTACGGCGGTTTTCGTCTTAAATTAGTACCAATTGACCTTATGATTGATAACTTATCTGGTACAACTCAAAATGGAAAATCAAGAGGAACAGCAATCTGCTTCTAAACAACCAGTAGAAGGGGAATTTTTATCTGGCAAGGAAATGCTTGAACTTGAAAGGGAGCGCATAAAAAGCGCTGATAAAAGAACGGATATTGCAAGACGGGCAATAGAAGCTAACGACGCTGCGGATAAACGAATGTTTGATTTTCACATGTCGCGGCTAGATAAAGAAACAGAGTTTCAATCAGAGCAAATAAAAGTTGCCAAACGCTTGATTTATGGAGGCAGCGCCTTTTTAGCAGCAATAATAGTTTTGCTTCTTTGTATGTCTTTTTTTGGGACTGAAAGCCAAGCTGAAACAGCTTCCATATTGCTTGAAAAGTCAATAACCGCGCTGGGAGGGATTGCCGTTTATATGCTAGGAAAGGGGGCGCTAAGTAAACTTACTAAACCTCCATCAGAATAAAAAGTTTCAAACGAAGCCCGCTTAAGCGGGTTTTTTTATGCCTGGAGGTAATTTAGTCGCAGATCAGCCAAAATCGGGCAAATTAACTTAGCGACTCAGACTGCCATGAATGCCGGTTAAAACTAATATTTTTTTAAAACTGTGCCAGGAGTGTGCCACAGACCATTTCTGATAATAAAAAAACAACTAAGCCATTGATTTAATGGCGTCCCGAGGAGGATTCGAACCCCCGGCCTGCCCCTTAGGAGGGGGCCGCTCTATCCTACTGAGCTATCGGGACAATGCGAATATTTTAACATAAGCAAAATTAGCTATGCTTATTGATTTCTCATTTTGTATTGATCCAGCCCCTCAACTTATCAGAGAATGCTGACCTTCCTCAACCGGCGTAATTATCAAGCTCATACCGCCTTTAGGTCTTATCGTCACGGCCATATCCATTTCGGGCGGCACCCCTTCATGAACGAACCGAAAGTGTTGCAGCAGCATACTTAACGACAGTGTCGCTTCGGTCAAGGCGAAATGCATGCCGATACAAAATCTGACACCGATACCGAACGGCAGGAAAGTCGCCCTGGCAGGCATTTTTTCGATAAACCAGCTGGAGTCGAACTACTCAGGATTTGCCCAAAGCTGTGGATGATGGTGAATATTGTAGATGTTCATCAAAGCCAATGCGCCGGCTTGCAGCGGATAACCATCGAGCTCGGTATCCTGCGTAATTTTAGGTATCAAAAAACCCGCTGGCGGGCGCATGCGCAAGGCCTCGAGCAAGACGGCAATCGGCAACATCGAAACAGACTCCCTAAACCCATTTCACCTCGCCATTTAATCATCGCGCCAACTATTTTCATAAACGAATGCTTCCAAGGGTTGCGCTTCGGCCCAGTTTTCCATCTCCAGCATCGGTTTGGCGTAAAACGACTCGACATGTCCGAGGCATAATATCGCCACCGGACGGCTGCCATCCGGCATGGACAATAAATGCGCTAACGCCCGTGGATCGAACAAAGAAACCCAACCCATGCCAAGCCCTTCGGCGCGCGCGGACAGCCACAAATTCTGGATGGCGCAGGCTGTGGAGGCTAGATCCATTTCCGGTAAAGTACGGCGGCCGAATACATGTTGCTCGCGTTTATCCGGCATGGCTACGACCAGCAATTCACCACACTCGAGGATACCTTCCACTTTCAATTTCATGAACTCGTCATGGCGTTCGCCCAACGCTTTGGCCGTTTCCAGACGTTCCTCCTCAACTAACTCGTGTACTCGCTCTCTAAGCGCCTGATCGGTAATTCGGATAAACCGCCAAGGCTGCATCAAGCCTACACTGCCAGCCTGATGCGCGGCCTGCAGCAACCGTTTAAGCACGGTGGGATCGACCGGATCGGGCAAAAAATGCCGCATGTCGCGACGTTCGGCAATCGCCCGGTATACGCCGGCGATTTCTTCCTCGCTAAATCGGCGTTTAGTCATAGGAAATACATCCCATTAGCACGGCGACCTCGACCAGTTCGACCGCGGCGCCATAAACATCTCCGGTCATACCTCCCAATCGCCGCAGCCCCGTCATTCTGATCCAGACGGCCATGGCGATCGCCAACAGAACCGGCAAAATGCCAATCGATAACATGGCGGCCAACGCAATAAAGACGATCATTGCTTGCGATTCCCTCAGCGGCAGATTTTTCAGCAGGTTTTCCGCCAGGCCGCCTTTGCTGACATACGAAGCAGAAACCATCAAGCCAAGAATGGCGGTGCGCCCCAGTACGGGCGCCATCAACAATGCCATTCCTATTCGCCCCTCCATTAACGCCTGCAGCGCCGACCATTTCAACATCAACGTCAATAACAACACGATAACCGCAATCGGCCCCGCCGAAGGGTCTTTCATGATCCGCAGACTCTTATCCCTGTCGCCCAGGCCGCCGGCCCAGGCATCGGCGCAATCTGCCAAACCGTCGAGATGCAAACCGCCGGTCAATAGCACCCAAAAGGTTAAAATCAACGCCGTTTGTAACGGTGGATGAACGGCTGGCAATGAAATTGCCGCTGACGACAACAGCAAACCGATAATCAGCCCCACCAAGGGATAAAACAGCACCGACCGACCCAATTGCTGGTCGGTAGCCGAAAATGAAAAGGGAACGGGAAGACGGGTCAGGAATTGTAGTGCCAATACAAAAGAGTACGTCGACAGCGGCTTATTTGAGGAAACGCCCTTTCGCATCTTTATATATATGCCCGGTCATCAGCAGAACACCTTCGATAAATCCCCACATCACGCCATAACCTCCAGTAATCAACGTGACTAAAATCTGCGCAATGCCCAAACCGTAAAACCCTAAATAAATTCGATGCAAACCCACCGCGCCGAATAACAAGCCCAATACGACAGCTACCCATTTCCTTTTAACTGGTTTCGTATCCCGCAAATAGGCGCCGACCGGACTGACATCAATCACCTTACCTTCCTCATCGATATCGAAATCGACGTCATCGCCGGGCTGGGGCGGCGATTCGAGCTCCCACTGGTCGATGTAAAACTCGTAAAACTTGTCCTCGAACTTGATGATGCCGGTCTGAATCTTGTTATCGTAACTTTCTATGTGTCCAATCATTAATTCTTTACCTTGTAAGCTTCACAGCTCTTGTCATTAGTTAGTGGTTATTTCTGCCTCGGCAAAAGTCGCCATTTCGTTATGTAATCGGCACGCCATCTGCAGCAAGGGCACGGCGGCCAGCGCACCGCTACCTTCGCCCAAGCGCATATCCAAATCCAATAACGGCCGAACGTCCATTTCCCGCAAAAGCCGCCGGTGGCCTTTTTCATGGGAACAATGGGCAAAAAACAGCCATTCTTTCGCCGCCGGATTCAGATGTATGACACACAACGCTGCGACGCTGGCAATGAAACCATCCACCATGACCGGCAAACGCCGCTGGGCGGCGGATAGATAGGCGCCAACCAACGCCGCTATTTCAAAGCCGCCCAGAGTTTGCAAGATATTGAGCGGCGAGACAAGTCGGTTGCGATGCTTTTCCAAAGCCATTCGGATGACCCGGCTTTTATGTTCAATTTGCACCGCATCCAATCCCGTCCCCGCGCCGGTCAATTCGGCCGCATCGATGTTCAATAGCGCACTGGCGACGGCGGTGGCGCTGGCGGTATTGGCGATCCCCATTTCGCCACCGACGAATAAATCGGCGCCGCCGGCCAAAGCCCTCGCAACGGCTTTTTTCCCGGCATTCAGCGCCAACTCTAACTGGGCTTCGACCATCGCCGGTTGCTGACTGAAATTGGCGGTGCCCTGGCCCGCTCGATCGCAAACGACCGATTCGAGGGCGAGCGGTTCGAGCAAACCGACATCGACTACCTCGAATTCGGCCGCACTATAACGCGCCAGTACATTGACCGCGGCGCCTCCCCGGGCAAAATTCCTAACCATTTCCGCCGTGACGACTTGTGGAAAAGCCGACACGCCTTCTGCGGCTATGCCATGGTCGGCGGCGAAGACCGACACCCAGATCCGGTCGATCGAGGGCGTGCTGCTACCTTGCAGCGCCGCCAAACGAACGGCCGCCTCTTCCAGCCTGCCCAACGAACCGGGCGGCTTTGTCAGCCGCAGTTGTCTGTCGCGCGCTTTTTGCAAAATACTATTGTCAGGTTCCGCTATGGCGACAAACAACCAATCCATTTCCATTCGTTCAACGCCTTACGCCGTTCCTTTTTAATACCATGGGCAAGCCGGCGGTGACCAGCACCACCTTATCGCTGATCGCGGCGATTTCCTGGTGTAAGCGTCCGGCTTCGTCGACGAAACGCCGTGTCGTTTTATGGACGGAAACGACGCCCTGCCCCACTTCGTTACTAACCATGACGATGCGGCCGGGACGTGCGGACAGCGCCTGTAATAAGGCGTCTTTTTCCTGCTGAAACCTGGATAATTGCAAAACCCCCTGTTTATCGAACAACACGTTGCTAAGCCATAGGGTCAAACAATCGATCAGCAGGCAATGGCCTTCGCCGGCATGCTGTTTTATCGTTTCGCCCAATCTGATCGGTTCCTCCACGGTTTGCCAGGATTCCGCCCGATCCGCGCGATGGCGTTCGATTCTCGCCCGCATTTCGTCATCGCCAGCCTCGGCGGTGGCAATATAAACGACACTTTTGCCCGAGGCTTGTGCCTGCTGTTCGGCATAACGGCTTTTACCGGAGCGGGCGCCGCCCAGAACCAGTTCAATCATCCTTCAATCGCACCGCCAAGACGTCGCATTTGGCGTAATGCAATACGCCGTTAGCCGTCGACCCTAATAACAAGGCCAACCCGTGCCGTCCATGCGAACCGATCACCAATAAATCCACGGCGTTTTCTTCCGCAATCCTGACGACCTCCAGCTTAGGACTGCCAATTTCCAGCCATTGCCGCTCAGCCGGTACGCCCAACTCCTCGCCCAGTTCCGCCAGGCGTTTTTTGGCGGCCGCCATCAATTCCTCGGTTAAATCGACATCGAAAGGAATGATTGGGCCGTAAGAGGCATCGGTAATCGGCAAATTATCGACGACATGCACCAGGCTTAATTGTGCCTGGTTCAGCTCCGCCAATTGTTTCGCTCTGCGCGCGACCTCCTTGCCGTGCTCGGAAAAATCCGCCGCCAATAATACATGCCGGTAAATACTCATCCTGCCTCTCCTCTATTGATTGTTCGCCAGTTCAGGAAACAAAAAAGCCATCACCTGATAGGACGCCAGTATATACAAAAATGCCACCCCCAGCGCGAAAATGAACGGCTGGGACAAGGCGTGCCTCAGGATATGGCCGGTCACCAACCAATGCCACAACATCATCGCCACAACCACCACTAAGGCCAGGACGTTGCCTTGTCCGATCAACGAGGCAATGGCCGGCAAAGCGAACAGGCTGATCATTGCATCGCTGCCCAGCAACGCCATAGCGGTTTGCCGAAAACGTTCCGGTTTGCCGGCTATAGCCAGCAGCACCCAGGCAAAAGCGATGATCAGCAACACTTCGACACCCACCTGCAGCAATGCATTGAAGGTATCGGTGCTGATATTGACAATCAGGAAATTAATCGCCATATAAACCAGAATCAACAGGCGCAGCAGCCAACGCGATGCCGGCACGTCCTGCGGACCTTTTTGAAAAATGACGATCTGATAAAACAGTTTGATCAGTTCATACATGTCTATTCGACTTGTTCCAGTTGCTCTTCCGCCTCCATCCACTCGGCTTCCGCCTGTTCCAGCGCGGCGTCGACCTCCGCCTTGCGAGCCAACAATTGCTTCAGCTGTTCCTTATTGGCGTCTTGATAAATGTCGGGATCAGCCAGTTGCCGTTCCAAGTGTTGCTGCTCATCATGATATTGTTCTACCCGTTGCTCCGCTTTTTTCAAGGCATCGAGCAATGGCTTCAGGCGCTTACGCCGTTCCGCCTCCAGCTTGCGCTGGTCCTTGCGCGAGAGAGCGGACTGCGCTTCGCTGGCAACCGCCGTTTCCGCGTCCTTTTTTTGTTCGCTCAACCAATTTCGATAATCGTCCAAATCGCCGTCGAACGGTCGCACCGAGCCATCGGCCACCAACAGCAGCTGATCGGTGACCGAGCGCAGCAAATGGCGGTCATGCGACACCAGCACGATCGCGCCTTCGTATTCCTGCAGGGCCACACTCAAGGCATGCCGCATCTCCAGGTCCAGATGATTGGTCGGTTCGTCCAGCAATAATAGATTTGGATTCTGATAAACCAATAACGCCAAAACCAGACGCGCCTTTTCACCACCGGAAAACGGCCCGACCGGATCGTTGACCTTATCGCCGCGGAAATCGAAACCGCCGAGGAAATTGCGCAGGTCTTTTTCAGTGGCTTGTTGGTCGAGTTTCTGCAAATGCCATAACGGACTTTCTTCGAGCCGCAACTGCTCCAATTGATGCTGGGCGAAATAACCGATATGCAATGCCTCGGCGGTCTGCAGCTTGCCGCTCAACGGCGCCATTTCGCCGGCCAGCACCTTGATCAGGCTGGACTTGCCGGCCCCGTTCGGACCCAACAGACCGATGCGGTCGCCCGGCGAGATCGATAACGAAGCCTCGCCGATCACGGTTTTATCGCTGTAACCGATCGCAACCTCGTCTATTTTCAATAAGGGGTTCGGCAGTTTATCCGGCTTAGGGAAGGTAAAACCGAACGGCGAGTCGACATGGGCCTGGGCGATCAATTCCATGCGCTCCAACGATTTGATCCGGCTTTGCGCCTGCTTGGCCTTGGTTGCCTTGGCCTTGAAGCGGTCGATGAAACTTTGGATATGGGCGATTTCGCGCTGCTGCCGCTCAAAGGCCGACTGCTGTTGCGCCAGTTTTTCCGCGCGCATGCGCTCGAAAGCGGAATAATTGCCGGTATAGATTTCGGCTTTGTTCTGCTCGATATGGACGATGTGATCGGCAATCGCATCGAGAAAATCGCGGTCATGCGAAATCAGCAACAGCGTGCCGGGATATTTGCACAGCCACTCCTGCAACCAGATCACCGCATCCAGGTCCAAATGGTTGGTCGGCTCGTCCAACAGCAACACATCGGAACGGCACATCAACGCCTGCGCCAGATTGAGTCGCATCCGCCAACCGCCGGAGAAAGAGTTAACCGGCATGATCTCCTGCCCGGCGGCAAACCCTAAGCCGTTTAGCAAACGCGAAGCCCGCGCCTGCGCGGCATAGCCGCCGATATGTTCCAGCATGCCATGCAGCTCGGCCAATTTTAGTCCATCGTTTTCTTGTTCCGCCTGCTGCAGTTGTTGCTGCAAGCGTCTCAGTTCACGGTCGCCGTCGATCACAAAGTCGAGCGCCGAACATGCCAGCGCCGGTGTTTCCTGGGCGACATGGGCAATTTCCAGATTGGGCGGCATGCTGAACTCGCCCTCATCGGCATGCAGTTCGCCGCGCAGCATCGCGAACAGGCTGGACTTGCCGACGCCGTTGGCGCCGGTCAAACCGACTTTCTGTCCTTTGTGGATGGTCAAGGATGCGCCGCTAAACAGCACCCGGGCGCCGCGGCGTAAAGAGATATTTTTAAAATTCAGCATTCAATTTAAAATACTTGGATGATTCAAAGACCCCGCAAACCCAAGCACCCGCTGTTCAAACCGCAAGACCGCTATTATGTCAATGAACGGGGCTGGTGGTTTTATACCGTCGACATGATCAGCGGCCCTTACCCGAGCAAGGCGGACTGCGTGGACGCCTGCCGGACCTATATTCAATGGCGCGACGGGGTTTATTTCCCGTCCTCGCCGGACTCGACTCCGATCGGCAGACAGGCAGATTGATTAACCCGCTATTTCCATTATTCGTAACTAATCAGCATAAAAATGCTTTTCCATCAGTCGCTTGCTCCAGAAGACGCCGTTAATTAAGCAAGCGTTCGGTTATCCTATCAAGACAACCGTTCGATCATACTCTCAGCTTGTTTGGCGAATTTTTTCAGATCGCCCGATTTGACTGTCTCCCTCGGAATCACGATCGCCGAATCGAAGGCGATATAAATATGAACATAGTCTTTCAGATTATCGACCCGCAGCATTTCCGACCATGGCGTTTTATGGGTCCCGCCGGGCGATACTTCTTTCAGGTGTTCCGGCTCGATAGTCAGTTTATGCACGCCGAAAATGGCTTTTTTCTCATCCTCGGTATAGTTATTCATGATCTGCCGGCGCATGTCCATCTTCATGACCCAAGGCGAGACTATGCCCCAAACCAGCGCCAGAACCGTAATATAAGCGGTCGTCGTCATGTCTACGTAATATACGTAATAAAACAGGCCAAAAAACAGCATGACGCCAGGGACGAGCAAACGGTTTTTACGGATGTTCTTTTGCATCTCCACGTCATCTTTGAGGCGCATTTCATTAAAATGCAGCAAGTCTTCTTCCCGGAATTCGTATTCTATTTCAAACATTGTTATTTCTTATGGTTATGGTTTTAGTATTAATGGATTATCGCCATTTTAATGCATTTTGATCTTGGCATGGGTGCTACGCCTAAATAAATTAGACAAGGTCAGCATCGCCGTCCTGAAATAACCATGCACGGCCACTTGATGCATTTTATATAAGGACAGATAGACCACCCGGGCGATGAAACCACCGATCGTCACACTGCCAATCAAATTGCCCATCAAATTGCCGACGGTCGTATATTTGCCCAATGACACCAGCGAGCCGTAATCATGGTAAACGAAGGCCACCGGCTGCGCGCCGCTCAATCTGTTGATAATCGATTTGGCCAGGCAGGAAGCCTGCTGATGCGCCGCTTGCGCGCGGGGCGGCACATTGGCCTGATGGCCCGGCCATTGGCATGCCGCGCAATCGCCGATCGCGAAAACATTCTCATCGGCCGTGCGCAAATATCGGTCGACGACCAATTGATTGATATTGTTGGTTTCCAGACCGCCCAAATTTTTCATCCAGTCCGGCGCCTTGATTCCCGCCGCCCAGACCTTCAGATCGGCCTGAAATACCTCGCCATCATGGGTTTTGATGGACTGTTCGCTCACTTCAATGACCCTGCGCCCCAATTTTAACTCGATGCCCAATTTCACCAGTTGCTGTTGCGTCGCCAGGGACAATCTTCTCGGCAAAGCGGGCAACAACTGCTCGGCGGCCTCGATAATCGTAATTTTGACATTGCCCGGCATATCCAGGCCATAGACAGCCAATAACTTGGTCACTTCGTGCAGCTCGGCGGACAGTTCGACGCCCGTGGCGCCGGCGCCGACGATGACGATGGACAAGGGCTCGTCATGATCTTTATCGATATCCGCATGGGAGCGGATATAGGTTTCCACCAACCGTTTCTGGAAGCGGAATGCTTGCGCCGTCGTATCCAGAAACATACAGTGTTTGTCGACGCCGGCAATATTGAAGGTATTGCTGACACTGCCCACCGCCATCACCAAGGTATCGTAGCGGAAAGTCCGCCGCGGAATCAGCTCGATCCCCTCATCGTTAAGGGTCGGGCTGACATAAATTTCCTTTTTAGTGCGATCCAGGCCTTCCATGCGCCCCAAGCGAAAGCGGAAATGGTTGCGGTGCGCCTGAGCCAGATATTCGGTTTCCTCGGCTTCCGCCAGGGTTCCGGCCGCCACTTCATGCAATAACGGTTTCCAGATATGCGTCGAAGAGGCATCCAACAGCATCACATCGGCCGCTCCCGACTTGCCCAGTTTATTACCCAGGCGGGTGGCCAGCTCCAAACCGCCGGCCCCTCCACCTACAATCACTATTTTATGGTTATTATTATCAGTCATATCGCCACGGTACGTTTATTTGCCAGTAGTCGGCAGGCTTAAGATCAACCCTTCGTTTTTACCGCCCAATAAGGTTCGTGGATATTCGCCATTCCACTTGTGTACGGCATTATATCTGATCAATGCCGGCGTCACCGATTTTGCCAGCAACTCGTTGGCCTTAGCCTGTGCTTCCGCTTCCTTACTGATTCGGTAAGCCTCGGCATCGGCCTGGATTTTTTTCGCATTGGCATCGGCAACCGCCGCCATCTGCCGGGCTTCGGCCTGCTTAACCTGCTGTTGGGCCTGCTGTTCGACGATTTTCAGCTGCGCTTTTTCCCGCTCCAATTGTTCCTGTCTTTCCTTGGTCTGAATCACCGCATCGGTAACAACCTGCGGCAGGGTAATGTCGCGGAACAGTACCGCGGTAACGATCACGCCTTTCGTGTCGAGATATTCGCGCAAACCGTTTTCCATATAACTTTGCAATTGCTGCTGCACGCTATCGAGGTAAAAATCCTGCGACTGTTCGACCGTCTTGCCCGCTTCCCGCAATAAGGAACGGACTTTCGGCGTGATGTGTTTGGACACCACGTCCTCAAGCGTTCCGCTTTCCTGCAGGATCGTCGGCGTCCGCGAGCCGTCCAGCCTGAAGGTGACGGAAATGTCCATCGAAGTCTTCAGCTTGTCCTGCGACGGTACATGCACTTTCTCCCAGGTATAGGTCTGTTGTCGCAGGTCGAAGCTGATGAAATTCAACAACGGATTGACGATATGCAACCCTTCCGAATAGGGTTCGGGCTGAACCTTTCCGAACAGGGTCGCGACCTTGTTATGGCCGGCCTCCACGGTCGTATAGGAATTGAATACCAGGATCAGTAGCAACAGCGCCGCGCTCAGCCAGCCGAAATATTTGAATTTACCCATCACTTTCCTCGCTTTTTTTACCCATCAACATGCAATCTGTACTATGATGTTTTCCCGATGATAAATACCAAGAGATCCCGATTTCATGCGCCGATTTATTACCATCCCCCTGCTACTGCTGCCGGCATTGTCCCATGCCGAGCAGGAACTTGCCCCTGTCCCTGAACCGCCGGAATTGCCCTTGCCGGTGCAAGACGGCGAAGTGTTAGAGCCCGATATTACCATCATTCGCAAGGGAAAGAAGACTATTCAGGAATTCCGCAAGAACGGGCAATTGTATATGGTCAGGATCAAACCCGATATCGGGCCTGCCTATTATCTGATCGATACCGATGGTGACGGCAACATGGATGTCAGGCGCAGCGATTTGGACAAAGGCCTGCATATCAATCAATGGAAACTGTTTGAATGGAAATAATCGGACCGTGTCAGTTTATACCCTTATCGACGCGGCGCAATTACGCGCATTTTTACAATATTATCGACTCGGAGAATTGATCGCGTTTTCAGGCATCGAAAACGGCATCGAAAATACCAATTACCGAATCCAGACCAACCGTGGCCACTATGTTTTGACGCTATTCGAAGAACTCGAGGATGCCCAGATCCGGCCTATTTTCAACCTGCTGGAAGCCTTAGGCCGCCAAGCATTACCCGTCCCCGCTCCTTTGTCGGACAGCCAAGGCCGTAAACTTATCAAACTCGGCCCTAAATCCGCCGCCCTGTTCAACCGCCTTCCCGGCGCATCGATCTTTAATCCTACGCGGCAACATTGTTACCGGATCGGGCGCCTGCTTGCCCAATTACATATTGCCTCGCGCCATTCCGGCTTTCACCGCAGAAACCCCAGAGACCTCAAGGCCTGTCGAACCCTGTTCTACGCGTGTAAAGAGCATTTAAGCCGGCAAGAGCGAGATAAAATCTCCGCCGAGCTTGCCTACCAACAATGCTATGACGATGCCGAAATACCGCGCGGCGTCATACACGCCGATCTGTTTCGGGATAATGTCTTGTTTGTAGGCAATAAAATCAGCGCGGTCCTGGATTTTTACGGCAGTTGCAACGACTTTCTGCTATACGATATCGCCATCGTCATTAACGACTGGTGCCGGGAACAAGCGTCGGTTTGCGCCGACAGGACGGCAAGTTTATTAAGCGGCTATCAATCGCTCAGGCCGCTGGAACCATTGGAATCGCAGTTATTACCGGTGTTTCTGCGCCGGGCGGCGTTACGTTTCTGGTTATCGAGATTAGCCCACCGGATCGAGGGTAGAAGCGGAAGTATCACGCAACAGAAGGACCCCGGCGAATTCCGCCGGATCCTGGAACAACATAGCACGCTAGAACCAGCCGTCGCAGCGATGTTTTAAACTGTTCGCCTTTCGAATTTCGGCATTTACACAAGACGGCACAGGGTTTATTAGCAGTGGTTTCGACAACAGGGATGCTGTCGCAAAGCTTCCACGGAAGGATGTATGGCGTCCTCTGATAGAGCTCCCGTGCCGAAATTTCTCTAAAGTTGAGTATAAACTCCGGTGCCGCATCGGAACATGATTTTTCGCGCGGCCGGATTTGCCTGAATCGCCGCTTCCAGGAGAAGATAAGACGGCACGGACATTTTCAATATCTGCTAATCCCGGACCGAAATAAGGAAGATAATGGCCTTACGACCACTTGCCAGGAAAAACAACGCCCGTCATAAACGGGCGTCGATACAGTCAGAAAAAAAGCGGATGCAGATGCCATGCGTCCGTCAATGATATTTGTCCATCATTTTCAATTGATCCATCGCGGCCTTGATTTTGGCTGTCGCTTCTTCATCCAATTCGTTGTTTTTGTAGATTTTGTCGAGCAATCCTTCGGCGACCAGGGCCTCCTTGATCCAGCGCTTGGTAAACCGGTAATTATTCGGCACCTTGACCTCTTCCCCGGTCTCGGGGTTTTTCAAGGTATCGGGTAGCGAACCGGCAGCGCTGGCCGGTTGCGATTGCGGTTTCGCTGCTGCGGAGGCGGGCTTCTTTTCGGACGGCGCCGGCGTTTTAGCGGCAGACTCGGCTTTAACGGCCGATTCGGCTTTTGCCGCGGCTGCCGGTTTGGAGGCCGCCGGCTTTGCCTTCTGTTTGGCTTCTTCTATTTTCCTTTTCTCACACTCAACTACGACAAAGACCACATACGCCACAAACACCGTGGTCAAAATAAAAAGCACCTCAGCCATTTCCATTCCCCTTTAATTATTTTTTTAGTTAGCATCCGAAAACAATCGTCCCTATCTTGTTTCGTGTACAAACGGTATTGCCTGATCCCGTTCCGTTACCTGTTCGTTGCGCATTCATCGCCTTTTAACCCGCCAACGATTGCCGATAGCCTCCGCCCTGTCAATGGGCGGCGCTCAAGGCCGACTATACCAGAACCAGCGCCGCACGGTAAACCCACTGCCTTCTTGCCTTACCAACAAACCTGCCGGTTCGCCAACAAAGGCAAATCATCGCGCAACCCCATGGCGTGGTTGTTGAAATAATTTTTCACCAAATCGCTATGCTCGACCCAATTCATGCCGACCGAGCGCAACGACACAAACGGCAAGGCTCGCACGGCAAAAGTCTTGTTCAAGACATCCATGCCCGCCATCATCAACAAGTTGTCCCCTTTCCGCCAGCGTTCGTATTGGCGAAGATATTTATGCCCGGCCAATGGCCGTCCCGCCTGTTTGGTCTTGATAACCAATTCCGCCAACGCGGCGGCATCCAGCAGCCCGGCATTGGCCCCCTGACCGGCCAATGGATGCATGGCATGGGCGGCGTCCCCGATCAAGGCGAAGTGTTGATCGGTGTAACGATCGGCGTATTGGAATTTGAGCGGAAATGCCGCCCTAGGCCCGGTCGCCAACATCCTGCCCAAAATACCGGCGGAAGCCTGCTCCAATTCGTGCAAGAACTCATCCTCCGGTAATTGCAGATAAGCCTGCGCGGTCGCCGTTTTCAGAGTCCAAACGATGGAGCATTGCCCGTTCGCCAAGGGTAAAAAAGCCAGCGGCCCCTCGTCGAGAAAACGTTGCCAGGCAGTGGCTTGATGGCTATGTTCGGTGGTGATCGTCGCCACCAGTCCATCCTGGTGATACGGCCAGCCGGTCACAGTGATGCCGGCGCGGTTGCGCAGGAACGATTCCCGACCGTCGGCGGCGACAATCAAATCGGCTTCGAGGCGGCGGCCATCCTCCAATACTAATTGTCCGCTCCGCTCCAGCAGTTGCAGATCGGCCACCATGACACCGGTTATGCAGGCAGCCTCGGACAACGTTTCCAGCTCATCCCACAAGGCAGCCACCGTCACGCGATTTTCGACGATATGGCCCAATTCGTTGTATTCGGTCGCCGAGCAATCGAAATGCAATTCGCCATCGGCCTTGCCGTCCCAGACCCGCATGTCACGGTAAGCGCAAACGCCCCGTTCCTCCATCAACGGCCAGGCGCCAATACATTCCAGGATATTCTGCGACGCACGGGTCAATGCGGAAACGCGCAGATCGACCGTGTCTTGGGGCCACTGCCTAGGCGGCTCGTGTCGGTCCAATAAGGCGACTCGAATGCCGCCATGCGCCAGCGCGCAGGCGGCGGTCGCTCCGACCATGCCGCCGCCGACGATGATGACGTCGAATTTTTCCATGTCAGCCTCTCTTGCTGCCCACGCGGGGCAAACGTTGCGCCAAGCCCATGGCATGCCGGGCCAATAGCGTCTTGGCGAAAGGAATGTGGTCCAATACCGTCAACGCACTGTTTCTTAGCGCCGCCAACGCCAACCAATCGCTGGAAAAAATCTTGACGACATTGTCGGTGAAAGCAATGGTGTGGTCGTGATCTTGCTGCCTGAGCTCGGCATAACGCCCGAGCAGGTCGCTTCCGCCGATATCCAGCCCTTGCTCCCAACGATCCAATACCATTTCCGCCAATTGCACGACATCGCGCAGCCCCAGATTGAAGCCCTGGCCGGCGACCGGATGCAGCTGATGGACGGCATTGCCAATGATGACCGTGCGCCCGGACACCATGGTCTGCGCCCGAATCAGGCTTAACGGAAAAGCCCGGCGCGGGGCGGCCAATGTCAATTCGCCGAGACGATAACCGAAACAGTCCTGCAATTGTTCGATGAATTCCGCCTCGCCGCCGGCCATCAAAGCTTCGGCTTCCTCATGCTTGCGCGTCCAGACCACCGCCGACAAATTGTCCGCCTGCGGCAACAAGGCCAACGGGCCGGAAGCGGTAAAACGCTCGTAAGCCGTATTGTGATGCGGGAGTGACGAGCGCACTGTCGTCACCAAGGCGGTCTGGCCGTATTCGGTAACCTGTTGGGGAATGTCGAGCAATTTACGCACCGATGAATTTCCGCCGTCGGCGCCAACCAGCAACGCCGCCGCCAAATTCACCGAATGGCCGTCCTGCTTCAAACTGACATTGACGGACTGCAGCCCGGACATCAGGCCGGCGACCCGGGCTGGACGAAATTGCTCGATATCGGCTTGCTCCACCAATGCCGCGACATGATCCTCGATATCGCGGGCACGAATGACATAACCAAGCGCATCGACACCCTGTCGTTGCGCGGACAGGCGGGCCTTGCCGAAATGGCCGCGATCGGAAATGTGGATATCGGTGATCGCGGTCGCCCGATCGGCGACGCCCTGCCAAACATTCAACGCCTCCAGCATGTGAACGGTTCCCGCCGCCAGCGCCAAGGCCCGGTCGCCGGCCGGCGAGACATACACCTGTTCGCGACTAAAGGTTTCGACGATAGCGACTTTCAGCCCCGAATCCTTTAGCGCCAGCGCCAAACAATTGCCCGCCAAGCCGGCCCCGGCAATCAAGATATCGTAATCATGCTGCATGGCTTTCCCGCATTAACAATTCTATGTCTTCGATGCTCTTCGGCACGCCGCCGGTCAGTATTTCATGCCCATCGCGCGTCACCAATACATCGTCCTCGATACGAATGCCGATTCCGCGCCACTTTTCATCGACCGTTTCGCACTCGGCAGGAATATAAAGCCCGGGCTCGACAGTCAAGACCATGCCCGGCTCCAATACACGCCACTGGTCGTTGACCTTGTAATCCCCCACATCATGCACATCCATGCCCAGCCAATGGCCGATGCGATGCATATAAAACTGTTTGTATTTTTCATCCTTGATCAATTTGGGCACGCGTCCCTTCAATAGCCCCAATTTCACCAGGCCTTTCGTCAAGACCTGCACCGAGGCGTCATGCGCCTTATTCCAAGGCAGGCCCGGACGCACCTGTTCGATCGCCGCGTACTGGGCATCCAACACCAATTGATAAAGCGCCTTCTGCGCCTCGCTGAATTTTCCCGATACCGGAAATGTACGGGTGATGTCAGCCGCATAATGGTCGCACTCGACACCGGCATCGATCAGCAGCAAATCGTCTTTCCTGAGCTTGTCCTTGTTTTCGGTGTAATGCAACACACAAGCATTTTGACCGCCGGCCACAATGGAAGGATAAGCGACCGCGCGCAGACCTTCGCGCATGAATTCATGGACGATTTCCGCCTCCACTTGATATTCGTACATACCCGGCTTGCAACACTGCATGGCTCTGGCATGGGCCTTGGCCGACACTTCGGCGGCCCGGCGCATCAGTTTCAATTCGGCCGGACTCTTGATCAAGCGCATTTCATGCAACACATGTTCCAGCGACACCAATTCGCCCGGCGCGCTGATACCGTTGCGCGACTGTTTGCGAATATTGTTGATCCATTCCAATAATTGATGGTCCAGGTCGCTATCCCTGCCCATCGGATAAAAAACTTTCGCCTTGTTTTCCAGCATACCCGGCAGGATATCGCTCAAATCATCAATCGGGAACGAGTCGTCAGCTTCATAATGCTTGGTCGCACCTTCCAAACCGGCATGCGCACCTTCCCACAAGGCCTTTTGCTCATCGAACTCGCGGCAAAACAAGATATATTCCCCTTGTTCGCGCCCGGGGATGAAAACCGCCAGGGAATCCGCCTCGTTGAAGCCCGTAAGATAATAAAAATCGCTGTCCTGGCGGAACGGATATTCGACATCGCGATTGCGGGTTCGGCTGGAAGCGCTGGCAATCAACGCGATATTGCCCTTGCCCACTTGCTGCATCAGCAATTTACGGCGTCTTTTGAATTCGTTTTGTTTCATCGTCTTGCATCCTTGATTATTGTCGGCTCTGCTGCTCTGCGTTTTCCATCAATTGGTCTCTAATCAATAGCACGGCGGAACGCAAATATTCATGGATTTCCATGAAGGCATTTTCATCCTCCTCGCCGTCGGCCTCGGCATCGACTTTGGTAAATTCAACGATATCACGCATGATCTCGCCACAATCGCCCGGCCACACCGACGTCGATTTCGCATAACCGACACCGAACAAAAAACCTTGGCACCAGTGACGCAACGCCTCGACCTGTTCAGACAATTCCGCGTCATCATCCGGCAACAACAAATCGAAAGCAAATTGTTCGTCTTGCGCATTCAATAATTCCCGGGTTTGCTCGAACAACGCCAATAAAAGACTATTTTCCTCCTCGGTTAAGGAAACATCTTCCGGAAACAGCTCCCGCAGCCAATCGTCCGCCTTGGCCCGAATATCGACACATAACAAGCCGGACGCCATGCCATGGGCTTCCGCCACATCGAGATCGGCCGCATGCCCTGTAAAAATCGCATTTATTGTCTGATAAGTCATAATCGCAAAATTTTACTCATCGCCGCTAAAAAAAAATACCGCTTATGCTAACATTGATCAGCAGTCAGTATGATTTTTATATTATTTTTTCCTCTTAGATAACGGTATTGCTATTTTATTGTAATAGTCAGCAACGATTTCATGTCCACCGCAGAACAAGACCCAGCAACAGAACTACAAGAACTCGAAGCAAAATTGGATGCATTGCTTGCGCAATACAATTTATTAAAAAATGAAAATTCCTCGCTAAAGGTTAAGCAAGAAGCGCTGGTCAAGGAAAAAGCGAAACTATTGGAAAAAACGACATTGGCGAGAACCCGTGTGGAAGCGATGATTACCCGTCTCAAAGCGATGGAGCATGGCTCATGAACAAGCGTCCGCGGCCGGTCACCGTAACCATTCTCGGCAAGGAATACAAAATCGTCTGCGATGAAGACGAAAAAGAAACACTGATCCAATCGGCCCAGGATCTCGACAAACAAATGCGCGCCATCCGCGACAGCGGGAAGGTCACCAGCCCGGACCGCATCGCCGTCATGGCGGCGTTGAATTTATCGCATGAGTTGCGACAGGCGCGAAGCATCAATCACAGCCCCTCGCAAACCCTGGTCGAGAAATTGACCACCCTGCGACATAAAATAGAAAACGTTTTAGAAAACGCTTAAATAAGTTAAACTATCAGCTCGGTATCTCCTGCGGCGTTCGAGTAGTGCCGGGTGTTTCCTGAACCTACAATTGCCCCGGAAATAAACGCCAGTGTTGGTGAGCATGCCCGTCGATACGGGAAGCCTGATATGCTGGTTTAGTTTCCACTTGAACCTCTGGTTCAAGGACGAAGGCATGAGACGGCGCAGGCGGGAGATACTACCTTCTCGCTCTTTTTTTTGGCAAGGGAAAATCCCAGTTATCAAGTCTTACCAATTTGCCGGAGCTTTTAGCCCTTGTCGCCAAAACAGCTTCCCGCCGAACTTTTCGAAATACTGCGCCTCGCTGGCAAATTCATGAGGAGTACTTTCTCAATTACTAACCAGGGAGCAATGTGCTGAGTTATCAACATGGCTTTCATGCCGGAAATTTTGCCGATGTTTTAAAACATTGCATTTTGGTGCGGACATTGCAGTATCTTATCCAAAAAGATAAGCCTTTGTTTTATCTCGATACCCATGCCGCGGCAGGCGCTTATACCTTGAACTCGGACATGGCGAGAAAAACCGGCGAATACAAAAACGGCATCGGCAAATTATGGGGGCGAGACGACCTACCGCCGGCACTCGCCGACTACGTTCGATGGGTGCGCACGTTCAACGGCGCCGGTTCTTTGTATCGTTACCCTGGCTCTCCCTGGTTTGCCAGTCAATTACTCAGAAACAATGACCGGCTAGCCTTATGTGAGCTGCATGTGAACGAATACTCGGCGCTTAAGCACAACATGGCCGGCGACCGCCGGATCAGGGTGCTGCGTGAAGATGGCTTCAAATCTGCATTGGCCTTATTGCCCCCACGCGAAAGACGGGGCCTGGTGCTCATCGACCCGCCTTATGAAATCAAGCAGGATTATCAACTTGTCGTACAAACCCTGAGCAAGGCCTATCGACGTTTCGCCCACGGTGTTTACGCCTTATGGTATCCGGTGGTGGATCGCCATCGTATCGACGCCATGGAAGCCGCTTTACGCGCTAGCGGTATGCGAGACATCCAATTATTCGAACTAGGCGCGCAAGCCGACAGCTCCGCCCCCGGCATGACCGCCAGCGGCATGATCTTAATCAACCCGCCATGGTCTTTGCGCGAAGAGATGCAGTCGGTGCTACCCTATTTGGCCAAGTTGTTGGGCAATCAAGGGCATTATCGGATTGAAGAATTGCTTGCCGAATAAACGCCGCCCCCTATCGTTGCTGTCTTTAATTCTGCAGGCAGAGCCAACAACCCGCGCATAGCCACGGTAAACGTCTTTGCATGCCTTTCCAACCTCCGCAATGACGGTCGGAACGAAACATTTTATAATTCGGATATTTAATCCTAACCGATAAGTCTTAGGACAAATCCGAGCCGGTAAAATACGACCAATCAAGAAACAGCCCTATGCATTCTGGAACACTCTACATCATTTCCGCGCCATCCGGCGCCGGAAAAACCAGCCTGGTGAAACAATTGATAACCGATACGGACAATTTGACCGTATCGGTTTCCCACACTACCCGCGCCATGCGCGACGGCGAGCAGCACGGCCGCGATTATTTCTTTGTCCCGGTGGATGAATTCAAGGCCATGATAGGGCGACACGCATTTTTGGAGCACGCTCAGGTATTCGACAACTTCTACGGCACCGCCAGAAAAACCGTTGAAGACGAGCTGGCTTCGGGGCAAGATGTGATTCTCGAAATCGATTGGCAAGGCGCGCAACAAGTCAGGCAAATGATCCCTTCCTGTCGCTCCATTTTCATCCTGCCCCCTTCGGTCGACGTGTTACGCCAGCGCCTGCAAGGCCGCGGCCAGGACAGCGACGAGGTCATTGCCCGCCGTATGCGCGATGCGGTAACCGAGATGAGCCATTACGCCGAATTCGATTACCTGGTCGTCAACGACGATTTCCAACAGGCGCTAAACCAATTGAAAAGCATCGTCACCGCTAATCGACTGACAACAGAACGCCAACAACGACAACTGGCCGCGTTATTACCGCAACTGTTGAATCAAACTTGAAAACCCTCCATCCCTGCTCTCTCGGTGAAAACGCCCGATTAAAACCAACAATTTTTAATCGACGATATATTTCTTCGCGGTGCGCCTATCCAATTGGGTGATTCTAGCCACCGCCTCGTAACTGCCGTGGCGATCGTAAAGAAAACGGCAATAGCCCGGATATTTCATCAGTCCCTTGAAACCCTATCGAAACCCTCGTTTGTTTTAAAACATGCGATCGTAAGGAGAAATTGAGCGGTCAAAAAGGGAATTAAGCATTGATTTCCGTTTTTCAGGCGCAACTTCCCCTTACCCCATTGTTTATCAGCGTGCCGGGCACAGCACTCTGTTTGTACTAATCAGGGCACAGGCGCTGACAAACGGATTTAAACAGGGATTGAAACGGATACTGACTGCTGAACAGCAGTCGAATACGACGGGTGTTACGAATGATGACGGCACCGATTTTAAACAATTTCAGGCGAATGGTGGCGCAAGTGGCTGTCGCTAGTTCGGTGTTGTTGAGGGCGATTCGGCGAATCGCCTGGATCAGGGTATAGGCCAAGGTGGATAACAGCAAACGAAACTGATTCGGCCACCACAGGCTGCAACTGGTGCGGTCGGCAAACAGATCCAATTGTTGCTCTTTAATCCGGTTTTCCATGTCGCCTCGCGCACAGTAAACGGTTTCATAGAGTGTTTGTGCATCGCCGTCCAGATTGGTTACGACATAGCGGGGATTACTCCCTTGGCTCATGTGTTCGGCCTTAAGAATGACACGGCGTCGGCGTTTCCAGGTGCCGGCTTTATAGTGGAAATCGGTAAAGAGACGCTGTTTCTGCTGTTCGCTTTGGAACTGTTGCCGGGCTTGTTCAATCCAGGGTTGGCTTAAGCGCGTTAAGCGTTTATTTTTGGCCAACCCGACAATATAGTGAACGCGATGCCGCTCGCACCAACTCAGCATCTTATGGCGACAAAAACCGCCATCGCCGCGAAACGTGATGTCAACGTCCGGCCAAGCCTGACGCAAGCGCCTGACCAGCAACGCCAGAATCGCCCAGCTGTGCTTGGCGCCATCAATATTGCTGGGACGTAGATAACTGACCAAGCAATGATGGCCGCAAAAGACATACAACGGCAGGAAACAATAGTGCCGATAGTAGCCATGAAAAAAACGTCCGTCCTGTTCGCCATGAACCGGATCGTCGGTGGCGTCGAAGTCCAGGACCAACGATTTCGGCGGTGTCTCATACGAAGCGATAAACTGCGCCACCAGTTCCTCATGAACGCGCCACATCAAGGCGCGATCCGCCTGCTGCTCAAACCGGCACAAGGTGGATCGGCTGCCCAATGTCTGATCCTTTTCCACCGCCGTCTGAAAGGCGATATCATTTCTGAGCGTGTCATGATCATTCAAATCCTCATACCCACACGCCAAGCCATAAACCCGTTGACGGAGCAGGTTGATCACAGAGTGTTGCACGCGGTCAGGGGCTCTGGCGTCAGGAATCTGCGCCGCTATCCGTTCGGTTAATCCTAATTGCTGGTCAATCGCTCTTAACAACAGCACACCGCCATCACTGGTGATCGCTCCACCACTGAATTGGGCCTCGATTTTACGGCGTTTTAAGGGAGGAAATTCTATTTGAGCTGGAGTACAATTTGTCATGGGCAAGTTGTTGGTTAAATTCAATCTAAGTAACTGAATTTTATCAAATATCAACAAACTTGCCCGCCTCTATCATGAAATATTCGGGATAGTCCTTGAGCAATTGTTGAGCGCTGATTTCGGCACCACTTTCCCGCAAAGCAAACAGAATTTGCCGGTCTTCCGGCTTATGCCGCTCAGCGACTTGGTAACTGCCGGTCAGACAAATACGGCGGATACATTGCTCCAATTCCCTGACATTACCGGGCCAGGGATAGTCCCGCGGTACGGTTTCATGAATTTTCCTTTCGATGCGTGCCACCAAATCGCCATTGGGATTGGCGATGACCCGCCACAACAAACCGGCGATCAGCTGACTCAATTCCGCCGAATTTTCCCGCAACCGTTGCTTCAAGCCGGGCACAACAATGACGTCGGAACACAGGCGGTAATACAAATCGTCCCTAAATTGGCCGTTTTTGCGTAATTTTTCGATATCGCGATTGGTCGCGCTAATCACGCGGCCGGAAAAACGTAATTTTTCATGACTGCCGACAGGACTGAAAACCCGGTCCTGAATGACATTCAGCAATTTGACCTGGGTCGGAATATCGATATCGCCGATTTCGTCGATGAACACCGCACCATTGGCGCTACATCGTGCAAACAAGCCTTGATGGTTTTCGATCGCGCCGGTAAAAGCGCCTTTCTTGTGCCCGAACAATTCCGATTCCAACAGCGACGCCGGAAATTGCGCCAGATTGATCGCCTGAAAAGAACGGGTGAAACTTTCACGGAACCGCCGCCGAGTCAAATCGAAAGGAATGAAACCGGAGCAGCCGATCGCATGCGCGACCAGACTCTTGCCGCTGCCGGTCGAGCCCAACAGCAATGTGGAAAATTCCTCCATGCGCCCCAACAGGTAATCCAAATACCAGCGCGGATTGAAGGTAAAAATATTGTTCCATAACCGCATACGCAGTTCGATGATGGAGGGACAGTCGCCCGATAGCGATGAGTTGATGAAATAAAAACCGCGATGCAATTGATAAAACAGGCCGATGTACTTGATCAATTCCTCGTCCTGATAGCCGGCCCGACGAAAACAATCGACCAATTCCACCGCAAAAGGCAATTCCAAGGGCTCGTCGCCGAATTGTCGCTGAGCGTCGATGAATTGATTGAACGCCTGCTGGAAGCGGTGAAATTGATAAAACAACCAGGCATATTCGATGCTGTTACGGTCGCGCCGCTGAAAATCGTCAATCCGAAAATCGGCTAGCGGGCCCAATTGTTGCAATTGCGCTTCCAGCACGAGCTGAATTTGTTCGACACGCTGAAAAAGATCCATGCTGCCTGGGGGGATACGTAATACACGGCAATCGGCCCGCTCGCGCTCCTTGCTGAAAGGGTTGACGAAAGCCAGCTCGGCAATTTGGCTAAAAAAGTCGCGTTGTTCGGGCAGTATGTTTTTCATCAGATACCATCGTTAAAAGTTACATTTTCCCCGCTACATGTGTCGGCGCAGGAGAAGAATCGCCACCTAAAGCCGCACATAAATCATACATTTTTTGCTTATCATGTCTGCATTTTCTGCCTATTTATTTTTACCCACTATGGCCAAATAAGAACATCTCATTGATTTTATTAAGATATTAAACTTGGCCCGGCTCTTGCCATAGCGAAAATGAATAAACACTTAACAAAGGAGCATCGCTATGAACAGTTTCAAACGCTTATTCGTCAGCATCAAAAGCCAAATCGACCATGTCGCCGACGAATTTGAAAATCACGAAGCCCTGGCGGAAACCGCGATCGGCGATTTACAGGAAATCGCCCGCAAAACCCGTCTGCATTTGCATCGTGTCGACAAGATGACCGAACAATATCAAAAACAATTACAGAAACAACAGGAACAGGCCCGCTTATGGTCGGAACGGGCGCTCAAGATCAAGCAACAAGACGAGCAAAAAGCCTTGCAATGCGTCAGACGCTTGCGTCAGGCCCAACGACAAAGCCACGCCCTGGAACAACAAATTCAGGAAGCCAAGACTCAGGCAGCCAAAATCCGCGACGACCTGAGCGCCATCCAGGAACAGCTGTTGGTCTTGAAAAACAAAAAGGAAATTTTAGCGGCCCGGCAACATCGCACCAGCGTCCACGATGTTTTATTGGACAGACAAGCCAACCCGCTGCGCGACGCGCAGTCGATTTTCGACCGCTGGGAAGGCTCGGTGGTCAGCTCGGAATTCGATCTTCCGGAAACAATCGATAGCGACATTTTCGCCGAGCAATTCGAGCAGGAAGAAGATGAACTGGCATTGAAGATGATGCTGGATGAATTGGAAAAAACCGATTCAGCTACAAAATAACAACAACGGGAGACAGCCATGTATGCCAACGAATTCGACCTCCAAACAGGCCATGTGACGGAGGAAAACACCACGAACGACAGCTTGACGAAAAAAATTACCGCCTATTTACGCTGGGTCGGCTCGATCTTGATCATCGTCTCGGCGATCAGCTTCATGCTGCAAGGCCATGACGAGATTTTACCCGCCTATCGTTATTGGATCGGCCTGGGCCTAACTTTATTACTGTGCGGCGGCGGCCTGGTCTGCGCTTATCTATTCCACGAAACCAAGGGCGCCCGCATCTTCTTCGGCCTTGGCGCCGCCTTCCTGCCGGTGCAGGTATCGCAAGTGAGCGCGATGATTTATGCCTATTGGCACGGACAGGCTGCACTGCAACCGCAATACCGCTGGCTGCAGTTCATGGATGTCAGCCCTGCAATCATCGCGCTGGATTTAGTGACCACCGGCGCGTTATTGCTCTTGGTCAGCTACGCCAGTTACGCGATGTTGGCGCGCAAACACTTGAAGACGTTATTGTGGGCCTTTCTGGTCGGCAATCTCTTGTTGCTGCTGCCATTACGCGATGCGACCGCCATAGCTATCGTCATTGCCGGCCTGTTTGTGTTTCTGAGACAAACCGAGCAACGCTTGCATAACGACAGCAGCATGCGATTGCCGGAAGGCATGGCGGCCAGAGCGCTGATTACCCTGCCGCTTTGGATCATCGTCGGCCGCAGCCTGTTACACCCGACTTCCTCCTTATTGGCGATCGTGCTATCGGCCGTTGTCGTCGCCTACGGCATTTTCGACATCAAGCGTTATACGCAATCGACGTTGCTCGTTTATAGCGGCCAATGGCTAGGGACCTGTGCCGCCGCCGCTATCTGGCTCATGGTTCTGGACCAATTCGCCGTCGACGCCGGCTCCCAATTGAGCGCGTTGTTGCCGATCGCGGCAATCCTGTTCGCCCTATCCGGCAAGGTCGAATTTCACGCCCGGCTTTACCGCTCGGCCAGCTCGACACTGGCGGTCATATTGAGTTACGCGGCCTTACTGGACCAGCAAACGCTGGCGCCGATATTCGCGATCGCCACAGGCATTCTGTTAACCGTCGCCGGCATTCGCCACCGCGAAAAAATCCCGTTTTTCGCTGGCAACCTGTGTGTCGTCGGCGGTTTGATGTTTTATTGGGAATATGCGGTCGATATCTACGCCACCTCGCCCTGGATCAGCTCGATAGCCTTGGGACTGTCGGTCATTCTGCTGGCATCTTATATGGAAAACAAAGAGAAACAAATCATTGCCAAATCGCGTTATTATTTCAAGGAATTGAAACATTGGGATTGACTCGAAAAGTGGCGGCCTCTTGCTGCGCAAAGGGTTTGTTAGTTGGCCCGCGATTTACCTCCTTGCCGACAACGGCCGCCAGGCCGGGGCCGCGCCCCGGCCCACACGGCTTTTGCGGTTTTTCCCTGCCGTGACGAATGCTACAATAACGACTTTAAAACACGCCATTACAGGGTATGTCAGTGGACGCAGAGACCCCTCCGACTTTTTCCGATGCGCCGCCGGTACGGCTGCGTGAAATTCCCTATAACTATACCTCTTTTTCCGACCGCGAAATCGTCATCCGCATGCTGGGCGAGGAAAATTGGCAGGTCCTAGAGTCGCTACGTAGCGAACGGATAACCGGCCGCTCCGCACGCATGTTGTTCGAAGTGTTGGGCGATATCTGGGCGGTACAACGCAATCCCTATCTGGAAGACGATTTGCTCGACAACCGCAAGCGCCGCCGCGCCTTGTTGAAGGCGATGCGCCACCGCCTGCGCCAAATCGAAAAGCGACACGACGAATATGAACAGGAGTACCCCGACCGCGCCCGGCGTGTCGCCTTGTTGATCGAAGCGGCCCAGCAAGCCGTAAACGCTTTCGAGGCGCACTTCGACCGGACCCGGGAGATGCGCCGCAAGACGCAGGCTCTGCTATCGAAACATACCCGCAAGGACAATATTTGTTTCGACGGTTTCGCCCGTGTCTCCCATGTCACCGACGCCACCGACTGGCGAGTGGAATATCCCTTCGTCGTGCTCTATCCGGCCAATGAAAAGGAAGTCGCCCACCTGGTGCGCGACTGCATCAAGTTGGGCCTAACCATTATTCCGCGCGGAGGCGGTACGGGTTATACCGGCGGCGCGGTGCCGTTGACGCCGTTTTCCGCCGTGATCAATACCGAAAAATTGACCGATATAGGTCCGATCGAATACGAAACCGAGTTGCCTGGCATCGAGCAGACCTACACCACAATCCAGACCGGCGCCGGCGTCGTAACACGGCGGGTCATGGATGTCGCCGACAATGCCGGCCTGGTGTTCGCCTGCGACCCAACATCGGCCGACGCTTCCTGCATCGGCGGCAACATAGCGATGAACGCCGGCGGCAAGAAGGCTGTCCTGTGGGGAACGGCGCTGGACAACCTGGCGTCCTGGCGCATGGTCATGCCGGACGGCAACTGGCTGGAAGTCGAACGACTGAATCACAATCTCGGCAAGATTCACGACCAGGAACGAGTCAGTTTCTCGTTAAAACGCTACGATCGCAAACGCAAGCAACTGCTCGCGGAAGAACGCATCGACATGCCCGGCGCGCATTTCCGCAAGGGAGAACTGGGCAAGGACGTCACCGACAAGTTTCTCGGCGGCCTGCCGGGTATCCAAAAAGAAGGCTGCGACGGCATCATCACGTCGGCGCGCTGGATCTTGCACAAGATGCCGGCGCATACCCGAACCTTTTGCCTGGAATTCTTCGGCCAAGTGCGCGAAGCGGTGCCGGCCATCGTTGAAATCCGCGATTACCTGGCCTCCCTGCCGAAACAAGGCCCGGCCCGGGTCATGCTGGCGGGGCTGGAACATCTAGACGAGCGTTATGTCAAGGCCGTCGGCTACGCCAGCAAAGCCAAGCACCGCGGCCGGCCGAAGATGGTGTTGCTCGGCGACATCGTCGGCGACGACGAACACCAGGTCGCCTTGGCCGCCTCGGAAGTCGTGCGCCTGTGCAATGCCCGTGACGCCGAAGGCTTCATCGCCGTCAGCCCGGAGGCGCGCAAAACCTTTTGGCTGGACCGCGCCCGCACCGCCGCCATCGCCAAGCATACCAACGCCTTCAAGATCAACGAGGACGTCGTCATTCCACTGCCGCGCATGGGCGATTATTGCGACGGCATCGAGCGTATCAATATCGAACTGTCGCTGCGCAATAAACTGCGCCTGTGCGACGCGATGGTCGAATTGCTGGAAGGCGAGTTGCCGCTGCGCGCCTACGATGAAAGCGTGGACAAGGACGAATTGATCGGCGACCGCCGTGGCCAAGCCTTGGCCGACGTCGCCCAAGTCCGCGAACGCTGGCAGTGGCTGTACGACAATCTCGACTTGCCGTTACCGCAAGCCGAGGAACAATTCAATCGCTTAGGAATCAGTTTCACCGAACTGACCAATCGCGCCAACCGCCCGACGCTGTTTCACCGACTCCAGGACCGATCCGTGCGGGTATCGTGGAAACAGGAGTTATTGCCGAGATTACAAGAGATTTTCGAAGGGGATCATTTTCGTCCGGTGCTCGAAAAGATAGAGGCGGTGCACAAAGAGATTCTGCGCGGCCGCGTGTTCGTCGCGTTGCACATGCATGCCGGCGACGGCAACGTGCATACCAATCTACCGGTCAATTCCGATCATTACGAGATGCTGCGGGAAGCCAACGAAGCGGTGGCGCGCATCATGGCCTTGGCCCGTTCCCTGGACGGTGTTATTTCCGGCGAACATGGCATCGGCATTACCAAGTACGAATTTCTCGACCCGGCCGAATTGGCGGACTTCCATGCCTACAAGCAACGCGTCGACCCGGAAAACCGCTTCAATAGCGGCAAACTGATGCCGGGCGCCGATCTCCGCGCGGCCTACACCACATCGTTCAGCCTGATGGGCTATGAGTCGCTGATCATGCAACAAAGCGACATCGGCGCGATCTCGGAGTCGGTCAAGGACTGCCTGCGCTGCGGCAAATGCAAACCGGTCTGCAGCACCCATGTCCCCGGCGCCAATCTGCTGTATTCGCCGCGTAATAAAATCCTCGCCACCTCGCTGTTGATCGAAGCCTTTCTCTACGAGGAACAAACCCGGCGCGGCATCTCCATCACCCATTGGAAGGAATTCGAGGACGTCTCCGACCATTGCACGGTCTGCCATAAATGCTTCAACCCCTGCCCCGTCGACATCGATTTCGGCGATGTGTCAATGAACATGCGCAATCTGCTGCGCAAGATGGGCAAGCAAAGCTTCAACCCGATCAAAACGGCGGCGATCGCCTTCTTGTCCACCGGCCGCCCGAGTAGCGTCAAACTGATGCGCAAGCTGTTGATAGAGTGGTCTTATAAAGGCCAGCGCCTGGGCAGTCTCTTTCTGCGGCCCTGGGGCAAGGCCCAGCTCAAGCAACCGCCGTCATCGACCGGCAAGCCGGAAATGCGCGAATATGTCGTGCATTTCACCAACCGCAAAATGCCGGGCAAACTGCCGAATAAAACGGCCAGGGCCTTATTGGGCGTCGAGAGCGACCAAATCGTACCGATCATCCGTGACCGCGCCAAGACTCGCAGCGATTCCGAGGCGGTATTTTATTTTCCCGGTTGCGGCTCCGAGCGCCTGTTCTCGCAAGTGGGGCTGGCCACCCAGGCCATGTTGTACGAGATCGGCGTGCAGACGGTACTGCCGCCCGGTTATCTGTGCTGCGGCTTCCCGCAGCGCGCCGCCGGCCAGTTCGAGGAAGCGCAGCAAATCAGCACCGACAATCGCGTGCTATTTCACCGCGTCGCCAATACCCTGAACTATCTTGACATTAAGACCGTCGTCGTCAGTTGCGGCACCTGTTACGATCAGTTGATCGATTACGAATTCGACAAGATTTTCCCAGGTTGCCGCATGCTCGACATCCACGAATATCTGTTGGAAAAGGGCGTCAAACTGAACGGTGTCAGCGGCCAACGCTATCTGTATCACGACCCATGTCACACGCCGATGAAACAACAGGACCCGTTGAAGACCGTCAACAGTCTGATCGGCACGACCATCAACAAATCCGACCGTTGTTGCGGCGAATCGGGCACGCTAGCGGTCGGAAGGCCGGATATTTCCACCCAGGTGCGTTACCGCAAGGAAATCGAACTGCAGGACGGCAGCGCCAAATTGCGCGCCGACGGTTATAACGGCTCAGTCAAAGTGCTGACTTCCTGCCCGTCCTGTTTGCAGGGACTGCAGCGTTATCAAGGCGAGGTGGACAAGCTGGAAGCCGATTACATCGTGGTCGAGATCGCCAAGCATGTGCTGGGCAAGAACTGGATGAAAGACTATATCAAAAAAGCCTCAAAAGGCGGCATCGAGCGGATCTTGGTATAGAGGACACAATCATGCCGGGATTTAGATTTGTTTTTCTCGGCTTATTTTTGTCAATGGCTTCCCCTTCACGCGCCGGCCAATTGGCCGATTTTCGCAGTGACGGTTGTTCTTTGTTCCCGGACGGCACGCCGATGCAGCAGGACCTGTGGTGCGAATGCTGCATCGCCCACGACATCGCCTATTGGCAAGGCGGCAGCCGCAGGCAAAAACAACAGGCCGACCGTGCCTTGCGCGATTGCGTGGCGAAAAAAACCGATAACCAACTACTGGCCGAAACCATGAATTACGGCGTTGCCTTAGGCGGCTCCCCGGTATTCCCTACCTGGTACCGCTGGGGTTACGGCTGGCGCTATGGCCGCGGATTCCGCTCGCTAACTCGCTTTGAAAAGCAACAAGTAACCGAAAAGTTACAGCATTACCGCCTATTGATTCCGCAATCGCCCTGTACTATCGAACATCCGCTTGAACCCATCATCAGGGAAGGAATGAGGCAATGGCTACCGCAAGATTAATCCTTACCAATACAAAATTGTCACGAAACTCTTAACTCGATTCGTCACTGAAAAAAATTCGTTCATCCTCCGACGGTTTTTCGCTGCCGATCCGTTATAACGGTAACAGTGTTGTTATTTTCATCAATCCAATCGGAGTAAGACCATGAACAAATATTTAATGCCATTGATCGTCGTCCCCCTGGTGTTGAGCCAAACTGTCGCGGCAGAACAAGACACCCGTCCCCAAGGCGGCAGACACCCGCATTTTCTGAAACTGTTCGACAGCAACAACGACGGCCAGGTGACCGAGGAAGAATTCAACAACGCCATGCAACAACGCTACGACCAAATGGACAGCGATAAAAATGGCAGCGTCAGTACCGAGGAATTCAAACAACACGCGGCCGAACACCAAAAAAAATGGCAAAATAAGAAGCACGGCAAAATGGATAGCGACCGCGATGGCAATGTCAGCAAACAAGAGTTTATCGATAGGGCCGTGAAGCGGGCCGAACGCCGTTTCGCTAAGCTCGATAAAAATCAGGACGGCGTGCTGAGCGAGGAGGAGAATTTTCAGCGTCATCAGATGAAAGAACGCAAGCTGCTGAACAAAATGGACAAAAACAATGACGGTCAGATCAGCCGCGAGGAACATGCGCAAATGGCGCAACGCTGGTTCGAAAAACTGGACGCCAACAACGACAAGGTGGTTAGCGGCGACGAATTGAAAGGTTTTCGCCATCCGCGAAAATAAGACATGACCGGCTACAGGCAGAGCGGTGACAACGCGCTGATGGCGCTGATCGCCCAAGGCGATAGACAGGCTTTCGGCGAGTTGATGCACCGCCATCTGCCGGCGGTGGTCAATTTCAGCAAACAGTATCTTCCGCAGGAAGCGGAAGACATTTGCCAGGAAGCGTTTCTCCGGCTTTGGAACAAGGCCCCGGACTGGCAAGACCAGGGATTTTCCCCCAAGGCATGGCTGATGCGGGTCAGTTATAACCTGTGCATCGACGAGCTGCGCAAACGCAAAGCCGATGCCCTGGAGGATCGGGACATGCAATTATCGGATATACGCAGTTCCGGAGAACGTCAGCTCGCGGCCCAATCTGACTTGAGGCAACAAATGTTGGCCTTGCAAACCTTGCCCGAAAGGCAGCGCAGCGCGATCACCTTATGCGCCTATAGCGGCCTGAATAATAAGGAGGCCGCAGAAGTATTGAATATCAGCGTCGATGCGCTGGAGTCACTGCTGGCCCGAGGCCGCAGGACATTGAAAAAAGCGTTTAGCGAGAGCACCGGCTACGCAAGCGGAGATTACCATGATTACGATTGAAAGAGCGCGACAAATTATCGAGTGCTACGGCGGCAACCCGAACCGATGGCCGGAGACCGAACGGGCGGCGATGCAACGATTGTTATCAAACCATCAAGATTTACAGGAACTGCAACGCCAGGCAATGCAGCTGGATGAGCGACTGCTGGAATTGTTTACTGTTCAGGAAGATACAAACCACGAAACGTTGGCCGATCAAATACTGGCAAACCTGCCGGATCGCACAGCAACCGAACCAGAACCTACTCTCCGTCCGCTGAAAAATTTAACCAACCTTCTGCCGTCACTGTTCAACCGGCCAATGCCGGCCTGGTCCCTGGCCGGCGCCGCCTTGGTAATGCTACTGGCATTAGGCGTGGTGCAATTCGGCCGACAACAGGCCTCTCACGAGCCACAATTGGCAAACGGGGAAAACCCCTGGCTATTAATGGCCGAAACGCTGGATAATTCCGCCGACCTGGAACTGCTCGCGGTATTGGAGCCAGAATTAGCCGAGGACGATTTGGATATTTTGTAACAATAAATAACAGTCCTCCCTGAGTTCTAACGACTTAGGGAGGGAATTTTTCTAATGCCTCTCAAGAATTCTGAATCACGATATTCGGAAATTTAGTGCTGTAATCCTTGGCTTTTAGCGCCAGCCGCGCCGCCATTTTTCTGGCGATGGAACGGTAAATCTCGGCCGGCCGGCCGTCGGGGTCCGCTACGACCGTCGGCCGTCCGGAGTCGGCGAATTTGCGGATGTTGATGTCCAGCGGCAGAGATCCCAACAATTCGACGTTGTTTTTCGCCGCCATCGCCGCGCCGCCGCCTTCGCCGAAGATCGCTTCTTCGTGGCCGCAGTTGCTGCAAATATGGATGCTCATATTTTCCACCAAGCCCAATACCGGCACGTTGACCTTGTTGAACATCGACAGACCGCGCTGGGCGTCTATCAGGGCGATGTCCTGCGGCGTCGTGACGATGACCGCGCCGCTGACCGGGATCTGCTGAGCCAACGTCAGTTGAACGTCTCCGGTGCCTGGCGGCAGGTCGATAATCAGATAGTCGACATCGCTCCAATTGGTATCTTTCAACAATTGTTGCAGAGCGTTGGTCACCATCGGTCCGCGCCAGATCATGGCCTGGTCTTGATCGATCAGATAGCCGATGGAATTGGTTTGCACGCCGTAGGATATTTTCGGCATCATGGTCTTGCCGTCTTCGCTGGCCGGATAGCCGGACAAGCCCATCATGGTGGGAATGCTGGGGCCGTAAATGTCGGCATCCAACAAGCCGACCTTGGCGCCTTCGGCCGCCAGGGCCAACGCCAGGTTGACTGAAGTAGTCGACTTGCCGACCCCGCCCTTGCCGGAAGCCACGGCAATGATATTTTTAACGTTCGGTAATGGCTTCAAGGCCTGCTGCACGGCATGGGCGACGATATTGACCCTCACTTCGACAGCCACCTTACCGACACCGTCCAATTGTCGCAACGTCTCCTCGACCGCCGCCCGGCATTCTGCCAGATAACTTTTAGCCGGATAGCCCAGTTCGATACTTACCTGAACGTCCGCTCCGTCGACAGTAATGTTTTTGACGGATTTGGCGGACACCAGATCGGTGCCAACATTGGGGTCGATGAAGGTTTTAAGCAGATTTTCCACATCCGCCTTGACGATTTCTGGCATGAATAACTCCGATTTGAAAAGAAATAAAAACCTAGTATTTATCTCTGGATATAATGGCTCAACCCGCGGATATCAAGTGAACAAACCATTTGATGTCCAAGATCATGAAATTCAGGTGATTATATGCAATAATTACCGGTTCGTTTTTATCATGCTAACCAACTATTTTCATGTCTGATAGAAAAATTCTTGTTACCAGCGCCTTACCCTACGCCAACGGCCCGATACATTTAGGCCACCTGGTCGAATATATCCAGACTGACATCTGGGTGCGCTTTCAAAAACAGCGCGGCCATCAATGTTACTACGTTTGCGCCGACGACACCCACGGCACGCCGATCATGCTGCGCGCCGACCGCGAAGGCATCACGCCGGAACAACTGATTGCCAAAGTTGAACAAGAACACCGCGCCGATTTCGACGAGTTCGGCGTCGCCTTCGATAACTACCACAGTACCCATTCGGCGGAAAACAAGGAGCTATCGGCACTGATTTACCAACGTCTGCGTGACGGCGGCCATATCAGCAAGCGCACCATTACCCAGGCCTACGACCCGGTCAAGAACATGTTTTTGCCGGACCGCTTCATCAAAGGCGAATGCCCAAAATGCGGCGCGCAGGAGCAATACGGCGACAGTTGCGAGGCCTGCGGCGCGACCTATGCCCCGACCGAGCTGAAAAACGCCGTTTCGGTCGTCTCCGGCGAGAAACCGATCGAAAAAGACTCGGAACATTACTTCTTCAACCTGGCGGACTTTACCGCCTTGCTGGAAGACTGGACCAAGGCCGGCCACCTGCAAGCCGAAGTCTGCAACAAGATGGCAGAATGGCTGGAACACGGACTACAGCAATGGGATATTTCCCGCGACGCGCCTTATTTCGGTTTCGAGATCCCCGATGCGCCGGGCAAGTATTTTTATGTTTGGCTGGATGCGCCGATCGGCTATATGGCCAGCTTCAAGCACCTGTGCGACAAACTCGACCTGAATTTCGACGAATTCTGGAGCAAGGACAGCGACGCCGAGCTCTATCACTTCATCGGCAAGGACATCATTTATTTCCATGCTCTGTTCTGGCCTGCCATGCTCAGCGGCGCCGACTTCCGAACCCCGAGTGCGATCTTCGCTCATGGTTTCCTGACCGTCAACGGCGAAAAGATGTCCAAATCGCGCGGCACCTTCATCAAGGCCCGCACTTATTTGGACCATCTGAATCCGGAATATCTGCGTTATTATTTCGCCGCCAAGCTCGGCGCCGGAGTCGAGGATATCGACCTAAACTTCGACGACTTCACTCAGCGCGTCAATTCCGACCTGGTCGGCAAGGTGGTCAACATTGCCAGTCGCTGCAGCGGCTTCATCAGCAAACGCTTCGACGGCAGGTTATCGGCGAATTGCGCCGAGCCGGAACTGTTCCAGCAATTCGTCGACGCCAACGCAAGCATCGCCGAGCTCTACGAAAAACGCGAATTCGGCAAGGCGATGCGCGAAATCATGGCATTGGCCGACAAGGCCAATCAGTATATCGACGAGAAAAAACCTTGGGTCATCGCCAAGGAAGAAGGCCGCGACGGCGAGCTGCATGATATCTGCTCGATGGGCCTGAATTTGTTCCGGCTGTTGGCCGCCTACTTGAAACCGGTGATCCCTACACTGGCTGAAAATGCCGAGGATTTCTTGAATATCGCGCCGCAGGCCTGGCCGTCCGACGTTAAGCCCTTGCTCGACCATGCCATCAATAAATTCAAACCGCTGATGACCCGCGTCGAAGCGGACAAAATCGACGCGATCATCGAGGCCTCCAAGGAAAATCTGGAAAAAGAAGCGCCGCTGCAAAAAGCAAAGAAATGCGAACCGATCGCCGAGACCATCGAGTTCGACGATTTCGCCAAGATCGACCTGCGTATCGCCAGGATCGTCAAGGCCGAGCACGTCGAGGGCGCCGACAAGCTGCTGCAACTGACCGTCGATATCGGCGACGAAACCCGCAACATTTTCGCCGGCATCAAATCCGCCTATGCCCCGGAGGATTTGCAGGGCAAGTTGACCGTCGTCGTCGCCAATCTGAAACCGCGCAAGATGCGCTTCGGCCTGTCCGAGGGCATGGTGCTGGCTGCGGGCCCGGGCGGCAAGGACTTGTGGATATTGAGTCCCGAGGAAGGCGCGCAGCCGGGGATGCGGGTTAAATAAATTGAATTTTGTAGGTTAGGTTGGTTTTTGCCTCAAGGATACAAGAACGCATTGTACCCCCCTTGACGGCGAAAATGTCGGATTACGGCTAACGCCTAATCCAACCTACGATATGGGGAACGATTGGGAAAAGTTGTGAAGGATGTGCCGAGCGAACGCGAAGCGCATCATGTCGGGACCGCTGCGGCGCAGCAAAACCCGGGATATTCGCCCCCGCCACGGAACTGGGATCGATTAGAAAAAAGCATTAGAGAGATAAAAAATGTTTTGCTATCACTGTCAAGAAGCCAAGAAAAACAAGGTCTGCGACACGGCCGGCATTTGCGGCAAAAAAGCCAATGTTGCGAGCTTGCAAGACTTGTTGATGTTCAGCTTGAAAGGCCTCGCCTATTACTGTACCCGGGCGGAGACATTTGAGTTGGTCAGTGATAAGACCGATCGCTTCATGGCCAAGGCGTTGTTTTCCATGGTCACCAACGTCAATTTCGACCCGGCCGATTTCGTCGGTTTGATCGACGAAGCGGTCAGACGGCGCGACTCGATCCGCAAAAAATTCCTGGCGGCTTACAAGCTGAGACACGGCGAGGAATTCAACGAAGCGTTGCCGGAAGAAGCCAGTTGGCATTACGACGCCATCGACGAAAAAGCCTTCACGGCCAAAGGGGAAACGGTCGGCGTCGAAAAAGACCTGGAGAAACTGGACCCGGATGTGCACGCGCTGCAGGAATGCTTGCTTTATGGCGTCAAAGGGCTAGGCTCCTTGGCCGTGCACGCACAGGAGATGAACGTCGAAGAGACGGAACAATACCGCTTCATGCATCAGGTGCTGAACTTCACGCTGGCGCTGAACAATTCGCTGGAAGACGTGATGCAAATGCTATTGCGCTGCGGCGAACTTGGCCTCGCGGCGATGGGGCGACTAAACCAGGCCAATAGCGACCGATTCGGCGACCCGGAGCCGACCACGGTTTATCTGGACACCTGGGACAGGCCCGGCATTCTAGTCTCCGGCCACGATCTGCACGACATAGAAGACCTATTGGAGCAGACCGCCGGCACCGGCGTCGACGTCTATACCCACGGCGAAGCGATCGCCGCCCACGCCTATCCGGCGCTGAAGAAATATTTCAATCTGGTCGCCAACTACGGCAACGCCTGGCAAGACCAGAAAACCGAATTCCCCAAATTCAACGGCCCGATTCTGGTCACGACCAACAGCATCCAGCAGCCGAAAAAAACCTATCAGGACAAGTTGTTCAGCACCGGTATGGTCGGCTGGCCCGACGTCACTCATATCCCGGACCGCAAACCAGGACAACGCAAAGACTTCAGCGCGCTGATCGAACTGGCCAAACAAAGCGAACCGCCGACACCATTGGCCGACGGCACGACCACCACCGGCTACGGCATCAAGTCGCTCTGCGCGCTGAGCGACTCTATCGCCGAGGCGATCAAGGCGGAAAAAATCAAACGCATCATCGTTCTGGCCGGCTGCGACGGCCGCCATAAGGAACGCCGCTATTACAGCGAACTGGCCGATTCGTTGCCGGAAGACGCGCTCATCGTCACAGCCGGCGACACCAAGTACCGCTTCCACCAGAAAGATTTTGGCCGCATCGGCGATATTCCGCGCTTTCTCGACGCCGGCCAAAGCAACGACTTCCATGGCATCATCGTATTCCTGCAACAACTGCAGCAAAAACTCGATTCAAGCGAACTGCAGCACCTGCCGGTCTCGTTCAACATCGCCTGGTACGAACAAAAAACCATCCTGATGATGCTGGCGCTGTTCGCGTTGAATTTCAAGAACGTCCGGGTCGGCCCGACCCTGCCGCCGTTCTTCACGCCGAAAATATTGGAAATGTTGGGCGATAACTACGGCTTGAAGGGCATCGATAGCGCCGAAAACGATGTCGCGGCGATGATGGCCGGAGAATAAGCAACGCCATGACGCAACCGTCCGTAGCGGATCAAATCGACGCGCTGTTGCCGCAAACGCAATGCACAAAATGCGGTTATACCGGCTGCCACCCCTACGCGGAGGCGATCGCCGTTGGCGAGGCGGACATCAACCAGTGCCCCCCTGGCGGTGCGGCCGGCATCGCAAAACTGGCTGAACTATTGGGCATCGAGCCGAAGCCGTTAAACCCGGACTATGGCACGGAACAGCCGCGCAAAGTGGCCGTCATTATCGAGCAGGACTGTATCGGTTGCACCAAATGCCTGCCACCTTGCCCGGTCGATGCTATTCTCGGCGCCAACAAGCACATGCACACCGTCATCGAAGCCGAGTGCACCGGTTGCGAACTGTGCATCGCCCCTTGTCCGGTCAATTGCATCGTCATGCAGGAGCCGCTGCATCCCTTCAATTGGGACCGGCAAGCCGCGGACCATGCCCGCAGGCGCCATCAAGCCAAGCAACTGCGCCTGGCAAAACAGGAACAGGAAAAAGCCGAACGCCTGCGGCGGCAGAAGGAGATGTTGGCTAAACTGAAAACCAAAAATCGCGATTAAGCGTCATTTGCTCGCGTAGATTCCTGATCGGATTCCCGCAGAGTATGGGAAGCGTATGAAAGGAAGCGAGCGTGATCAAAGCAACGACCGACATCGAGCTTGGAGAAATTTATTGCGTCGAACATTTCATGCGTACGATTACGCTGCGCTAATCGTACCTATGGTCGTCAAAATGCCGAAACATGATCGGTAAGTTATTTGGTTTCCGAAGGCTCGCTACTCATTTGCTCGCGCAAGCGTTGATAGTAACCATGCCGGTAGTCGTTGAGTAATTGGCTGGTTTTAACCTGATCGACTCCGCTATCGGTCAAGGCCAGCTCCGCCAGACGCAGGCTGGCTTCCAGCGTCTCCGACACCGCCGTATTGGCGCCATGGCTCAACAAGGTTTCGCAATGGCTGCGGCTGCGCCCCCGGGCGTGTATCGGCAAATTCGGATAATTTTGCCGGATCACGGTAACCAGGTTTTCGGCGTGCTCTCTGTTGTCCAACGCTACGATCAGCATACTGGCGCGATCCGCGCCGGCCGCTTTCAAGACTTTCAATTTACTGGCATCGCCGAAAAAAACCGGAAAACCGTTCAGCCGGCCTTCGGTCACCATTTGTTGATTGTAGTCCAGCGCGATATATGACAATTGCGCGTTTTCCATGATCGAGGCGATACGTTTCCCGACGCGGCCGAACCCAGCCAAAATGATGTGGTTTTGCCGGTTTTCGGCGATATTTAGCAAGGGATGATCCGGATGTTTATTGACTTCCAGATACCAGCTCAATTTGTCGCCCAATTTGACCAGTAACGGCGTCAGGATCATGCTGAGAATGATCATCAGCGACAAGATCTGCACCCTAGGCTCGATCAGGACGCCGGAAACCAGCGCCAGGCCGAACAAAACGAATCCGAACTCGCCGGATTGCGATAATAAAAACGCCACTCTCAGGCTAACGAGGTTGCTTAATTTACTGACCCTGCAGAGCAACCAGATCACACCGATTTTGATCAAGATCAACAAGACAACCAGGCCTGCGATCAGTGCGAAATTACCCAGCAATACGCCTACATTCAGGCTCATGCCGACCGACATGAAGAACAGGCCTAATAAAATCCCGCGGAAAGGCTGAATATCGGCCTCGATCTGATGGCGATAATGCGATTCGGCTAGCATCAACCCAGCCAGAAAGGCCCCTAAGGCCATCGACAATCCAGCGATTTCCATCAATTTTCCCGCCCCCAGCACCAACAACACGGCGGCAGCGATAAAAACCTCCGAATTTTGGCTGGCGGCCACTCGGTCGAGAAAGGGGTTTAGCAGATAGCGTCCTGCAATGACAACCAAGGCCACCCCCAATATTGCATTGACCGTGGCGCGTCCGATACTGTCGAAGAGCTCCGCCCCTCCCCCCAGTAACGAAACCATGACCAATAACGGCAACACGGCCAGATCCTGCATCAGCAGCACCGAAAAAGCCGTACGACCGGTGACGCTGGTCAATTCGGCTTTTTCCGACAGAATCTGCAAACCGAAGGCGGTCGATGACAAAGCCAGGCCCATGCCGGCAATCAGCGCCGATCTCAGGGGTAAATCAAGATATAGCCCCGCCAGCGTCAGCAATCCACCGGTCACAAAAATCTGGGCCATTCCCAAGCCGAAAACCCAACGCCGCATGACCCAAAGACGGGCCGGTTTCATCTCTATTCCGATCAGGAACAGTAAAAAAATAACGCCGAATTCGGCAAAATGATAAATATCGTCGACATTATCGATAATCGCCAGTGCCGACGGGCCGAGCACGATGCCGGCAAACAGATATCCCAATACCGAGCCGAGACCGAGATGGTGGAACACTGGCACCGCAATCACCGCAGCGGACAGCAGGGCGAAAATATCAATAAAAACTTGACCGTCGGCGTGCATTATCCAAGGTTCCAATGGTTGAACGAATTTTCATGGTAACGCCAAACCGGTTCCGTTGATAGCACTTCATGGCGAACGATACCGTGACATGAGCAGGGGAATGGCGGTAGATTATACTGTTTGATCGTTCCGACACTCTAAGCGTGAACTTGGGCTTGGACTGCTCTGAAGCAAAGGACGCGGAAACTCCTCGGTAGGGTTCCCATGCGGAACATAGGAACCCTAAGTGTTTACACCCATGCTCCCGACAGCCTAAATCGCCCCGAGGGTATGCGGGGAAACTGCAGACCGGCGGTTACAATAAAAATACCGTCGCCAGTCCCAAAAAGGCCATGAAGCCAATCACATCGGTCACGGTCGTTAACAGCACACCGCCGGCCAATGCCGGATCGATACCCATTTTGTCCAGTATGACCGGGATACTGGCGCCTGCCAATGCCGCGCACACCAGGTTGATGATCATCGCGGCGCCCAACAGCAAGCCCAGACTGACACTCTGGAACCATACTCCGCCAATCAGTGCGACAATAAAGGCCCATAGCATACCGTTGACGGCGCCGACCGCCATTTCCTTGATTAACAGGCGCCCGGCATTGGCGCTGCTGATCTGGCGCAACGCCAGGCCTCGCACGGCCAGCGTCAGCGTCTGGCTACCGGCGATCCCGCCCATGCTGGCAACGATCGGCATCAATACCGCCAACGCCACGATCTCGGCCAAAGTCGCCTCGAACAAGCCGATCACCCAGGAGGCCAGGAAAGCCGTGAATAAGTTGATGCCGAGCCAGACCGCCCGGCGCTTGGCGCTCACCATGACCGGCGCGAACATGTCTTGCTCCTCATCCAGCCCGGCCATGCTCATGATCGAGTGATCGGCTTCCTCGCGGATAATGCCGACTACGTCATCGATCGTGATCCGTCCCATCAAACGGCCGTTTTCGGTCACCACCGGCGCCGACAACATGTCTCGTTGCTCGAACATGATGGCGACATCGTGGGCGGGCATTTGATAAGGAATACTGGTGGCGTTCTTGTCCATCACATCCGCAACCTTGGTATGGCCGTCGTGAGTCAGCAGGGCATTCAGCGACAGCACACCTTGGAAATGATCGGTTCTGTCGACGACGATCAAACTGTCGGTCGCCGGCGGCATATTGCCGCGCTGGCGCAAATAACGTAACACCACATCCAGCGTGACGTCGGCGCGAATAGTCAACACATCCAAAGACATCAAACCGCCGGCGGAATGGTCGTCATAGGCCAACGCCGATTCCAAGCGATTGCGTTGGTGCACGCCGATGGATTCCATGACCTGCGACAACAGCGGTTCCGGTAACACATGCAACAAGTCGACCATATCATCCGATTCCAGGGTGCCCGCCGCCTTGATCAAATCCTTTCGGTCGGTGATCTTAAGCAGTCCTGCCCCGACTTCGGTATGGACCCGCACCAGGATCTCGCCCATGACATTGGGCGGAATCACGGCCCATATTTGGGCTCTCTGTTCCGATTCCAGTGATTCGAGGATATGCGCCGTTTCGGCCGGATAGAGGTTATGGATAAACGTTCTTATTTCGTATTGCGAGCCTTTTTCCAACACGTCCAAGGCGCGATCCAATAGAGTTATTTTCTTTTCTTGCTGTGTTGTTGGCATAATTTTTCGGGTCCTGATTGTTATATGTTTGCATCCACATCATGCCGATACATTGGGTCAATTGGCGACGACATCATCGCTGGCCGAGCAAGCATTGATTACTGCAATTCGCGGTGCCTGACGATAACGTTGTGCGCCGATTGTTGAAAATGCCTGACCAACAAATCGACCAAAAAAACCGAACGGTGCTGGCCGCCGGTGCAACCGATCGCGACCGTCAGGTAACTGCGATTATCCGCTTCGAATCTTGGCGCCCAACGTTCGATGAAGTTTCTGATATCCTGAAAATATTGCTGCACGACTTCTTCAGCCTGCAGAAATTCAATGACCGGCATGTCTTTTCCGGTCAGCCCCCTCAAATCGGCAACCCAGTAGGGATTCGGCAAACTCCGGGCATCGAACATGAAATCGGCTTCCAGTGGTATGCCATGTTTAAATCCGAAGGACAAAAACTGAATCACCATCCTTCGCTGAAGACCTTCTCCCAACTGACTTTTCAGCAAATCTCTCAGTTGATGGTAGTGGGTATGGCTGGTATCGATAATGATATCGGCGCATTTCGCCATCGGCCGCAACATATCCTTCTCCATTCTTAAAGCTTCCTTCAAAGGAATATTAAGATCGGTTAACGGATGTTTACGCCGTGTTTCGCTATAACGCTTAAGCAGTATGTTTTCTTCTGCTTGTAGATAAAGCACATCACATTGGATGCCTTTACTTCTGATATAGTTAAGACTTTCTGAAAAATCAGCCAGTTTTTCGGTCTGGTTTCTGGCATCGATTCCGATCGCGGTTTTGGAACAGATTTTTTTATCGTGCAGCATGACACGGCTGATAAAATCCTTCAATAAGGTAAAAGGAAGATTATCAACACAAAAATAGCCGCAGTCTTCCAGAGTATCCAAGGCGATACTCTTTCCCGAGCCTGACAGTCCGCTGACGATGATGAGTTTCATGGAAGTAAAGCCATAAGGATTGAAGGCAAAAGACTCAAGACAGGAACATCATGGCATTCACTTGAAAAACCACCTTATTCGTGGCCTTTTATCTTTCGCCTTTGTTTTTCCTATCTATGGCTGTTCAGCTTTTCCTTGTGTTTAATGATTTGCCTGTCCAATTTATCGACCATCATGTCGATAGCCGCATACATATCTTCCTGAGTATCTTCAGCAAATAACTTCGCGCCGCTGACCTGGACCGTCGCTTCCGCTTTTTGTTGCAGTTTTTCCACGGTCAAAATCACATGAATGTCGGTCACATTATCGAAATGGCGTTTCAATTTACTGATTTTTTCTTCGACATAATTCCTCAAGGAATCGGTTACGTCTACGTGATGTCCAGTTACACTTACTTGCATGGATTACTCCTAGTTAACAAAATTGTTTTGATAAATAAAACGCCTAAAGAATTCTTTTTCTCTGGCTGGAAGGGGGAATCGACATCGATTCCCGATATTTGGCAATCGTGCGCCGCGCGACATTAATGCCCTTTTCTTTCAATAGCTCGGCTATTTTACTGTCACTCAGCGGTTTCGCCGGTTTTTCACTACTTATTAACTCCTTAATAAAGGCTCGGATCGCAGTCGCCGAACATTCGCCTCCGGCATCGGTCGAGACATGACTGGAGAAAAAGTATTTGAATTCAATTATACCATTGGGCGTATGCATGTATTTCTGCGTGGTCACCCTGGAAATGGTCGATTCGTGCAGCTCCAGCTCCTCGGCAATGTCGCGCAACACCATCGGTTTCATCGCGATCGCGCCATGTTCAAAAAAATCGGTTTGTTTTTCAACAATACTCTTGGCCACCCGGAGCAGGGTGTCGTTTCGGCTATGCAGGCTTTTGATGAACCAGCGCGCTTCCTGCAAATGCTCCTTCATGCTGACATTGTCCTTGCTGTTATCGGCGCGTTTGATCATTCCGGAATAAAGGGGATTGATACGCAATTTCGGCGCGATATCGGGATTCAGGCTTACCACCCATTGGCCTTTGACTTTGCTGACAAAGACATCGGGGACGACGTATTGCGAATCGAAATTTTGCAAGTAAGCGCCCGGCTTCGGATCCATGGTGCGAATCAGCGCGATGATTTGCTTTAATTGATTTTCCGTCACGTCCAGACGCCGCATCAGTTTACTGAGTTCATGCGACGCCAATAAATCCAGGTGATAGCCGACCAATTCCAGTGCTTCTTTTTTAAAGGGGGTATCGTCGGGCAGCTGTTGTAATTGCAATCGCAAACAGTCTCCCAAATCCAACGCGGCGACGCCGACCGGATCGAAATTCTGCACCCGGTGCAACACCGCTTCCACTTCCTCGATATCCAAATCCTCCAGTTGCTCCTGTAACCCTTGAAAAATCTCTTGCAGATCCGTCCCCAAATAACCGTCTTCGTTGATCGAATCGATGATGGCGATGGCGATGGCATGATCCCGTTCGGAAATCGGGCTCATTTCCAGTTGCCACAATAAATGATCCTGTAGCGTTTCCGCTTTGCTACGGAAAGATTCGAACTCGACCGCTTCGCCGGGTTCGCTGCCGGCCGGCAGAGAGGCTTCGTAAACGTCTTCCCAACTGCTGTCCACGGGCAATTCATCGGGGATTTCGGACTGCGAACCTTCGCTGCTAATTTGGTCGCTGATATCGGTTTTACGCTCCTGGCGCTCCTGATCCAGCTGTTCTTCTTCCTCGACCTCGAGCATCATATTCGATTCCAGGGCCTGCTGAATTTCCTGTTGCAAATCCAGCGTCGACAATTGCAGCAATTTGATCGCCTGCTGCAATTGCGGCGTCATGGTCAGATTTTGGCCGATTCGAAGTTGTAATGACTGTTTCATAACTTTCGGACTGTTATAAACTGAAGTTATCGCCCAGATACACTTTACGAACTTCCGGGTTCGCCACCATTTCATCGGCCGTGCCGCGGGCGATAACACCACCGTTATTAAGTATATAAGCGCGGTCACAGATTTCCAATGTCTCCCTGACCTTGTGCTCGGTTATCAATATGCCTATGCCACGATGTTTCAGATGGGCGATAATTTGCTGCAAATCGATCACCGAAATGGGATCGACCCCGGCAAACGGTTCATCCAACAATATGAAACGTGGCTCGGTCGCCAAAGCCCGGGCGATCTCCACCCGCCGTCTTTCCCCTCCGGACAAGCCGATGGCTACCTGATCGCGTAAATGCGTGATGCTGAATTCCTCCAGTAATTCCTCGATCAGCAACTCGGCCTGGCCATCGCTCAAATCGCCCCGTATTTGCAGCACCGCGCGCAGATTATCGGCAACGGTGAGCTTGCGGAATACCGAAGGCTCCTGGGCCAGATAACCGATGCCCAGCCTTGCCCGGCTGTGCATGGGATAATGCGTCACCTGTAAATCGTCGAGATAAATATCGCCGCGGTCCGCCTTGATCAAGCCGACCACCATATAAAAGCTGGTGGTCTTACCGGCGCCGTTCGGCCCGAGCAACCCGACCACTTCGCCGGTATTCACCTCGAAGCTGACGCCGTTGACGACGGAGCGTTTATTGTAATTTTTAACCAGGTTTTCGGCTGCCAAACGGGTCATGGATTTTGCGGCTGTTTCGGTTTGGGTTTGAACACGGAATGCACGCGCTTGGCATCGGATGATTTTTCGCCCGCCTTGATCAATGCATTCCTGCTGTCGTAATGGATCAGATCGCTGGCGGATTTATTGCCGCCCTGCCAAACGACAGCCTCCTTTTTCAAAATCAGCAAATCCTTGCCGGGATAGTATTCACCGATCAACGCCTCTCCCTTGATTTTTTCCTTGCCCTCGGCCGGCAATTGCTCGAATCTGGCCGGCTTGCCGGTCGCCACCAATTTACTGATTTCGCCGTTCTTCAAATAAACGACCAGCTTATCCGAATCCACTCGCAGACTGCCCTGTACCGTCACGACATTGCCGGTATAAACGCTGGTCTGTGCCTTGTCATCGTAGGTCGCGGTATTGGAATCGATATAGATCGGCTGCTCCGAATCGCTTTCCAACGCATGCGCGGCGGAAACGAATGCCAACAAAGCGCAAACAATAGCGCCACGGCCATCTCGCAATAGCATCTCCACCCGTTTTTCAATCTTTGTTTGCATCAATAATCTAGTTAACTTCATAGCGCCCTTTTACCTTCCTCAACAAACGCAAATGGACCGGTTCCACAAACGTGGTTTTCATTCCGATACCGGTTGTTCTGTTAGGCGGGCTAATAATTTCCGCCCATTCGTCGGTTTCGGCGTAATTATCCGGCAATCGAACCCGCATTTGGGAGGTGTTGACCGTCAGCGGACTGACGCCTTTCCCACCTTCCCGGTTGATATGGACCTTGCCGTTCAATTGCAGATTATCGCCGTCTGCCGATAAGATGCCACTTTCTGACTGAATCACCCAGGGCGGGAGACTGTCGTTGTATAAGGTCATGACCGGATGTTGCAAATGGACGGTCCCATCGCCACTATGATGCATCATGCTGTCGGCAATCAAGTCGCTCTTGGGCACGCCGGACTCGTTCATCTCGGTCTTGCTATACCCCTGACTGAAATAATCAGCACCGTTATGCAATACCACCGTGCTTTCCTCATCGCCCTTTTCGCTGAGGTCCGCCAGCCATGCCGATACCACGGCGACCACTCCGACTACTATATATAAGCGATAGGGCTGCCAATTCATGCCAGATAACGCTGCAACACGGCACGAAAACTATCCTGAGCCTGCATAATCAGATCGCAGACCTCCCTGACCGCGCCGAGTCCGCCATTCGTTTCGGTGCACCAATCGGCATGCTGTTTCACGGCAAAATTGGCGTCGTTGACCGCGACGGCAAAACCGACCCGGATCATGATCGGCAAATCCAATAAATCGTCTCCGACATGCGCTGCTTGTCCCGCGCTTACCCCAGTTTTCGCCAGCACTTCGTGAAACGCGGCGATCTTATCTTCGTGCCCTTGGTATACATGCTCGATGCCCAGGTTTTTCATGCGCAATGCCACTGAATTGGATTTACGCCCGGAAATCACCGCCACTTCGACGCCGCTTTGTCTTAACAGTTTGATGCCATGGCCGTCGCGGGCATGAAAACATTTGTATTCCCGCCCCTGATCGTCGAAAAACAAACGGCCGTCGGTCAACACGCCGTCGACATCGAGAATCAGCAATTTGACCTGCTTGGCTTTAGCCAAAATTTGCGGACAGACAAAATTCACTCATTCACCTCATGCACTTAAAATTCTACACAATCCCGGCCCGCAGCAAATCATGCATGTTCAAGGCGCCAATCAATTTTTGCTGTCGATCGACGACCAGCAGCGCATTAATTTTTTTCTGTTGCATGATCTGCATCGCTTCGGCGGCCAGAATGTCATCGCCAATCGTCGTGCAGGATGCGGTCATCACCTCGGTAATGGGGGTACGATGCACATCCAGATTTTTTTCCAGCATCCGGCGCAAATCGCCATCGGTAAAGATCCCGCTCACTCTACTCTCGTCATCGACCACGGCGGTCATTCCCATTTTTTTTCCGGTCATTTCCAACAGGACAGTCGACACTAAGGCACCTTTTCCGACCCTCGGAACTTCCGATCCGCGGTGCATCAGATCGCTGACTCGCATCAATAGACGCTTACCCAAGCTGCCGCCGGGATGCGACAAGGCAAAATCGTCGCGGGTGAAGCCCCGGGTTTGCAACAGCGAAACCGCCAGAGCATCCCCCATCACCAATGCCGCCGTAGTGCTTGCAGTCGGCGCTAGCCCCAAGGGGCAGGCCTCTTGCCGGACAGCGACATTGACATGGGCGCTGGCCAAATTGGCCAGCGTCGATCCGGGATTGCCGGTCATCGCAATCAACGGTACTCCCAGACGCTTGATGATCGGCAGAATCGTCGTAATCTCCTCGGTTTCACCGGAATTGGACAACGCCAGCACCACATCTTGCGCGGTAATCATGCCCAAGTCGCCATGGCCGGCTTCGCCGGGGTGGACGAAAAATGCCGGCGTACCGGTACTGGCCAACGTCGCGGCGACCTTGCCGGCAATATGACCGGATTTACCCATGCCGGTCACCACGACCCGGCCCTTGCAGGCCAGCATCAAATGACAAGCTTTGACAAAATCGGCATCGATTCGTTCGGCCAATGCCTCGACCGCCTCTCTTTCGACATTAATGACGGCCAACGCTAAGGTCATGATATCCTGGTCGTTTTGTTTCATAACATCGCGGTCGCGCTTTGATAAACAATAAATTGATAAGCACAATAAGCCAACAACAATAGCGCGCCTTCCAACCGATTAATCCGGCCCGATTGATTCAATCCGAAGCCCAGCAGAAACAAGATCCCGGTAAAACCCAGCATCACAGGAAAATCCCGCTGCAAAACGCTAGGCGCAACGACTCCCGGCGCAATCAAGCCAGGCAACGAATAAACCGCCAATAGATTATAAATGTTGGAACCGATGACATTACCGACGGCAAGATCGTCTTCCTTCTTGATGACACTGGCAATTGAAGCCGCCAATTCCGGCAAACTGGTGCCTAACGCGACAATGGTCAAGCCGATCACCAAATCGCTGACGTCGAAGGCCTCGGCGATGTTGACCGCTGCCCATACCAACAAACGCGAACTGAGCAACAAGCCGGCGAGACCGATAACAAAAAACAACCAGGCTTTCCAACTTGCCATTTTCGCCGGCAATTCCGCGGTTAATTCTTCCTCGAATTCATCGGCTCCATTATGCTGCTTTTGCCCGACATGAATCAGCCAAAATATAAACAAGGCCAAGGCCAGCAACATCAGCACGCTGTCCGCACGACTCACCCCATCGAAACTCAACAAAAAACACATGACGCTGATCAGCAGCAAAATCGGTAACTCTCTTTTCAACAAATCCGAATGAAAGGCCAGCGGCGAGATCAACGCGGTACAGCCTAAAATCAGACCGATATTGGCAATATTCGATCCCAAGGCATTCCCGACGGCCAAGCCGCTATTACCCTGCAACGATGCGATGGCCGACACTAATATTTCCGGCGCCGAAGTTCCCAAACCGACGATAGTCAAACCGATCAACAACGGCGACACACCAAGATTCCTGGCAATCGAAGCGGTACCATTCACGAACATATCGGCCGCAATCACTAGAACAATCAATCCCCCCAGCAATGCAACAAAATTTATCAGCATGTCTTTTTTGGGCTCAAAAACTGGGTATTATGGCATGTTTAAAGCAATTTTTGTGCACACATTTTCCACTTTACACAGTTCATTCATTGACTTATCCACCTCCTCCCATACAATATGACGGCTTATTTCATCAGAAAGGCCCTCATCACATCGCTCTATGGACAACAGTGCAAGCCAAGAAAACTCTTTGGTTTCAATCAGAAATCTAAGCTTTTCCCGTGGCTCCCGCGTCATTTTCGACGACATCTCGCTCGACATCGAACGAGGTAAGGTCACGGCAATCATGGGCCCTAGCGGAACCGGAAAAACCACGTTGTTGAAACTGATCGGCGGTCAACTTCGCCCCAACGACGGCAGCATTTTTGTCGACCAACAAAATGTCCACCGCCTCAAACTAAAGGGCCTGTACACCTTGCGTAAGCGTATGGGGATGCTGTTTCAAAGCGGCGCCCTATTAACCGATATGAATGTTTACGACAATGTTGCCTTTCCATTGCGCGAACATACCCATCTGCCGGAATCGATGATCCGCACCCTGGTGTTGATGAAACTGCACGCGGTAGGTTTGCGCGGCGCCCGCGACCTGATGCCGAACGAGCTATCGGGCGGCATGGCCAGGCGAGTGGCCTTGGCGCGGGCGATTGCGCTGGACCCCATGATGATCATGTATGACGAACCCTTTACCGGACAAGATCCAATCTCGATGGGCGCACTGGTGCACTTGATCAAGGCATTGAACAATACGCTGGGCCTGACCAGTATCATTGTCTCGCACGATGTCCAGGAAACGGCCGCCATCGCCGATTATATCTATGTGCTTTCGGACGGCAAAATCGTCGGCCAGGGCACGCCCGAGCAACTGGCCAACTGCGATTCCGCCTGGGTACAACAATTCATTCATGGCAAGGCGGACGGACCGGTTCATTTCCATTACCCGGCGGCGGATTATCTCGATGATCTGCTATCCTCAAAGGCTCGCTGATTCTTAACCTATGCTTCAATATTTACAAAAACTAGGGGAAACGACGCGCCTGGGTTTTGCCAAACTGGGCCGCGGCACATTCTTTTTGTTCCATTCGCTCAGCGGCATAGGCAGCATCTTGCTTCGTCCTGGCTTGCTAATCAAACAAATGTATTCGATCGGCGTGCTATCGTTCCTGATCATCACCATTTCCGGACTGTTCGTAGGTATGGTACTGGGGCTGCAGGGCTATTACACGCTATCCGATTTCGGCGCCGAGGAAACCCTGGGAGTCCTGGTAGCCGCCTCGCTGGTCAGAGAATTGGGGCCAGTGGTATCGGCTCTGTTGTTCGCCGGACGCGCCGGCTCGGCGCTGACTGCCGAAATCGGCTTGATGAAGGCGACCGAACAACTGTCCGGCATGGAAATGATGGCGGTGGACCCGGTCAAACGCATCATTACCCCGCGATTTCTGGCCGGCCTGTTATCCATGCCTTTTCTGGCGGCCATTTTCAGTTCCATCGGCGTAATGGGCGGCCATATGGTCGGCGTCGGTATGCTAGGCGTCGACGATGGCTCCTACTGGTCGCAAATGCAATCCTCGATTGACTTCTACGACGACATCGTCAACGGCATCATCAAAAGCGTCGTTTTCGGTTTCGTGGTGTCATGGATCGCGCTGTTCGAAGGTTATGACACCATTCCCACCTCAGAAGGCGTCAGCCGCGCCACCACTCGCACGGTCGTCAATTCCGCCTTTAGCGTATTGGGGCTCGATTTCATTCTAACCGCTCTCATGTTCGGAGATATTTAACATGACGCATTCTTACACTCAGGACACCTTAGTGGGGCTTTTTGTCGCCTGTGGCATCGCCGCATTGTTTTACATGTCCCTGCAAATCAGCAATCTCGGCACATACAACAATGGGGAAAGTTATAAAATTACCGCGCGTTTTGAAAATTCCGGCGGACTCAAGGTAAAATCGCCGGTCACTGTCGCGGGTGTCCGCATCGGCCGCGTTTCCGCCATTACCTTCGACAAGAAAAACTACCAATCGGTCGTGGAAATGAGCATCGAATCGCAGTACGACACATTACCGGACGACACCACGGCGAGCATCTATACCGCCGGTTTGCTGGGGGAACAATACGTCAGTCTCGAACCGGGCGGTTCGCTGGAGTACCTGACCGACAACGGCGAAATCGAAATCACCCAATCCGCCATCGTGCTGGAAGAAGTGATCGGTCAATTCTTGTTTAAAGACAAAGGCGCGCCGGAAGAATAGTGTCTCAGCTCAGCATAATCGAACAACGGCCCGGCTATTTTTTGATTGAAGGCCCCTTGACCTTTGCCAGCATCGATAAAAAAACGGTCAAATCCTTCAATTTTCTGAACTCGGCGGAACAAATCTGCATCGATTTAGGCCATGTTGAAACCACCGACAGCGCGGGCCTGGCGTTGATGATCGAATGGATCAAGCAAAGCCGACAATACAATACCCGCCTGTCGTTCAAAAACATTCCGCCTCAATTGCTGACGCTGGCCAAGCTTAGCGGTTTCGATAACAACGAATATTTTGTCGGCTAAGCCGAACAAGTATAGCCCTATATCCTTAATTGACGCACCTCTATGGACAAACTATTGATTACCGGCGGCAAGCAACTGACTGGAGAACTGACGATCTCCGGCGCTAAAAACGCCGCCTTGCCGATTCTGGCAGCCACCCTGCTATCCGAGACACCGGTGACGGTCGGAAACGTTCCGCATTTGCGCGACATCACCACGACCATGGAACTGCTCGGACAAATGGGCGTGCAACTGACCGTCGACGAAAAAATGAACATCGAAGTCGACAGCAACACCATCGACAAATACGAAGCGCCGTATGAACTGGTAAAAACCATGCGCGCCTCGATTTTAGTGCTGGGACCGCTATTGGCGCGCTTCGGTGAAGCCCATGTCTCGCTGCCGGGCGGCTGTGCCATCGGCACCCGGCCTGTCGACATCCACTTGGACGCACTCAGCAAAATGGGAGCGGATATTAACGTGGAAGCCGGTTATATCCATGCCAAGGCCAAACGCCTGCAAGGCTGCCGCCTGGTGCTTGACAAAATTACCGTGACCGGCACCGAAAATCTGTTGATGGCGGCCGCATTGGCGAACGGCAAAACCATTATCGAAAATGCCGCGAAGGAACCGGAAGTCACCGACCTGGCCCATTTCCTGAACAAAATGGGCGCCAGGATCAGCGGTATCGGCACCGATATTCTGACCATCCAAGGCGTTGACAAACTGGGAGTCGACAACCTGCATTACCAGATCATGCCCGACCGTATCGAAACCGGTACCTTCCTGGTCGCTGCGGCGATCACCCGCGGCCGGGTCAAACTGAAAAAAACCAATCCCAACATCCTGGATGCCGTCCTCGACAAATTACGCGAGGCGGGCGCCCTGATCAAGACAGGCAAGGATTGGATCGAATTGGACATGGAAGGGCGCCGACCGAAATCAGTCAGTGTCAGGACCGCCCCCTACCCCGCCTTTCCAACCGACATGCAAGCCCAGTTCACGGCCTTGAATTGTGTGGCCGAAGGCGTCGGCATCATCACCGAAACGGTGTTCGAAAACCGCTTCATGCATGTACAGGAGATGCAACGGATGGGGGCCGACATCAAACTGGAATCGAATACCGCGATCTGCAGCGGCACCGAACAGCTGACCGGCGCGCCGGTCATGGCCACGGATTTAAGGGCATCGGCCAGCCTGGTATTGGCCGGCCTGATTGCCGAAGGCGAGACCTTGGTGGACCGAATCTACCATATCGACCGTGGCTACGATCATATCGAGGAAAAACTGTCCCAATTAGGCGCCACCATACGCCGTATACCCCAATAGGTTTTAAGAACAATGTTAACAATCGCAGTATCCAAAGGCCGCATTTACGAAGACGCCCTGCCTTTATTGGAAGAAGCCGGCATCACCCCGATCGATGATCCGAAGAAAAGCCGCAAATTGATCTTGCAAACCACCCGTGACGACGTGCAATTGGTCATTATTCGGGCGACCGACGTCCCGACCTTCGTCGAATACGGCGCCGCCGACATGGGGATTGCTGGCAAGGACGTGTTGCTGGAACACGGCTCGGAAAATCTCTACGAACCATTGGATCTGGGCATCGCCGCCTGCCGACTGATGACCGCGACGCCGGTAAACGCGCCGGAAAAATCCGGCCGCCTTCGCGTTGCGACCAAATACGTCAAAACCGCCCAGCGCTATTTTGCAGACCTGGGCGTGCAAGCCGAAATCATCAAGCTGTATGGCTCCATGGAATTAGCGCCGCTGGTCGGCCTGGCCGACTGCATCGTCGATTTGGTCGACACCGGCAACACGCTGAAAGCCAATGGCCTGGAAGCCAGGGAGCTGATTACCCATATCACGTCGCGCCTAGTTGTCAACAAAGCGGCTATGAAGATGAAACATCAGGCGATACAATCGCTAATCGATCAATTTGAAAAAACCCTGGCCAAAAGGTAACGTAATGACAACCATCAACATGACACGCCTTGATAGCTCCGCCGCCGATTTTTCCGCCCAACTGAAAACGCGTTTAGCTTGGGACGCTTCGGAAGACTTCGAGATCCATAAGCGGGTCATGGACATTATTTCCGATGTACGCAACCTCGGTGACGATGCGGTGATCGAATACACCAACCGTTTCGATCAATGTGCCTTTAAGAAGGCCGCCGAACTGGAACTCCCCAAACAAGCGTTGCAAGATGCCTGGAACAGCCTGTCGGCGGAAAAGGCGGACGCCCTGCAAACAGCCGCCAACCGTATCCGCGCTTATGCCGAGGAGCAAAAACTGCACTCCTGGCAATACACCGAGGAAGACGGCACTCTCCTCGGACAACAGGTCACTCCGCTGGACAAAGTCGGACTCTATGTCCCCGGCGGCAAGGCGGCCTATCCGTCGTCCGTCTTGATGAACGCGATACCTGCCAAGGTCGCCGGCGTCGGCGAGCTGATCATGGTGGTGCCGACCCCGGCGGGCGAAAGCAATCCGCTGGTTCTGGCCGCGGCCTACCTGGCCGGCGTCGACCGAATATTCACGATCGGTGGCGCGCAGGCCGTTGCCGCACTGGCCTACGGCACCAAAACCATCCCGGCGGTGGACAAAATCGTCGGCCCCGGCAATATCTATGTCGCCACGGCGAAAAAGCTGGTATTCGGCCAAGTCGGCATCGATATGATCGCCGGCCCCTCGGAAATCCTGGTGATATGCGACGGCCAGACCGACCCGAACTGGATTGCGATGGACTTGTTCTCGCAGGCGGAACACGATGAAAACGCTCAGGCGATCTTGATATCCGACAGCAGCGATTTTCTCGATCAGGTCGAACATAGCATCAACAAACTGCTCCCGGAGATGGAACGAGCCGATATCATCCGCGCCTCACTGACCGGCCGAGGCGCCTTTATTCTGGTACCAAACCTCGAGGTAGCGGCCGAAGTCGCCAACCGGATCGCTCCGGAGCATTTGGAATTATCGGTGGCCAACCCGGACAGCCTGCGTCAAAAAATCCGCAATGCCGGCGCCATTTTCATGGGCCGCTATACGGCCGAAGCGCTGGGTGATTATTGCGCCGGACCGAACCATGTCCTGCCGACCTCCGGCACTGCCCGTTACTCCTCGCCTTTGGGGGTTTACGATTTCCAGAAACGCTCCAGCCTGATCAATTGCTCCGCGGCCGGTGCCGACAAATTGGGTAAAATCGCCTCCGTACTGGCCCGCGGCGAAAGCCTAACCGCTCATGCCCGCTCGGCTGAATACCGAATTAAATAGCCTGATTTTGCCAGGTAACGGCATAGACCATTGGCCTGTTCCATCGATAATGCAACAGGTTTCGGAGACAAAGACATCGCCCGACCATCCGAAACCTTGCATTATTGCCACAGCAGCCTGCTATCAAGCTGTTTGATCTAATATCATTTACCGGCCCAACAAACAGTAACCCTTTCGACTTCACACTTTACCCGATCAACCATGTCCGTTAATTTAGCCACGAACGTTTTTCGCCAGGAAATATTAAATTTATCGGCCTATAAAGTAGCCGACGCCAAAAATCTGATTAAACTCGACGCGATGGAAAACCCCTACAGCTGGCCCGAACTGATCATCGACCAATGGCTACAAGCAATCAAATCCTGTCCGATCAACCGCTATCCGGACCCCGAGGCCAATGACCTGGCCATCACGCTGAGGCGGGTGAACCGGATTCCACAAACGTCCGCCATGCTGCTGGGCAACGGCTCGGATGAAATCATCCAGATCCTATTGATGGCCCTGCCTCCCGACGCTTCGATCATGGCGCCGGAACCCAGTTTCGTCATGTACAGGCAAATTGCCCGCAGCCTGGGCTTGAACTACCACGGCATTGCCTTGCGCGCCGACGACTTCGCGTTGGACCTGCCCGCCATGCTAGCGGCCATCGAAAACCACCAGCCCGCAGTCATTTTTTTGGCTTACCCTAATAATCCGACCGGCAATTTGTTCTCCGCCGACGCTATCGAACAGATATTGTCCAAAACGACGGGATTGGTCGTCATCGATGAAGCCTACGCGCCGTTTACCGACGCCAGCTTTATCGCCCGGCTGGACCAGTTCCCCAATCTGCTGGTCATGCGCACAGTTTCGAAACTAGGGCTTGCGGGCCTGCGTCTGGGTTTTCTCGCCGGCGCCCCCGAACTGGTCGAGCAGCTGAACAAGATACGCCTGCCTTACAACATCAACAGCCTCACGCAAATCACGGCAAATTTTGCTCTTAACAATATTGAATTTCTCAACCGCCAAACCGAAACAATACGCCAACAACGCGGCGAAGTTTTTAACCAACTCAACCAATTCGAGGACATTAAAGCTTTTCCCAGCGAAGCCAACTTTATCTTATTTAAGTCGGCGAATATAGCTGCAGACGACCTCTTTCAATCCTTAAAAAATCAAGGCATCCTGATTAAAAACCTTTCGCCACAAGGCGGGCCGTTACACCAGTCCCTCAGAGTCACGATCGGCACGGAACAAGAAAACAAAGCCTTTATTGAAGCCTTAGCGATCACGTTAAACAGCGCCAACTAACGCTTTAGAGCCGGCCAAAACGCTAATAACAGCTTCAATAAAAATTAACAGTAAGGTATATTGTCAAAAATTATAAAAAACTGACACAGCTCACAATGTGTCTTATAAAAAGGAGCGTTACACATGAACTATCAAGGCGTCGATAAATCAAAACGCCGGTTTCTGACCTCGGCCTTGTCCGTGGTCGGCGCGGTAGGTACTGGCTATCTCGCCGTACCCTTCCTTTCGCAAATGCAACCTAGCGCCAAAGCGATGGCGGCGGGAGCGCCAGTCGAGGTTGATCTCAGCAAAATGGAACCCGGACAACTGATCAGAGTCGCCTGGCGAGGCAAACCGGTTTGGATTCTCAACAGAACAACCAACGTGTTGGCAACTTTGGCGACGCTGGATGATGAACTGGCCGACCCGACTTCAAACGAATCCATTCAGCCCGAATCAAGCAAAAACGCTTACCGTTCGATCAAACCGGAAATATTCGTCGCCATCGGCCTGTGTACCCACTTGGGTTGTTCCCCGACTTTTCGTCCCGAAGTGGCCCCACCCGATCTCGGGGAACGTTGGAAGGGAGGCTTCTTCTGTCCTTGTCACGGTTCCTGGTTCGACCTGGCCGGGCGTGTTTATCGAGGTGTTCCGGCGCCAACTAACTTAGAAATCCCCCCCTATCGGTATGTTACCGATCAGCTTATTATCATCGGCGAAGAAAGCGAGGAGAGTAAAGCATGAAGGATAAACTAAACGGTTCGACAGCTTGGGTTTCCGATCGCTTTCCCTTACGGAAACTGTGGGATGAGCACATGGCGCATTACTACGCGCCTAAGAATTTTAATATCTGGTATTTTTTCGGCTCATTAGCCCTTTTCGTTTTGATCAACCAGTTCATCACCGGCATTTTGCTTACCATGAACTATAAGCCGGACTCCGATCTGGCATTCGATTCGGTCGAATATATCATGCGCGACATCAACTGGGGTTGGTTAGTGCGTTACATGCACTCAACCGGCGCGTCGGCCTTTTTCATCGTCGTATATCTGCATATGTTCAGGGGATTACTGTACGGCTCCTTCAAGCAACCGCGCGAGCTGATCTGGATTTTCGGCATGTTGATTTTCGTCTGCCTGATGGCCGAGGCCTTCATGGGCTACTTGCTGCCTTGGGGACAAATGTCCTATTGGGGAGCCCAGGTGATCATCTCGCTGTTCAGTGCCATACCTGTCATAGGAGACGATTTGTCGTTATGGATACGCGGCGACTACGTGGTTTCCGACGCCACGTTAAACCGCTTCTTCGCCTTCCACGTCATTGCCGTTCCATTAGTATTGCTGATTCTGGTTTTCCTGCATATCGTTGCTTTGCATGAAGTCGGCTCCAACAATCCCGACGGCATCGAAATCAAGGAATCCAAAGATCCCTATGGCGTACCGGTTGACGGCATCCCTTTCCACCCTTATTACACGGTAAAAGATATCGTCGGTGCTGGCGTTTTCATGTTCTTCTTCGCCACGGTCATTTTCTATATGCCGGAAATGGGCGGCTTTTTCCTGGAACACGCCAACTTTATTCCGGCCGACCCGTTGAAAACGCCGGAGCATATCGCACCGGTTTGGTATTTCACGCCTTTTTACGCTATCTTGCGAGCGGTGCCGGACAAATTCGCTGGCGTCATCGCGATGGGCGGCGCCATCGTCGTACTGTTCCTCCTGCCTTGGCTGGATCGCAGCAAGGTCAAGTCGATTCGTTACCGCGGCGGTATTTATAAAAAAGCCCTGCTGCTGTTCGTCGTCAGCTTTATTGGCCTCGGCTACCTCGGCACGCAACCGGCAACACCGACGGCGACCACCATTGCCCGTGTTCTGACGGCTGTTTATTTCGGCTTCTTCTTGTTAATGCCTTTGTACACTCGCTGGGAAAAAAGCAAACCATTGCCTACCCGCCTTACCGATCAACCTTCCTTGGAAGATCGCATTCCAGGCTGGATAGAAACCTTCGACGAGATGACAATCTCGACCCCCGTCACGACAGCGGACGGCAAAACAACCGTCAAAAGAAGGCCGAATCCGTCTGGCATTGCCCAGGTACTGATTCGATTTGCAAAAAAACTAAAAGAAAGCCTCGATTAAGCCATGAAAAAGATCTTCTATACTCTGTTACTTTTACTACCTGTTAGCGTGTTTGCCAGTGGCGCCGGCATTGAACTGGAAGAGGCCGATATCGATCTTTCCGACACCGCCTCATTGGAACGCGGCGCTCAACATTTCGTCACCTATTGCCTCGGCTGCCATTCCGCCAAGCACATCCGCTACAAGCGTATTGCCCTGGACCTTAATATTGACGAAGCGAAAGTGCTGAAGGATATTGCACCGCTGAACGCCAATATTTATGACAAAATGAATACGGCGATGAACAGGCATGACGCGACCAAATGGTTCGGCACTTACCCCCCCGATCTGTCCTTGATCGCTCGTTCTCGCGGCGCGGATTGGCTGTATAGCTATCTGAAAGGTTTTTACCTGGATGAAAGTAAACCGCTCGGCGTTAATAACAGCGTCTTCAAAGATGTCGGTATGCCTAACGTATTATGGCAATTACAAGGCGAACAAACCGCCGTCATCAAGAATATCGACGGTCAGGAAGTCGTCACTAAGCTGACACTCGCCGAACCCGGTGAGTTGTCGCCAAAAGAGTTCGACCGTTTCGTCAACGACTTAGTTAACTTTTTGGTCTATGTCGGTGAACCGGTACAAATGGAAAGAAAAGCCATGGGCAAATATGTCCTGTTCTTCATCCTGATGTTCACCGTTGTCGCCTATTTATTGAAACGGGAATACTGGAAAGATATTCACTGATCTGGTCCCAGGTGAAAGGCACAAGGTCAATGGCCAGCCTTTCACCTCCCCCTCACCCTTGCTCCTTGCCTACAAAATTCTCCTCCACAAAAAAAAAATTAATCATGCTATAATGCCGCCGTTCTACGTCCCTGTTTATTAAAGAGGTTGTTCTACGTGGCTAACATTACCACCCGAAAATCTGTAATGACTCTTTTCTCCTCCCCTACCTGCGCTATGAGCCATTGCGCCCGGCTGGTTTTACACGAAAAAGGTGTAACCGCGGATATAGAATATTTTGACGTTAACGAACCGCCGGAAGACTTGTTGGAACTTAACCCGAACGGAACCTCCCCAACCTTGATAGAGCGCGACCTGGTCCTGTACGATTCCAGAATCATCATGGAATATTTGGATGAACGCTTTCCGCATCCGCCGCTACACCAAATGGACCCCGTTTCACGGGCTAGCGCTCGCATGTTGATCAAGCGTATCGACCAGGACTGGTATCAATTATTGGATGAAATCCTCAACTCGGGAGAGAAGAAATCGGCCCGCGCCAAGAAAATGTTACGCGAAAGCCTGTTAGCCGCAGCCCCGGCGTTCGAAGCGCATCCATACTTCATGAGTGAAGAATACTCGTTGATCGATTGCGCCATGGCGCCTCTATTATGGCGCTTACCTAGCCTGGGCATCGACATTACCGGTTTAGGTAAGGGAATTACGGCCTACGCTAACCGCTTATTTTCCAGAAAAGCCTTTAAGGAAAGCTTGAGCCCCGAGGAAAAAGAAATGGTTGCCCTACACAAATGACATCGTTAAAACCTTATCTGATTCGCTCAATTTACGAATGGATTGTCGATAACAGCCTGACTCCACACCTTCTGGTCAACGCCACCGACGGCGGCGCCATTTTACCGGAAGAATTCGTCGAGGACGGCAAGATCGTCTTGAATATCAGACCCGAAGCGATACAAGGCCTGACGCTAGGCAACGAAGTGATCGAGTTTAATGCCCGTTTTTCCGGCAATCCCATGCACATCGTCACTCCTGTTTCCGCGGTGATGGCTATTTACGCCAAAGAAAACGGCAAAGGGATGATCTTCGACCAAGACGAACCAGACGATACGCCTCCGAGCCCCAGCGATAAAAAATCCCCTGGGAAACCTCAACTACGGGTGGTGAAATAATTTTCTGACGGCCGCTTATACGGCGGCCGTTTGTTATGGTTTTTTATCCGGGCCATACAATGAGGCTACCTTGCCTTTCCCACCCGAAGCCTCCCCGCTAGACAGGATTTTCGCGATTCCGCGCCGCTTGACCTGATCGATTCTAATCACTTCATGCATTGGTATGAAGGATCGAGTCACTCCCTCGAATTCAGTGCGTAATTTATCTTCGGAGGGGTCGACAACAATCGAAGACTTTTCGCCGAACAAAAAATCCTCAATAATCACAAACCCATACATATCGCCTTGATATACGCTCCTGGCATACACTTCATAAACCTGCTCCCTGTTCATAAAAACAACTTTATAGATATGTTTTTCTGACATTCTGCTTTCAATTCGCTAAAAAATCGGGAATTCTAACTCAAATATCGTCAGCACGATCAATCCATCCCATTGGCCTCGGCAACTTACCGCTTGTAGCCATTCGCTCTCACCACTGGTGACACTGACCAACGCTTCGTCTTTAAAAACAGCAATTAGAGCAAAATCAATTCGGCGGAAAAACAATAAAAGCAATTCTTTTAAGCTTCACTTTATGCCCAAATGATAACCAACCGAGATGATTAAGCAACGCTAGCGGTAAAAACCGCCCTAATCGGCGCCGGATAACCTTCAATAGTCAATGTCGGGTTTTCCGAGTCGAGAAAGTCCCGCAAGGAATAAAAAGTCATCCATTCAGTGCTGCGTTGTTCTTCGAATGTCGTCTTCGAGACATCCAGCAAGCGCACATTGGTAAAGCCGCAACGCAACAGCCAACCAGCCAAGGTATCGCAACTGGGAATAAACCAGACATTGCGCATATTGGCATAACGCCCCTGCGGCACCAGGGTTTCACCTTTTTTGCCCTCGATCACCAATGTTTCCAACACCAGCTCGCCGCCAGGCCGCAAACAATTCTTCAAATCCAGCAAATGATCGATCGGCGAACGGCGATGGTACAAAACCCCCATGGAAAAAACCGTATCGAAAATTTTGCATTTTTCCGGCACAGCCTCGATACCAATAGGCAAAACATAGACCGGCGCCTCTCCATACAGTTTTCGGATAGCATGAAATTGCAGCACGCTTAACAAGGTCGGATCGATTCCCACCACCATTCTGGCGCCCGCTCCCAGCATGCGCCAGCAATGGTAGCCGTTACCGCAACCGACATCCAATACCAGGCGGCCGCTTAACGGGCTAATCCCTTTCTTTAAACGATCCCATTTCCAGTCGGACCGCCATTCCGTATCGAGATTTATGCCGAACAAGCGATAAGGTCCTTTGCGCCAGGGACACAGGACCTTCAGTTGCTGTTCCAATAGCTGTCTTTGCTCTTGCGTAATATCGCCTTCTCGGCCAATCTGCACGGAATCGACCAGTTCACGCAGCGATGGAGACAGTTGAGGAATTTGCTCAATTAGTCGCCGCCATTCCTGTAACGTGCCATGCGCCCTGCTCGAGAAGGCATGACTTACTTGGTCCGGCAATTGTTCCGCCCAATGTTCGGCGCCCGCTTCCCGTAAAGCCTGATATAAGGGCTGATAGTCCATTTATTTCAGCGCGATCATCGATGCAAAATTGAAATACTGAAACCAAACTTCGACGCTGCTAAACCCGACCTCGAGCAAGCGTTGTTGATGCTCGGCGAACGTTTCCGCAATCAATACATTTTCCAAGGCCGTCCGCTTTTGACTGATTTCCAGATCGCTGTACCCTTGGGCTTTCTTGAATGCATGATGCATTTCGGTCTGTAATTCCTGCTGCCGATTATCGCTAAAACGCAGTTTTTCCGACAAGATCAAGACGCCCCCGGGCAACATGCCTTGATAAACTTTGCTTAACAAGGCTTTTCTGTCGGCCAACGGAATAAATTGCAACGTGAAATTCAGCACCACGACCGACGCATCGTTAAGATCGACATCCCGTATATCTGCACATTGCACCTCGACATCGACGCCGCCTTCTTCCCGAGCCAGAACTTGCCGCAATTGCCGCACCATCGCCTCAGAGTTATCGATGGCGATAATGCGGCACTCCTTCGCGTTTATCTGCTGGCGCATCGACAATGTCGCGGCTCCAAGCGAACAACCGAGATCGTAACAACGGCTGTGATCTTGGCAAAAACGATTGGCCAATAGACCTATGGCAGAAATAATCGCACTATAGCCCGGGACGGAGCGGCTTATCATGTCGGGAAAGACATCAACAACCTTGTCGTCGAACTTAAACGCACCGATTTCGCCCAGCGGACTGGCGTATAAGGAATCTTTGTTAGGATACATGAAGGAAAACAGTCTGCCCGTCACCTCGGACGGGCAATTACTGGAAAACAATCAGGAATGCTCTTTCGCCGCCAATGCTTCATTATTGCGTTTGGCGAGCTGGTCGATGACCGCTTGTAACGAACCGGTGCGTTGAACTTCGTTCTTGAAACTTGTGCGATAATTGGTCACCAAACTCACGCCTTCGATAATGATGTCGTAGACCTTCCATTGCCCCTTGGTCAACAGCATGCGGTAATTGACGGCAATCGGTTGAATACCGGGCTGTAAAATTTCGGTCTTGACGATCACTTTTCTATCGCCATTTTTGATGTCCAGCGGCAAATAACGCACCGACCAATCCTTAAATTCGACGAAGGCCCTGGAATAGGTTCTTACCAGTAAAGTCTGAAATTCCTGCTTGAACCTGGTTTTCTCTTCCGCACTCGCCTTGCGCCACAGCTTTCCTAAAACTAACGAAGAAATACGATTGAAATCGACATGCGGATAAATCACGTCTTCGACAAAAACGGTAATCTGCTTAAAATCCTTGCTAAAACTTTTATCCTGCAAACGTTCCTTCAGTTTGTTGGAGGCATTCTCGATTGCCAATTGCGGAGCCGCTAAATCAGCGGCACGCGCCGTCGATATCAACAACAAACCAACAAATGCCAAAAGAAAAACCTGTGTGTACTGCTTAAATTTCATTAACTACTCCAAAACCATGATGTGCCATATCCGCTCTTTCCGGCCGGTGGCATGGTACAATATTGGCCACAATATCGCCCGCCATCGATACGGAAGAACAGGGCTGGATCGGCGAATTTTATAATCTTTACACCCATACTGCTATGGAAAAACAGTTACATAATACCACCATTTTCCCCGCCATACGTATGAGACGAATGCGATTTCAGGCATTTTCACGCCGCTTGATGCAAGAAAACGCACTCTCGGTGGACGACCTGATTTACCCGGTCTTTGTCATCGAAGGACAGGATAAAACCGAAAATATTCCCTCCATGCCCGGCATCCAACGCAAAACGATCGACTTACTGCTCGAGGAAGCCGATTTCCTGGTCCGCTTGGGCATTCCGGCCATCGCTTTGTTTCCGGTGGTTGCCGCCGACAAAAAGACCGCCAACGCGGAAGAAGCTTATAATCCGGAAGGTCTAGCCCAGCGCTGCGTTCGAGCCCTGAAAGCCACTTTCCCGGAACTGGGCGTCATTACCGATGTCGCATTGGATCCCTTCACATCCCATGGACAGGACGGTTTGGTCGATGAGCAGGGTTATGTAATCAACGACGAAACGGTCGAGGTCCTATGTAAACAAGCCCTTTCCCATGCCGAAGCCGGAGCCGATATCGTAGCGCCATCGGACATGATGGACGGACGTATCGGCGCCATTCGGCAAACCCTGGAAGTCAACAATCACATCAATACCCGGATTTTGGCCTACTCCGCCAAATACGCCTCCAGCTTCTACGGCCCGTTTCGGGATGCCGTGGGTTCGGCCGCCAACCTCGGTGCAGGTAATAAGTATAGTTATCAAATGGATCCTGCCAACTCCGATGAGGCATTGCGTGAAATAGAGTTGGATTTACAGGAAGGCGCGGATATGATCATGATTAAACCCGGCATGCCTTATTTGGATATCGTCCGCCGAGCTAAAGAACATTTCGGCGCGCCAACGTTCGCTTACCAGGTCAGCGGCGAATTTGCCATGCTAAAAGCCGCCTCAATGAACGGCTGGCTGGACGAAAAACAAGTCGTACTGGAATCCCTGCTGTCTTTCAAACGCGCCGGTTGCGACGGCATACTGACTTATTATGCCAAAACTGTCGCCGAATGGCTGGCGGAACAATCCAATCAGTGACTTTACGGCTGCCTTAAGCTCTCGGTTTTGCGACAATATCAGTATAATTGATCGGGTTAAGCATTTTTGATTTTTGCTAACGATCAAACAGATAACAACAATAATAACAATTCCCGAGGTTCATCATGCAAGAACAGCAGTTTATCAATGAAAAACGAAAATTTCAGATTGAAGAGGCCGTTCTAATCCTGCTGCTTTTACTGTCCCTGATCGGCATAGGCGTTACCGACTTTTCACCTGACGACGGCTACGCCTACTGGCTGATCATGGTTGTCGTGTTCGGCCTATTTGCCATCCTGATCGCCTGGCTGCAATCCAAACAACAGGATGTCTCCTATTTCGCTAAAATCCTGAAAGAGCAATTCATGCACTGGAGTGCGTCGCTGCTGATCGTTAGCGGCGCCTTTTTATTGCAACAATCGGGAAGACTCAACGAAACCAACGCCAGCCTGGTTATTTTATTGATTCTGTCGCTGGCCACGATTTTGGACGGCATCCGCATCGGCTGGCGTTTCAGCCTTGTCGGTCTCTATCTCGGCATCTCCTCGGTCGTCGTCGCCTATATCGAAAATTTCATGTGGCTGGAAGCCCTCATTGCCATTGCGATCGTCACGCTGACAATAATCTGGGAAATTCGGCTCAATAAACGGATAAAAGATGAAGAAGATTGATCGCTACGCGGTATTCGGTTACCCGATAAAACACAGCAAATCACCGCGTATTCACCAGTTGTTCGCCGAGCAAACTGGGCAAAAATTGGTTTACACCGCCCGGGAAGTGCCGCCCGAGTCATTTAACCATGCTCTCGAACAATTCCTGACCGGCGGAGGTAAAGGGCTAAACTGTACCGTTCCATTGAAGGAGTTGGCTTGGCAACGAGCGGATCAATTGACCGAACGCGCCCATCTCAGCAAAGCCGTCAATACCTTGAAACTTCAGGATGACGGCTCCCTGTTGGGCGACAATACCGACGGCGTCGGCCTAGTCAACGACCTGACTGTCAATCATGGTATCCCACTAAACAATAGGCGCATCTTGATACTGGGAGCCGGCGGGGCAAGCCGAGGTATCATCGGACCATTGCTCGAGCAGAAGCCGGAACGCATTGTGATCGCCAACCGCACCGTCGGCAAAGCCGAGCAATTGGCGCAAGAATTTTCTCGTGCCGGCAATATCAGCGGCTGCGGATTCGAGGCCCTGCGGGGATTACAATTCGATTTGATCGTTAACGCGACTTCGGCCAGCCTCAGCAACGAACTACCGCCTCTAGCAGAGGGGTTGTTACGTGAAGCTGGCAGTTGTTACGATCTCGCATACGGGAATGAGGACACCGCCTTCGTCCGCTGGGGACAGCGGCAAAACGCCATCCAAAGCTTGGACGGCATGGGCATGCTGGTGGAACAGGCGGCCGAGGCGTTTTATCTCTGGCGCGGGCTACGCCCGACTACCCAATCGGTTATCGACCTGTTGAATGCCGAAAGAAAGGGTGCGTCAGTAACTTCATGATTCAGCGCCGGCTTCTTCGATCTTTGGATAGAATAATTCCGCCTGGCAGAAAGACGAAGTCGAGTTAAGCAACTTGTTCAAACGACAACGGATTTGCTGGTTTCCCTTTTTAATGTTCACGAATTCGCCGCTATTGAACTCCGGGGAGCTGTAGATCAGGGTATCCGGTTGCTGCAGCGCCTTGATCGCAGGCAAAAAAATAGCCTTGGTTTGCTTGACCTGCTCCCCGACTCCTTGCACCAATACACCCTCCTGGGCTAAACCGATCAATTCGACGCCCAGATAGAGTTGATCGCCAAATAGCCTGCGGATATGCCTAATGATGGCCAGCTCCATGCCTGCCGTGGAATCCTCCTCGACAATCGCGAACAGGTCTCCCACTTTGACTTTAGCCTGCCGGTTATTGATCGCGATGCCATAACCCTTGGCACTGCTGTTGACCACATCGAAACCATTGATATCGATATCCGTCGCGCGCTTGCCATGATTTTTGTTGTCCCAGACGTTAATTTGTCCCGACAAGCCGCCGCTGGCGGCCAGAATTTTATTGATTCGTTCATCGTTGCCGAATTTCTTTCTGAGATGCTCGCCCATTTGAAACACCACCTCGTCGCCTTCCGCAACGATATCGAATTGCGAGGTGTCATATTCGTAAGGTCTTCCCGGCCTTGGCGGCGCGGCTTTTTTTACCGCCGGTTTTTCCGTTTCCTTATGAAGAAAATCGCGAATATTATCGAAACCGATAATGCCACGAAACTGGCGCTCCTCTTTTTTCCGCTGAAATTTTCGGCTTTGCGTTTGTCCCAGCGTTTTTATCATCCGCATCAGCACGACTTTATTGAGAGCCTTCAACTGCCCCGTCTGGCCACGCTCCTGCTGCAAGGCCTGGAAAATGGTTTTTGCCAAACGGGCCGGAGCAAAGAAAAGGCATCCTGGCTCGTGCAGCAAATCGGGATGCTTGGCCACGTCAAGAGGCGGCCTATCCTCCTGCAAATTGACAACAAACAAGCCTTTGCCACGCCCTTCGTCGATTCGGCTATGCAATGTCAATTGACCGGAAAATTGTTGTAAAAACCGAAAAACTCGGCGCATTTCCCGAGGCCTGAACTGCCTCAGGTCACATAAATTGAAAACCAATAGCAATTTGAACAACTGATTGATCGTAATCTGTTGCCTGTTTTCATCCGCTAACGCGATATCCAACAATCCCTTTTGAGCCGCGGCGGCGTATCCTCGATAACACATCAACCAGAATTCATCCGGGGGGTCGCAGTAGACGGCCGCGATATGCAGATAAGCGCGGCCAAATGCCCAAAAGCCTTGATACAAACATGCGGCTTTTGCTTCCTTGCCCTCAATCGAATCCGCGGCGCGATGATAACCTTCCGCCAAGCGGATTAGACTCCAGACCAACCATTCGACGCAATGCTGTTGATATTCCGGCAACATCATCGGACTTTCCAAATAGAGAGAATCGATCCTTGTTTCAAAAAGCTTGATATAAACCGCGATCTCATCCAAATGCTGCTTATGCAAGCCGGGTTCCATCCGCTCGCGATTCAACTGTTGCAGTACGGTGCAAATTTTTTCACAGGATTGGTCCAAGGCGCTGCCGGATAAATGCTGCAACCATTCGGAAAGATGTTGTGGTTCCCAATCCACTTGCCTTTCACTAAGCGACCTATTCGGCACCGGCAAAAATTTTACATGGCCCATGTAAACGATTCCTTAATTATTTGCTAGGGTCATACAGGCCTGGCGGCAAAACCCTTAAATAATTGCCGCTGAGCCTGAACGAATGTAATACAATTTGTTATATTTCTTTGTTTTAATAGCTTGACACAATAATAATAGTTTATATTGTTAGACGTGGATCAAAAAAATCGAAAAAGCCCGTAACAGGTTGATTATATGCTCGACCGGGCTGAGCCAAATTATCGGGAATCGGTGTGTTTTCAGGAACTGGACATGGCATTGATAGACTCTTTGTTTAAAGGTAAAAAAAGCGCTTGTAGCTTGAACAGCGAAAAAATATCCGTACAAACATTGCGGGGCCTGATTCCCATTCGCAATTTGAGCGAAGAAAAACTGCAAGCTTTCGCCGAAGAAAAACAAACGGAAGTGCTGGCGGCCGGCGAAACCCTGTTCAACATCAATGCGCCTTCCGATGCCGCCATTTATTTATTGAAGGGAACCGTCACCGTTGCCGATAAAAACGGTAAAAGTTACGATGTCTTTGCCGACAGTACCGAGTCCCGCTTCCCTATCTGCAGCGGCGTTAAACACATAACTTCCGCTGTCGCCAAAACGGATATCAGCTTCCTGCGAGTCTCGCATAAAATCATGTCGGTCAATCCCGCGATCAATCACGAGGAACTGGTCATCCCGGCAAAATTGAGCAATAACCGTTTATTGCAATTGTTTGCCCAATATTTCATGGAAGAAAAACTGGAAATTCCTTCGCTCCCGAATGTCGCCGTCCGCTTGCGCCAGGCCATGCAAAACGACATCGGCATCGCCGAAGCGGTTAAGATCATACAACTGGACCCAGTCATCACGGCAAAATTAATCGAAGTCGCCAATTGCCCGCTCTATTACACTACGAATCCGGCTAAAAGCTGTCTGGCGGCGGTCAGCAGAATCGGACTAGTTGCCAGTCGCAACCTGGTGGTCAGCTTCAGCATCAAACAAATATTCAAAAGCGATTCGCCCGACATCAAAAAATACTTAAATTATCTTTGGAAAGACAGTCTCAGTTTATCCTGTATCAGTTATGTCCTAGCCCTGGAAAGTGGACAATACTGTCCGGAAGAAGCCTTGCTGGCCGGGTTAGTCTGCGACATAGGCGCCATCCCCTTTTTGAACTTTGTCGCCAACCTTCCCTCCGAATACCATGACAAAAAAGAGATCGAACAAGCGCTACCCGTGGTTAAAGGAGTCGTCGGCGCCGCTGTATTGAAAAACTGGAATTTTGCCGACGAATTTATTCAAGTCGCGTTAAATTCCAATAATTGGTATCAAAACAATTCCGAACAACTGACTTTGACCGATATCGTCATTCTTTCGCGCCTGCACCGCAAAATCTGCCAGAAAAAAACCGAGGGATTTCCTTCGATCACGTCTATTCCAGCCGCCAGCAAACTCAAAAACATCGCGCTTTCCCCCGAGAACACGCTACATATCTTGCATGACGCCAAAAACAAAATTAACGACGCTTTGGCCGCCTTTTCCGGCTAAACCCCGCGAAATTCGCAGCCTGACGGATTAACTGGTAACATGCCGTAAAAAACCTTATCCGATTTTACCGACAATTTGTTATTCCGTTCCTACTAGCGCTAGGTTTGACACTATGAACTGGTTCAGCAACCTCTTTGCCAAAAGCGCCCCGAAATCGGCAGGCGAGCGACAAACGCTTCCCGACGACGCAAAAGACGCCGCCAATTTAGACCCTACCCAGAATTCGCGGCCGTTAACGGTCAGCCATGAGCGACAACCGCTCGACGTATTAAAACAGTTTGCCCCACTCAGGGGTCTCGACGAGGAAGCCATCGCCTCGCTCCCCGAAACAACATTAAGATTCGGCAATGAGGCCCGGATTTTCTCCCTAGGCGAAACCAGTGACACGGTGTTTTATTTACTCGAAGGGCAAATAAACATGCAACCGGACGCCGACCAGAGTTACCGCATCGAAGCCGGCACATCCCGTGCTCATCTGCCGTTGAATTGTGGAAAAATTTGTGGCGCCACGGCCACAACCTTGTCGGAAGCGACCATCCTGGCGATTTCCGTCGAGTTGAACCGGCTATGGGCGCAAAAAAGCCAAGAGGATATCTGTTGCGTCGAGCTGGTGGACATCGAATTACCGGAACCCTTAAACGACAATCGCTTTTTCGCCAGTTTTGCCAAGGCTTACCGGGAAAACAAACTGCAACTCCCCTCGCTGCCCAACGTTGCGTTGAAGCTCAAAGAGGCGATGCAACAGGACATCGGCATCAATGAAGCCGTCGAGATCATCCAAATCGATCCCCCTATCCTCACCAAACTTATTCAAGTCGCCAACAGTCCGTTGTATGCGCCGACCTCGCCGATCACCAATTGCCACGATGCCGTCACCCGCCTCGGCCTGCAGGCAACCCGCAGCCTCGTCATGGGTATCAGCCTAAAACAGTTATTCAACTGCCAGGACCCGCATTTGCTGAGAGCGATGCAGAAGTTATGGAAAAACAGCCTGTATCTTTCCAGCCTGAGTTTCGTATTGGCCGAGGAAACCGGCAAAATTAATCCCGAGGACGCATTGCTAGCCGGTTTAATCAGCGACATCGGCATCATCCCCTTATTGCGCTTCGCCGAGCAATATCCCGAACAATACCCAGATTTTGGCGAACTGGAAAATTCCATTCCTTATCTACGAGCGCCGGTCGGCGCACTGATGCTACATACATTAGACTTTTCCGAGGAACTCAGCGCTATCCCGCATCAGTCTGAAAACTGGATGTATGACAGCGGCGAGCAAATCACACTGGCCGACATCGTCATACTCGCCAAACTCCACAGCTATTTCGGCAAGGAAAAAGCGAAAGAGCTGCCTTATATCAACTCCATTCCGGCTTATGCAAAATTACAGGACGGTAAACTAAATCCCGACTTCTCGCTTACAATACTGCGCAAGGCGCAACAGCGAATTAATGCGGCCATGAGCATCCTTACTTAAGCCAAATCTCCTTACAAATTTGAGTCATTACAACCCGATATGAGTAATCCGTTACTAGAAAATTCAGAATTACCGCAATTCTCTAAAATCAAGCCCGAGCATGTCGTTCCAGCCATCGACACCTTGTTGGCAGATGCCCGCCGAGTCGTCGCCGAGCAACTGCAAAACAACGGCGTATACAGTTGGGATAATCTGGTCGGCCCAATCGAAGAAACCGAGGACCGCTTGAACAAAGCGTGGTCGCCGGTCAGCCACATGAACTCGGTCGTCAACAACGATGCTTTGCGCGACGCTTATAACGCTTGCCTGCCCAAACTAAGCGAATATTCCACCGAAATGGGGCAAAACAAGGAGCTTTACAACGCTTATCACGCGATCGCCGAAAGCAAGGACTTCAAGCTACTCGATACCGCGCAACAAAAAATCATCCACAACGCGCTACGCGACTTTCATCTCTCCGGCATCGATCTGCCCGAGGAGCAGCAACAGCGCTACAAGGAAATCAGCCAGGAACTTTCCCGCCTGTCCAGCCAATACAGCGATAACGTTCTCGACGCCACCAACGCCTGGAGCAAGCTGATCACGGATCCCGACGAACTCAGCGGCCTGCCGCCATCGGCATTGCAACAAGCCCAACAAAGCGCGGCAAGCGAAGGCCAGCAAGGCTGGCTGATCACGCTGCAATTTCCCTCGTATTTAGCGGTGATGACCTATGCCGACAACCGCGAACTGCGACGCGAGCACTACCAAGCCTTCGTCACCCGCGCTTCCGACCAGGGACCTCATGCCGGACAATGGGACAATAGCCAGATCATGGAGCAAATCCTGGCGTTGCGGCATGAGAAAGCGCAACTTTTAGGCTTTGCCAACTACGCCGAGCTGTCGCTTTATACCAAGATGGCGGAAAGCACCGACCAAGTCGTCGATTTTCTCGAAGACCTGGCCGAAAAATCCTGGCGTCAGGCGCGCCGCGACCTGGATGAGCTGCGCGAATTCGCTCACGAACAGCACGGCATCGGCCAGTTGGAAGCCTGGGACATCGGTTATTATTCGGAAAAAATGCGCCAGCACCGCTATCAATTGTCGCAAGAAGAAGTCAAGGCCTACTTTCCGGCGCCGAAAGTCATCAACGGTCTGTTTGCCGTCGTGGAAAAGTTATATGGACTGCAAATCAGCGAAATCGACGATTTCGATACCTGGCATCCCGACGTGCGCTTTTTCGAAATACGGGATCGACAACAAAACCTCCGAGGCCGCTTTTACCTGGACCTTTATGCGCGGGCGAAAAAACGCGGCGGCGCCTGGATGGACGATTGCGTCGGTCGCAAGAAGACCGCTGCCGGCCTACAAACGCCGGTCGCCTATCTGACGTGCAATTTCACGCCGCCGACGGCCGATCATCCGGCCCTGCTGACTCACGACGAGGTCGAAACCTTATTCCACGAATTCGGCCACGGCCTGCACCATATGCTGACCCAGGTCGATCATCTCGGCGTCTCCGGCATCAATGGCGTGGAATGGGATGCAGTGGAACTGCCCAGCCAATTCATGGAAAACTGGTGTTGGGAAAAAGAAGCGCTGAGCCTGATTTCAGGACATTACCAAAGCGGCGAACCGCTGCCCGACGAACTGTTCGACAAAATGTTGGCGGCAAAAAACTTCCAATCCGGCATGATGATGGTACGGCAATTGGAATTCAGCCTGTTCGATTTCAAACTGCACCTGGATTACGACCCGGCCAAGGGAGGCCGCATCCAGCAAACCCTGGACCAAGTCCGGGAGCAAGTCGCCGTCGTCATACCCCCCGAGTTCAACCGCTTCGCCCATAGCTTCAGCCATATCTTCGGCGGCGGCTACGCGGCCGGCTATTACAGCTATAAATGGGCCGAGGTGCTGTCGGCCGACGCCTTCTCGCTGTTCGAGGAGAACGGCATCTTCGACCGCCCCACCGGCGAGTCTTTCCTGCATAACGTCCTGGAAAAAGGCGGCAGCGAGGATGCGATGACCCTGTTCATCAATTTCCGGGGCCGCGAACCGGAAATCGACGCCCTGCTCAGACATAACGGGATCGCCGCATGAAATATCGCGATCTCAGGGACTTCATCAAGCAACTGGAAAAACAAGGCGAACTGAAACGCATCAGCGTCGAAGTGGACCCGGTGCTGGAGATGACCGAAATCAGCGACCGGGTGTTGAAACAAGGCGGGCCGGCGCTGCTGTTCGAAAACCCGAAGGGCGGCAATATCCCGGTGTTGGCCAACTTGTTCGGTACCGCCGAACGGGTCGCGATGGGCATGGGCGCTAAATCGGTTACGGAACTGCGCGGCATCGGCGAACTGCTGGCTTACCTGAAGGAACCGGAACCGCCCAAGGGCATGAAAGATGCCGTAGAGAAACTGCCGGTATTCAAACAGGTGCTGAACATGGCGCCGAAACTGGTCAAGAATCCCCCGTGCCAGGAAATCGTCCGGGTCGGCGACGAAATCGACCTGGCCGATTACCCGATCCAAACCTGCTGGCCGGAAGATGCGGCACCGCTGATCACCTGGCCGCTGGTCATCACCAAAGGCCCGCACAAAGACCGCCAGAACCTCGGCATTTACCGACAGCAAGTGATCGGTAAGCATAAGGTCATCATGCGCTGGCTGACCCATCGCGGCGGCGCGCTGGACTTCAAGGAATGGCAGGACGCTCATCCGGGCGAGCCCTTCCCTGTCTCGGTCGCCTTAGGCGCGGACCCGGCTACGATATTGGCAGCGGTCACGCCGGTGCCCGACCCGTTGTCCGAATACGCCTTCGCCGGTTTGCTGCGCGGCAGCAAGACCGAAGTCGCCGACTGCATCAGCAATAACCTGCAGGTCCCGGCCAGCGCCGAGATCGTGCTGGAAGGCTTCATCTATCCCGGAGAAACGGCGCCGGAAGGCCCTTATGGCGACCATACCGGTTATTACAACGAGGTGGACGAATTCCCGGTATTCACGATTGAACGCATCACGCAGCGCCAGGCGCCGATTTATCACAGCACCTATACCGGCCGACCGCCCGACGAGCCTGCCATCCTCGGCGTCGCGCTGAACGAAGTTTTCGTGCCGATATTGCAGAAACAGTTTCCGGAAATCGTCGATTTCTACCTGCCGCCGGAAGGCTGCTCCTACCGCATGGCGGTCATCAGCATGAAGAAGCAATACGCCGGTCACGCCAAGCGGGTCATGCTCGGCACCTGGTCCTATCTGCGTCAGTTCATGTACACGAAGTTCGTGATCGTCGTCGATGACGATGTCGATGCGCGTAACTGGCAGGACGTGATCTGGGCGATGACGACGCGCATGGACCCGGCCCGCGACACGACGATACTGGAAAACACGCCGATCGATTATCTGGATTTCGCCTCGCCGGTGTCGGGGCTGGGTTCTAAGATCGGTTTCGACGCGACCAACAAATGGCCCGGCGAAACGACCCGCGAATGGGGCCGGCCTATCGTCATGAGCCAGGAAGTGATCGACAAAGTGGATCGCATGTGGGACTCGTTATTTTCCTAAGGCATATATGTTGCGTTACAGCCCAATAAAGCGCATTTTGGACCGGCCAATGATCAATTGGTCCTAAAATACTAGTTGAAACCGTGGCCGGTCATATTCTGATCGCCGAACCGGCCGCAATCTTCGGGTAGTTTTTGAAAGTAGGCAAGGTTACCCGGCTCATTGCCACCCATATTGAAACCATGCGCAAAATATCGGCATAAAATCATCAACAAGCACAATTTCATCACGGGGTCATATCGCCTCGATATAATGCCAGCCGGCTTCGGGCCATAGGCCGATGTAAAGGTCGTGCTCCTTTTCTGCGCCGTCGGGCGTGTACCCCATGTCGACCTTGAATTCACTGAGCTTTAATCCGTTTTGGTCCGCCCAAAAATACATCGCCCCGAATGTTTCTCTGATTGTGGCGGTAGACCCGACATGACGGTGATGCAGCAGGCGCTGGGCCGGAATATGGATACCGACTAAGTCTCTGGGAATGCTCGCCGCTTGCCGAACCGCAATACCCACTAACTGCAAATATTTCGAATCAATGATATCGAGCGAAGCATCCAAATACGACGCAATCTTAATACGCTCAAGCTCAGCGGCTTGCTCGAACAATTGCTGCCACGCCTTGGGTATTTCCTCCCCTAAACGCTGCAATGGCGCATGCACCAAGAGACCGGCCATGATCATTTCTCCTCTTTCAACAACTTCCATCGACGCCCTCTTTCTCATCTAAAACACATGAATGGTTGGTATGCCGCCGCCCGCCGAAGCTTAACCGAGTTTTTAAAATTATTGCACTACAAAGTAAAGTTTGGCATGGCTTTTAATCTTTCTAGTTCAATACCATAGACCATAAGCACTACATTTGTTTAGGCTGGGTTAAATCCAAGCAAAAGTCCGTTTACGTGACTGTCCGGTTATGACATTGACCTCCCCACGTTAAAGGTACATTGACCTTCACCTATCAAGCAGGCATATTGCAACCAGGCAATATTAAACAGAGAGGCGGTTGTTTTTAGAATTAATTTAGGCGTTATGATTATTTTGTCAATAAAACCTGTCTCAATAACCTCGACTATCGAATACGCGTGACTACTGTGAACAATCAAGAAATCGCCGAAAAACTGAAAGAAATCGGCGCATTGCTGGAACAACAAGGCGCCAACCCCTTTCGCTCGAACGCCTATCTGCGAGCCGCGAACACCGTCGCGCAATGGCCCCGTCCTATGGCCGAAATCATCGAACAGCATGGGTTTTCCGGCTTGACCGAACTGCCCGCAATCGGCGAAGGCATCGCCCGCTCTATCTTTGAATATGTCGTCACCGGTCGCATGAGCCGCCTGGAAAGCCTAAAAGCGGGCCACGATCCGATTGAACTGTTCGAGCAGATTCCCGGTATCGGCCCAACCCTTGCTCATCGGCTGATCGAAGTGTTACATCTTGACACACTGGAAGCGCTCGAAGTTGCCGCGCATAACGGCCGCTTGACACAGGTTCCCGGCTTCAGCAGCAAAAAAGTCGAATTAGTCCAGGCCTGGCTGAGCCATGTGCTCGGTTATCGTCGGTCCAGCAGCCGCCCACAGGAAGCAATTGCGGAACCTTCCGTTGCTTTGCTGTTACAGATCGATTTTCTTTATCGGAAAAAAGCCGCCGCAGAAGAATTGCCGAAAATCGCACCGAAACGGTTTAATCCGGACAAGGAAGCCTGGTTGCCGATCATGCACATTACGCGAAAAGACTGGCATTTCACCGCCTTGTTCTCCAATACGCCGCGCGCCCACCAATTAAAAAAAACCGACGACTGGGTGGTCATATTTTTTTACGACGACCAACATCATGAAGGTCAGCACACCATAGTCACCGAGACAAAGGGCTCCTTGCTTGATAAACGCGTCGTAAGAGGCCGGGAGGACGAATGCCGGAAATATTATGCAGGATAATCCTGCTCGCTTTTATCCGCTCAAAAACACCGGCTTCGATTGCCGCAGAAAATTGTATTCGCTTGAAACCTGATGGCCTGACGCGAAAACACATTGTCCAATCTTACCTTCTATGTAAGGATGATTGGCAACTAAGACCTGTATCATTACCTGGATGACTAGCAACCCGATATCATTGCGTTTTCATTGAATTATCTGGCCAATGTGCCGGAAGTCATCGATCTTGCCAAAACTGTCAAACAACGTTTACCGCGAAGCTTCGTTTTTATTGGCGGACACAGTGCCTCCTTCACTGCCCAAAAGAAAAGCATGCCCAAAAGGGTCAGACTCGATTAAATACTTGTTCCCTCTGATTACTCCTCTGATTTCTTGCTCGATGCTTAAACCTGAATCCAAAACGCTTACGAAAATGATATCGTCGGAAATACCCACAGACAGAGAGGGGTTCCAAGCGATAAGCGCAAATTATCGACAACAATCCCGCAGGGAAGTTACCGCACTTGTGCGTTGGTGATTATTCACACATGGCGGTATTCATAGTGTGCAAAAATACCCATCGGACCATTCTCACCACTCGACACATAACCATAAACCATATAAAAAACAACGACTAAACAACCACCCGCTCAAGCGGGTGGGTTCCAATAACGGACTGAAAGTCCGGATACGCGTCGACTAAACGACGCGTCTTAGTCGGGCTCCATCTTGAAATTATCGTTTGGATTAGGTTCAAAGTGATGCTCCAAATATTGCTTTATCATCTCATCAGTCATTTGCCCCACTGTGGCGCAAAAATAACCGCGGGCTCAAAAATGTCGACCCCAATATCGCTTTTTCAAGTGCGGGAACTCTTCGAACAGATAGCTCGAAGTTCGTCCCTTGATTCGCCTCATGATTTCGCTTGGGGCCATAGTCGGCGGCGCACTCACCAAAATGTGCACATGATCTTTGCTCACGACACCTTTGATAATCCGTATCTCAAAGGCTTCGCATGTCTGCCGCACCAAGTCTCTCACTCGTTCGGCTATTTCATCCTTCAGCACTTTATAACGATACTTCGTAACCCAAACAAAATGATACTCAATTTGGTAAACCGTATGGCTGCCGTATCTATAGTCCATCGCCACCTCCTTGGGCAAATTATCGCAGCTAAAGCTGACCGGCTAAAGCCGGTGGTTTAAACCTTATGATGGATAATTAAAAGAATGGCATTGATAATGCTTAAAGTTAAAACGTCATGCTTGCAAACCTCGAATATAAGCTCGAACGTCGTGCCGGACCGTCCCGTCTTTAGACAATCCCGGTAACGCCAATGGCTCCCATTCATTGCAGGCATAAACAGAAACCGAACTTTCGAAGCCCAAACAACATTTCGATACAGCGCTTCCAGCCCGATAAGCAGACAATAAGCCATGAACAACAATCTTTCAATCTCATTCATATCTAAGTTTAGCCGCTGGGTGCCGATCGTCGCCCTGGCAATGTCTCTTCAAGGTTGCGATTTTAACAGCGTGCTGCTATTGGAGCCGTCAGGGCCGATAGCGGGCACGATTAACCAGCTTTTCTGGATCACCATGGCATTGATGACTCTGGTCTTGATTCCGGTGTTCGGCATGACGGGATGGTTTATCTGGAAATACCGCGCATCGAACGCGCAAGCCGAGTACGCGCCCCTTTGGGGTGCACCTCACCGGGTCGAATGGATCGTCTGGCTCTTTCCCACTGCAATCATCACCATTCTGGGCACATTGACATGGATTTACACGCATCGCCTGGATCCGTATAAGCCCTTGGAATCCGCAACCCCCCCTCTGGAGGTACAAGTCATCGCCATGGATTGGAAGTGGTTGTTCGTTTATCCGGAACAACACATTGCCGCAGTCAATCAACTGGTCATTCCGGTCGGCCGCCCCATCAGTTTTAAAATCACCTCAAATACCGTTATGAATTCTTTTTTCATCCCTAACCTTGGCGGACAAATTTATGCCATGGCCGGCACGGAAACCCAATTACATCTGTTAGCCAAAGATCCCGGGTATTTCCTCGGAGAAAACACGCAATACAGCGGTAGGGGCTTTCCTTTCCAGAATTTCGAGGTGACCGCCACCACCCCCGAAGAATTCACAAGCTGGGTAAAAACGACCCAACTCACCGCTAACACCCTCGACATGAACAGTTTCGATCGTTTAGCCAAACCCAGCATCAATGATCCGGTCATTTATTACAGCGCGGTTAATCCTAATTTGTTCCAAAACGTACTGAAGCGCTTCAACGGCGAAGCGATTCACCCTCCTATGACCACCACTGAATAACGCTTCCGGAGGAATACATTATGTTCGGCAAATTACGTCTGGAAGACATTCCTTACAATAACCCCATCGTCATGGATGCGGTACTCTTCATGCTATTGGCGATATTCGTCATTGTCGGCCTGATTATCTACCATCGCCGATGGACCTATCTATGGCAACACTGGTTCACCACCGTGGATCACAAAAAAATCGGCATCATGTATATCATACTGGCGCTGGTCATGCTGTTACGCGGCATCGTGGACGCCATCATGATGCGTATACAGCAGATGATGTCGGTCGGAGAGAACCAAGGCTATCTGCCCCCGGATCATTACGATCAGATTTTTACCGCACACGGCACCATCATGATTATTTTCATGGCAATGCCTTTCCTGACCGGTCTGCTCAACGTCGTGGTTCCGTTGCAACTCGGAAAACGCGATGTCGCGTTTCCGTTTATGAACGCCATCAGCCTTTGGCTGACCGTAGCCGGTGCCATGCTGGTCAATGTATCGTTAGCGGTAGGCGAGTTTTCCACTGCCGGTTGGACCGGCTACCCTCCTTACTCGGGAATTGAATACAGCCCCGGAGTCGGAGTGGACTACTGGATCTGGTCGTTGATGCTCAGCGGCGCCGCCTCGACCATGACCGGCATCAATTTCATGGTCACGATTTTATTGGACCGCGCGCCAGGCATGACGCTCATGCGCATGCCGATGTTCTGTTGGACTTCATTATGCACCAGCATCCTGATGCTGCTCGCCTTTCCCGCGCTCACCGTGGCAGCCATTCTGCTCGGCCTCGACCGTTACCTGGGAATGCACTTCTTCACCAACGGCGACGGCGGCAATTTGATGAATTACATCAACCTACTCTGGATATGGGGACATCCTGAAGTCTATATCCTGATCCTGCCGGCCTTCGGCATATTTTCCGAAATCATATCCACTTTTTCCGGCAAAAAACTGTGCGGCTACAAATCGCTGGTCTATGCCACCATGGTGATTTCAATACTTTCTTTCACCGTCTGGCTGCACCACTTTTTCACGATGGGCGCCAGCGCCAATGTCAACGCGATCTTCGGCATCGCCACGATGATTATTGCCGTACCGACCGGCGTGAAAATTTTCGATTGGCTGTTAACCATGTACCGCGGGCGCATACGCTTCACCACCCCTATGTTATGGTCCCTGGCATTCATTCCCGCCTTTGCCGTCGGCGGCGTCTCCGGCGTCTTAATGGCGGTCCCGCCGATCGATTTCGTAATGCACAACAGCGAATTTCTCGTGGCTCATTTCCACAATATGCTGATTCCCGGCGCCTTATTCGGTTTTCTGGCCGGCTACAGCTATTGGTTTCCGAAAGCATTCGGCTTTACGCTGAACGAAAAATGGGGAAAATTAGCCTTCTGGAACTGGATGATCGGCTTCTATCTGGCCTTCATGCCTCTCTATGTGCTGGGGTTGATGGGAATGCCGCGCCGGATGGAACATTATGCCATTCCGGAATGGCAACCGTGGCTGATCGCCGCTGCAATGGGTGCGGCTTTAATCACCGTCGGCGTCGCTTGTCTGGTCATCCAATTAGCAGTCAGCATTAAGGAACGGCAGACCGCATGCGATGCGACCGGCGACCCCTGGGACGGTCGCAACCTCGAATGGGCCACGTCTTCGCCCCCACCGGAATACAACTTCGCTATCATTCCGGAAGTCGAAAGCCTAGATGCCTTTATGGAGATGAAAGAACAAGGGCTGGCCTATAAACGTCCAACCCATTATCAGGATATCCATATGCCTAAAAACACCAGCGTCGGATTTGTTTTCGGGGCGCTCTCCTTCCTCTTCGGTTTCGCCATGATCTGGTATATCTGGTGGCTGGCGATCGTATCGGGACTGGGCATGCTGGCATCCATCGTATTCCGTTCGTTCGACGAACAGACCGAATATTACATCACCGCCGAGGAAGTCGAACGCATCGAGAACGAGCGGCTCCAGAAGATGAATCGGCCGATCTCCGCATCGGCGAGTGACGAAACGCCTGCCGGAAACAACCTTATCTATCAGGAGTAAACTTATGTTATCGGATATATCCCTTCCCTATTCCGAACAAGAACCGCACGAAGCGCAGGACTCATCCCCGCCAGCCAAAGAATACGGTTTCTGGCTTTATCTGATGAGCGACGCGGTCATTTTCGCGCTGTTGTTTTCTACCTACGCAACCATGAGTCATAATTATGCCGGAGGACCGACAGGGAGCGAGTTGTTCGAATTAAACAAGGCCTTCTACGAAACCCTGCTTTTGTTGCTCAGCACCACGACCTGCGGTTTTGCCATGCTGCATGTCGCGGCCGGCGATAAATTGTCGGCGCAGATTTGGTTCGTCATAACATTTCTGCTCGGCTTTGGCTTCGTGTCGATGGAGATCAACGAATTTTACGGTTTAATCCGACAAGAAGCGGGACCGCAACGCAGCGGTTTTCTTTCCGCTTTTTTTACTCTAGTGGGGACGCACGGCTTGCATGTCTGTATCGGCCTGACCTGGCTGCTGGTAATGCTGGTGCAAACCGAGGTGAAAGGATTGACCCAACCGGTCCGCTCCCGTTTGTATCGTTTCAGTCTGTTCTGGCACTTTCTGGATTTGGTGTGGGTGCTTATTTTTACCGTGGTGTATCTGATGGGAGTATTATCGTGAAAACTCATTCCATTCCGAACCATTCCGGCCCCGCGATCTATGTCCGCGGCTTTTTCCTCGCCCTGTTGTTGACGGTGCTTGCCTTCGGCATTGTCATATACGGCGCCGATATTCCTTTCAGTCCCGGCGAATCCGTGTCCGATACCGCATCCTATGGTGATGTCATAAACTCCGGAAGAATACCGCTCGATTATATTGTCATCGGCATTTCAATCCTCGCAATCGTGCAAATTCTGGTACACCTGCGTTTTTTTCTGCACTTGAATTTTTCGTCCGGACAAATCTGGAACGTCCAGGCATTTGCCTTTACCCTACTGATCACTTTGATCATGGCAGGAGGTACGCTTTGGATCATGCATGACACAAGCGTTATGATGATGCCCCATTCAGAGGAGAGCCACAGCTAGCCTCGAACAACGATCAAGTCAGGTCAAAAAACGTTCGCCTAAGCAAAAAGTTCAAAGGAGAAATTCAAAGGGGTCAGAGAAATTCAAAGGGGTCAGACTCTAATACTGCTTACTTAACAATCAAAGGGGTCACAATCAAAGGGGTCAGACTCGATTGGATGGTTATTTTCTAGCTTTTTTAGAGCGCCTATTGCCACCTCTCGGCTTCGGTTTTGCCTGCCGCTGCAACAATCGCTCAACTTCCTCTTGAAATCTTCCACCTCCCAAAACCCAAGCCTTATTGGTGGCATCTCGTATCTCTTTGATCGTCGATTCGGTAACATGTTGCTCAAATAATTCCTGGTAAACCTCTTGTCGTTTTGTCGCATCGTTTCCCAGTGCGAGATACAGCGGGTGTGGAGACAATAAAGCGTTTTCTTTTCCGAACGCATTGAAGTGATAGCTCGACCATGGATAGTCACCAGGATGTCTCACCATTCCAGCACGCACAGGATTCAGCTCTATATAGCGACTGCACACCAACAAATATTGGTCGCTATCCAATACAGTCGCTTTATAACGCCCCTCCCATAAAGTCCCGGTCCGTTGATATTGCCGATTGAAGTATTGCACATAATAGCGGCCAAGCATTTGCATGACTTTACCGATAGCGCCCGTGTGATGAGGTGTGATCAATAAATGGACATGATTTGTCATCAAGACATAGGCATGAAGATCGCATTCGTACTTCTGGCAAGCGGCATTGAGCTTTTCCAGATAAAACTGATAATCCTCATCGGCCACGAAAATGACAGACCGATTATTTCCGCGTTGAATAACATGCTGTGGTTGACCCGGTAGGTCAAATCGAGGAAGACGCGCCATAATTTTGCTGAGAAACGAATTTGAACTGACTGCATTTTAGTCTAAAAGGAAAAAACTATCGAGTCTGACCCCTTTGGTTTTCGGTTTAGAAGCTGTCGGCTTTGTGCCGAGCCCCTCCGGCGAAGCCTCGGCGAATCCCGTTTTGATAATGAAATGAGTAATAATTACTCGGTGGCCGACCCCAGCTTATAACTATTATTGTCAGGCAAATTCGCCCTGATAACCTGATATTACCGGTGTTTTCGGGCAAATTTGCCAGCATATTCCAATATCAGGTCATTTTGCCCTGATAAGTTGATATTTACCGGCAAATCTGTCAAATTTACCTGATATTATTGAGCATCAGCATATTTGTTAGCCAAAATAATGTCAACCACTAAAAATGCCAAATTGCTAGACGAAGTAAGAAACGTTATGCGTTTGAAGCACTACTCCATCCATACGGAAAGGACCTACTGCGACTGGATTAAACAGTATGTAAAATTTCATAAGATGCATGATCGCTCCGAGTTAATGACTAGCCCTGAAAGTAAGGTTGAGGAATTTCTCAGTAATTTGGCCATTCGGCGTAATGTTGCTGTTTCCACCCAAAATCAGGCAATGAATGCGCTGGTGTTTCTTTATAAGCAAGTACTGGAAGCGCCATTGCAAAAAACAGTCGACGCCGTGCGCTCCAGTAAAAATCGCAAAATTCCGGTCGTTCTGAGTCAGGATGAAGTCAAACTGATTATCACCTTGCTGGAAGGCGTCCCTCGATTGGTCGTCAAATTATTATATGGCAGCGGACTACGCATAACCGAAGCGCTTCGATTACGCGTTCAAGACATCGATTTCGAATATAAGCAACTGACTGTGCGCTCTGGAAAAGGTAACAAGGACCGCGTCACGACATTTCCAAGTAGCCTGGAAACCGAATTGAAACTCCATTTACAGCGCGTCAAATTAGTCCATGAACAGGATCTGTCCGCCGGATACGGTGCAGTGTATTTGCCCCATGCGTTAAATAAAAAATATCCGCATGCCGAGAAAGAATGGGGCTGGCAATATGCGTTTCCTGCCAGAACATTGTCGACTGACCCTAGATCCGGTGTCACCCGCCGCCATCATATCGATCAGTCTGTTATAAATAAATCCATTAAAGGGGCTGTGCGCCGATTAAATATTACCAAGCGCGTCAGTGCCCATACCTTCCGTCACAGTTTCGCCACACATCTGTTGCAGCGCGGCACGGATATACGCACCATTCAAGCGTTGCTTGGGCATAACGATCTGGAAACGACGATGATTTACACTCATGTGCTAAACCAGGGTGGCCAGGGTACCGTCAGTCCGTTGGATGATTTGGATTTGTGAAACCTTAATAGCAGCGACTTTAGAAGAGAGTCAGTCTCGTACCTTACTCTTCACTTTTAGCCTTAATAGGGAAGCGCTAAGAAGTTTCGATGATTGCTTCCGTTAAATCACCGTCGACGATCATCGGCTTATATAGTCTATCAAAAGCACCTTGCTTAAAATCCGACCGATTAGTGCAGAGTAATAAAACCTATGATTCTGGTGCATGGAATGCACCCTTGTATATTAAAAGATATCTTCAAACACAAGATAATTTAAACCCAAAAGTTTATAGTGATTGTCGATTTCTGGGGAAGCCGTTGCACCCTGAAGCCTTGAGCTTGTGCGTAGATTGGCTCCCCACCCTCGTCATCCATGCCGCGGAGTATCTGAAACCTGTAAGCGAAGCTTCTGAGTCTGCATTCACAAGGACGGCAGATGAAGTGTCAGGGTTGGGAAACCAGCAATCATGATAACAAATAAATCTTAGGAAGATAAAACATGAACTATGTCGGTATTGATGTCAGCCAAAAAGAATTAGTCGTCGTGAACACCCAAGGTAAAGTGGGTCCAGCCAAAAGCTTTGAAAATACAACAACCGGACACCAGGAGATTATTAGGCTATTGGCCAAATTGAAAGGCGAAACGCAGATTTGCTTGGAAGCAACGGGCGTTTATCATTTTGATTTAGCCGTCGCATTGAGTCGGGCCAATGACCTCGAAGTCATGGTCATCAATCCCAAAGCCGCGCATAACTTCGCTCAGGCTTTGATGAAACGGAGCAAGACCGACACCATTGATGCGGCCACTTTGGCGGCTTATTGCGAAAGAATGCCGTTTGAAGCATGGCAGCGTCCGGCCGATGAAGTCATCGCCTTAAGGGCCATGGGCCGACGCATCGCGGCGTTAAATAAATTGAAAACACAAACCAAGAATCAACGCCACGCCTTAAAAGCAACACTGGACACGCCAGATATCGTGATCGAGCAAACCGAAGAATTAGTCAACGTGCTGGAAAAACAGGTTCAGGCGCATCGAGATAGCGCTTTGGAACTGATCCGACAACACGAATCACTGCTGTGCGCCTTTACCTTAATTATCGGTATTAAAGGGATTGCCGAGGCCAGCGCGATACAGCTCTTGGCTGAATTACTGGTCTTGCCTCAAGACATGAGCGCAAAACAATGGGTGGCTTATGCGGGGCTGGATCCTCGACACTACGAATCCGGCAGCAGTGTCGCCAAAAAGCCGCGCATTAGCAAGGCGGGTAATAAATATCTTCGCCAAGCTCTATACATGCCCGCTTTAGTGGCAACGCGCTATGAACCAAAATTACCACCACTTAATTGAAAACAACGGGCTGAAGAAGCTACAAGCCCTTTGTGCTGTGATGCGAAAACTGTTGCATGCCATCCATGGTATGTTGAAAACCAATAAGGAATTCGATGGCTCTCGTTTTTATACGATACCTGCCGATTCCTCTAGCTGAAGATTTTAAGTCTTTAGCCGAATAGGCCTTGTGTTTTAAGAGAGTATCTACGATGGCGCCTCTTCATTCTCCTGCAATTCCCGCCAAAACTCCCCCTGTTTTCGTATCCCAATCACCTTCTGCGCGGCCTGCACGCCGGAAACGCTGACGCCGTAGACGCCGCCGCCGGGCGAGGTCCAATGGCCGGCGAAGTACAGGCCTTTGAGCGGAGACTGGTTGGAAATGCGGGCCGGACCGACCTGGTCGGGAGAGACGTCCCAACCGTAGGCGGCGCCTTGGTAGTTTTGCGTGTAACGCCGCATCGTCGCCGGCGAACCGCCTTCGATAAACAGAATATGTTGTTGCAGGCCGGGAACATAGTGTTCGGCGATTTCCAGCATCTTGCTCATATAGCCGGCTTTGGCCTGTTTCCACGTTTCGGCCGCCTGATACGGCAGCAGCGTCGTCAGCATCAATAGGTGCTGGCCGGGCGGCGCCAATTCCGGGTCGATCAGCGTCGGCGCGGTGATGCTGAGCCAGGTAATGTCGCCGGCGGCGGTGCGGGCGAAGTTATGGTCGTGGTCGACAGCGCGATAACAAAACGACTCGTGAGCGAGGTTCATCGCCGCCAGATCGAGATCGGTGGCAATGTAGACGACAAAGATCGACAGCGAGTGCCGCATCTTCTTGATACGCCGGATATAGCGCGGCGGAAAGTGCTGCTCGCCAACCATCTCGCAGACGGTATGGCGAATATCGGCATTGGAAATGACCACCGGCGCCGACAGGCGCTGGCCTCCGGCCACGACGCCGAAGACCCGGCCGTCCTCGACCAGGATCTTTTCGGCCTTCGCCCGGAAGCGAATCTCGCCGCCGTGTTTTCTAAAACCGTGGACCAGCGTGTCGGCCAATTGCTGAAAACCGCCCTGACAATAATAGGCGCCGTCGACCATGTAGCCGATCAGCATCGTCGACCAGTAGACGAAGGATACTTGCGAAGGCGGCAGGCCCAGATAGGGCCAATTGCTGGCGAACAAGGCCAGCAGTTTCGGTTCCTTGATGAACTTGCTGGCGACCTCGGCCAGCGTCGCCTTACGGTATTCGAAAAGCGCCGGCAGCAATTGTAGCGCCCGCTCGTGGTCGAGCTCGGCTATCATCTCGTCGGCCACGGTGATTTCTTGGGCCACTTGCAGGCACAACCGGGTCAGTTCTTCCAGGCCCCGGCGCTCCTCGGGAAATCGTTGTCCCAGCTGGGCGACGAAGGCCTCGATCGTTTGCGGCAGAGCGGCATCGAAACCCGGATAATAGGCGTGGCTGAACGGATCGACTGGAATAAAGCGAATCTCTTTGTCCACCTCCAGTGCCCGCAATACCTTGTGGATGATCTGGCCGCCGCGATAACCGGCTGGGCCGCAGCCGCTGATCAAATGCACGCCGGCGTCGAAGCGGTATTTCTTGCGCTTGAAACCGTGGGCGTAACCGCCGGGGCGGTCGTGGCTTTCCAGCACCAGCACCGCCTTGCCGGCTCTGGCCAGCAATCCGGCGGCGGTGAGTCCGCCGATGCCGCTGCCGATGACGATGACATCGTATTCCGTCACGGCTTCGTCAGTCCCAGTTTTTCCCACAGAATCGCCGGCGATTCGTAACACATCTCCCCGCTGCCGATATCCACCGCAACCTGGTAAGTATGGCCGCGGGTCAGGCGCGCGCCGGTCTCTTTGTCGATGACCTGGTAATTCATGCGCAGGCGGTTTTCCCATTCGCTGATTTCGGCATGTACTATCAATTTCTGGCCGAATTTGGCCGGCTTGGCGTAGCGCACACGCAGGTCGATGACCGGCCAGGCATAGCCGGATTCGCGCATCTGCATATAGTTGTAGCCGATCTTGTCGAGCAAGGCGCAGCGCGCGATTTCGAAATATTTGACGTAATTTCCGTGCCAGACGATCTCCATCAGGTCGACGTCGAAAAACTGCACTTCGACTTCGACCTCGCAGGTAACGATACCTTTAGTCATACAACCTCCATTGGCGCTTGCGGATCAATTGCAGACACAGGCGCAGTTCCTTTTCCAGGGCGCGGTCGCTTTCCAGCAAAGGGAACTTGTCCCTGACTTGGGCCATCGTCTCACTCAAAGCCGAGCTCAAACTTCCCCTATCGCCGCGCAGTTCGACGCCCTGCACTGCCGCCAGCAGCATCGCCGCCGCCGCCTGCTCGGTCAGCTTGATGACGCGCATGCAATCGCGCGCGGCGATCGTGCCCATGCTAACCTTGTCCTGATTGTGACACTCGGTCGAGCGGGAAAACACGCTCGCCGGCAGGGTCAATTTGAGGGCCTCCGCCGTCCAGGCCGAGACGGCGATCTGCACGGCCTTGAAGCCGTGGTTCAGCATCGCCTGCTCGCCCTTGGCGGCTGATAGGTTGGCCGGCAGGCCGTGATTGAACTTGGGGTCCATCAACTGCGCCATTTGCCGGTCCAACAAGTCGGCCAGATTGGCCACCGCCGTTTTCAGGCTATCCATCGCGAAAGCGATATGGCCGCCGTAGAAATGGCCGCCGTGCAGCACATGCTCGCCCTCGGCGTCGATGATCGGATTGTCGTTGGCGCTGTTCAACTCGTTCTCGACGAACTGTCGCAGCCACGGCAGCGAATCTTCCAGCACGCCGATCACATGCGGCGCGCAGCGCAGCGAATAACGGTCCTGCAGCCGGGCGTCGTTGCGCGGCGTATCGGTCTCTATGTGCAAGTCGTCTCGGATGCGCGCCGCGACCTTGATCTGGCCGGCATGCGGTTTGACCGAAAACAGTTTGGCGTCGAAATGGTAAGCGTTGCCGTTCAACGCGATCGAGGCCAGGCTGGTGATGCGGGTACACAGCGCAGACAAATAACTAGCGCGCCGATAGGCTAGACAGGCCACCGCGGTCATCGCCGCAGTACCATTCATGATCGCCAGCCCTTCTTTCGGTTTCAGCACCAGCGCTTCGATGTTCAGTTTTGCCAACACTTGCGCGGCCGGGAACGTTTCACCTCGATACAACACCTCTCGCTCCCCGGCCAGCACCGCAGCCAAATAGGACAACGGCGTCAAATCACCACTGGCCCCGACCGATCCCTCTTGCGGAATCAACGGCAACACGTCGTGTTCCAACAAGTCGGCGATCCGCTGAAGCAAGGCATAGCGTACGCCGGAATAGCCCTGAGCCAAGCTGTTAAGGCGCACCGCCAGAATCGCCCGGGTCTGTTGCGAATCGAAATATTCGCCCAATCCGCAGCCGTGAAACGTATAAAGATGTTTCGGCAATTCGCCGACCTTGTCCAGCGGAATCGACACCGAGCAGGAATCGCCGTATCCGGTCGTGACGCCGTAGACGTAGCCTTCCTCGCGCAGCAGCGTTTCGATAAAACGGGCGCCTCGGTCGATGCGTTCGACAAAGGCCGGCGCGTCGCTCAGTTGCAGCCGCGCGGCGCCGTCGGCCACCCGGCAAATGTCCTCGATCGTCAGCCTGTCTCCATCGACCAGCACGGTTTGTCTAGTCATTTTCGTCCATCCAGAAATCATAAAAATTGAACCATTGCAGCGGTTCTTTCAAACAGTATTGCTGCAGGCGGTCGGCAAAATCCTGGGCATACCGCTGCAGCGCTTCCTCGCGTTGTTTTCTCGGCAATGTCACGGCATCGCTGAAATGATCGAAATAAATGACATGCCTGTCTCGTCGCTTCAAGCAAAACAAGGTATAAACCGGGCATTTCAACAGCGATGCCAAAATGAACGGCCCTTGCGGAAACAATGCCTGCTTACCCAAGAACTCGGCCCGGCTTACCCGGCTCTGGCCGCTGACCGGCGTCCGGTCGGCGGCGATAACGACCAGCTCGCCGGCCTCGATCTTGTCTTGCAGCAGCATCGCGGTGGCCGAATTGATTTCGGTCACCTGCAACAGATTCATGCGTCCCGGCTTGGCGTAACGGTTCAGCAAGGTGTTGAATTTCTCCGCATGTTTGGTGTGGACCAGCACGTTGACCGTCACTTTTTTGCCCAAGTAGGCGATCACCCGGCCGACTTCCAGGTTACCCAGATGAGACCCCAGAATCAGCAATCCTTGGCCCCGACTGGCATGCTCTTGTATCGCCTCGCGACCGTAGTGGTCGACGTCCTTAAGAGTGATCGCACCGCTCCAGGCCGCCAGTTTGTCGATGATGGCGTTGGCAAAGCTAATGAAATGCAGGTAACTGCCGTACAGGCCGGTGCTGAGCGAATTTTCCGGCAAATAGGCCCACACCCGTTGTAGATAATTCCGGCTGGCCCGCCGCCCCTTGCGATTGATCAGCCAGTAATAGCTGACCACCGGATAGAGGAAGATTTGCAGCACGCCGCGCCCGAACCACAAATAGATCTTTAACAATGCCTGCATGCCCCAGACGATGCCGCGCTCCTCCAACTGTGCCCAATGTTTCATCGCAAGTGCCTCAACAACAATATTGGTAGCCGCGGCAACATGGCGAAGAACAATTGCGCATGCTTGCGGGAAATCAGCAGATTGTCCTTGAGCAATTGAAAATGCGACACGCCGTCCAACGGATACTGCACCTCGGTATCGAGATTGATCACCTCGACACCCTGCCAATACAGGCGTACGGCGATTTCGATGTCGAAATCCATGCGCCGCCCCAATCTTACCGAATGCAACAATTTATCGACCGGCGCCAGCGGATAACAACGGAAACCGCACATGCCGTCGGCGATCGCCAAGGACAGCGTGTTGATCCAAATCCACAAATTGGTGAACTGGCGGCCGTACAATCGCCCTTTCGGCACCGTTGCATCGAACCGCGGCTCGCCCAGGATCAGCTTCTCCGGCTGTCGTTCGGCTGCCTCTAAGAAACGCGGGATATCGTCCAGTTTGTGCTGGCCGTCGGCGTCGACTTGCAGGGCATGCGAATGGCCGTCGGCGATTGCCCGGCGCAAGCCGGTCATGACCGCGGCGCCCTTGCCGCCGTTTTCAGTCCGTTCCAGCAGCGTGATCCAGTCTTGTTCCCGCTCAGCCAGTTCCCCGAGTACTTGCGTGCAGGCCGCAGAACTGCCGTCGTTGACCAAATAACAAGGCAAACCATATGGTTTCAGCTGCGAAACGACCCGGCCGATGGCCTCCTGGTGATTGTAGACGGGAATGATCACGCAGTATTTCATGAGCGCTCTCCGTACACCATACGCCCGGAACTGTGCGAATCGAGCGCGGAAACCACCTCGAAATGCAATTTGCCGGATTCCCGTTTCCATTCCAGCGTCAATGTCAAGTGCGCGCCCGGCTGGATGATCTTTTTGAATTTGATCACTTCCATCGTCAAGAACGGCCTGTCGATGGCGAAAAAGATTTTTCCGTAGCGCTCGACCCAGGCCAGTTGCGCGACGCCGGGCAAGATGGGCTGTCCCGGGAAATGGCCGTCGAAATAAACCAGGCCGGGACGCACGCGCAGTTCCAGCACGACCTGGTGCGCGCTATGCCGGCAGGAGAGTAATTGCGGAAACTTGCTAGGTTCCAAGCGCCACAACTGGGCCAGCAGCGCGGTGTCGACCTTGCCTTGAGCGGTCTGCGGCATCGCATCCATGAACAGCCATTTGCGCGGCAGCACGACGGTCTCGAAGTCCTGCATCAAGTGCCGGCGTAATCGACGGATCAAGGCCGACCTTCCTTCCTGCTGCAATAGCGCCATACCGCTTTCCGTCGACACGATCAGCGCCGCGATGCGGTCGCGGCTACCTTCCACTAGCTGGCAATAGGCTTGTTCGACCCACTGCGACCGTTGCAGGGTGCGTTCCAGCTGATCCAGCGACAGCCTTTTTTCCTCGACCTTGACGATGCGGTCCACGCGCCCGGCCAGCTCGAAGCGACCGTCATCGTTCAGCTCGAGCCGGTCATCGAGCAAGCAAGATCCCGGCTCGGGCAGATAGGGGGAAGCGAGCCGGCAGCGGCCTTGGTCGTCGAGACCCAATTCGATACCGGGAAATGGCATCCAGCGACGGACGATTGGCAAGCTGCGCCAACCGATACCACCGGTTTCGGAGCTGCCGTAGATTTCGATGACGGGTTGGCCGGACTCTCGTTCGATGCATTCGGCCGCCGCCACCGGCAAGGGACCGCCGGAGCTGAAGATCGCCGTCAAGCTTGCCAGTTGATTCCAGGCGGTCAGATCGTCCAATCGTTTCAACTGGGCCGGGCTGGCTACCCAATAGGCCGGCAGGATCGCCGCTTTCAGCATCGGTTCCGGACTCAGATACATTTGGCTATGAAAGGTGCGGCCTGCGGCCAGCGGCCAGAGCAGGCGGAACAACAGGCCGTAGATATGCTGATGGCTGACCGTCGCCAGCGCCGAGGCGGAACCCAATAATTTTCCCCATTGGCGTTCCAGCGTCTCCACTTCGTTTTGCAACTGTAATAAACTCTTCGTTATCGCCTTCGGCTCGCCGCCGGAACCGGAAGTGAAAATGGTGAGTTGCGGCCGATGCAAATCTAACGGTTGCAAGGAAAAACCGTTGTCGATGGATGACGCTACGCTTATCCGTCCTTCGTTGCTCTGCGCCCAATCTCCCAATAATCGGCAATCCAACGCCTTCAGTTGTTCGGCCATCGCCGGACGATTATTGCCGGGAATCCAGATCTGCTTGCCGGTATGCAGCAAGGCAAACAAAGCCACGGCGAACGGATAGGAATTTTCGTAATACAAGGCATAGCGCTGCTGAGGCTGAGGCTGTTGCCGCAACGCCGAGGACAACGCCGACACCTCCGCGCAAAATTCCCGCTGGGAGATAGTACGCCCGTCATGCACGGCAACCGTCCGTTCGTCGTCCCTCAATAGACCGACCTCGGTCAGCGAAACCCACTCAGCGCACATGTTCCTGCGTCCTGATCCTGATCCAGTATTCGCCGACCAGCAACAACCCCATCAGCAGATAGGCGACCAAACCGTTATACAGGCTCCAAAAGGCGAAGCTGCCCCATACGGCGGTCGCGAAAGCCAACGCGCCATTCATTAGAAAAAATCCGCACCAGACTTGGGTGACCCTCCGGGTATAACGTACGCCTTTCGGCGGTAGATTGGGATGTTGTAAGCGAGCCAGGCGTTCGATAATTGGCGGCGGAAAATACAGGCTGGCGGCGAATATCGCCAACAGGCCCAGATTGATCAAGGCCGGATAAAAACGCAAGGTCGCTAGATTATTGTTCCAGACGGCAAAGCCGCAATAGAGCAAGACGGCGATGAATAACCATCGACCGCCCCGGTCGACGGCCGGCTTATTCAATTGGCGTCCCAACAATAACAGGGCTAACACGGCGGCAATCTGCCAAGGCTGAACATAATGAATACCGTAATAAACGGCGACGGGATATAACAGCGTGAACACGCCGATTACGCCGTTAACCAATCTGCCCATCACGCATTGATCAATTTATAGACCGCCTCCACCACGTCGTTGACCGTGCGTGCGTTTTTGAAGTCTTCCGGCTTGACCGCCTTGCCGGTCATTTCCTTGAGTTTGACGATCATGTCGACGGCATCAATGCTGTCAAAATCCAGGTCCTCATAGAGCCGCGCGTCCAACGTCACCTCATCGGACTCTATTTCGAACATCTCCTGCATGATGTCCTTAAGCAATTGCAGGATGTCATCACGATTTTTCATACTGTCCTCAATTCCGTTCAGATTCAATAAATTCAGCCAACGCGGCGACCGACGCGAAAATTTTCACGACATCGTCCTTTTCGGCATCGATCCGAACATTATATTTTTTTCTGATCGCCAACCCCAATTCCAACGCATCGATAGAGTCCAATCCTAAGCCTTCATTGAACAATGGCTCCTGACTGTCGATATCGTCGACGCCGATATCCTCCAAATCCAACGATTCGATAATCAATTGTTTTAACTCATTCTCCAAACTGCTCATAGCGTACTCTTTGTTGACTGAAATATTCCTGCAAATAACGGTTAAAGCGGCGCACGGCCACGGTCTTGGGTTCGATCGCCAGAAACTCGTCCAGCGCTAACGCATCGCCAACATGCATCGCCAAATGAAACGGTCGCTTGGGAATTTGATACCATTTTTCCGCCTTGGTCAGCGTGCTGGGAACGCAGGTCAGGGTTACCGGCGTTACGAGGCCATTGGCCTTCAAAGCAATGGCCGCGGCACCGCGCTGAAATTTGTAAGGTCTCCCCGGAACCGAGCGGGTCCCTTCGGGGAAAATGATCAAGGTTCCACCTTGCTGTAAATCGGCGACGCAGTCATCGATCATCTGCACCGGATCGCCGTTGCTGATATAGCCCGCATTGACGATGGGCCCTCTGGTAAAGGGATTATGCCATAACTTGGCCTTGACGATGCAGCTCGCTGCGGGAATCCGGCTGATCAAAAAGACGATGTCGATCAATGTCGGATGATTGGCGATGACCAATTGACCGGGTTTGTTCAGTTTTTCCAGGCCGTTTATTTCATAGGTCATGATGCCGAGGCGATGCATCAGGCCGATGAAGAAATAGAAGCTGTAGTGCACGCATTTCCGCGCCCGCAGCATTTTCTCCCGACGATTACCGGGAACGATATGTAACAACGGAAAAACCAGAAACCAGAGGATGACGCCGCCGAGACCGAAAACGGAAAAACTGAGTCCGGTCGAGAATAGGCGCCAGGCGTAATCAAGCCGCTTGCGCATCTTTCTCCCAACGCCAGCTATGCCGAGGCGTTCTGAGCGTCAAAGTGCGTTGTTGCGCCTCCGCTAAAAAATTAATGAAGGCCGGTAATTGCCAGGGTTGCTCGCCGTCGTCGCCTGTTTCGGACATTGACACCATCCGCAGCGGCAAGCCTTCTCCTTGGCTGCCGATGAGTAAGGCCAGTGCGCCACTTTGCTCTGTCGCTATCTTATAAGGGGCGGTCGGATAAAACGGCAGCACCGGTTCGTCGTAAAACACCAACAGTACTTGCGTAGCCCCTTCATGCAACAAGCCCAAACCTTCGATGAAGGCCGGCGCCATGCCTTCCTCGCCGGGAGCGAGCACCGTGCTTTGCAGTTTGTTTTGCCAGGCCATCGAAAACAATCCGGCGATGGCGTTATGCACCGACAAGCTGAAGGTCGTCGGCGATATATCCTCGCCCGTTTCGAGCATTTCCAGCATGGCGAAGGATTTAGCCAACTCGCCATGGGTGGAACTGAACACGACTGGCACATGAACCGGCTCATCGAGGCATTGTGCCGCGGCGCAAAATACGGTTTTAGCTAAAGGGCTCAAACGGCGTCTTAACAGGGGCGGCACTTTGGCCAACAACTCTTTTTGCTTGATCGCATCCCGATCCGCGTCGGGCTGCAGAGGCGGCCACATGGCCCATTGATATAAAATGAAATCCTGTTGCATGTAGGTTATTTTATTTACAAACCGGCCTTACTTTGCTTAGGCGGTTTTCCAGTAATCTCGGGTCAGGCGAAACAACACCGGGCTTAACAAGGCCAGCGCCAGCAAGTTTGGTAGTGCCATCAAGCCGTTCAAAACATCGGCCAGCAACCAGATCATGGTCAATTTGCCCAGCGCGCCAAAGGGAATTGCGACCAACCACAGTAAGCGATACGGCCAGATTATTTTAACCCCGAATAGATATTCGGCGCAGCGTTCACCGTAATAACTCCAACCCAACAGTGTGGTGAACGCGAACACGGACAAACCGCAAACGACGATATATCCACCCCAACCGGGCAAGCTGCGATCGAAAGCCAGCGTCGACAGGGCCGCACCGTTTTCGCCATCCAGCCAAACCCCACTGATGACAATCACCAACGCAGTCATGCTGCACACTAGCAACGTGTCGATCAAGGTTCCCAGCATCGCAACCATGCCCTGTTGCACCGGATCTTTGGTTTGCGCGGCGGCATGGGCGATCGGCGCGCTACCTAAACCGGCTTCGTTGGAAAATATGCCCCGCGCCACACCGAAACGAATAGCGGCCCAAACGCCGGCACCGGCGAAACCGCCGAAGGCTGCCGTGCCGCTGAATGCGCTTTCGACGATTAAACGAAATGCCCCAGGGACGAGTTCAATATTGCCGCCAATCACATATAGCGACGCGGCTATATAGGATAATGCCATCAGCGGCACCAGCATCGCCGCCACATCGGCGATACGCTTGATGCCGCCGACAATGACGCCAGCCGCCAACAGCGTTATCACCGCGCCGCTGAGAGTAGCAGGGATTTGCAACTGAGTATCCAGCGCGTCGGCCACCGAATTGGCCTGTACCATATTACCGATGCCGAACGCGGCCAACATACCGAACAGAGCGAATAGCCAGGCCAACCACCGCCAATTTTTACCGAGGCCATTATTGATGTAATACATAGGGCCACCGACATGCTGGCCGAGTTCATCGATTTCGCGGTATTTGACCGCCAACACCGCTTCGGCATATTTAGTGGCCATGCCGAATAAGGCCGTCAGCCACATCCAAAACACCGCGCCAGGCCCGCCCATGACGATCGCGGTCGCGACGCCGGCGATATTGCCGGTGCCGATGGTGGCGGACAAGGCCGTCATCAAGGCTTGAAAAGGCGTGATATCACCATTTTGATGCAGTTTCCTGCTGCGCCATAAAATCACCAGAGCCCTGGGTACGAACAGCCAGGGAAACGCCCTGAAGCCGACCGTCAGGAAGATACCGATTCCCAACAAAAGGGCCAACATGACCGGCCCCCAGACGATGGCGCTCAGTTCAGTTAACCAGGACTCCAGTTGTTTCATTTCGGCAGTTCGTTGGCCTCTTGCGACTTATCGTAATCCACGCCGACACTGATGATGAAACTGGTCGCCTGTTCGATATTCATCTGCGATTTTCGCACCTTGGATTCGTGCACGATCACGGTAAATCCGGAGGTCGGGTTGGGAGAAGTCGGCACGAACAAAATATAGCGATCATTTTCCTTGTTGGTGACATAGGCCGGCACCCATAGACCTTCTTTAGGGTATTCAATATAGACCACTTCCCTGGCTTTTTGCGGTTCATGGCCGGAAACCAGGTTGACGATTTTTTTGGTCACCCGATAAATGGTATTCAAAAAAGGAATACGATGGATGATCGCATCGATCGCCGCGATTATGGAAGAGCGTCCCATGCTGACCCTGTAACCGATATAGGCGAACAAGGCGAAACTGATGAAAAATAGCGTGAAAGTCACGGCATAATTCTCGTAATAGCCGTAAACCATTTTGATCAGGTCGGCGAAACGTTCCTTGACGAACCAAACGATCTGCAAAATGACGACGACCGGAATAAACGCCAATACCCCAATTAAGAAGTAATTGAATACTTTTTTCATGTAATCTTCCTCACAACGATTTTGTTATCAGCAAGACTCCCGAAGCCAATAGAAAGGCCGCGAAGAATTTGCTGTATTTATTATTATCAATGCCACTGTAGACCAACTCTTCGGTCAACAGAAATACAATAACGCCAATTTGCAAAAAAGTCGCATGTTGCGAATAAGTCAGTTCGAATTCGCTGCCCAAGACCAACAGAGTCGCCAATTGAAACACGGCGAATGTGGCGTAACAGATCGCTACGGTAACCCGCGTGGTGTGTTTATCGTACCCTTTACCATGGACAATAGCGGTCAACAACGCGCCCCCCAGGTTGGTTAAGCCATGCACTAAGCCCATCGCCGCCAAATAGGCTTTTTCGTATTTCACCAAAGTTTGTAACAGCCGCTCCACGGCCGGCACGAAACTTTTCAAGGCGACAAAAAGCAGGAAAGTACCGACCAACAGCCCAATATTGACTTTGTTGGAGGTGGCGATGAACAAAAACCAAACTACCAAAGGTATCGTGTATAGCAAAACATTCTTGAAAAAATCGATATCTATATAGCGGTAATGTTTCAGGATTTGCAGGGCATTGATCGCCAGCGAAATCGGCAACAGTACGCTGAGCGCATTGACAAAATCATAGCCCAGCAATAGCAACGCGGGTGTCCCGAACAGCAACACCCCGACACCGAACAGCGACTGTATCATCGCGGTAACTAATACTGTGAGCAGTATATCGAGCGGCATTTATCCTCCTTTTTTATCTTTTTTTGTTGGGATTATAAGCGAATATGCCTGCCCAGCCGCAATTTGGCTGCCGATTAGCCCTCTGCCATAAAATCGATTCACTATTGTTTTGAATCAATACCTTGCTTTATGATCTTCCCCCCCCTTTTTCCACGGCAAAAGAACGCTATATAACACGAGGGGATTCATGCTTCAGTCTACCAACGAATCATTGCGACCGGCTTATGCTTGCTGCCTTTTGTTGTGCCAGCCGAAAACAACACAACGCCAGCTGTCGTGTTAACCAATGCCTCATCAATCAGCGGCTATCGTTTAGTACACGAAATATCTGTGAACAGCGGTTATGCCAAACACTATGATTGGCGTCGGCATATCAGACACAAAGCACTATTACAGGCAGAGCAATCCGGAGCCACCCATCTGGTCATCGACCATCTCGACAGCATTGGCGCTTTCAACGGCAAAGCCCACGCTCTGGCTTATCGCTGTCAAAATACATTAACTGGCACCGAAGAAGGTTAATCACCATTGCCAATTATTCGGGCCACTAAATGCTCTTGGGGATCCCTTTTCTGCTTGCCCCATGCAATTTTGTCACTTGTTGGCGACCGCACGCTAGATTTAAAGCAATTACTGGCTTCATGTACATTTACCCCCACAGAGAAACAAAGCTGCTAAACTTGTCCCTATTGCGGCATTCACACGACACTGAATCCTTCCGCTCAACACTGTTGGAGCAATTATATTTATCGATGGACGGCAGGCATAGTTCATAAAATCCCTCCGCTACCGTGTCATTAAAATGGGAGAAAAAATAACCATGTTGCCGAGACGCATACTGGCCACTGTGATATTGATTATTGGATTTGGCGGTTTATTTAGTCCTTCGTCCCAAGCAACAGAGCATCGGCAACAAACCCAATCTCCGACAAATTCCGCTTCAGACACCTTTACCACTAGGCAAGGCTCGCATTTTGACAAACTGCGGCAGGCGCTGGAATCCCTATTAAAAGCACCATGGCTGGCGGGTTGCCAAAGCCTGAAAATCTATGAGACCGAATTCTCCGACACGCCGTTAAACGCAGTGCCGATCTATATCATCGGCATTCATCCGCTACATAACCCACAACGGTTGTTCGAGGTCTACGGCCCGATAGTCGACCACCTCGACGCCCATATTGCTGAGGCCCATTTCAAGCTGGAAGCGTCGCGTAATTACGAAGAATTCGAAAAAAAGCTGGATGCCGGGCATTTCGATTTCGCGATGCCCAACCCCTATCAAACAGTGCGTTCGCTCCGGCATGGTTACCGGATTTTCGGCAAAATGGGCGACGACGAGAATTTTCGCGGCATTCTTCTGTTGCGCCGTGACAGCACCATCAGACAAGTCTCAGACTTGAAAGGCAAGGCGCTTTCCTATCCGGCTCCCAGCGCGCTGGCAGCGACTATGATGCCGCAATATTACCTGCATGCTCACGGCATCGATATCAATCACGACATCAAGAACCTTTATGTCGGTTCGCAAGAATCATCGATCATGAACGTACTGCTGGGCCATGTCGCGGCCGGCGCCACCTGGCCGGTGCCATGGAAAAGCTTCGCCGAGCAACATCCTGACCGGGCCAAGCAATTGTTCATCAAATGGCAAACCGACACTCTGCCGAATAATGGCTGGGTTGCCCACAACAGGGTACCTGCAGTAATCATCGAGCGTTTTCAAACAATCTTATTCGTCTTGGAGCGAAGCGAAGAAGGTCGAAAAATGTTGGCACGGATTCCGGTAAGCCGTTTCCAACCCGCCACCGAGGAGACCTACCGAGCCGTCCGAGAATTTTTGGATAAATTCTCCAAAAATGTCCGCTCCCTGGAGCAGGCCGGATGAAAAAACCGATTCAGTCCTTTTTCGGCAAACCATTCAACTTTTGGCGCCGTTCGATTCGACGACAGTTCATTCTCGCCTTCATCAGCGTCACTATTTCCATCCTGGTGCTGTTCAGCACTTTTTTATTTTTTCAACAACGGGATTTCTTGGACCGGTCCGCGATTAAACAAGCGACCGCCTTCGCTCATGCCCTCGCCGATAGCAGTATCTCCTGGGTGCTTGCCAATGACGTGGTGGGGCTACAAGAAGTGCTGCAGGGTTTTAGCGATACCCCGGATTTAAAACGTGCCTTTGTCCTTTCTCTGCAGGGAGAAGTTTTGGCCTCTACTATCCCCGACGAGATAGGCCGTTTCGTGGTCGACTCGCTCAGCCAGCAAATGCTGTGTTCCTCACCGGAGACACAGATTTTAGTCGCCAACTACAAAACGATCGACGTTGCCGCCCCGATCATGACGGGCCAGCGGCATGTAGGCTGGGCGCGCATCACCTTGACCCGCCAGAGCGCCTACGGCAATTTACTGGAGCTGTCCTTGCTGGCAATTTTTTCCACACTGCTCGGCGCTTTATTCGCACTCTTGGCCGCGTTTGTGTTGGGTAGGCGACTGACCAGAAACTTGAACCAACTGATGACGGCGGCCAATCAAATTTCCGCGGGACACCGTGATGTTCGGGTCACCATCAATGGCCAGGACGAGGTCGCGGTATTGGCAGGCAATTTTAATCAGATGTTACAAGCCTTAATCGACAGCGAGAAGCAACGCAAGCTGATCACCAACGTGTATGCCGCCTGGACCCAATGCGCCGAAGTCATGGTGCGCGTCTCCGAGGAGCGGGAATTTTTGCGGCAAATTTGCCAAATCCTTGCCGAGCAGCTTTCCCTGCAATTAGCGTGGGTCGGCATGATCGACGAATACGCCTGGCTTAATCCCGTTGCCGCCAGCCCCGAACACTCCGCTTATCTAAGCCAAATCAAGGTATCCGTCGATGCCGATTTGCCGGAGGGGCAAGGAGCAATAGGCCTGGCGGTGCGCCAGGGACAGCCCAGGATATTGAATGATTTTACCGCGGCTGACTGTTCCCGCCTGTGGCACGAGGCGGCCAGCGCCGAAAACATCAACTCGGTTGGCGCCTTCCCGCTATTCCGCGCCGGCCGAATCATCGGCGTTTTAGCCATTTATTCGAAGGAACGGAATTTCTTCAATCGGGAGTTAAGCTCGCTGATGAACAGCCTGACCAACGATATTTCCTTCGCGCTGGATAATTTCGACCTGATACAGCGACAAAAAATCACCGAAGAAAAACTCAAGCTCGTTGCCTGCGTATTCGACAACAGCCAGGAAGGCATCATCATCACCGATACCGATTTCCGTATCGTCTCGGTCAACCACGGCTTTACCCGAATTACAGGCTATCATGAAAGCGAGGTGATCAACCTACTGGCGGATGCCATCGTCGCTCCGGCCGACCTGCTCCGCTATCAATCCTTTTTGGAAATCTTTTCCACGACCGGCATTTGGCAAGGCGAAATCAATCACCGTCGCCAGGATGGCAGTCATTATTCAGCCTGGGTCAGTATCACCAATGCTATCGGCGAACGAGGCAACATCGCTCATCATATCATTGTTTTTTCCGACATCACTGCCCGTAAACAAGCCGAACAGGAGTTGAAAATCGCCGCCATCGCCTTCGAAACCGAAGAAGGCATCCTGGTCACCGACGCCCAAGGCAAAATTCTGCGGGTCAATCAGGCGTTTACCCGGTTAACCGGATATCGAGCCGATGAAGTCATCGGCAATTCTCCTGCGGTTTTGAAATCGGGAAAACACGACGAACATTTTTACCAGCGCATGTGGGACACGATCAAACGCGAGGGCCATTGGGAAGGAGAAATCTGGAACCGCAGAAAAAACAACGAAGTTTATCCGGAATGGCTGACAATCAATAACGTCCGCAACCAGGACGGGGACATCACCAATTATGTCGGCATTTTTTCCGACATCTCCCAACGCAAGGCGGCGGAAGACCAAATCCGCAAACTAGCCTTCTACGATCCATTGACCGGCCTGCCCAATCGCCGTTTCCTGATCGAACGCCTGGAACTGGCCTTGACCACCAGCCATCGCACGAAATCCTTCGGCGCCATGATGTTTTTGGATCTCGATCGTTTCAAGGCCCTTAACGACACCCAAGGGCATGACAGCGGCGATGCCCTGTTGATTCAAGTGGCGCAACGTTTACAAGATTGCGTCCGGGAAACCGACACAGTGGCACGCCTAGGCGGCGACGAATTCGTTGTTATTTTGGAAGACCTGGACAAGACGCTAACCACGGCCGCCTTGCAAGCCAAGGCTATCGCAAAAAAAATCCACCAGTCTTTGTCGCTCGGTTACCGAATCCAACCTAAGGGTAAAGAGCAAAGTATTCATTATTTCACGACGGCGAGCATCGGCTTTGTCATGTTTCAAAGCCACGACTCAAGCACCGATGAACTGTTGAAATACGCCGATATGGCGATGTACCAAGCGAAACATGCGGGCCGCAACGCGATACGCGCCTACGACCCCGACCTGCAACGCACGCTGAGCGAACGGGCCGCCCTGGAGCTGGATTTACGCAAAGCGCTGGATGAAGAACAATTGTGTCCTTATTATCAAATCCAGGTCGATAGCGAAGAGCAGCCGCTGGGCGCTGAACTACTGCTGCGCTGGAACCATCCCGTCCACGGCTTCATTGCCCCGGATGAATTTATTCCCATTGCCGAGGAAAGCGGCATGATTCATGAAATCGGCCGATGGTTGCTGCTGCAAGGCTGCCGAACCCTAGTAAGCTGGTCCCAGAATACGCTGAAGCGGGATTTAACGTTGTCGGTCAACGTCAGCGCCAAACAGTTTTATCATACCGACATCGTCGAGCAAGTACGCACGGTATTACAAGAAACCGGCGCTGACCCTGCACGTCTGAAATTGGAAATCACCGAGAGTTTTATCCTGCATAACGTCGAGGAAGTGATCGATAAAATGCAGGCGATAGCCGCGCTAGGCGTCACGTTCTCGATGGACGATTTCGGCACCGGTTATTCGTCGTTATCCTATTTGCAAAAACTTCCCTTGGAACAATTGAAGATCGATCGTTCCTTCGTTCGCGATATTTCCAGCGACAAACAAGATGCCGCCATCGTACGAACCATCCTGTCGCTGGGCCAAACCCTAGGCATTAAGATCGTCGCGGAAGGGGTCGAGAACCAAGCTCAATTCGATTATCTAAAACGAAACGGCTGTCAGTTTTTTCAAGGTTATTTATTCGGCAAACCGGTACCGCTGCCCCTGTTCGAGACGAACATCACTCGCTCAGCGCCAACGCTAAGCAAGCGTAAGCGCCCCCTCCAGGAATCAAGCGCTTCTTACTCTCACTCGAAAAGAGTTTAGGGTTCGTACAACTGGTCCACCGTCAAATGCACTTCGGGGAGGAAATATTTCCTGAAGTAGTCCACTTCCGGCAAATCGATGGCATTCAGCCTTTTCTCGACATCCTCCATCGCGTCCTTGAACTCCTGATTGCCCGCTTGAATCTCCTCGAGGCATTTGACGTAGGCGCTAATCGTATCGGCCGCCTTGACCAAAGCCATCACCTCGATATCGCAAGACTCGGTGACATAATTGAACAAATCGTCCTTCAACTGTTCCGGCAGCGTGTCGACCAACGCATTCGCGGCCACTGACTCGATTCCTTTATAGGTATCGTAAATATCGCTATTGAATTTCTTGATCGGCGTCGGCAAATCGCCGGTGATGCTTTCGTGCGCATCATGGTACAGCGCGGCCAACACCACTTCGCCGGGGTCGATGACGCCGGCATAAAATTCATTCTTGATCGCGCACAAAAGGTGCGCAATCACGCAGACGTCGAAGCTGTGTTCTTTGACATTCTCGCTGAACGAGTTCCGTTTCAATCCCCAACGTTGAATATATTTCAGTCGATTGACCGTTGCGAAAAAACCCGACATAGCCTTTCCTGTTGTTCTGAACGATACGCAGACGATTATTCTGGCAGTACGCTATACTTTTTTCAAAAACAGAGGTACGTGAGCATGATACTGGGACTATTGATTTTCTCTTTTTTCGCCATCCTGTTCGTGATCACGTTACTCAACGCCAGAATCAATGGCGGCTTCAAGATCGAAACCTCCTGGATCGCCATTGCCCTGGCGCCGACCGTCATCTGGCTGCTGTCTTCCGGCCAACTGGCCGAATTAAGCGGCTTCGGGGTCGCCTTCAAGTTGCGGGAAGCGGTTGCCCGTCCTTTCTCATTAAAAGTTCACGGCAGCAAAATCACGCCGGAAGTGCTGCCCACCGACGAAAAAGCAGGCCTTGCCGCCATCCCCGGATTCATCGAAAACCGCATCCCGGCGATGACCTTGCAATTAAATCGCCGGAACTATTATGACCGTGCCGCCCTGATGGAATACCTGAGGCGTCTGACCCAACACGATTTTTTTCGATTTGTCGTGTTTGTCGATCAAACCGGAAAATTCAAGGCCTTGATTCATGCCAAGAGTTTTTACCAACAACTCCGCGCACACCAACTTGACATCGTCACCATGCTGGAATCGGCAAATCTAAGCCCACTGAAAGACCTCATCAGCAGCTCGATCAGCAGCGATAGCAATAAGCGTGAAGTGCTGGAAAAAATGGCTCATGAAAACCTGTCTGAATTGCCCGTCACCGATGAAGACGGCCATTTCACCGGTATTATCGAGCTCGACAAACTGACCAGCAGTATCGTGCTCGACCTTGTCACGGAAAAACAATAACGGCTATTCGAACAGACAATCGCTTAAATCCGGCGTTTTGAAATGACGGGACGGATGCGGATGCTCCTTCAGGGCCGCCATGCGGCTTTCGTGAACAACCTGAAACGCCTTATCGAAATCTGCATTCAGAAAATCCCGCGCCAATTGCACGCAAAGACAATAAAGCGCAGAATATGCCTCGCTTTTCCCGGAGGAGCATTGATTCACCTTATCGGATACGCTCCGCATGATCGAGATCACCAAGCCATCGTGCTTCCAGGCAACCGGCGTTTCCGTCACATCCCCGCCTTGCAGCGCAATAACGGTTAAGGCGGCATAGCCGAGGTTAACCAGCCCGGCCAATACGTCGGCCATGTCCCCTCTCTTAAAGGCTTGGAACAACTCGCTTGCTTCCTCCATCAATAACGCCTGACGGGAAATGATTTCCATGTCCGCCAAATGCCCCTCCTGACCGAATTCGGCCTGAGACACGGAATAAGCGGTATGAAACTCTCTGACTGACTGCAAATGCCTGTTCATAATCTGCCTCCACGGACTGAAAAACTACGCTCGATATGTGACACAAGTAACATACTCGTGATCGACTATGCAACATATTGTGAGAGGACTCACAATCGTCACTAAGGAAAAAACCAAGTAATTCACTGGGTCTATAATATTGCCACATAGAATCTGCAAATGATTTTGTCCTTTCAAGGCGTTGAAAAAAGCATTTTGAGCTATTCGACCTTGATCAAACCTGGATAGTTAATGTCATGGAAACGGCGGCAGGATAGTCCAGCCTGAGACAGTTAACAAGAAGAAACAACTTGCTAGTTAGGAGAAAATATATGGCCCATGATTACAACCAATTGACTCAGTATGCCAAAATGTTCACCGGCCTGACGCCCGAACTCGAAGCATTACTGAAAGAAATCGGTCCGCAAATCACGCCGCGATTAAAAGATGTCACCGAAGAGTTTTACAATCAACTGTTGGACGTTCCGGAAGCCAATAAATTTCTGGAAGGACGCGTCGACGCCCTCAAGGCAACCCATGTCAAATGGATGGAAGGCCTGTTTACCAGCGACCTCGGCCCCGGTTACACCGAGCAAATGTATAATGTCGGCTCCGTTCACGTCAAAGTCAATCTGCCTGTCGAATTTATGTCCGGCGGCATGACCTTGATTAACAACCGCCTGATTGCGCTAATAATCGAACTGTTCGGCGACGACCCCGAACGCTGCCGACAAATTTTGACCGCGATAAGCGCCGTAACGGGATTTTCCCTGATCACCATGCAGCAATCCTATCAGGAAGCCACTCTTGCCGAAGAATTGGAAAAATTCTTGAAAATCTCGGGCATGAGCCGTGCTTTGTTCAAAAATCTTGCCGATGCCTATAAAGCGTAAATCAACAGGAAAATATTATGCGTTCAGATATGTTAACTTCCATACTCACCGAGTTAAATGGTTCCTCCGCCGATATCGAGGCTTCCGGCATTATTTCGACAGACGGCCTGATGATCGCAGCGGTCCTGCCTGCCGGCATGGACGAAGACCGCGTCGGCGCGATGAGTGCCGCGATGTTATCGCTAGGTGACAGAACCGCTCAAGAATTAGCCAGAGGCGAACTCGAGCAGGTGCTTATCAAAGGCGACAGAGGTTATGTGCTAATGACCCACGCCGGAAAAGAAGCCGTCTTGACCGTCTTGGCCAAACCGAATGCGAAATTGGGTCTAATTTTCCTCGACGTAAAACGCGCCGCCTCGAGCGTATCAGAAATGATTTAAAGGTACCCCCTTAACCTGAAACGTCCTTATTAAACGGGCGTTTCAGGGCTTTTTCCCGCCATAGTTCTCTCTAGGGTCGCTTTTTAAACATCGGCTCGATCGAGTTGTATCCTTGCCCGCCCCGGCTCGCTTTCATTCCACCTTTCTGCAATAAATACCGGCAATTCTCCCTAAATACAGTATCCTTTATCCCAATCCGATAACCCTTCAATCAGGAATGCAGTTATGCCCTGGGAACATTTCGAACACGCTGCCGATATCGGTATACGAGGCATCGACGCCACACTGTCACAAGCCTTCGCCCAGGCGGCTATCGCTATGACGGCGGTAATCACCGATCCCGGACGGGTCGCCGCAACACATTCCTTCGCCATTCATTGCTCCGCCGAAGACAACGAAATCCTATTTCTTGATTGGATCAATGAACTGGTTTACGCGATGGCCGTCCATAAGTTATTGTTTAATCATTATCAGGTCGACATTATTGAGAACAGGTTATCGGCCGTCGCTTTCGGCGAGCCGCTCGATCGTCAGAAACACCAACCGGCCGTCGAAATCAAGGGGGCGACCTTTACCGAACTCTTTGTCGGGCAACGGCCCGACGGCCTGTGGATCGCACAATGCATTGTCGATGTTTAAGGGGGCGGCATGGATCTCAATCAATTAACACAACGCGACGAAACCTGTTGGGAAATCCCGCCACATGGCAAGATGCGGGTACCGGCCGTTATCTATGCCGACGCGCCATTGCTGCAGGACATGGACCAAAAGGTCTTCGAACAGCTCAGCAATGTCGCGACATTGCCCGGCATTGTCGAGGCCGCCTATGCGATGCCGGACGCCCATTGGGGCTACGGTTTCCCGATCGGCGGCGTTGCCGCTTTCGATCCGGAGCAAGGCGGGGTGATATCGGCCGGCGGTGTCGGCTTTGATATTTCCTGTGGCGTCCGCACAATCCATACCGGCTTGACTATAGCCGACATACAGCCGCAGAAACCACAATTGGCGGAAGCGCTATTCCGCTACATTCCGGCCGGCCTGGGCAGCACGGGCCGATTGCATCTTAATCACCACGACATGCACGCCATGTTGCATGGCGGCGCGCAATGGGCGGTCGAACAAGGATTCGGCGTTGCCGAAGACCTGGAACGCATCGAGGAACACGGCCGCATGGCCGGCGCCGAAGCCCGCAATGTTTCCGCCCGGGCCAAGGAGCGGCAAAAAGATGAAATGGGCACGCTGGGTTCCGGCAACCATTATCTGGAGGTGCAGCGGGTCGCCGAAATATTCGCTCCCGAGATCGCCGATGTTTTTGGCTTGAAGACCGATGCCATCGTCATCAGCACCCATTGCGGCTCCAGGGGCCTGGGGCATCAGATCGGCACAGAGTTTTTGAAACAAATGGCGCTGACCGCTCCCCGCTATAACATCAGTCTTCCGGACCGGGAACTGGCTTGCGCGCCGCTGGACTCGCCCCTGGGCAAGGAATATCTTGGCGCGATGCGGGCCGGCATCAATTGCGCACTGGCCAACCGGCAAATCCTGACCCACTTGACCCGGCAAGCCGTCGCCACAATATTTCCCGACCTGAACATGCCGCTGTTATACGATGTCTCGCACAACACCTGCAAACTGGAACGCCATACCATTAACGGCCAGGCAAAAGACCTCTTCATCCACCGCAAGGGAGCGACCCGCGCCTTCGGTCCCGGCCATCCCTCCTTACCGGAGGTCTTCAGGCAGGTCGGCCAGCCGGTCTTGATCGGCGGCTCGATGGGCACCAGTTCCTATATCTTGTGCGGCAGCGCAGCAAGCGAACAGCGAGCTTTCAGCTCGGCCTGCCATGGCGCCGGCAGGGCGATGAGCCGACATCAGGCAAGCAAGCACTGGCAGGGAAAGACGTTGGTCGAACAACTCGCCTCCCAAGGCATCATCATCCGTAGCCGCTCGATGCGCGGCGTTGCCGAAGAGGCGCCCAAGGCCTACAAAGATGTCGGCGCCGTTGTCGATCTGGCCGATCGGGCCGGGCTGGCGCGTAAAGTGGCCAGGCTGGAGCCGTTGATTTGCATTAAAGGCTGATGCCTTGACTCGGCTTTATATCGGCACCAGCGGCTGGAGCTACCAGCACTGGAAAACCTGTTTCTACCATGGAGTTGCCCGTAAAGACTGGCTGGCCTTTTACGCCGAACATTTTAATTCGGTCGAAATCAACGGCACGTTTTACCGCTTGCAACAAGCTAGCACATTGCAACGTTGGTTCGAGCAAACGCCGGCTAGTTTCAGGTTCGCGCTCAAAGCCAACCGTTATCTGACCCATAATAAAAAGCTCCTCGAACCGGCCCGCTCCGTGCTAATCGAACGAACGCATGCAGCACCATTACGGGGGAAACTGGCCGTGGTACTATGGCAGCTGCCAAAAACCGTGGCCGACAGCCCCGACAGGCTGCAAGAATTCCTGCAAGCCCTGGCGCGCTGGCCGGAAGCGAGGCATGCCATCGAGTTCAGGCATCCTTCCTGGTTCAGCGACGAAACCGCTGATTGCCTGAAAGAAGCCAATATCGCCAATTGCCTGTCCGATGCCGGCGGTTGGCCCTTGTGGGAACGGGTCACGACGGACCTGGTCTATATTCGTCTGCACGGCAACCCGCAAACCTATGCTTCCCGTTACACGCGGGACCAATTACAACACTGGGCCGGCCGAATTAAAGCCTGGTTGCATCAGCAAAAAAGCGTTCATGTTTATTTTGACAACGACGCCGAATGCGCCGCGCCTTTCAATGCCCGCGAACTTGAAACGAGGCTAAACACCATTAACACCACCGACTCAAACGGTTAAAATCGCCGCTCCACGAAACGCAATTAATCGTCATGCCCTATATTTGCCCCATCTGCCAAAGTCCGCTTCGGCAACATTTACCGTCGCAAGGCTATTACTGCCAAAACAAACATCACTTCGATCGCGCCAAGGAAGGTTATTTGAACCTTTTGCCGGTGCAGTTTAAAAAGTCCAGGGAACCGGGCGACAGCAGGGTCATGATGCGCGCGCGGCGCAATTTCCTTGAGGCCGGCTACTACCAGCCCTTGGCGCAAGCGATCGCGGCGCTGATAGATAGCCACAGAACGAAAGACCAGCCTATGCATATTCTGGACATGGGCTGCGGCGAAGGATATTACAGCCGGCAGATCGAAACCCTATGCCGGTCCCCAGAGCAGCTTGACCTGCATGGCATCGACATCGCCAAGAACGCCATCCTGGCGGCGGCCAAAAAACAACCCAACGCGCGTTTCATCGTCGCCAGCAACAAGCGCATGCCCTATGCCGACCATTTTTTCGACCTGATCCTCCGCGTCTACGCCCCGTCGCATGACGCCGAAATCGATCGTTTGTTGAAAACTGGCGGCTTATTGCTATTGGTAACGCCCGGCCCACGCCATTTATGGCAGCTGAAGAAATTTATTTACCGGGAAGTCAAAGAGCATAGCGTCAAAATCGATTTACCGGAGGGTTTCAAACAGATCGAAAGCCAGCGCCTCGGTTACACGATCTCGCCCGACCAGGAACAGCGCATGGCCTTGTTACAGATGACGCCTTTCGCTTGGCGAGCCAAAGGCGAAGCTCAAAGCAACATTCAGCGCGCCAAAGGACTGAAAATTGAAACGGACTTTATCGTCACGCTGGCAATTAAATCTTGACTAAATGACCTGAACCGCTAATGATTGGCTCTAGCACTTGACCTTCCTATACTGATAAAGTTGGCTCTGCGTCAGTATCAAACCGGGAGCGGACCATGAAACAATCCATCTTGATGCTTTTTCTTTTGCTATTTCTTTACGGCTGTGAAAATACCAAAGGGCAATATCGCCATGACCCCAATCACCACGACAAAATCAACAAAATAGTCGACATTGGGTTATAACTAGCTTCCACACGGCTTCCTCTCTTGAGTGGGAACCGACACAAAGACACTCCGAGTCCCAAACCGCTGAGCGGTTCTGCATACATTCTCCTCACCGACCATCGGAACAATCAATTAGCCGTCGGCACCGGTATGTCATTAGTCCACCCGTACGCGTCAGAGTAGGGGCCATTAGGACTAATCGACTCCTGCCCCCGTCGTTAGTTTATGCACTTGCTAGCTAACTCTTGGACATCGAGCTTTGCAAACCAAAAGGTAGCAGTTAGTACATGCTCTTTTATGAAAAAAGGTCGTTAACGCTTCGCCATAGTCGAATGGGGAAAACCGACCCTAAGCCGACTGACAAAAATTAGTCGTGATGCCGGAGATTGAACGTATTTCAGACAGTGACGCCTATGGTTGGGTGCAATGCCCCATAGCAATCATGACCTTCTTGACTAAAAGTAGCTCTTAAATAATTCGAGATGATAACTTTCGATAAATTCTCGTCTCATTACCGAAAATTTTGCGTTCAATAATAATAAGTGCCACCCAACTTGAAAAGTCGCTAGGTAACACAGCTTCCCAGTGGGAATCTATTCTTCTCACTTTAAGCGGTTCAGCAAGATTCCAATGATTTAGGATAACCGGATAAGGTTATAGGGAGCTTTAAGTTCTCACGTTATTGCAGCTAGGGAATCGTAAGTAATTGATATTTATCTAAATGTAGATATGGCACATTCAATGCATTTTACATCTCCGTCTGGCTACCACGGCCACGGCCAACAAAGAGGGTATGGGCAGGCTGTCTGGACCTACCCAAGAACTAATAACTAATTCAGGAGATGTTTATGTCATCGTTAAAAGACCAACTAACCACCCGTATCGCGGCCTATGATCATTGGGCCTCTCGTCGTCAATATGGGCCTGATGGTCACAACGACCGTAGTCTATGGGTCCTTGCTTGTATGGACGAGCGTCTACCGGTTGATGAAGCCCTAGGAATCAAAGTGGATTCGCCGGTCGGCGGTGGGGATGCTCACTGTTTCCGTAATGCGGGGGGGATTGTTACCGATGATGCAATCCGTTCGGCGATGCTGACATGCAATTTCTTTGGGACCAAGGAAATTGTTATCGTTCAACACACTCAATGCGGCATGCTTTCCGCTAACGCGAACGATTTGGAAAAGATGCTTTGTGCCAGAGGGGTCGATATTGATTCATTAACGCTAGACCCGACTTTGTCAGAGCTAAAACTCGATAAAGGCGCTTTCGCTAAATGGATTGGCATGATGGATGATGTCGACGAAACCTGCATTAAAACCGTTGAAACATTTCGCAACCATCCATTAATTCCGAAAGATGTCGTGATTAGCGGTTGGGTGTGGGAAGTCGAAACTCGCCGTCTGCGTGCTCCAACTTTTGATGCGCAAAAACGAGCTCGCACGGATGTCACCGCCGCTCAATTCGGTGTTACCGCCAAGCAGCCTTCTCGCTGGTCAGCCTAACGCTGATCGGGAAAACAATCGATCTGCTTCAATCCCGGAGCACTTTCCCGGGCGCGAGCCCGGGATCGATCAAAATCCGTGCGTACTTTTTTACGTCTTAAATATTTGGAGATAATGTTCTATGCCAACCTATGATTACCATTGCGAAAACTGCGGATCTGATATGGAAGTTCGCCATTCCGTCAACAGTAATGCACCCCAATGCCTTCAATGCGGCAGCATCATGGAAAAAAGAATTCTATCGGCGCCTGCCATTCACGGTTACATGGCAGCAGGCAGAAATCAGGCAATGGCTTCGCTTCAACGCCCCCTCGAAGAGGCTAGTCATCGCCATGGTCCGGGATGTGGATGTTGCGGGGGCCATCATCACGCAACTAGCAACACGAGATCATCTTCAACTGCCGCCTGATGCGCCGTCGGGATCGCATCGCCGGTTCGAGAGTAATTCAGGCTACACGCTCATGAGCACACTTGTTTGGATCATCATTTTCACCCTCACCGGAGGCCTGCTCAGCGTCGGCGCGGCAGGCTTATTTTTACTGATTCCAAATCGCTACCACCCACGAATATTACCTCATGGGCTTAGTTTCGCCGTTGGGGCCCTGTTGAGCGTCGCTTTTCTGGATCTCCTGCCGGATGCACTACACACTGCCGGAGAAAAGCATGCGCAAAGTTTGTTGGCGACGGTTTTGGCTGGCATCATCGGTTTTTTCCTACTGGAAAAATTGCTGCTATGGCGGCACTGTCATTCTGGCAGTTGCGTTGCTCGCAATAAGGGACATTCCCATCGGTCGGCTGGCGCCCTGATATCCTGGGTGATGCTATTCACAACTTTGTCGATGGCGTCCTTATCGCGGCGGCTTTCCTTACCGATACACATCTGGGGATCATCACCAGCATTGCGGTAACAGCTCATGAAATCCCTCAGGAAATAGGTGACTTTGCTATTCTGATTGAAAGCGGTTACGGCCGAACTGAGGCATTACGCTATAACCTGATGTCCAGTCTATCCACACTGGTCGGGGGAGTGCTGGCCTGTTTCAGTCTGGCACATCTGCATGAATTGTTGCCATACATTTTGGCCTTGGCGGCATCAAGCTTTGTATATGTCGCCATAGCCGATCTTATCCCCAGTCTCCACCAGCGCACCACCATTGCAAAACAATCGGTATTTCAGCAAATTGGCCTCATTACATTCAGTGTTTTTCTAGTGTATTGGATTCATGGAGAAGCCGGGGCTTTCCATGGTCGCCATGGGGCGATTGAAACTAAAACGATACAAACGCCGGAATCTGGGCCTGTATTGGAAGCAAAAATAGCCCATGCTCCACTGCGCGAAAATAAAAAATACAATATCTGAAAGTAATATGAAATATTTTTTTATTTTTCCGATTTTAATTTGTTCAGCTCTAGTTCCTTGTGCAGCCATGCCAACTTCAGACGAGGTATTAAAGCTCATTGGCTTGCATAGCGATCAAATATCGAAATTAAATAGTGGAGAACCCATCTCACACGAAATAAGCGAAGAAAGCGAAAAGGAATTGGCAACCATTACAACGATTTACCTAGAATACCCTTTACACTCGGTGACTGAATTTATAAAAAACAATTATCTTTCCGTCATGCATGACAACGTTTTGGCCCATGGCAAAATTCCAGATAATGCGAGTATAGGCACATTTAAAGCTTTTTATTTTCAAGAAGCTCAAACATCTGAAGCGTTAGCCTTATTAAATGCCGAGTCGGGCGATCAATTTAATTTGTCATCAAGTGAGATAAAAGAGTTGTCTGAAATCAGAAAAAATCAACACGACGCTAAACAGCAAGATCTTCTCTTTTCGATCTCCAAAGTCTATCAAAAAATACTATACAACCGTTGGCGTCAGTACAAAGATCATGGCATCGAGGGTATTGCCGAATATTCCAGAGAAAATGAAAACGTTAAACCTGGTCTGGAATTACAAGGCGCCTTGAAAAGTTGCAAAGTCTTATCCGGCTTATTTTCCGGTTTATTCAACGATTTAAGCAATCACCCCAATCGATTTTCTTTAGGCGTTGAAGAAAGTTACTATTGGTTAAATCGAGCGCTAGAAGATAGGCCTACCGCTATATTGGGTCATCGTGTTTTTCAAGAAACACGGCAAGGGGCAATCGTTGTTGATAGGCAATTTTATGTCAGTCATTCTTATAATACTACCCACCATATATTAGGCGCAGTGCCTTACTTGAACGGAACGTTAATCTTTCACGCGGTCCGTACGTTTACCGACCAGGTTTTAGGCGTAGGCTCGATAATACGACATAATTTGGGGAGGAATTATCTAAAAGCGGAACTGATTCACCGATTGTTAAAGCTCAAACAGTCCGTAGAATGCGATCGAGGAACTGACGATAACAGATTTTAAACAAAACTATGATTCTTTATGGATTATCCAGCTTAGAAAGATGGATGCGTTAGTCAAGCCCATTTGAGCCCATGAAGTTAAAATACCATCTTTTAAGTGAGTAGTTCAGGAACAAACCCAGGAGCTTAATTTATGTCCGACAACTTATTGCCCGAGCTAAGCGCCATATCTTTCCTACAGATGTTTATTACCCAAAGCGTCAAGTTGGCGGGGCAATACAACAGTGAAAAGGGAACGGCCAACCACATCCAGGACTTGGGGTTGGCTGCCAGCAGTTATCTTGAAGCCCACGCCCGCCGTCAGTTGAGACTGCCCGGTAAAATCACCCCTGAACAATATGCGTCGATCATTACACATATCAAGAAACAAATTGGCGGCAGCTTCTCACAGGTTCCAAGCGACTCGACAGGCTGCGTATGCGTGGAAAATTTCCATTGCCCATTCGGCGAGCGCGTTAAGGAGGCTCCGGAGCTATGTCGCACCACCGCTTCGGTGTTTGGAGGCATTGCGGCCCGAAATTTCGGCTACGCAAAGGTAGTGCTCAACAAGCGCATCGCCACCGGTGACGGGAAATGTGAAGTTACAATCTATACCGATCGTGAAGCCGCCCAGATAGAAGAAGGTGATGAATATTTCAACGAGGGCGGCATGATTGTTTCGCGTTCTGCTATTGCCGAGGTTGCCGCACGCGTTTCGGAAAAAATGGCTCGAACATGGAATCCAAAGGCTGTTTCGGGTCAGAAGCGCGGATTGGATCGCCCAGAGTTAATCGCCGAATCTGAGGTGATGCGGGAAGCCTTGCAGGCAGTCGAATTGGTCGCCCCCACCACAGCCAATGTTCTGATTAACGGCGAGACCGGTGTTGGCAAAGAAGTGATCGCACGGGCCATCCACGCACTCAGCGATCGGAGCGCACAGAAATTTATCGCGGTTAATTGTGGCGCCATTCCGGAAAGCCTGCTCGAAAGTGCCTTATTCGGCCACGAAAAAGGTGCTTTTACCGGAGCGCAAGACCTCAGACGCGGGTTTTTTGAACGAGCGGAAGGGGGTACCCTTTTTCTCGACGAAATCGATAGCTTGCCGCTCCTTTCTCAAGCGAATCTACTTCGTGTCCTCCAGGAAGGCGAATTCGAGCGAGTCGGCGGCGCACAGGTTTTGTATAGCAACGTCCGTATCATAACCGCCTCGAACCGCCCCTTGGTGGAACTTGTCGACCAAGGGCGATTCCGCAAAGATCTGTATTATCGGCTTAACGTCGTTACCATCCACATATCTCCTTTGAGGGAACGCCGCGAAGATATTACTGCATTGGTCAATTATCTGTTGAAACAGATTGCCCATCGTTATGGCAAGCCGCCGAAGGTTCTGAGTAAAGAAGCCTGGCAGCAGATTATGGCCTATGAATGGCCGGGAAACGTTAGGGAGCTGGAGAATGTACTGGAACGTGCATTTTTGTTTTCACCCGGACAAATTATCATCAAGGTCAGCGTAGACGTAAGTTCTGACGGTGGTGTTTTGACGGACGAGAGAAACCTACGCAGTAAAAAACGGTTGGCCTCTAGCCAAGTAGAGACCAAAATCTTGCAAGACGCCTTAGCCAAACACAACGGCAATGTCACTGCGGTGGCCAAGGAGATCGGCATAAGCCGCCGCGCAGTACATCAGAAATTGAAACATTACAATATTGATGCCGGGGTTTTTCGGAACTGATCCTCGCCGAAGGCCATAAGGTGCGCAGAATATAGGGTGCTGCCGTCAGGCGCACCGTTCGCGATCGTTGCGCCTCGCATGGCTCGGCACAACCTATAGGCAGTCGCAAATTTTTGGGATTACGGCTGGCGGCTATAGATCGATCAACTGACGTTCGTCAGAAAAACCATCCGTCCGCTCCTGGCCAAACGGGGACAGTCATTGTCAAATTCAATTCAAACCAACTTTTAAAATTGTGTGATTATGTCAGGGTCAATACAGATCAATGGAATTTATTTACACCCTGTTGCGTCAGGAACTTATCAAATTGATTGGCGAACGCCTGGATATCGCGCGAGCTCAATGCCGCCGGCCCGCCCGTTTCCACACCTCCTGCGCGCAGCGTCTCCATTAATTCACGCATGTTTAAGCGCTCTTCGATATTATCGCGGGTATAGCGTTCGCCGCGGGGGTCGATCACATTGCCGCCTTTATCGATTACGTCGCTGGCCAGCGGAATATCCGCGCTGACAACCAAATCGCCAGGCCTCACTCTTTTAACGATTTCCAAATCGGCCTCGTCGAAGCCGGGCTCGACTTGCAAAAACTTGATGTGAGGAGAGGGCGGCGTTGTTAAATAATGATTGGCGACAAAAGTCGTTAGTGTGTGAGTGCGCTCGGCGGCGCGAAACAAAATCTCCCGAATCGCTTTCGGACAAGCATCCGCATCGACCCAAATTTGCATGATTGACTCCCTCTGAAACCTAGACCCAAGAGTAACATCGCCTATTTCCCGCGTCCATTTTCTCTATTTCTGAACAATCAACTTGTTAAAACGGAGTTGCAGGGTTAACTGCCGGCGTATTACGCAAAAGGCGTCGTCATTATTCTTTCCGTTTTAAGCGATACAACGCCGAGATATCCTCGTCGCCATGGCCCTGCGCCATCAACTTTTCGTAATCGGCCAATGTCATGTCGATCAAGGTTGTTTCGACACCGATTTGCTCCGCCATTTGCCGGCAGATCTGCAAATCCTTATGATGCAGAGCCACCTTGAAGCCCGGTTCGAAGCTGCCCTTGGTCATCGTAAGACCGCGATGCGCCAGGAACCAGTTGCCCGCCGCACCGCCGGAGATGACCTCGATAACCTTGTCCATCTGCAAGCATTGCGCTTGGCCGAATGCCAAGGCCTCGGTCACGGCCTGATTGATGCCGGCCGCCATGATCTGGTTAACCGCCTTGGTCGCCTGGCCGGAACCGGTTGGCCCCATATGGATCAAACGCGAGCTCATGCTTTCCAGCACCGGCCTGACGCGCTCCAGCGCCTGACGCTCGCCGCCCACCATCATAGCCAACGTGCCCTTGTCGGCCCCTTCGACCCCGCCGGAAACCGGCGCATCGAGAAATTCCGCCTGTTTTTCCTCTAAAATTTCCGCGGCCTCTGCGGCGGTGGCGATGCTGACGGTGGACAGGTCAACCACGACCGAACCCGGCTTGATCGTCGCGGCCACGGCCTCGACCATTGCCAACACATCGTCGTCGGCCGAGACGCAGATCAACACGACATCGACTTGCGCCGCCAGCTCTTCCGGCGTCGTATAGAGATCGATATCCAATTCGTTCACCAATTCTTGCGCCTTGTCGACGGTGCGGTTGTAAACCGCCGTCAACAGCCCCGCTTTCGCGACATTGCGGGCCATGCCCATACCCATCGCGCCCAGTCCAATGAATCCCGCTTTCATGTTATTTCTCCAGATAAGTATACGCCTTAAGGCCTGCGCTTAATTCCTGCAAATAGTTTTCTCGCTGTTCGCTGCTTAAATGGCTCTGCTGCAGCTTGGCGTAATAAGTCGATTTCAGACCATCGATATCGATGTGCACATAGTCGAATAAATCGCTGACATGCTCGCCTTCGAGAAAATCGCTGATACGGTAACCATTTTCATCCAGCTCGATATTCAGCGAATGGGTGTCGCCGAACAGATTATGCATGTCGCCGAGGATTTCCTGATAGGCGCCGAGCATAAAAAAGCCGATCAGATAAGGCTCGTCATGGATGATTGGATGAATTGGCAACGTGTTTTCGATATTCTGCTCATCGACATAATGATCGATTCGGCCGTCCGAATCGCAGGTTAAATCCTGCAGCACCGCGCGCCGTACCGGCTGTTCCGCCAGCCGGTGGATCGGCATGATCGGAAAAATCTGCTCTATCCCCCAGATATCGGGCATCGATTGGAACAGCGAGAAATTGCAGAAGACCTTGTCGGCCAGTTTTTCGTCCAGTTCCAGCAAAATTTCCCGCTGATTGTGATTGTCAGGGTCCAACCGCACCTTGATCTGGTGGCAGGCATTAATATAGTTCTTTTCCGCCTGCGCCAGTTCGGCAAGCGTCAAGTCTCCTTGCACAAACAAGGCCCTCGCCTCGGCGATATCGAACTGCACGTTATGATAAGCCTCGACGATGTTCCTTTCCGCCAAGATGGCCGCATTCATTTCGCCGTCCGCCTGTAACGATTCGACCTCGGTGACGTTGGTAATCAGTACGGCATGATGCGCGGTGATCGCGCGCCCCGACTCGGTGATGACATGCGGATGCGGCAAGTCGTTGACGGCGCAAACATCGGCGAAACTTTTGACGATATTCTCGGCGTATTCCTTCAAGCTGTAATTGATGGAACAGTCGCGCCGCGACGCGCTGCCGTCATAGTCGACGCCGAGACCGCCGCCGGCGTCTACCGTGGTGATATTGGCGCCCAGTCGCCGCAATTGCAAAAAGAACTGCCCCGCCTCTTTCAAGGCCAGCTTGATGTCGTGAATGTTGGCGATCTGCGAGCCCATGTGAAAATGCATCAGTTGCAGACAATCGAGCATGTCGGCCTGTTTCAGACGCTCGATCAACTGCAGCACCTCGTTGGCATGCAGGCCGAATTTGGATTTTTCGCCGCCGCTATTTTGCCATTTACCGGCGCTGATGGTCGATAAGCGCACGCGTATGCCCACCTGGGGTTGCACTTGCAGCTTGTCCGCCTCCTCGAAAATCAACTCCAGCTCGGACGGTTTCTCGATGACGATATAGACGGTCTGCCCCATTTGCCGGCCGATCAAGGCCATGCGGATATAGGCCCGGTCCTTGTAGCCGTTGCAGACAATCACGCCGCCGCGGGGAGCCATGCCCAGAATCGCCAACAACTCGGGCTTACTGCCCGCCTCCAGGCCGATATGTTCGGCGGCAACGATGTTTTCCACCACCGTACCCTGTTGATTGACCTTGATCGGATAAACGGGGGTGTAGCCGCCATTGTAGCCATGCTGGCGGCAGCTTTCATCGAAGGCCTGCTGCAATTTTCCAATCCGATCGCGCAGGATATCGGGAAAACGCAACAGCACCGGGAACGATAATTTCTTGTCCTGTAACGATCGCGCGATCTCGAACAAATCGATTACGTTGTCGCAATCGGCCCGGGGCTTGACGCAAACATGTCCTTGACTATTGATGGAAAAATAATCTTTGCCCCAATGTTGCACCGCGTAAACCTCCGCGGATTGTTCAATCGACCATGGTTGAGAACTCACTTTGTCATCCTGCTATGCTAAATTAGCGAAAATTTTAATATAATGCTGGCCATTCTTTTACCTTTTTCTGGAATCCGCAATGCTTGACGCTACACAATGGTTTACCGAACAATGGCTGCCCGACGGATCGGCGTTTTCTCTGAAGATCAAACGCAAACTGCACGAGGAACAATCCGATTTCCAGCACCTGGAAATCTATGAGACAGAAAATTTCGGCAATCTGATGGTGATCGACGGCTGCGTGATGCTGACCAGCCGCGACAATTTCTTCTATCACGAAATGATGAGCCATCCGGCCCTGTTTACCCATCCCGACCCGAAAAAAGTCTGGATCATCGGCGGCGGCGACTGCGGCACGTTGAAGGAAGTGCTGAAACATCCCGGCGTCGAGGAAGTCGTGCAAATCGACATCGACGAGCGCGTCACCCGCCTCGCCGAACAGTATTTCCCGGAGCTATGCGAATCCAACGACGACCCGCGCGCGCAATTGAAATTCATCGACGGCATCAAATGGGTCAAGGATGCCGAGCCCGGTAGCGTCGATTTGATCATCGTCGACAGCACCGACCCGGTCGGCCCGGCGGAAGGACTTTTCAGCAAGGACTTCTATCGCGACTGCCATCGCAGCCTTAGCGAACACGGCATGGTTATTCAGCAAAGCGAATCGGCCCTGTATCATCTAAAATTACTGGGCGAAATGCGCGAAGCGATGAGCGCGGCCGGATTCGGCCATCTGCAGACCCTGTTTTTCCCGCAATGCGTTTATCCGTCAGGCTGGTGGAGCGCGACCATCGCCGGCAAGTCGGATCTGTCCGCTTTCCGCGAACAGGATGCGGCCGACAAGTCGTTCGCTACCGTCTATTACAACAGCGACATCCATAAAGCCAGCCTGGCGCAGCCGGAATTTTTCAAGCAGGCGATGGGAGCGAAATAATCGCCGGCAGGAACCGGTGCCGGCATGGCGCGAATCAAACTCATGAAAAATTTGGCAAGACGGGAACTCGCCTTGGCCGCTCCCGTCGAACAATCAACCCAAGAACGGACGAGCCCGGAATCAAGCAGTTAACTTCGGCCGATATTACGTCACCTTGGCATGACTTGTGCTAAAATTTCTCCATGCATGAATTAGACACCTTTAAATTGATCGAACGCATCAGCACGCTAATGCGTTCGGAAGAACGCAAGAAATACGCCGCTATCGGCCTGCAACCGGTCCACGGCCAAGTATTGGAATACTTGGCGAAATGCAACCGACACAGCAATACGCCGGCGGCTGTGACCGAATATCTGGGTTCGACCAAGGGCACGGTTTCGCAATCGATTCAGGTACTGGAACGCAAGCAATATATCGAAAAAGTCCCCGATCCCGACGACCGCCGCGTCGTGCATCTGATTTTGACCGAACAAGGGGAAAAAGTGATCGCCGGCCTGAAACCGCTGCAGGTCTTTGCCGAGGCCGAACAGCAGGTCACGTCACAGCAATTCGATTCGATCGGCACGGCCTTGAATGTGACGCTGTCGGCCTTGCAAAGAGCCAATAATTCGAAGAGTTTCGGTCTGTGTCGAACGTGCGACTATTTCACCGAGGTGGACCACCACTTTCATTGCCAATTGACCCAATTGCCATTGGAACAGACCGACACCGATAAAATTTGCCGGGAACATAAGTCCTCCCGAGAGGATTAACGCCTGTGAACTGCCGATTACTCGGTATTTCCCGAAGCAGAGTGGAACATATGCCACATCGATCACGACCCAGTGCCCGAAGTGTAAAGGCCAAGTAATAGTTGCATTTCCCTTGCTCAAGCGTCGAAAATAATCCCGGATAGGCCTATTCAGGGCTCCCCATAACTTTAAACCATATAGAGACGACCATGTTTGACCCGAAAGCTATCGATGATATCGCCAACCGTTTAGCCGGCGCCGTTCCGCCGGGTTTCAGCAACCTGAAGGAAGACATGGAAAAAAACTTCCGCGCCATTCTGCAAGGAGCACTGGGCAAGCTAGACTTAGTCAGCCGCGAGGAATTCGAAGTGCAAAAGGCCGTGTTAGCGAAAACCCGCAGCAAACTCGAAGATCTTGAAAAACGCGTCGCGGCGATGGAGCAACCGTTGAACCAACATCAGGGCGAGTAAACCCATAGTATTCAGCGTGGGGCCTTGCTCTATCGCCGAACATAATGTTTGGCCTCCCAAAGCCCACCGGAAAACGAACAAAGCGCCAGCGTATTCCGCATCATTTTGTTGGACGGTCGCGCGACGAGGTATTTAACCTAATTCTGCCAACGTGTTATTCGAGGATATTTTTACCAATCCTAAAACACGAACCGAAACCTGTGTAACCATTGGATCATGTCACTCGCCATCGTTTATAGCCGCGGCCGCTCCGGCATCGATGCACCACAGGTCAGCGTCGAGGTCCATGTCAGCAACGGTCTACCGTCATTGAGCATCGTCGGCCTGCCGGAAACGGCGGTCAAGGAGAGCAAGGACCGCGTGCGTGGCGCAATCTTGAATTCTCACTTCGAATTTCCGATCCAACGCATCACGATCAACCTGGCCCCGGCCGATCTGCCCAAAGAAGGCGGCCGCTTCGACCTGGCCATCGCCCTCGGCATCCTGGCCGCTTCCGGACAAATCCCCAAAGAGGCGCTGGAACGCTGCGAATGCATCGGCGAATTGTCGTTAGGCGGTGAACTGCGCGCAATTAGCGGCGCGTTGCCGGTCGCCATGCCATGTCGCGATGCCGGCCGGCAATTGATCCTGCCGCGCGACAATCTGGCCGAAGCGGCATTGATCAAGCAAACCGAACTGATCCCAGCCGACAGCCTCTTGGAGGTATGCGCCCATTTAAGTGGTCAGCAGCCAATCGGCGCGACCGTCGCCCAGGGAGACTGCGAGCCTTATGCTTATCCGCTGGATTTCGCCGATGTGCATGGACAATTCCATGTCAAACGGGCACTCGAGATCGCCGCCGCCGGGGCCCATAATCTATTGATGCTGGGCCCGCCCGGCACCGGCAAATCGATGCTCGCTTCGCGCCTGCCGAGCATTCTCCCCGACCTGACCGAGCGGCAGGCCCAGCAAAGCGCAGCGATCGCGTCGATCAGCGACCAGGGGCTCGATATCGCCCATTGGCGCCGGCCGCCATTCCGCGCCCCCCACCATACCGCTTCGGCGGTCGCATTGGTCGGTGGCGGCAGCAACCCGAAACCGGGCGAAATCTCGCTGGCGCATAACGGTACGCTGTTTCTCGACGAACTGCCGGAATTCGACCGGCGTGTGCTGGAAGTTCTGCGGGAACCGCTGGAGACCGGCCACATCACCATTTCCCGGGCCAATCGCCAGGCGGATTTTCCGGCCAGCTTTCAACTGATCGCGGCGATGAATCCCTGCCCTTGCGGTTACCTGGGCGATTCCTCCGGCCGTTGCCACTGCACTTCCGAACAAATCAACCGCTATCGCGGCCGTATCTCCGGGCCTTTGCTGGACCGTATCGACATGCATCTGGAAGTCCCCAGGGTGGCTTTGGACGTATTGCGTCGGGGCGCTCCGGAGGGCGAGGAAACGAGCGCGACGATCAAAGCCCGGGTCGTCAACGCTCGCGATATTGCTTTGGCTCGTTGCGGCAAAACCAATGCCCGCCTGAGCGCGGCCGAAATCAAACGATTCTGCGCCTTGAGCGACGCCAGCCATAACCTGCTGGAACAAGCGCTGGAAAAATTCGGCCTGTCTCATCGCGCCTATCACCGCATCCTGAAACTGGCCCGAACCATTGCCGACCTGGATGATAGCCCTAACATCGAGATCCCCCATTTAAGCGAAGCCATCGGCTACCGCAAACTGGACCGTAGCGTTTAATTTATGGCCAAATTGAATCCGCAACAGCTCGCCGCTGTGAAAACCATCGATCGCCCGTTATTGGTACTGGCCGGGGCCGGCAGCGGCAAAACCCGTGTCATCACCGAGAAGATCGCCTATCTGGTACAACAAGGCCTTCCAGCCCGCCATATCGCCGCGCTCACCTTCACCAACAAGGCTGCCAGGGAAATGAAGGAACGGGTGGCGCGCCTGCTGAGCGACTCGCAAAGCCGCGGACTCAGGGTCTCCACCTTCCATTCGCTGGGCCTGGACATCCTGCGCAAGGAACATAAAACGCTGGGCTACAAATCCGCCATCACATTGTTCGACGAACAAGACAAACTGAGTTTGCTGCGCAACCTGATCGGCCACTCTCCCAAGGATTACGATATCGATGCCGTGGAAAATTACAACTGGCAGATCGGCCAATGGAAAAACGCCTTCGTCACGCCGGAACAGTCGCTCGCCACCGCCTCCGCCGACACGCTGCCGGCGGCGCGGCTTTATAACGACTTCAACCGCAGCCTGAAGGCCTATAACGCGGTCGATTTCGACGACTTGATTCTGCTGCCGGTCCTGTTGTTCCAACAAGATGCCAAGACCCTGGAAAAATGGCAGAACCGCATCCGTTACCTGTTGGTCGACGAATACCAGGACACCAATACCACGCAATACCAGTTGGTAAGGCTGCTGGCCGGCAACCTGGGACGCTTCACCGTGGTCGGCGACGACGACCAATCCATATACGCCTGGCGCGGCGCCCAACCGGAAAACCTGGCGCAATTGCAGAAAGATTACAGCCGGCTACAGGTCATCAAGCTGGAGCAAAACTACCGCTCCACCGGCCGGATATTGAAGGTGGCCAACCACCTGATCGCCAACAACCCCCACGCATTCGAAAAGAAGCTATGGAGCAGCCTGGGTTTCGGCGAGCCCCTCAGGGTATTGAGCCATAAAAACGATATCGCCGAAGCCAAGCAGATCGTCTCCGAGATCATCCATCACAAATTTCGCCACGGCAATCAGTATTCCGACTACGCCATCCTTTATCGCGGCAACCATCAATCGCGTTTGTTCGAACGCGGTTTACGGGAAAACAACGTACCTTATTTCATCAGCGGCAGCACCTCGTTTTTCGCCTATGCGGAAATCAAGGACATTCTTGCCTACCTGCGACTGATCGCGAACCCCGACGACGATGCCGCCTTTTTGCGTATCATCAATACGCCGCGCCGCGAAATCGGGCCGAACACGTTGGAAAAACTGGGCGATTACGCCAACGAACGCCATATCAGCCTGTTCGCCGCCTGCACCGAATTCGGCCTGCAACAGCGTTTGCCGGAGAAGGCGCTGCAACGGCTGCATAAATTTTGCCAATGGATCGGGGAGACCGCCGAACGCATCGAACGCGAAGACACCTTCGCCGTGATTCACGACATGATCAAGCAAATTAATTACGAACAGTGGCTGCAGGAAAATAGCAAGACTCCGGCTGCGGCGGAGCGCAAAATCGGCAATGTCTACGAGCTGATCGAATGGCTGCAGCGCATGGCCGAAAAGGAACCGGACGAGGACCGGTCGCTGGCGGACATCATCGGCAAGATCATGCTGATGGACATACTCGAACGCAACCAGGAGCAGGAGGCCGGCGACCAGGTCAGCCTGATGACTCTGCATGCCTCGAAAGGCCTGGAATTTCCCCATGTGTTCCTGATCGGCATGGAGGAAAACCTGCTGCCGCACCAAAACAGCATCGAAACCGACAATATCGAGGAAGAACGCCGCCTGGCCTATGTCGGCATCACCCGCGCCCAGCAAAGCTGTACTTTCAGTTACTGCACGCACCGTAAACGCTATGGCGAAATGAGCGAATGCGAACCTAGCCGTTTTTTGAGCGAATTGCCGGAAGAAGACCTGGAATGGGCCAACAAGAAACAGTTGGACCCGGAAGTGGCCAAGGAACGCGGCAAGGCAAGTCTGGCGCATTTGAAGAATATGTTGGCATAACAATAATTAACGGCGACGACACTCATTCATTTCGGCCGTCGTACATGCTGCGCCCGGCACGACCTACTCTCAATTTGCAATAACAGGACATGAACAAAGAAAAACGTCTGGCCATTTTCGACCGCTTGGCCGAAGCGATACCCGAACCGACCACCGAACTGAACTACAGCACCCCGTTCGAACTATTGATTGCCGTGGTGCTGTCCGCCCAGGCCACCGACAAGGGAGTCAACAAGGCGACCGCTAAATTGTTTCCGGTCGCCAATACGCCGCAAGCCATCTTGGAGCTAGGCGAGGATGGGCTGAAGGAATATATTAAAACCATCGGCCTGTTTAACAGCAAAGCCGCGAATATCATCAAACTTTGCCAAACTATATTGGAGAAGCACCACGGCGAAGTTCCGCAAACGCGTGAGGACCTCGAGGCATTGGCCGGTGTCGGCCGAAAAACCGCTAACGTCATCCTGAACACGGCCTTCGATCATCCTACCATCGCCGTCGATACGCATATCTTCCGGGTTTCCAACCGGACCCGAATCGCCCCCGGCAAAACGGTGTTGGAGGTGGAACGGAAACTGGAAAAATGGGTCCCCAAACAACATAAAAAAGATGCCCATCATTTGTTGATTCTGCACGGCCGCTATACCTGCATCGCGCGAAAGCCGCGCTGCCAAAGCTGCGTAATTGCCGACCTGTGCGAGTATAAAGACAAAACAGCGGATTAATGCGCGCCCTGATTGGATGAACCTTTTATTTTCCTGTATAGTCCTAAGGGCTTTCACGCTTACAATATTTAGTAGAGATGGTTCGCTAACGGTAAACAGGCCTTGTCCCTGTTTAAGCCGGAACCGGCTAAAGCATCGGTCTTGTCCCCGATGATACGTTTGTCATGCAAATAACCCATAATTCCATTTAAAGCATTGGACGCGTTTTTATCTGCTTCTTTCATAAAAACCAACAAAGAGGATTACTAATGAATAAAATGTCTAAAACTCCTTTAGCTGCGGCGATGGGAACCGCACTGGTCACGTCCTTATCCGCGTCCTCGGCACAAGCCGAGTCCAATCCTTTTGCAATGTCCGAACTGGACAACGGTTATATGCAATTAGCCGAGTCGAACCCCGGCTATACCGTCAAACCCTTCTCCAAGTCCGGAACTAAGGCCAAGGAAGCCAGCTGCGGCGAGGGCCAATGCGGCGCCATGATGGAAAACGGCAAAATGAAGAAAGGCATGGAGAATTCCTGCGGCGCGATGATGAAAGGCAAGGAAGGCGCCTGTGGCATGGGCGAGACCAAGCCCAAAACTTCCGAAGGGAAATGCGGCGAAGGCAAGTGCGGCGACATGATGGAAAACGGCAAGATGAAGAAAGGCATGGAAAATTCCTGTGGCGCGATGATGAAGGGCAAGGAAGGGTCCTGTGGCATGGGAATGGGCGGCATGAAGGGCAAGCAAGACGAAGGGATGAAAGGCGGTGAAATGTCTTGCGGCGGCATGATGAAACGTAAAGGGATGCAGGGCGGTATGAAAGGAGGCGAGATGTCCTGCGGTGGCATGATGAAAGGCATGCAGGGCGGCATGAAAGGAGGCGAGATGTCCTGCGGCGCCATGATGAAAGGCATGCAAGGCGACAAGAAAGGGGGCGAGATGTCCTGCGGCGCCATGATGAAAGGCGGTGAAATGTCCTGCGGCGCCAAGGTCGACCCGGATAAAGCGGCCGGCGAATAACCGCCTCTTTTATTTCTTGTAAATCGAACCAGTCGGGGCATGAAATGGCCGATTTCACGCCCCGACATTGAAACAGTAAGGTGTTCTTATGGACACGTGTCAAAATCTCGTTCACGATGCCGGCCTGGGTTTGCGCCGGTCTTTTCTCAGCGAAGTTATCGAACATCCGCCGGAAAACGTGGCTTTTTACGAAGTCGCGCCGGAAAACTGGATGACTATCGGCGGCAAACTCGGCAAACAATTCCGCGCCATGACGGAACGCTGCCCTTTTGTCTGCCATGGCCTTTCATTGTCGATAGGCAGCAGCGATCCGCTGGACGAAGACTTCGTTCGTGCGGTCAAAAATTTCATGCGAGCGCATGGAATCAAATTTTATAGCGAACATCTCAGTTACTGCAGCCATGAAGGCCATCTGTACGACCTGATGCCGATACCGTTCACGAGCGATGCGGTCAAGCATGTCGCGGCCCGCATCAGGCGGGTGCAAGACATCCTGGAACAGAAAATCGCCATCGAGAATGTTTCCTATTACGCCGCTCCCGGCCGGGAAATGGATGAAATCGACTTTTTCAATGCCGTGGTCGAGGAAGCCGATTGCGAGGTACTCATCGACATCAATAATATCTATGTCAACAGCGTCAATCATGGCTATGACGCCGAAGCGTTTCTGCGCGCGATTCCGGCAAAACGCATCGCTTATGCCCATATCGCCGGCCATTATGTCGAGGCCGACGATTTTCTGGTCGACACCCACGGCGCCGAGGTGATCGATCCGGTGTGGAAACTGCTGGGTAAGGCTTATGAACTCTACGGCGTCTTTCCGGCCTTGCTGGAACGCGACTTCAATATCCCGCCGTTAGACGTGTTGTTGAAAGAAGTCGACACCATCCGCGCCATTCAAAAGGCCTGGGGAAATCAGCATGAACAACGCTCAGCCTAAATCGGATTTCAAAAACAAGCAGGCCGAATTCGCCGCCTTTATTCGCGATCCGGCCAACAATCCTTGCCCGGCCGATGTCAAACGGCAGCGCATGGCGACTTATCGCGAACTGTTCTTCAATAATGTCGACAGCTTCCTGAGCAGCAATTTCCCGGTACTGCGGAAAATACTGGACGACCGGCAATGGTTCGAACTAGCCCAGGATTTTTTCAGCAGCCACGCCTGCCGTTCGCCGTATTTTTCCGAAATACCGGAAGAATTTCTGGATTTTCTGCAAAACGAACGCAACGATCCGGACGATTACCCTTTCCTGCTTGAATTGGCGCATTACGAATGGGTCGAGATGGCGCTCTCCATCGCCCAGGATCATATCGAACCGCCCGAAAGCGGCTTTGGTGAGAATTTATTGCGGCATCATATTGCTCTGTCGCCGCTGGCCTGGCCGCTGGCCTATCAATTTCCGGTACAACAAATTTCGCCGCAATTCCTACCGGAACAACCGCCCGAGCAACCGACTTATCTGGTGGTTTATCGCGACTACGATGACGAGGTGCATTTTCTGCAGATCAATGCGATGACCTTCTCGCTGCTGCAGCGAATCCAACAAAGCAACGGCGTTTTGACCGATGCGTTGCTGACTCGATTCGCGCAAGAGCTGGGCCACCCCAACCCGGCGGCCGTTAAGGAAGGCGGTCTGCAGATTTTGCGCGAGATGGCCGCTAAGGGAATCATTGTTCCTCAATGCGACTGAAATAGTGCACCCAAACCGGATGGTCTTCATTCCAGTCCATGCCGGCATGCATTTTTAAAATCAAATCGCGGTAAAACGCCATATTGGGATAGCCTTCCGCGCGGGCGTCTTCATCGGTCATCTCGCCCAGTAGCTGTCTGGTTACGGCCGTCACCTTAAACGTCACCCCTTCCAATTGGAAAGTTTCACCCGGATAGGCATAGAGGCCGTCCCGCCGTTGTTGGTTTTTGCGTCCGGCCAGGGCGGCCTCGACCAATTTAGGATGGCGAATCAAACGGTCTATTTCACAGGTTTTCTCGGGATACTCGGTCATTGTTTTCGTTGTCTTCTCGGGTTAAAGTAATCGTTCTCGATAAATCGTTGAAGTCTAAACATAGCAGAAAATTTTTAAGCAATCGTAAATAATATGCGCTACTTACATACTATGGTCCGGGTCAAGGACCTGGATGAATCCCTGGATTTCTATTGCAATAAATTAGGGCTGGTGGAAACCCGCCGGATGGAAAGCGAAGCCGGACGTTTCACCCTGGTCTACTTGTCGGCACCGCTGGATAAGGAGAATGCCGAGAAGGTCCAGGCGCCGGAACTGGAACTGACTTACAACTGGGACCCCGAAGACTATGACGGCGGACGTAATTTCGGTCATTTGGCCTATGAGGTCGACGATATTTACGCCATTTGCCAGAAATTGATGAATGCCGGTGTCACCATTAACCGCCCGCCACGCGATGGTTGGATGGCTTTCATCCGTTCTCCGGACAATATCTCGATCGAGTTGTTGCAAAAAGGCGAAAAACTGGAGCCACAGGAGCCTTGGGCATCGATGAAGAATAGCGGTAGCTGGTGACATTGGGATGAACGCAAGCGACGGGTAGCGGCTTTATCGCCGCTACCCGTCGCCCTAGCAGAAAGGCAATATTACGCGCTATCCTGTTCGCTGTTGCGCGTCCAATAGGGCGCCAGTACCTGAATGGATGCCAGAAACTGGTCATAATCTGCCGGTTTAAGAATATAGCCCGAAATCCCCTTCATGAATGCCTGGTCGACGTCTTGCTGTTCTTTCGACGAGGTAATCATGACGACGGGAATGGCCTTGAACAAGGCATGCTCCTTGACGATGTCGAGGCATTCCAGCCCGTTCATTTTCGGCATGTTGATGTCCAATAAAATGACGCAAGGCAAGCCCTTTGTGGGCTGTTTTAAATAAGCGAGCGCTTCCTCGCCGTTATTGACGACCACCAATTCATTTTGCACCGCCAATTGCCGGAAGGCACGTTTGACCGTCATCACATCGACCAAGTCATCTTCGACCAATAGAATAGGTTGAATTTTATTCATCTTTTATTGTTATTATTTTCGGGATGGTAAACAAAATCGAGCATCCCTGCCCCGCTTCGGACTCTATCCAGATCTTTCCGCCCCAACTATCGACAATTTTTTCGATCAAACTCAGGCCAATGCCGGTGCTTTGACTCTGATCCTTGGGCTGCAAGGTTTGGAACAACTGGAACACTTTTTCCTGATATTTCTTGTCGATTCCAGGCCCGTTGTCGGCGACACAAAATCGCCAATAATCCCTCTCCTCCCGACAACTGACTTCGACCAACCCCTGCTCCTTATCGTTGTATTTAACCGCATTATCGAGCAAGTTCTGGAAAATCTGATACAGTCTGACTTTCTCCCCCTTTATAACAGGTAAGGGCGGCCTTATGCGAATTTTTATTTTTTCCGGCGGCGAGATGAGTTGAATCACATCCTCGACCAATTGACCGACATCGACCGGTTCGAGCATGTCCCTGACCCTTCCCACCCGCGAATACTGCAGGATGCCATCGATCATTTCGTGCATGCGTTTGGCCCTGCCCCTGAGCAAAGCCATCTGCTCCCTCCCCTCCTCATCGAATTGCCCAGCATAGTCCTCTTCAAGCCATCCTGCCAATTGATTAATCGCCCGCAGCGGCGCCTTCAAATCGTGCGATACCACGTAAGCAAAATTTTTCAGCTCTTCATTGGCCCGGTACAGCTCATCGGTTCTTTCCTGGACTCGTTTCTCCAACTCCTTATTCAACGATTCGATTTCCCATTGGCTTTGTTTCATATCCCGAACCAGCCGGGTATTCTGTAACGCAATGGCCGCCTGCGCCGTCAACAGTTTGGTGAGTTCCACTTGTTCGCGGGTGAAAACGGCTTTAATCAGTTTGTTTTCCAAATAAAGCACGCCCAATACGGTTTGCTGAATCAACAGCGGCATACACAAAATCGACTTCAATTGCAGCTGTTGCACGGTCTCGTCCGTCATGAAATCGCCCTCGTCACAAGCGTTTTCCAACACCAACATCTCGCGGGTACGATAAACATAATTGACGACGGCCCAACTCAAGCTGGTGGTATCGAGGTTACCTTCTTCGCTGATTTCCACTTCCACCTGGTCGCGTTTGATGCCCCGTGCGACGACTTGCAATTGTTGTTCGGCCAGAACAAAATACCCGGTGCGGGCGCCTAATCGTTCCATGACCGATTTCAATATCGTGCTGAGCAACAGATTGAGATCCAATTGCTGGGTAATCGCCCGAGTCGCCTGCAACAGATAATTGACATCGAGCATTAACGCTAGCGACTGCTCCGCATCGCCCTGTTCCTCTTGTAAGGACAGGGAATATCGTTCCTGCAATTGGCGATATTTCGCCATGGCGGAACAACGATAGTAATCCCTGGCCGCCTGGAGCAGGTGCATGCCGGCCTGGTCATGCCGATGTCGGATATAAAGTTGGCCGAGACGTTCCTTGAGATAGGCTTGCAATAATGTATATTCCTGTTCGACCGCCCGATCCAGCGCATCGAGGCAATAGCGCCGACAATTACTGAAATCGTCTTGGTGGAAGGCTTGCTCCATCGACATGAACAAGCGATAAGGTTGCAAAATAGGGCCCAGTGCCGCCCAACTCTCGACCTGTTCGGTACACTCCCGTAATATACGTTCCTCGTCTACGGACGGCTGGGAATACAAACGCAGTCCATTGACGTAACGAAAGACATACCACAAGCGATTGAGAATATTGTCGCTCAATCCCCGTAAGTAGGGCCGGGCCCGTTCCAAAGCTTGCTCCGCCTTACGGAAATTGCCGAGATAATGATGGCTGATGCCCTTTAATGTATAGTAACCGCCGATCGACACGACATGCTTGTCCAGTTCCCATTTCGCCAACATCGCCGCGATATCCGCTTCCGTATAACTGGCCTCACCATTGACCATCGGATCGCACCAACCGGCCACGGCGCTTTGCGCCAATCCCAGCGATAACGACAAATTGAATTTCTCCGAAAAAGCAATGCATTCGGCGGCAATTTCACCGACCTGGTCGAGATGTTTGCCCTGATGGATCAAATGCCAAATATACGGTCCGTAGGACAAACCGGCATTGTACAAGTCACCGCACCCCTTACCCCGATGAATGTTCTTGCGACATTGCTCGATGATATATTCGGAGCCGCGGCGGTTGTGCATGTTGGTCCATAAAATGCCGTTAATGCCCTTGGTCGCGCCGAAGGTGTCGGGATAGCGCTCGGACAGCGCCAGACCCAGGTCTTCGTAGCGGAACGACATTTCATAACGGCCCTGGCGTTGCAGGTACAAACCGACCATCGAAAAACCGTAAATGACCGTCTCGTCGACGCCGCCGGCCAGACAGTTTTGGGTCGACTGAATCGCCGCCAGATATAACTGCGGCACCATGCCGGCCAGATAATAATCGGGGATCAATTCGCTGTAGATGCCGGTCTCAATGCGCGTGGCTCGATCGCCGCTGGGCCTGATATCTAAAATTTGCTGCCAAACATCCTGATTGTCATGATGAATCTGCTCGATGATTTGCGCGGACTTGGTCAACGCCTCGTCATCGTCCTCTGGAATTGCGCGCCCGAAAAGTCTCAGGCCGCGATTGCCCAGTTCGATGGCTTGCTTGAATTTCCCCATCGAGGACAAGCCCGTCGTTTGTTCGTATAAACAATCGACCCGGTCGAGGTCGCTTTTTGCCTCCTCGATCAAAATATTGAGAATCTGCTCGGATTCCGGTTGATATCCCAGGGCCATTTCGGTGCGGGCCAAATATTTATGCAAGCTGAACAGAAACTCGTAGTGCTTATCCCAGGACAAATGCCGGGAGAGTTCACGGCTCTGGGAAAAGAAAAAATTGGCGTTTTCCATCGCCAGGGCTTTCATCGCCATGATCCCGGCATGGTAATTTAACCGAGCTTCGCGCAGTCGCTGTGCGTCGCTTTGGTGTTCGGGTCGTCCCTCATACAAATGTTCGACGATGCTGAACAAATTCGGCAAGTTTTCCAAATCGGCCTGGGGCGGAATGGCCTTGAGCAACGCCTCGGCGATTTGCTGGTGCACCTGTCGTTTCATGTCGCGGTCCATGAAGCTTTCCGCGGCCGCCTGCACCTGATCGTGAAAGAACAGGATTTGCTCCTTTTCCCGCAGCAGAATATTGTCGGCGAAACAAGCCGCCAGGGATTGATATAAATCGGCTAACGGCATGGCGGCGGCCAGGGCCAGCTCTTCGGCCTCGAAGCGAGCCCCCAGGCAAGCGGCGGTCGACACCAATTGCCGCGTACCGGTATCGAGCTTGGCGATCTTGTCCTTGAACAAATCCAGCGCCGACTCCGGCATGTCCGTATGGCGCAATTGCGCTTCGTCCCAAACCCAAACGCCGTCCTCGGCTAAATGTAAATGGCGGTAATCATGTAACCAACGCAAACTTTCGTTAACGAACAGCGGGTTACCTCCCGAGGTCTGGAAAATCACCTCGGCCAAGGCTTCCGTTCGGGAAGGGTAGGTATTTAGGATGTAAGCCGTCATCAGGTTTACTTCCGGCAAGCCCAGGGCATGCAAACGGATTTCCTGTAACGGGCGATTTTTTTGCCGGATTTTATTGATCAGCGCGGTCAATCGATGACTGCCGTCCACTTCGTTATGGCGATAAGCGCCAATCCAGAACAGATAGGGATAATCCAGCGGATTGTCGAACAATCGTTCCAGCAGATCGAACGTGGCGCCATCGCACCATTGCAGATCATCGATAAACAGCGTCACAGGATGTTCCTGACTGGCCAATGCCGCAATAAGTTTCCCCGCCACATCGTTGAAACGGTTACGAGCCTCCACCGGAGGCAAGTCGGCAACCGGCGGTTGCGGTCCGATGATCAATTCCAACTCCGGTAGCAGATCGATCATGAGTTGGGCATTTTCTCCCAATTGCGCGGAAATTCTGCTGTTCCAGTAACGGATTCTTTCGTCGTCCTCGGTCAGAAAAGTCTTGATCAACCCGGTTAATGCCTGAATTAACGTACTGTAAGGAATATGCTTCTTGAATTGGTCGAATTTCCCCGAGCAAAAATAGCCGGCATGGGAAACAATCGGTAATTGCAATTCCTGGATCAAACGGGTCTTGCCGATACCCGACAATCCGGAGATCAGCGCAGCCCTGAAGACGCCGCTGCAGGCTTTGTTAAACTCTTCCAATAACAGTTTCTTTTCTTGGTCGCGGCCGACCATCAAGGAAGGGATGGTAATCCGGTTACTGTAATCCTTTTGCTTTAGGGTAAAACGGCTGATATGCCGATGTTGCCGCCAATCCTCAAGGCATTGTTGGATATCGGCGGCCAACCCGGAAGCAGTCTGATATCGTTTTTCCGGCGCTTTGACCAATAATTGTGTCACGATATTGCTCAACATCTTGGGCACCGCAGGATTGACTCGATTAACCGGGGTCGGAGTCTCGGCCAAATGCGAATGAATGATGGCAATCGGGTCCTTAAACAAAAACGGCGGCTTGCCAACCAGTAACGCGTAAAAAATCATACCCAATGAATACAGATCGGTGGAATAAGTCACCGAATACTTGATCCTGCCGGTCTGTTCGGGCGATAAATAAGGCAAGGTCTGTGATCGGAAATGATCGTGATAGATAAAATGGCTGATTTGATTAATGTCCAACACACGAACATCATCGATAATCTGTACCTGCAAGCTGACCGAGTCGAGCAAGATATTGGAGGGTTTGATGCTTTTATGGATATGTCCGGCCCGATGCCGCAGTTCTATCTGCGCGCAAAGAGATAGCATTATCCCCAGTATCGCTTCCAATCCCGGTGCGGCATTGTCCTGCAACCATTGCGTCAGGGTTTGCCCTTCCCACCAGGGTTGCAGCAGGCACAAGATTTCACTATCTGCCTGCAACACGGTTGGCACCGGCACATCCTGCAATCCCAGTTCCGTTAAGTGTTCGACCTGCTGAATTAGATAGGCCGCCAACTCGTCGTTACTGAACCGGTTATTGATTCTCTTGACGACAACCGGATCGTTCCTTTGACCATGAGGAAATGCCTTATAGACCTCGGCATGCATACTGGCTCCCAAAGATTTAACAATCCGATAATTCAACAGTTCTTTCATCTTTACGTAACTATTAATTGATACTATGGGCGGTTGGAATATATCATGCCTCACATACTTGAAACGCCGCATTTTAATTTATCAATGTTTAAATAAAATGTATGCTATAACATTAATTTTAATGAAGTAAAAATCGACCGAAGCTGTCGGAACTAAAGATTGCCATGCGATTTTGCATCCAATGAAAACGGACCTCCCCCCCAAAGACAAGGACACAATCATTAGCCGGGAACAGAGCAATGCTTTGCTGAAGATCCAGCGCGATATCCTGGCACAATTGGCGCTCGGAAACGAGCATCAATCCATTTTGGATGCCTTATGTAAAACCGCCGAAAGCATGGTCGACAATGCTGTCGCCTCGATCATGGTATTCGACAAAACCCGCAGTTGTCTCAACGTGATTGCCGCGCCGTCCATTCCCCCGTCCGCCATAACACAGCTCAATGGTTTGGCACCGGGTCCCCAGGCCGGGTCTTGCGGCACCTCTGTCTTCTGTAACGAAGCCCAGTATGTTTTCAACACTCTCCGCGACGATCGCTGGAAAAATCTTAAACAATTTGCCGTCGATTTTAATATCGGCGCGTGCTGGTCCAATCCCATTAGGATAAATGACCATGACCCTATTGGCTCCTTTGCGCTATCGAGTTTCGAACCCGGACAACCTTCCGAATTCTGCAAACGCCTGTTGGAAACCTGCGCCTATATCGCCGGTATCGTCATCAAAAGACAACAGGATGAAGATCAACTGTGGAAACTGGCTCATTATGACCCTCTGACCGACTTGCCGAACCGCTCTTTTTTTCTCCATCACCTCGAACACGCCATCCAAATCGCCGCACGCACGCGGCAGAAATTGGCCGTGCTGTTTTTGGACATGGACAAATTCAAGGACATCAACGACACCCAAGGCCATATCGAAGGAGACCGGGTTCTAAAGTATATTGCCGACAATATTCGGGCAAACATCCGTGGCGGCGACACCTTGGCCCGGCTTGGCGGCGATGAATTTGTCGTGTTGATCGAAAACCTTATCGATACCCAGCAACTCAGCGCTATTTGCGAAAAGTTATGCGACTCTTTCCCTGCAAAATTATCCATCAATAATATCGATTACCCGCTCTCCATCAGTGTCGGCGTCAGTGTTTATCCCGAGCATGGCAAAACGGCCGAAATATTACTGCGCAACGCCGATACCGCGATGTACGAAGCTAAAAAACAAGGACCCGGCCGCTATCATTTCTATCACGACACCTTGACCGAAAGCGTGACCGAACGTCTGCAACTGACCGCCGATATGCGTCTGTCGCTGGAACAGGAGCACTTCCTCATTCATTATCAACCCCAATATTGCTGCAAAAACGGGCACATCGTGGGCGCCTAAGCGCTGGTTCGCTGGCAACACCCCGGCAAAGGCTGGATTGCACCGGATATCTTCATTCCCATTGCCGAACAATCGGGTTTGATTCAAGAATTGGGCCTGTACGTCCTGACTACCGCCTGTCGCCAGTGCCTCGCTTGGTGGCAACGAGGCTTGCCGCGCTTTCAATTGGCCGTGAACCTGTCGTTCAAAGAGCTACGTCCGGGCTTCGCCAGACAATTACGTCACGTTCTCGAAAACATGGCCTTTCCTCTCGCTAATCTGGAGATTGAAGTCACCGAAAGTCAGATTATGAAATTCGAACACCTAGACGAATTACGCGCCCTCCACCAATTAGGCATCGAAATAGCCATGGACGATTTCGGTACCGGCCATTCCTCGCTTGCCCAACTCAAACACCTTCCCATCTCCAAGCTGAAAATCGACCGCTCTTTCGTCATCGACATTCCCGACCATGATAATGACAATGTCATTGTCTCCACTATCATCGATATGGCTCACAGCTTAGGTTTGAAGGTACTCGCCGAAGGCGTCGAAACCGAACAACAACAGGAATTTCTGATTTCCAGAGGGTGCGACTTATTACAGGGTTATTTATTGAACAAACCGATACCAGCCGAGCAATTTGAACGCATACTAATCGAACAATTGCCTCTCGAGTCAGAAAATAAGTGATAATGAGTTGAAATGCTCAAAGATTTAGCAAACTTATGCGCTTTATCAATCCCTTGCCGGTCTGTTTAGCAGTATTTCGTGGAAAGTGAAAGCGAAATTCTTGACTATCCAGGGGTGCATGCTATTTACCGGCTAACGGGTTAAAACACAAAGGCTAGCACAATTATAGTGCAGCCCCTGAATTGATAAGAATAAAGGAACGACTCAAAAGCGTAACGCCCTGTCTCGCTTAGGGCTGCCACACTGAAAAAATCGTCCTAGTTTTCAGCGGTAGCCGATAGCGAAGTGGCTTATCACCGGCCAAATGAAACCACTTGCCTTGATTGGATCGGGAGCGTGCCTTCCTGTTCGCCCTTCGCTACGGATTGAACCGGTAGTTGCTTAGAAATTTATAGACAATCAAGCCGCTAATTCGTCCAATTGGACCTTGGCAATCGTCAACAGCTTCTCGGCTTCTTCTGCCGTATTCAGTCCGTCAACCCTGAATTGTCCGGCATGATCGGAATACTCTACGACCGAAACCCTGGCCTCGGCGGCAATGTTGCCGGGGGTTTTGACCTGGGCATGAATATCGCTCTGAAGTTTATGGGCAATGCGTTCGGCACGGTCTTGCGAGGCGCCGGGCAATGCCAACAAGAACGCTTCCTCGCCGACCCGGGCGGCGATATCCACCCCGACACGAATATCCTTTTTCATCGTTTCCACGACCCTCAGCAAGGTCGTATCCATTTCATGATCCAACAAGGCATGCTTGACTTTAAAATCCCTTAGACTGATATAAAGCAACGAAAACGGCAAACCGCTGCGGCGGGAATTGTCGACTTTTTCCGCGATTCTAGTCATCATGCTGTCCCTGCACAGCAATCGCGTCAAAGGATCGAGCACTTCGTTTTCCTTGACCAGGGCCAATTGCGCTTCCAGCCTCAATACATTGATGATGCCTAACGAACAGGCCAACAACACCCCCAGAATCCAACTGAAATACCACATGGCAATCTCCTAATAAAGCTTATGATCGTTGTCGCGAATGTATTCGACGGTAATCTTGCCTCGCAGCACCCGGAACACCCAACTGGTGTAAAGAAGAATCAAAGGCAGAAAGACCACCGTGACCCAGAACATCGTATTGAGCGTCGCCTGGCTGGAACTCGAATCCCATATCGTCAACGAACTATTCAACGACATATTAGAAGGAATCAGAAATGGAAACATCGATACCCCAGCCGTCAGGATGATGCTTGTCACGGTCAATGAACTGGTGATAAAAGCCAGGCCGGGGCGATCGAACCTAGACAAAGCTATCGTCAGCAAACCGCTGACAAAAGCCAATGCCGGCACCGACCATAACGCCGGCACGTGGTTATAGTTATCCAGCCACAAACCCTCGCCTCGTTTGACGAACTTAGCCAGTGGATTGGACGGAGCGTTCGGGAAAATTTCCGAAGTGATGTGATACCCTTCCAGATGGGTGACCCACAATCCGGCCAAGGCGAACAAAACCAACAATACCAAACCCGAAACCAAAACAACCGGTTTACAACGCAGATAAATTTCCGCTTCGGTCCGTAACTGCAGATAAACCGCGCCATGCATCAAATACATTGCCACACTGATCGCACCGGCCAATAACGCGAAGGGATTAAGCAAACCGATAAAGCTACCCAAATAAAAGATACGCATGTCAGCATCCAGGTGAAACGGAATACCTTTCAGCAAATTACCGATACCGACCCCCATGATCAACGCGGGCACCAGACCGCCGACAAAGAGCGCCTTGTCCCAGTTCTCGCGCCATTTTTGATCGGGCAATTTACTGCGGTAATCAAAGCCTAACGGCCGTAAAAACAGCGCCACCAGGGTGGCGAACAACGCCAGATACAAACTGGAAAAGGAGACTGCATACGCCATCGGCCAGGCGGCAAACAGGGCGCCCCCGGCGGTAACTAACCAAACCTGGTTTCCTTCCCAGGTCGGCCCGACCGAATTAATAATGACGCGCCGCTCTTCGTCGCTTTTCCCCAGCGACGGCAACAACATCGCCACGCCAAGATCGAAGCCGTCGGTGATGGCGAAGCCGATCAGCAATGCGCCCAAAAAGGCCCACCAGATAATTCTGAGTGTTTCGTAATCGAAAATCATTGCGCACCTCCTTCAGCGACTTCGAAATGATAGCGACCGGTATGCAGACTGCTCGGCCCCAACTTGATGAACTTGAACATCAAAAACAGCTCAATGACCAATAGGATTGTGTAAACCATAAAATAGCCGGACAAACTGAGGATCAAGTCCCACTCGGTCAATGACGAGGAACTCAGAAAAGTCGGCAGAATTTCGGCGATGGTCCACGGTTGCCGGCCGAACTCGGCGACGAACCATCCCATCTCGCAGGCGATCCACGGCAAGGGAATCATGTACAGACTGGCTTTCAACAACCATTCCTGCCGGCATTTCCGAATTGAACTAGCGATAAAGGCTAGTGTGAACACGACCAACATCACGAAACCGCAGGCGACCATGATGCGAAATGTCCAAAACAACGGTGCTACTTGCGGAATACTGTATTGCGCCGCCATTTCGATCTGTTCGTCGGTGGCATCAACGACGTGGTCGGTCCAGCGCTTCAACAATAATCCATAACCTAGGTCGGCCTTGACCTGTTCGAACTGCGCCACTGTCTCGGGACCGCCTTCATTACCTCGCAACTGCTCCAATAAGGCATAGGCCTTAATGCCGCTGCGAATACGCTCGCGGTTATGTTCCAGAATTTCGCTGATGCCAATAATAGGTTCATCGATGGAACGAGTTCCGATCAAGCCAAGCACCCAGGGAATTTTGACGGCGAAATCGGTTTTCATATTGTCTTGATCCGGCAAACCGATCGCGGTGAACGCCGCCGGCGGTTCCTCGGTATGCCATTCCGCCTCGATAGCCGCCAATTTGGTTTTCTGTACCTCGCCATCGGTATAACCGCTCTCGTCTCCCAATACGATCACCGAAAGCGCCGCCGCCAAACCGAAACCGGCGGCGATGGTGTAGGATCGCTGCGAAAACGCCGCATCCCTTCCCTTCAACATGTAATAGGCGCTAATACCGAGTACGAACGCGGAAGCGGTGGTATAACCGGCAGCAACGGTATGCACGAACTTGACTTGGGCGGCGGGATTGAAAATCAGATCGGCGAAACTCGCCACTTCCATGCGCATGGTTTCGTAGTTGAATTCGGCGCCGACCGGATTTTGCATCCAACCGTTGGCGACCAAAATCCAAAGGGCCGACAGGTTGGTTCCCAACGCCACCAGCCAAGTGATGACGAGGTGCTGGCCTTTGCTGAGCTTGTCCCAACCGAAGAAAAACAGGCCGACGAACGTCGACTCCATGAAAAAGGCCATCAATCCTTCGATCGCCAAAGGGGCACCGAAAATATCGCCGACATAGTGGGAGAAATAGGACCAGTTCATGCCGAACTGGAATTCCATCGTTAAACCGGTGGCGACACCAAGGGCGAAATTGATGCCGAACAACTTACCCCAAAACTGGGTCATGTCCTTGTAGATTTGCCGTCCGGTCATCACATACGTGGACTCCATGATGGCCAGGAGGAACGACAAACCCAACGTCAACGGCACAAACAGGAAATGGTACATGGAAGTGACGGCAAACTGCCATCGTGATAACTCAACCACCCCTTCTGAAATCATAACCTACTCCTTCCAAACAAATGAATTATTTAGTTAGCGCATTCTAATACATCCATGCTTGTACTTAATCTTGGAAACGGTACATACAATTTCGCCGTCCCATCTAAAGAATAAGTCTTTTTATCGCTTTGTAACAGCCAGACATTTAATTTTTTATCCCATGACTGATAAATTCGACCACCCCAAATATTAGCACTTTATAATATTCATGGCGACATTTTATTTTCAACAGTAGGTTTAATCGTGGAAAGGTGTCGGGGTTATCCGCGCTGGAATGGCGGATTAAGAATTTCAGAATCAGCAAACGCGCTTACGCGGAAACAGGCAGCGAAAACAACTGCCTTTGCCGAGTTCGCTCTGGATCTCCAGCTTGGCGTCATGCCTCACCAACACATGTTTGACAATCGCCAAACCCAGGCCGGTCCCTTTAATCTTACGGCTACGATTGCCCTCGACGCGGTAAAAACGCTCGGTGATTCGAGGGATATGATTGGCCGCAATGCCTTCACCTCGGTCTTCGACCTCAATACAGGCGCCACCATCCGCTAAAAGCTGCCAATGCACCCTGACGACACTCTCCTCTGGCGAATATTTCAGCGCATTGATGACTAAATTGGTAAAGGCGCTGCGCAACTCTTGGGGATCACCCATCAGATTCTTGTCGCATCCGAATGTCAGTTCAATACGCCTGGCGGAATTTTCGATGGCATCGCCCTCCCGGCAAATCTGGCTGAGCAATTGCGGCACATTGACACATTCCGAGTGTTTTTCCCGCGTTTCCAAACGAGTCAATAACAATAAATCATCGATCAGCAACTGCATCCGTTCGGTTTGCTCGGACATTTGCTGAAACGATCGGGCATAGGCCGCCATACCGTCCCCCATTTCCTGCAGGGTTTCCAGATAGCCTTTCAATACCGTCAACGGCGTCCGTAATTCATGGGAAACATTGGCAACAAAATCCTTGCGCATCCGCTCCATGTTTTTCAGATGAGTAATGTCCTGGGCGATCAATAGTCTAAGGCCCGCCCCGTAAGGGACGATGGTGATTTGCAGGATAATATTTTCATTGACCGGCGAAGCGATGCTGATTTTTTGCGTATAGTCGTTTTCCTTGAGATATTGACTGAACTGAGGCGAACGAATCAGATTGGGAATGCGTTGGCCTTTATCCGATTTTTTCAAACCGAGCACGTCTCGTGCGGCCTTGTTAATCCATTCTATTTCGGCATGCTTGCCTAAAACGACTGCCGCATCGGGCAAAGCGTTGGTAGAGCGGCGAAACTGGTCGATCATTTTCCGCAGTTTCTTTTTCCGCTTTTTTTCGGTCTTTTTGATTTTATACAGATGAAAATAGATGTCTTCCCAGATTCCCTTGGCCGTTAAGTTGTCGCCAACCGCTCCGGCTCTCAACCAGTGTTCCAATTCGTTGACGTGCCATGTTTGCCGTAGCAGAAGACAAATAGCGATGAATAAGCAGATTTCGGTGAAATGGCCGATAAAAACACTGAGCAAGGTCGCCGCGAGCAACAGCAACAAAACGATATGGATTTCCCGCCACCACCAGCGCCCCATCGTCCATCACCTAACCGGTTACGGAAAAACGGTAGCCAAAACCGCGCACGGTTTGCACCATGTCCTCGCGATTATAAGCCGCCAGGATTTTGCGCAAACGCCTGATATGCACATCGACGGTCCGTTCCTCGATATAGACACTGCGTCCCCAGACCTGGTCCAATAATTGACTACGGCTGAACACCTTATCCGGATTGAGCATGAAAAAATGCATTAACCTGAATTCGGTGGGACTCACATCCAACGAAGTCCCATCTATCATTAGACGATGCTGTTCGGTATCCAAGGTTAAGTCGCCCAACTTGATTTGTCGGCTTTCGCCGCTCTTACCGCTTCTGCGCATCACGGCCTTGATGCGGGCAACCAACTCCTTCGGCGAAAAAGGCTTGGTGATGTAATCGTCGGCACCGATTTCCAGTCCCCTGACTTTATCTTCCTCTTCGCCTCGGGCGGTCAGCAAGATAATCGGCAACTCCTTGTAGCTATCGTCCTTTTTCAACCGCCTGGCAAATTCGGCACCACTAACGCCGGGTAACATCCAATCCAATAACAGAATATCCGGCATTTTTTCGGCTAATGCCTGTTGCGCCTCCTCGGCGCTTTCCACCGCAGAAACAGTAAAGTCCGATTGTTCCAGCACCATGGTCAGCATTTCCCTGATAGCCTCCTCATCCTCGATAACCAGAACATTCAATTTCGTCATATATGATTATTTGGTAACGTCAAAACTGTTTCAATTTAGCAAAGTAATATTACCCTTTTATGACAGAATTGAAAGATGAATATTCTGGATAGGATTAGCCTGCCATAATGACCCCGAAATCACAGCCGCGACGCCAGTCATTGGCTTATAAAGCACAAGGAATGAATATCCAATGGTTTAATTTGGCGCCTTTTCGCTAAAAGGCGCCAAACACAAGCTCCCTGTTATTTAGCGAAGACCAATTGTCCGTCCTCGACATCGACCTTGATCTCGTCCCCGGAGCCGAAACGACCGGACAAAATCTCGTTGGCCAACGGGTTTTCCAATTGATTCTGGATTGCCCTTTTCAAGGGACGGGCGCCATAAACCGGATCGAAACCGGCTTCGCCCAGCAGATCGAGCGCCCCATCCGAGACCGACAAACCAATTTCGCGTTCCTGTAGGCGGGCACGCAGATAATCGAGCTGCACCTTGGCAATCGCGCTGATCTGATCGTGTCCCAAAGGATGGAATACCACCGTCTCATCAACCCGGTTGATGAATTCCGGCCGGAAATGAGATGCGATAATTTCCATCACCGCCGCCTTCATTGACGCATAATTCTCTTCGCCGGCCAATTCCTGTATGCGCGCCGACCCCAAATTGGACGTCATGACGATTACCGTATTTCTAAAATCGACGGTTCTGCCATGACCGTCGGTCAAACGGCCGTCGTCTAAGACCTGCAACAGCACATTGAATACATCCGGATGAGCTTTTTCAATCTCGTCCAATAGAATCACCGAATAAGGCTTGCGCCGCACGGCCTCGGTCAAATAACCGCCTTCCTCGTAACCGACATAGCCGGGAGGCGCGCCAATCAACCTGGCCACCGAATGTTTCTCCATGAACTCGGACATGTCGATGCGCACCATCGCCTCTTCGGTATCGAACAGAAACTCGGCCAACGCCTTGCATAACTCGGTCTTACCGACGCCGGTCGGCCCCAGAAACATGAAGGAACCGTTGGGCCGGTTGGGATCGGCCAAACCTGCACGGGAGCGGCGGATCGCATTGCTGACCGCTTTCAACGCCTCCTGCTGACCGATAACCCGTTTGCTCAGCTGTTCTTCCATATGCAGCAACTTCTCTTTCTCGCCTTCCATCATCTTGGAAACCGGAATACCGGTCCATTTCGACACGACTTCGGCGATTTCCTCGTCCGTCACCTTATTCCGCAGCAAGCGCATATCCTGCATTTCCGCCTGCGAGGCCAAATCCAGTTGCTTTTCCAACGAAGGAATCGTCGAATACTTCAGCTCCGACATCCGCGTCAAATCGCCGGCGCGGCTGGCCTGTTCCAAATCCAACCGGGCCTGTTCCAGTTTTTCCTTGACCGTCGCCGAGCCCTGCACAGCGGCCTTCTCCGCCTTCCAGATCTCTTCCAGATCGGAAAACTCCTTCTCCAGCTGACTGATTTCGCCTTCCAATATTTCCAACCGTTTTATCGAGGCCGGGTCGTTTTCATTTTTCAATGCCTCCCGTTCAATTTTCAGCTGAATCAGTTTCCGGTCCAACCTATCCATCGCTTCCGGCTTGGAATCGATTTCCATGCGAATTCGGCTAGCCGCTTCGTCGATCAGATCGATCGCCTTGTCCGGCAACTGCCGGTCGGTGATATAACGATGCGACAACGATGCCGCCGCGACGATGGCCGGGTCGGTGATGTCGACACCGTGATGAACCTCGTACCGCTCCTTCAAACCGCGCAGGATGGCGATGGTATCCTCGACATTAGGCTCGTCGACCAAAACCTTCTGGAAGCGCCGCTCCAGGGCCGCGTCTTTTTCGATGTACTGGCGGTACTCATCCAACGTGGTGGCGCCGACACAGTGCAATTCGCCGCGCGCCAGCGCCGGTTTCAGCATATTACCGGCGTCCATCGCCCCTTCCGCCTTGCCGGCGCCGACCATGGTATGCAGCTCGTCGATAAACAGGATGATATGGCCTTCCTGTTTGGCGATGTCGTTCAACACCGCTTTCAAACGCTCTTCGAACTCCCCCCGAAACTTGGCGCCGGCGATCAAACCTGCCATGTCCAGGGCCAGCAATTGCTTGCCCTTGATGCCTTCCGGGACTTCGCCGTTAACGATCCGTTGCGCGAGTCCCTCGACGATCGCCGTCTTACCGACGCCGGGCTCGCCGATCAAGACCGGGTTGTTTTTCGTACGCCGCTGCAACACCTGAATGGTGCGGCGTATTTCATCATCGCGGCCGATCACGGGATCCAGCTTGCCTTGCTCGGCCCTTTCGGTCAGGTTGATGGTGTATTTTTTCAATGCTTGGCGTTGGTCTTCGGCATTGGGATCGTCGACCGCCTGTCCGCCACGAATATTTTCGATAGCTTTCTCCAGCATTTCCTTGCTGATACCTTGGCGTTTAAACAGGTTCTGCAAGAAACCGCTGGTTTCGCAAGCCGCCAGCAAAAACAGCTCGCTGGAGATATAGGCGTCCTTCCGTTTCTGCGCCAGTTTATCGGTCAGATTCAACATACGGGACAGTTCGCTGGACAACTGCACATCGCCGCCGGTACCAGAAACCGTCGGCAAGCGGGCCAATTCCTGATTGACTTCCGCCCGCACGCTATTGACATTGGCGCCGGCCTGAGTCAATAACGGCCCGATGCTGCCCCCTTCTTGGTCCAGCAGAGCGCTCATCACATGCACTGGCTCGATGAACTGGTGATCCTTGCCCAATGCCAGGCTTTGCGCATCGGCCAGCGCCTGCTGGAACTTGCTGGTTAATTTATCCATTCGCATTATGCGTACCTCATGAAATTGTAAAGTTATGACTAAAGATGGGGCGATGCCGGTCATTTTTCAAGCTAGATGATTCAGCGTCGATTTTGGGCTACACTGGTTCAACGATTTTCGACTTACTACTTTAAGAGGGCCTGTTATGCGGCAGAATTTCACCCGTGACGCGCTTTATCACTGCGAACGTTTACCGGTTTTCAGCGAACATGACCCGGAATGGAAATTTAACGCCCGCGCAACAGAACTATCACTGAAAAATGCCTGGTGGCTGTGCAACCTCTCCCACTTGGCTTACTATGACGAAAGCGATGCCCTGCCTATCCTGCAACGCATGCAACTAACCCTGGAAGCATTTATCGACGACCGCCAGGAACAAGACAGCTTCGGCAAGTTAATCAAGGACACCCAGGCCTATATTGTTGCCAACGACGATGCTGTAATATTGACATTCCGAGGTACCGAACCGGATCAGTTTAAAGACGTTCTGGCCGACGCTTATCTACATCCGCTCGAATTCCCCGGCAAAGGCAAGGTGCACGGCGGTTTTTATGGCGCCCTCAGCGGTGACTGCTGGGAACGAATCGTATCGGTACTGCAACGGCCCCACCTACAAACCAAGATGTTATGGATTACCGGCCATAGTCTGGGCGCAGCGCTTGCCACCGTCGCCGCCGCTCACCTGAACCCCCACGGCCTTTATACCTTCGCCTCGCCACGGGTCGGCGACAGCGTTTTTTGCGCTTCCTTCGCCGGTAGCAACAGCCAACGTTTCGTCAACTGTAGCGATCTGGTCACGCGGGTTCCGCTGAAAGACATCATGGATTATCAACATATCGAAACCTTGCAATATTTCACCGCCGCCGGCGACTGGTTGGAAAACCCCGATGCCCGGTTCATCCAACGCGACAGCACTAAGGCGCGCTTGCTCTATCCGTTTACCCAGTTACCCATTCCATTTTTCAGCCAAAAAGTCGCCTTCCGCCGATTGGCCGATCACAGCATTGCCAACTACCTCTACGGTATCTGGAAAGCGCTGTCAAAATAATCCGATCATGCTTTAAAAGTTCAGCGAACAATCCAATAACCTAGCAATGGCTTATCGTTGACCTGTCCGCATTCTTCTCTCGCCCGAGCACACACCTCCGTCAACTCGCTCACAAAGCCAGACGAAAACCATCAAGCGTTAGCCGAAATGCGACATTCTCAACAAAAATAATTCTTTAGAGCCAATAGAGTTCGTTTCAATATCTTATTTTATGAACTCCGAGGCTACGATGAAAACCAGAACCTTCAACACTACCCTTTTGACAGCGTCAATTGCTCTCGCCTTATCTCCGCTCGGCACCGCCGCAACCCCTGCCGCAACCAAACACTACGGCAAGAATATGCCGTTCACGATCGAAGACCTGCCGAATAGCAACGTCAAAACCAAACTGAAAAAACTGGCCGTTAATAAACGACAAAAGGCCTTAAACTGGCTACATTCCTTTACCTTCGGCGACCATGATTTAAAACATCTGCAAATCGACGACGAAGGCGGGGTACTGTACGGCGACACGTTCGACATGACCGAACTGGCCGATAGCGCCGCTGACAGCACCGATGCGCCTCAATCGATTGCGCCGGCCGACACATTCAAGCTACACAGTAAACCGGGCGCGACCAATGTCATTTTTATCGATGTGGATGGCCATACGCTCAGCGGCACGGCCTGGAATGGGGGTTCCGGCAGCATAGATACCCTGCCGTTCGACACCGATGGCGACAACAGTTCATTCAGCAATATGGAGCTAGCACAAATCGCCGAAATCTGGCACCGTGTCGCGGAAGATTTCGCCCCTTTCAATGTCGACGTCACTACCGAACAACCTGCCAGTTTCGGGCCTACCACCGGCCGCATCCTGATTACCCGCAATAAGGATGCCTCGAACAACGACATGCCTTACGCCACGGCCGGCGGCGTCGCTTACGTCAATGTCTGGGGGAGCAGCAGTTACGCCAGTTATTATTCGCCAGCGCTGGTTTATTACAATAATTTGGCTTCCTTTCCTCCCTATATCGCCGAGGCGGCCGCACATGAAATGGGCCATAATTTAAGTTTGTCGCATGACGGAACCTCCACGGCGTCTTATTATTCGGGGCACGGCAGCGGTTTCGTTTCCTGGGCGCCCATCATGGGGGTCGGCTATTACAACAATGTCACCCAATGGAGCAAAGGGGAATACACCGACGCTACGCAAACACAGGACGACATCGCCTTAATTGCCGACCGGTTAACATTCCGCAGCGATGACCACGGCAACAATATGTCCAGCCCCACGCCATTATATATCGACATTAACGGCACTATTCCGGTCACGTCGCCGGAAACCGACCCGTATAACTTGGCGCCGGACAATAAAGGCATCATCGAAACCCGCGATGACGTCGATTTCTTTGCCTTCGACGCCGGCGCGGGACCGCTATCGATCACCGTGACGCCAGCCTGGGAATCTTTCTACCGCAGTTCCCGCCGCGGCGCCAACCTGGACATCCAAGCCTCCCTTTATAACTGGGACGGCCAGATAATTGCCGAAAGCGATCCGCTAGACGAAACCGATGCCCAGATCGTAACCACCGTCGCAAGCGGCCAATATTTGTTGTCCATCAGCGGCGTCGGCAACAATGTCACGCCTTATTCGGATTACGGCAGTCTCGGACAATATTACATCTCCGGTAGCGTCGTACCATTCAGTCCGACGACTGACGATACACCGCCCAATCCCGACCCGATGAGTTGGAGCGTCGCTCCGTTTGCGCAAGCGCGTGACCGTATCAGCATGCAGGCGGCTACTGCCACTGACGATTCCGGCGCCGTGGAGTACCGCTTTATCTGTCTCGAAGGTTGCGCCGATAGCGGCTGGCAAGCATCCGATCAATTTACCGCGACCGGCTTGCAAGCCGGTACGCCTTACAGCTTCCAAGTACTCGCTCGGGATAGTTACGGCAACGAAACCAATCCATCCATCAGCGCCAGCGCGACAACCGAGGTCAATGCTTCGCCTCAAAGCCGCGATACCAGCATCGATATCCAGGAGGATAACGGCACAACCCTCGATCTCTCAACGCTGGCCGAGGACGCCGAGGGCGACCCGTTGACCTTTTCGATTCAATCCGCCCCTCTGCACGGCACAGTCGCCAACAACAACGGAATCGTTATATACACCCCCCAAACGAACTTCAACGGCAGCGACAGTTTTGTCTATCAAGTCGCCGATAATTTTGGCGGAAAAAGCAGCGCCACTGTGACGATCAATGTCATTGCAGTCAACGACGCCCCAATTGCTTCGGCCGCTCTTGACAACAAAGAAGGCCTGTCTGTCTCATTTTCCGGCGACGGCTCTTTTGACCCTGACAAAGATGATGTCTTAAGTTTTAATTGGGACTTTGGCGACGGAACCATTTCGACACTGGCCTCTCCCGGTCACAATTACAATGAGGCCGGCACTTACACGGTAACATTAACGGTCACGGACCAAGCCGGCTTATCCGATAGTGCTTCAATCGTGATGACGGTAATAGATCCGAATAATATCCTGCCGGAAGCGCCTAGCTTGACTTACAGCGTTGATAAAATCATCAGCGGACGCGGAAAGGACAAATCGGTCAACGGTACAGTCCAATTAAAGTGGTCGAGCAATAGTCTTGAAAGCTACAAAGTATGGCGCTGCGAGGAAGTCACATCCGGTAAGGGAAAAAACAAAACGACTAGCTGCATATATCCAGAGACGCCGTTTGCCACAACCGACACCGCGCCTTTCTCCACCCCACTGGAAAGTAACGCCATTCACTATAAGGTGAGCGCCCATAACAGCAATGGTGATTCCGGTTTCAGCAATGAAGTGATCATCGCGCCTTAACCTTGACTGCCGACGACAAAAGCCCCTAATCGGGGCTTTTGTTTACCGCGATACGCTAACCGTCTAGAAACTGGCGACTATCATTGATAATTGCCACCGCTCTCGCCATAATCATGGCCCCACACTTTGCTGCTCTTTTTAGTCGTTAGACTTGATACTTTATTTCGCTGCAAAGCACAAGGGATACTTGATCAAGCAAAGAAATGAAGTATTTTTGGCCGCTGGCAATAGCTTTCCCCAATAAATAGAAGTAAAATAAGCCGCGATCAGATAACAGATGTTGAATTACAAAACCTTCGACCACGGCGGGAGATCCATTGCCTACTCAGCAGGAGCCATGGCGGGCAAGCCCTAAGTGATTTCGGGTTCTCAATATTGTCGTTCTGTGTAACTAAAGTTTTATTTTGTTAGGAGTTTTCCAAATGGCAACAGGTACCGTAAAGTGGTTTAACAACACCAAAGGTTTTGGATTTATCGAGCCTTCTGAAGGTAACGAAGACGTCTTCGTCCATCATTCAGTGATTTTAGGTGAAGGTTTTAAAACTCTATCACCTGGCCAAGCGGTTGTATTCGAAATTGAATCTGGTCCCAAAGGTTTGACTGCAACGAATGTTCAGCCTCAATAAAGCCTGAATATTCCGCCAAAAAGGCTCTCGCATCGCAAGGGCCTTTTTTTATGCCTAACGGAAATTTAGCTATGCATGGCAAATCGTCATTAACAGGCTCGCTTACTCATTGTCTTGCCCCCCTTCCTCCCTGGCCAGACGAGCCAGCTCGGTATATTGTTTACGCAAAACACCCAACTCCCTCTCCTCCAGTTCCTCAAGATCCAGCAAGGAATTATTGGCCCCATCGATCGAGCGTATTAATTCGTCCAACTTGACCTGTAATGCTTCCGTGTCGCGATTTTGCGTATGCTGAATCAGGAACACCATCAAAAAGGTCACGATCGTCGTTGCCGTGTTGATGATCAATTGCCAGGTATCGCTAAAACCGAATAACGGCCCGGTCACAACCCAGGAAAGAATCACCAGCAATGCGATATTGAAAGCCAGGGGACGGCCCGATAAATGCGAGGCAAATCGCGCGAAGCGATCGAACCGGTTATTCCAATAGTCGTTGTCCCGGATTTTTTTAGCCAACCAACACCCGCTTTTTTTTAGGATATCGACATAATCGATCTGTTTAAATTTATCAAGATAATCCACTTTTTCATTCATATTTCACCCTTGACCTCATCTAATAATTGTTCCGGCTGAAACGCGGCGACTCTCCGCCCGGCTTCACCCGCCTCTGTTACTCTTGTTATCATCACTTCCAATCGAGAAAAATCGAAATACTGCTCCAGGGCATCGGTGATATGGTTGATGCCCTGTTCCCGTAACGCGTCTAAATCTATCGCATTATGCCGCCGACATCCAGCCCAAGCCAATATTGCCTGACTGGCGGTGGGCAAATCAAATAACCCGTGTAAATAAGTTCCCATCACCAGGTCGTCTCCAGATCTGGCTCCGTCATTCCTGCCTTGCAAACAAAGCACCGGTCTGGCGGTGTCGCCACCAATAGTCGTCCCCATATGGATTTCATAGCCCGAGACGGCGCTACCGTCACCATGAAAAAAACCTTCCGAGCGCTGCAATTGTTTTTCCTGCATCAACGTCGTTGCAATATCCAATAACCCCAAGCCGTCGCTGGAACCCGGCTCGCCTTCAACTCCCAGCGGATCGTGGATTTTCTTGCCTAACATTTGATAGCCGCCACAAACGCCCAATACCTTGCCGCCGTAGCGCAAATGCCTGTTAATGAAAACATCCCAGCCGTTTTGGCGCAACCAGTCAAGATCATCGCGCACCGACTTGCTGCCGGGTAGGATCACCAGATCGGCGCCGCCTTGTGGCGGCTGTTTGTGAAAACCGACGCTCAAGCCTTCATGTAACAGCAAGGGGTCGAAATCGGTATGGTTGCTAATCCGGGGCAAAACCGGCACGATGATGTTAAATAAGTCCTCACCTTGTTTACTCTGAAGCTTACCGGCCAATGAATCTTCCGCTTCCAGAAACAAATCCGGCAAATACGGCAACACGGCCAGCACCGGTTTGCCGGTCTTTTGTTCCAACCAATCGAGCCCGGGTTGTAATAATGCGATATCACCACGAAAGCGATTGATCACGAAACCGACTACCCGTTTGCGCTCGCTTGGCGACAGCAATTCCAATGTGCCGACAATATGGGCAAACACGCCGCCGCGATCGATATCGGCTATCAAAATGACCGGACAATCGGCCACCTCGGCAAAGCCCATATTGGCGATATCGCCCTCGCGCAGATTAATTTCCGCCGGACTGCCCGCTCCTTCGACGATGACTTTTTCATAGTGCGCCAGCAAACGCCGGTAGGATTCCAACACCGCGCCTTTCGCTTGTTTTTTATAATGATGATAGCGCTCCGCGGACAAATTCCGCAGCGCCTTGCCATGAACGATAACCTGGGCGGTCTTGTCCGAATTGGGTTTCAACAGCACCGGATTCATGTCGGTATGGGGTTGCAAGCCGCACGCCGCCGCCTGCACCGCCTGGGCCCTGCCGATTTCGCCGCCATCGACCGTTACCGCGCTATTCAACGCCATATTCTGCGGTTTGAACGGTACCACCGCGACACCGCGACGCCGATAATATCGGCATAAGGCCGTAACCAAGGCACTCTTGCCGGCATCCGAGGTCGTTCCCTGAACCATAATCGTATTGGTTTGCATAGTTTCGTTAAACAGCCGTCTCTTTAGTTGATTTGAAATTCAATGCGGAATATGGCATTGTGCGCATCCGAACGCAATCGGACACTTCATGACGTTAACAAGCAATGTAATTTTAGCGATTCTATTGGACCACTGGCTAGGAGAGCCCCGAAAACATCATCCATTGATTGCCTTCGGCAAGCTGGCCGACTATATGGAACGACGCTTGCGCCGTCCTGAGCAATCGCCGCGACGACAACAAATCGCCGGTTTACTGGCGTTTTGTTTGACCGTCATGCCGTTGACCGCCTTATTGTTCCTCCTCATGCAATTACCTATGTTGGATAGCATCTTGCCCGCTTTGGCCCTATATTTTTGTATCGCGGCCAACAGCCTTAAACGCCACGCAGAAACGATCCTTCATCATCTGCAACAGCAAAACCCGCCAGCGGCAAGGCAAGCGGTGGGCTATATCGTCAGTCGCGAAACCGACCGGATGGGCGAGGAAGACATACGCAAAGCGACGATCGAATCGGTACTGGAAAACGGTGCCGATGCCGTGTTCGCGCCGCTGTTCTGGTTTGTCGCCGCCGGCCCAGCAGGCGCATTGCTATATCGCTTGACGAATACCCTCGACGCCATGTGGGGTTACAAAAATTCACGCTATTTATATTTCGGCCGCGCGGCGGCCCGCTGCGACGATGCGTTGAATTGGCTGCCGGCCCGATTGACCGCGTTCAGTTATGCCCTGCTTGGTCATGCCCGTTTGGCATTGGACTGCTGGCGGCGGCAAGCCGAACATCTGGACAGTCCCAATGCCGGACCGGTGATGTGCGCCGGCGCCGGCGCATTGGACCTTCGTTTGGGCGGCCCGGCCTATTATCACGGACGCTTGAAAAACAAAATCCATTTCGGCACCGACAAAGCAACGCACAATCACGACATCGACAGAGCCAACCGCCTAATCGACAAAACCTTGTTCTGTTGGCTCCTCATCATCGCCATCGGAGACTCCCTTGCTTGAACACGGCGGCCATGTACGTGCGGCGGCGCAACGCTTTCGAATCCCATTGTCGGCTTGGCTAGACCTGTCGACTGGCATCAACCCCAACGGCTGGCCGGTCCCGTCGCTGCCGCCTGAGTGCTGGCAACGCTTGCCGGAAGCCGACGACGACTTGCTGGAGGTCGCCCAAGCCTATTATCGAAACGACTCGATACTTCCGGTCGCGGGCTCTCAAGCCGCCATCCAGACACTGCCGTTACTACGGGGTCATTCGCGCGTCGGCGTTCTCCGTCCGGCCTATGCCGAGCATGCCGCCAATTGGCGCGAAACCGGCCATCGAGTCATCGAGCTCGAGCCAGCCGATATCGAACATGCGCTGACGGACCTGGATGTGCTGATTATCGTCAATCCCAACAACCCCACCGGACAGGAGTTCGAACCTGAGCAATTATTACACTGGCACCGCTTGCTGCAAAAGCGCCAAGGCTGGCTGATTATTGACGAAGCCTTTATTGACAGCCGCCTGGAGAAAAGCCTGACCGCCCATCCCGTTGAGGAAGGGCTGATTGTCCTGCGTTCGCTGGGCAAGTTCTTCGGCCTGGCCGGTATCCGTTGCGGCTTCGTGATCGGGCTGCCGGCATTGTTGCAACGACTCAACGACAACCTCGGCCCCTGGGCGATAAGCCACCCATCCCGCTATATCGCCACCCAAGCCCTTAAGGACAGTCAATGGCAACAACAGACCCGCGCGGCATTGCTTGGTCAAGCACGACGATTGCGGCAATTGTTGTCGGCATACGGGTTGCAGCCCGCCGGCGGCACCGATTTGTTTCAATGGATACCCTCCGAACAGGCCGCAGAAATTCACCGTTTTCTTGCTGAACGGGGCATCTTGACCCGCTTGTTCCAGCATCCGTCGAGCCTGCGTTTCGGCCTGCCCGGGGAAGAGCGGCATTGGCGTCTCTTGCAACAGGCCTTGGCCGCTCTTGCAAACAAGCAACCCAAGCGCCTTACAAATCACGAATACTCATGAAAGCCGCGATAAAAAAACAAAATCTGGGAAACGAATTTTTCACCGAAGAATTATGCTTCATCACCGAACTGTCCAATAACCGCGACGATGACGCAGCTTCGATCGCCAAGGCCCGGGTCGAGCCCGGCGTGACCACCCGCTGGCATCGGCTGCGGGGCACCGTCGAGCGTTATATCGTGCTGAGCGGCATCGGCCGCGTTGAAGTGGGCGCTCTTCATCCGCAAAAAGTAACGGCCGGAGACATCGTGCTGATTCCACCGATGTGCCGGCAACGCATCAGTAACATCGGCGAAGAGGATCTAATCTTTCTGGCCGTCTGCACGCCCCGCTTTCGCGATGAGGCCTACGAAGATCTGGAAAACGATTGATCGGGGTGATTTTAGCGACGGCCATTTCCGCCCGCCCCCTAGCCATCCAGCAAAGACTCGATTTCCCGCCACAATGCCCGATAAGCCTCGGTCGAGCGGCTTTTCCTGACAAAACCGTGAACCGGCATGCGTTCTAGCCCCATGCGTTCGATATCGCTGGCATAGGGGATCACCGTCGTCAGCAATTCGGGGTATTTCTCCGCCAAATGTTCCATGATGTCGCGATGCATTTTTTTTCGCCGGTCGGCCATCGAAAAGAAAGGCATCAGCGTCAGATTTTTCAGCTTGTTGTCCTTAATGAATTTTTTTAATTGTTGCAAGGTTCTTATCGACAAGGTCGTCGGAATGATCGGCGACAATAAAACATCGGCCGCCTCGAACACGGCCTCCGACAACAGCGAAATGTTGGGAGGACAATCGAGGAAAATATAATCGTACTCCTGGGACAAGGGCTTCAGCAGCTTTTGTAGCCGCCGAGTAGGTTTTTTGCGGGCATCCAAAACCAGGTCCAGATTGCGAAAGGAAAAATCGGCCGGCAACAGGTCCAAATTGTCGAAATCGGTCCCTTTGATCAAGCCATCGAGTTCGCGCTCGCCGGCGATCAATTCCCGGCTGCCGCCTTTAATCTTGGGCTTGATGCGGAAATAATAGGTACTGGCCCCCTGCGGATCCAAGTCCCAAAGCAGCGTGTTATGGCCTTGCTCCGCGACCAAATAGGCCAGATTCACCGCCGTCGAGGTTTTGCCCACGCCTCCCTTGATATTATAAGCGGCAATAATGGTCATGCAGCTCCTCCTTTCCCGGCAAACAACTCGGCGAATGCCGCTTGATTTTGCTCCTGCTGGAATTGTTCGAAGCGGCCGGCAAATTCCTTTCGCGCCTCGTCTCTTTTTTGTTTCAGGTTCTGCACCAACACCCCCATGGCGATGAACGTATCGGCCGGCGCCTGCTCGGCCATCATTTCCTCGGCGAATGTCTTCAAGGTTTTCTCCTGTACTTCATAATCCTGAAAATCTCCGAGAATATCCTGAAAATTCTTCAAAGCCTTGATCATTTTGCCGATTTTTTTCGCGGGGTAGAGGCTCTGGAAAAATTCCATCAGGTAGCGCAATTTCTTACAGGTTTTACGCAAGGCATGCAGCGCTTCGGCCGGCGATTGCTCATCGATAGCGTTGCCTTCTTTCAAGACCCGTTGATAGACCTTCCAAATCCGTTTGTCGGCAACCTGCTTGATCGGCAATGTTGCATTGTTTTCCGCCGGTTTTTTCGCCGGCGTTTCCTTAAGGTAATCCTCCCACGCCTGCAGTTTACTCAAGTAGGCGGGCGAGCGAAGTTTCGCCGCCAATTCCTGTTGGGCGTTCTGTTGCTTACGCCGGATAAAATCCCGCAGAGGTTCGATATCCTTTCTCATGTCGGGCGGCAAGCTTTGCTGATAATTGGGGAAGTGCAGCAGATAGACATCCATATCGCGCGGCAGACCGGTGATTTGCCCCAACCAGGCAAAATAATCGGCAAATTGTCTAGTAGCCTCTGCCGGCAAAATATTTTTTAATTGACTCAAGCCGGCCCGAGTTCTTCTGACGGCGACCCTGAAATCGTGCAAAAATTCGCTGTCGACATTAGCAATCGTGCCGCCTTCGTTGATTTTAATTGTCCTCAACAACGAGCTGTAAATATATTTGCAGGATATATCGGCACGCATCTTGGGATCCAATTGCAGCGTCAGTTTGGAAGAGTAATCTTGCGGCCGACGCCCTTGCAGTTTCAACGCGGCGTTTAACAGCGTTTTTTTCGGGACCTTTAATTCGATTTTTTTTTCTAACAGGTTGCCGATTCGTCTCGCCGCCTTGTCATAGCCCCTGATGGGCTGCACATAAATACGCGCCGGCAACAATTCGTAATCCTCGAGTATCAGGCGCACCGTGGTTTTACGTTCCTTGTTCAAGATATTGATGCGATAGGCCCGATAAGACAAGGAGGTTAACGACTGTAGCGCCCGCATCTCCAGAATCGGTTCCAGCATTGTTCTAATCTTCTGATCGTCGAAATCAGCGGCAAACGTCGGTACTTCATCCAGCAGCGCGGAGACGATTACTTGGCCATCCTTTAGATGAACGAAATTCAGTAGCGACGAGGATTTCGATTGATTCAATTCGCACAGCATGCCTGCATTGAAAAGCCGCCAATCGAAACTGTCATAAAACTTTTTCAGCGAATACTCTTGCGTTGCGATTTCCAAATCGGTTTTGTTGCCGAGTTTGGAAATAAACTTTTCTGCCTTGAGGTTTTCAGGCAATTCATAGCATAAATTGGTCGCGGACATGTCTATGTATGGATAAAAACTCGCCCGCCATGAGAGCAAAAGATGTCGGGCCAACAGGATAACCTTTCGATTTATATTATTTTGATCGACTTCACTATCATACCATGGTGATATTGAAAAAATTATGACAAGAACGGCCTATACTTTGCTCTAAACTTTATTTCCCGCTTTGTTTCAAGCGAACAAGCTGGGAGGCCGAAACTATTTCTCCCCACACCATGAGCTTATGCTATATATGCTAGGGAAGTCATGGAAAAATCAGCCATGCCATGTTTTTAATTAGGCTTTTACTTTCATTCCAACATGAACAGCGCGTCGCAAGATAACGACATACTTAAAGATAGCGTCTATCTGATCCTGGCCCAGCAAAGAGAGCTGTTGCCGTTGATTCCAGCCGCGGCCGTCAAATTACTTAAACTGATTAACGATGATAACGCCGATGTCAGAGACTTAACCACGGTAATCGAAACAGAACCGGCGCTGGCTACCGAAATACTCAAAACCGTCAATTCGGCGATGTACCGTTTCCCCCAGGAAATTACTTCGTTACCGCAAGCGATCACTTTGCTCGGTTTTTCCTGCATCCATAACTTGGCGCTCAAACTATTGTTTTACAACACGCTGATTAAAGACCAAAGCAGCAAGCGTTTCGATCTGTTGTTTTTCTGGCAACACTGTCTGTTTGTCGCCTCACTCAGCGCCAAACTCGCCGAGAAAATGAATTACCCCGACCCGGAAATTCTTTATACGGCTGGCTTGATACACGACATTGGAAAATTGGTGCTGGAGAATTACGGTATCATCAATTACAGCAATTTCATCGGTAATTACGCTCAAGATACGCCGTCATTATTGAAAAGCGAACTGGATTTCTATGGCGTAACCCACGAACAGGTGGGCTATGTTTTTTGTCGCGATTGGCAATTGCCGGAGATCATTACTGCGGTAGCCGCTTATCATAATTCCGACGAAATCGCCGACAATCTATCCGTCAAATACAAAAAAGAAATCGCTATTGTCGGATTCGCCAATTATTTGGCCTGGCTGCATGGCATCGGTTCCTTTGTCTCTAATACACCACCGCATTTACCAGCCACGGTTCTTGAAATCATCCCGTTGCAAGAAATCGATTTGGAAGATTTACTCGAACATGTCGACCGCGACATGCAACAAACCGCACAATTTTACGGCATCGTTTTCCCCGGACTCAATCAACTGCGCGCCAACTTGGTTCACACCTCGATTGCTCTAAGCCAAACGAATTCAACCATGCACTTACCGGTAGAGCAAAAGCGCCCGGAAGATCCGATTAACTTTCTTAACAATCTGACCATCCCCCATCAGAGCCTGAATCCCGAGATTTTCATTCCGCGTACTTTGCAGGCTATCGGCGAAACTTTCGGATTGGATCGGGTGCTGATGCTGAATATGACGGCTAAGCAACGCAGTCTGATGGCAACCTATTTCTGGCCGGAAAGCGAAAGCGCCGAACACTTCGAAATCAAGCTGGAACACATGGTCGGCGACTTGGTGACTTGCCTCAGAACACAGCAGGCCGACCTGATTTCCGGCCGCTTCAATAAAAATACAAAATTGCTTACGCAACTTGGGGTCGATGAATTCATTGCCATTCCGGTTCTACGCAATAATCGCATCACCGGTTTACTCTATGCCGATAATATCCGCAGTAAAAACCACATCCCGACCCAAATCCTACCTAAAATCACGCCGATAGCCAATGAACTCGGTTCGGCCTTGCACAATGCCAAACAATTCGAGGAAGAGAAATCCAAGGCTAAACGCGACCCGCTGACCGGCCTGTCCAACAAAAGGATGTTGATCGATTATCTGGAAACCATTTTTCAGGAAGAAACGAAAAACTTAAGCCAAATTGCCGTCGGTTTTCTCGATATCGATTACTTTAAGGTGCTCAACGATAACTGCGGACATCAAGCGGGCGACGTGGCTTTGCAGATTGTCGCCGATATCCTACGCGAGATTACCCGTAGCGGCGATTTCGTCGGCCGTTACGGCGGCGAGGAGTTTCTGTTCGTATTGCGCAATAGCGGTCAATCCGGGGCTTATCAATACGCGGAAAGACTGCGTCAAAAAATCGAGGCAAAAGGCATCGCGTTACGCCATCGCTTTCGCAATCAAGCACTCACGGTCAGCATCGGTATCGTGATGTACCATCCCAAGTATAAAAATTATCAAGAATTGGTCGATGCCGCCGATAAAGCCATGTATCAGGCCAAAAAAGGCGGACGCAATAGAGTCGTAATCCTCAACAATTGATTGTCGACAAATCGCCGCCTGGCCTTCGGCGGCATCACAACGGCCGTTTATTTTGGTCATTGGTTACAAAACGCTTATGCAACCGGTCACACTCCCCAACCCCATCCGCATTCTGTGCAGCAGCCTGGCTTCCTGGTGGCTTGCCCACAGCATGAATCCCGGTTTTTTCGCCGTGGCCACCATGCTGTTATTGATGATTCCGCTATGGGCGACCGAATTATTACTCAGTCTGGCACAGACCGCGCATACACCCAATAAGAAAGCGACCGACAAAGATTCCGTGAAGGAAAATACAGCTTGATCGGGTTTTCGGTTAAAATTAGCGAATTTTTCCAATCGGTTGTCCTATGTCCTGCTGCATCACCTTCAGCAAGCGCTGCATCTGTTTTATCGACCAGATCAACGAATGGATCGGCAAAAGCGTCGCCTGGCTGACATTAGGCATGGTCCTTGTCACCTTTGTCATCGTCGTCCTTCGTTACGCCTTTGATTTAGGCTGGGTTTCCTTGCAAGAATCGGTCGCTTACATGCATGCACTGGTCTTCATGCTCGGCGCGGCCTACACCCTTAAACACGACCGCCATGTCAGGGTCGATATTTTCTATCAGCGCTGTGGCGCAAAGACACGCGCCTGGATCGATTGCCTGGGCTCGTTATTGCTGCTTCTGCCGGTCAGCGTTTTTATCATCTGGAGCAGTTGGGAATACGTGGCCGACTCCTGGCGAATTTTGGAAGGTTCGCGCAATTCCGGCGGACTGCCCGGCCTGTTTTTGTTGAAAAGCTGTATCATCGTCATGGCCGTCTTGCTGATCCTACAAGGACTCGCCCAATTTGTTCGCAACCTGCTGATCGCATTGGGGCAAAATTCACGGGAGGCGCAATAAATGGACAACAGCATGGCTTTATGGATGTTCGCGGCGGTCTTCGTCGTTCTCTTGACCGGCTACCCGGTCGCCTTCGCCCTGAGCGGCACCGCGCTGCTATTCGCCGGTGTCGGTATACAATTCGATCTGTTCGACTCCGCTTTTTTAAGCGCCTTGCCCAATCGTCTGTTCGGCATCATGAACAACCAAACTCTGATCGCCGTGCCTTTATTTGTATTCATGGGCGTGATGTTGGAACGGGCGCGCATCGCCGAGGACTTGCTGGAAACGATGGCGGAGCTGTTCGGCTCGCTCCGTGGCGGTCTCGGCATCGCGGTGACACTGGTCGGCATGCTGATGGCGGCCAGCACGGGTATCGTCGGCGCCACGGTCGTCACGATGGGGCTATTGTCGTTGCCGACGATGCTACGCAATCACTACAACCCCGCCATCGCCTGCGGCACGATATGCGCCTCCGGCACTCTGGGCCAGATCATTCCACCCTCAATTGTTTTGGTATTGCTCGGCGACGTCATTTCCACCGCCTATCAACAAGCGCAACTGAATATGGGGGTGTTCGCCCCGGAAACCGTGTCGGTGGGCGACCTGTTTGCCGGCGCGCTGCTACCCGGACTGGCCCTGGTCTTTCTTTACCTGCTCTATATTTTCCTGACGGCCTGGCTGTCGCCGACCGCGATGCCGGCGCCCGACCGAAAACCGAGAGAGAACGGCTTTTACCTGCGCGTGACTAAAAGCCTGGCGGCCCCTTTGCTCTTGATTGTCGCGGTATTGGGTTCAATCATGGGCGGACTGGCGACGCCGACCGAGGCCGCCTCGGTCGGCGCGACCGGCGCCATACTATTGGCGCTGATCAAGCGTCAACTGAACCGGCAAAGATTGCTGGACGTCATGCAGAGTACGACCCAGGTCACCAGCATGGTATTCATGATCCTGATCGGCGCCGCCTTGTTTTCCCTGGTGTTCCGTGGATTCGAGGGCGAGGAGCTGATCGTCGATCTACTGTCCGATCTGCCCGGCGGTCAATTCGGCGCGATGTTCTGCGTCATGCTGGTGATGTTTCTGTTGGGATTCGTGCTGGACTTTATCGAAATCACCTTCGTCATCGTGCCGATCGTCGGACCGGTGTTGCTGGAAATGGGCCTGGACCCGGTATGGCTGGGGATCATGATCGCGATCAACCTGCAAACATCCTTCCTGACACCGCCCTTCGGTTTCGCCCTGTTCTATTTGCGCGGCGTGGCGCCGGCGGAAATCAGCAGCGGGCAAATCTACCGCGGCGTCGTTCCGTTCATCGCCATTCAATTACTAATGCTGGGCATCCTGGCATTCTGGCCGCAATTGGCCACCTGGCTGCCCGAACTGATTTATAGCGAAAATCCATGAAAGATAAGTTACTCCTGGCCGTATTTATTTCGGCCCTCGTACTGCAGGCTTGCGGCCAAACCGGGCCGCTTTATCTGCCTGACGAAAAGCCCCCCATTTATGTTCCCGAAGAGCAAGAGGAAGACCAATAACGATGGATCATTTCAATTACCGCGACCAGCGCTTGTTTGCCGAAGATGTCGCCGTCGCCGAAATCGCCGAGCGCTACGGCACTCCCTGCTACATCTATTCCCGCGCCACGCTGGAACGGCACTGGCGCGCCTTCGACCAGGCATTTGCCGGCCATCCCCACTTAATTTGCTATGCGGTCAAGGCTAATTCCAACATCGCCATCCTGAACCTGCTGGCCCGCCTGGGTTCCGGCTTCGATATCGTGTCACAGGGAGAATTGGAACGGGTGCTGGCCGCCGGCGGCAGCGCCGATAAAATCGTCTTCTCCGGCGTCGGTAAACGAGAAGACGAAATACTGGCCGCCCTGAAAGCGGGGATTCGCTGCTTCAACATCGAAGTCAGCGGCGAACTGGACCGCATCAACCGTCTCGCCGGAGAACTGGGCGTCATCGCACCGGTTTCCTTCCGGGTCAATCCCGATGTCGACGCCAAAACCCATCCCTATATTTCGACCGGCCTCAAAGAAAACAAGTTCGGCATCGACATACAGCAAGCCTTGCACGAATACCGCCGAGCCGCGCGAATGTCCAATATCGAAATCGCCGGCATCGATTGCCATATCGGTTCCCAATTGACCGAAACCCGTCCCTTCCTGGACGCCCTGGAACGCGTACTGGCCGTAGTCGATGCACTGCGGGCGGAAGGCATCGAACTCCGGCATCTCGACCTGGGCGGCGGCTTGGGCATTTGCTACAAAGACGAACAGCCGCCGCAACCGGCGGAATATGTCGGAGCCGTGTTGGACAGGCTGGCCGGACACGATCTTGAGACTTTGCTGGAACCGGGCCGCGCCATTGCCGGCAATGCCGGCATCCTGGTGACCCGGGTGGAATATCTGAAACCGACTGCGGAAAAGAATTTCGCCATCGTCGATGCGGCGATGAACGACCTGGTGCGCCCTTCCTTATACAGCGCCTGGCAAAACATCATTCCAGTCCAACAAGGCTCCAGCTCCGAGTTGGCAAACTGGGACATCGTCGGTCCGGTCTGTGAAACCGGCGATTTTCTCGGCAAGAATCGAAGCCTCAGTCTCGAGCCGGGCGACCTGCTGGCGGTGCGCTCCTCCGGCGCCTATGGCTTTACCATGAGTTCCAATTACAATTCCCGTCCGCGCGCTGCCGAAATCATGGTCGATGGCTCGACAACGCATCTGATTCGCGAACGCGAATCGATCCCGCAACTGTGGGCAGGCGAACACTTACTTCCGTAAACTAATCAGGCGTGACCGCAGCGATGATTCATTTCACCAAGATGCACGGACTCGGTAACGACTTTGTCGTTATCGACGCCATTAATCAACGGCCTTTCTTAACCGTCGAGCAAATCCGTTTCATGGCCGACCGCCATTTCGGCATCGGTTTCGACCAGCTTTTGTTAGTGGAAAAACCGGTCAGCGACAATGCTGATTTCAAATACCGGATTTTCAATGCCGACGGCAGCGAAGTCGCCCAATGCGGCAATGGCGCCCGTTGTTTCGCCCGTTTCGTTCACGACAAGCAATTGACCGACAAAACCGATATCACGGTCGACACCGACGCCGGTCAATTATTGCTGCACCTGGACCAGCAAGGTTTTGTGACCGTAAACATGGGTATTCCAAGGCATGATCCGAAACAAATTCCGCTCAAAGCCGAGGAAGAATCTCGTTTTTATACCGTCACCGTCAACAATAGCGAAAAAGCTTTCGGCGCCGTGTCGATGGGCAATCCCCACGCGGTATTGCAAGTCAACGATATACGCACGGCGCCGGTGGCCGAACTGGGCGAAGCATTGGAAAGTCACACTTTTTTTCCAGAACGAGCTAATATTGGCTTTATGCAAATCATCGACCGGCACCATATCAAATTACGCGTTTACGAACGCGGTGCGGCGGAAACATTGGCCTGCGGCAGCGGCGCCTGCGCCGCCGTGGTGATCGGTATAGAACAAACTCTGCTGGACCCCGACGTCAAAGTAGAATTACCGGGTGGCGAACTGCAAATTCACTGGTCAGGCCGTGGCCATCCGGTATTGATGACCGGGCCGGCCGTCACCGTATTCGAAGGACAAATTCAACTATGACCGAACTTCAAGAGGCGATCAGCGCCGAGCAGGTGGAATCCTACCTGGAAACGCATCCGGACTTTTTTCACGACCATCTGGAGTTGCTGGAAAACCTCAGTATCCCGCACCCTAGCGGCGACGCGATTTCATTGATTTCCAAACAATTGGAAATATTTCGCAGCAAACACCAGGAACTGGAAAACCAGCTTAGCGCACTGATTGAAATCGCGCGGGAAAACGACACCGCCTTCAGCCGCATGCACGAATTAACACTGGCGATGCTGGAGGCGAAAACGCTAGAGCAGGCGATGAATAACTTGGATCAGGTCTTGTCGGAATGTTTTTTGACGGACTTCATCACGCTTAAAATCATTAGCGAAAAACAAGCTCCCGTTAACGCCGATATTTTTGTTGCTCCGGATGACGACAATCTCAAACACTTCCGCGAGGAATTGACCCAGAATCAAGCCAAATGCGGCCGCCCCACCCTGGCGCAGGCGCGCTTTTTATTCGGCGACGCGGCACTCGAAGTCAAATCCTGCGCCATCATTCCGATGGCATTCAATGACCTGGTGGGTCTGCTGGCAATCGGTAGCCGCGACGAAAATCGTTTTCACTACAGCATGGGCGACCTGTTTCTGACCCAGATGAGTGAAATCATCGGTACCCGTCTGATTTCCCTACTGAACTGACGATCTCTATGCATGCCGAAGCGGAAAGCGCGTTGCAATCTTTCCTTCAGACCCTGCAAGTCGAAAGGCGCGCCTCGCCCCACACCATTGACAACTACCATCGAGACCTAAAACGCTTACGGGATTTTTGTGAAAGCCGCCAACTCCATCAATGGTCGGAACTGCAATCCGCCGATATACGCCAACATGTCGCCGCCCGTCATCGCAACGGCATCGGAGGCAAAACACTGCAGCGTGAGCTGTCGGCGATGCGTAGCTTTTTCAATTACTTATTGAAAAAGAACCTGGTAGCGCAAAACCCGGCCAAGCTGGTCCAGGCACCTAAAGCCGCCCGCAAGCTACCGAAAACACTGGATGTCGACCAAGTCAGCGGCATGCTCGACCGCCACGCCGACTCGGTTCTGGAAATTCGCGATCTGGCCATGTTCGAATTGTTTTATTCCTCGGGTTTGCGCCTGAGCGAACTGACGGCCCTCGATGTCGCCGATATCGACCTGGACGAACGGTTGCTGCGAGTACGGTTCGGCAAGGGCGGCAAACAGCGTATTTTACCCGTAGGCGGTAAAGCGATCCAAGCGCTGGAACAATGGCTGGCCCACCGTCCGGCGCACGACGACCCGGCCCTGTTTACCTCCTCAAGAGGAAACCGCCTCGGTCAACGCAATATACAACAACGCCTCCGACGCTGGTGTCAGAAAGTCGGCCTGCCGGAACATGTTCATCCGCATATGCTACGCCATTCTTTCGCCAGCCATTTATTGGAATCCTGCCAAGACATCAGGGCCGTACAAGAACTGCTTGGGCATAGCAATATCGGCACGACGCAAATCTACACTCATCTCGATTTCCAACATTTAGCCGAGATTTATGACAAAACTCATCCCCGAGCCCATAAAAAAACTCGTTAATCTTGTAATCAATCGTTGTTTTTTATAAAGTTGATTCAATAGCGAATTTACGGGCCGTCCTTTGCCATTAATCGCAAAGTCCCGCCTCATCGAGCCAAAAACAAATGCAATTTTCTGCATAGCCTAATAAAAGGAAAACATGCTACTATGGCAATCATTTTTTTGGGGAAAATGTAATATCTTTTCGTTTGCACTTCACTTCCAGCGCAGGATTAACAATAAATGACAGACAACACTTCAGACCATGAAGATGCCAAGTCGAAGGGAATTTTATGGGCCTTTGGCAGCTTCCTTGGCATTGTTCTGCTGATTCTTATCATTCTTGGCGAATGGTGGGGAAGAGAACCCGGCCAATTCAACGTTCAGGAAGAAGCGATCAAGCGTATGGAAGTCACGCATACCGACCAAATGCCGGTTGGCTATGTTTATGCCAACACGCTGGCTCATATTGCCGAAGTATTGATGTATAAACCCGGCGGTTATATTTCCAACGACGTCGCACCGCCCGGCGTATTACTGGACAATATTCAGAATTGGGAACATGGCGCGCTCATCATGTTGCGCGACGCCACCACCGCCTTGCGCAACCATTTCGCTCGCGACCAATCGCAATCGGCCGAGGACAAGGACCTGGCCAAGGCGGAACCTTATTTTTATTACGAACGTAATTCCTGGGCCCTACCCTCCACCGAATCGGAATACCAGAAAGGGATCGATTCGCTGCATGACTACATGATCCGGCTGCAAGACCCTAACGTCAGAAATCCTGCCCAGTTTTATTCCCGCGCCGACAACCTATGGCAATATATCGAAATCGTCATTAAGCGTCTGGGCGGACTCTCCACCCGCCTTGCCGCCAGTACCGACCAATTCGCCGGCGCGGCGCACGGACCGCCGACCGACCCGATCGACATCCAAACGCCTACCTTAGGGCAAACCCCCTGGCTAGAAATCGACGATGTTTTTTACGAAGCCCGCGGAGCCAGTTGGGCGCTGTTGCACATTCTGAAAGCCGTCAAACATGATTTCGCCGACATTCTGCTAGACAAACGGGCGATGAATACGGTCGATATCATGATTCATTCGATGGAAAACGCCTTGACGCCGATTCTGAGCCCAGTGGTATTGAATGGCGATGGTTTCGGCATTTTCGCCAACTATTCCTTATCCATGGCCAATTACATCTCGCGCGCCAATGCAGCCGCGCTGGATTTACGCGACATCATGAACCGAGGTTAAAGTCATGCAGGAACAAATCAACGAAAACCTGAAAAAAACCAGCACCTGGAAGCGTATTTTCTTCATGCTGATTTACACGGTCATCGTTGGCCTGGTCAGAATTCTGTTGTGGGCCGTCATCCTGCTGCAAATCGCCTCGACCTTGCTGACCGGCAAATGCAATGAAAACATCCTCAGCTTCGGCAGCAGCTTGGCGGCATATCTCTACCATATCCTGATGTTCTTGACCTTCAACACCGAAAAATTGCCCTTCCCGTTTTCGGACTGGCAATTAACCCAGGAAATGAAACTTCCCAACCTCGATGAAAAGAAAGAGCCTTAATTCTTTCTTAAGTTAGACAACCTATGATTGCTTGACAAAAAAATTAAATTCAGTTTACTCCACAAATAACATCATTCTGCTATTGTTATTCTCACTGGATTTGCAATTTAAGCGTCTAACATGAACCAAAACAGTTTTATGCCCCCTACTCCATTAAGCCGCCGTCAATTTTTGCGCGGTGTTTCTTTCACTGCGGCAGCCATGGCATTTCCAAGCCTGGCTTCGGCGACCATCAAGAAAAGACACCCGGCAAAACATTTAGCTTTCGAAAACCTACATACCGGCGAACAACTGTCCGTCACGTATTTTGAAAACGGCCATTATGTAAATGGTGCCTTGAAGGAAATGAATAACTTGCTGCGCGACCATCGCTCCGGCGACGTATTCGCGATGGACCCATCACTGTTCGATCTGCTCCATGAATTACAACAGAACCTTGGAGTTCGCCGGCCGATTCAGGTCATTTCCGGTTATCGCTCGCCCGCAACCAATGCCCGACTGCAGAAACAAACCAGCGGAGTGGCGACTAAAAGCCTGCACATGCTGGGAAAAGCGATCGATATCCGCATGGACAGGGTGGACAGTAAAATCATCCAGGAAGCGGCCATTGCGATGCAGCGTGGGGGCGTGGGTTATTATCCGGAATCGGATTTCGTCCACGTCGATACCGGTCGAGTAAGACACTGGTAAGACAACCAGATTCACTGGGTCGAAGCCGTCAAGCTGGCCGCTTCACCCTTTGCTGGATAGAGAGCCTGGTTTAGTCGCTCGTCGTAATTATAGACGTCATCAAAAAAATAAATTTCGTTGTCGATCGCCATTGCCGTGCTGTAAAAAATCAGCACGGCAATGGCATTTCTAACGAAAACCCTTCGATTATCCCCTTCCCGCATGGCTTCCTGGATTTCTTCCCTCCGCCAGCCACCCCGCGAACTTAGCACGAATTGCGCCAACGCCCGGGGTTGTTCGACCCTGATACAACCATGACTGTAATCGCGCCGTTCGGATAGAAACAGTTTTTTTGCCGGCGTATCGTGCATGTAGACATCATAACGGTTGGGAAAAATAAATTTGACCAAGCCTAACGAGTTTTTCGGCCCCGGACGCTGCCTGATCTTCATCGCCCCTTGGCGCAGCAACTGCAAACTGTCTTCGGTCAGCCGTTGCGGCTCGGCATTGACACTAAAATACTGAACCAACTCCATGTTTTGCTGTTCCAGGTAATCCGGGTTTTTCAGCAGGCTCGGCAGGATTTCCTTATACGTAATATTTTTCGGCACATTCCAATACGGCCTGAATTCAAGATAAGCCAAATCGGCCATGAATACCGGCGTTTGATTCTTCTTGGCGATCCCCACCACCACCTTCATCGACAAATCACTAGGTCCGTTCAAGTTACCGGCTTGGTAAGCCCATAAGCGAAAAGCGGGGATATTCACCAGAATCAAACCTTGACCCTGATGCAACTCGGGCAACCAACGCATTCTTTCCAATGCCAGCTCAATTTGCCGAACCCGCTCGGTTAACGGTGTATTCAACGCCGCCAAGGTTTTTTCGCCGACGATGCCATCGTCATTAAGCCCATGCAAGCGTTGGAAATGTTTGAGCGCATCCACCATTTCGCCCCGATAGATATCGGATAGGTCGGCATAATCATGCAGCAAACCCAACACCTGCAATTTGTGCCTTAATAAGGGTATCTGAGGATCGCTATCCCCTTCTTCCAGCATTCCCTCGAATACGAGGCTGGGGAACCGAAAGTTGCGGGCCAATTCGCGATAATGTCTCAAGGCTTGCTTAAGTCGGCGATAAGACGACCAATTTGGTTCGACCCGTTCGGTCAATTGCGTAATTTGAACGTTTCGAACGGCGTCGATCAGAAAACCGAGCAATAGGTCATAATCGGTAGCGCGCCAAAAGCCGAAGCGTTCGTTTTTACGATCAATCCGTCCGCGATGAACGTCACTTAAATAACGCAACGTACTCAGGCTCAAGGCAGTATCGAGCAAAGTCAATTCGAAATTATTGGCTGGTTGCTTTCCTTGCAACTGCCGCCACTTCGTTTTCAAATTATCCACATCATAAACAGCGATCGGCAACCCGCTGTCGGGAGCGGACTCAAGCAAACGGAATACCTCGGCGGCATGAGTATGCAGATCATCCCGGCTGAGCCAAAGCAAGGGCTGGGGAGACTCGAAATATAGGCGTTTTAGGGCAACTTGTTCGCTCTCGGAAATAGTTTGCGATAAATAAGGATGTTTTCTAAAACTCAATACCGATGTAATGACGGCAGGGGGCGGAAAAGAAGAGGATACGGATGAATCGGCAAATGCGGAAACCAACGAAAAAATGACGCAATGCAACAGTATTATGCATTGCACAAGAAAAGTCGGCACCTTAAAGTAGTTCATTGAAACCTGCCAAATATTATCGAGCGATCAAACCACTGCTTGCCGACAGTGACTTGCCGCATACTTATATTGTGTTGGTCTCCCATAATAGCAATTTTGTTCATTTCCTCCATTTGTCATTACAATATTTGTGACCCATCCGAATCTTTATAGTAATCCACAATGAGCATGGCCGCCTCGAAACCTGATCGCAAAATCATTCATATCGACATGGATGCTTTTTTTGCCGCGGTGGAACAGCGCGACAATCCGAACTACCGAAACAAACCCATTGTAGTTGGCGGGAGGCCGGATTCGCGCGGCGTGGTCGCCACTTGCAGTTACGAGGCCAGAAAATACGGAATCCGTTCGGCCATGCCGTCCTCGCAAGCCTATCGTCTTTGCCCTCAGGCACTTTTCATCAAACCTCGTTTCGAAGCCTACAAAGAAGCTTCGACCATCATCCGTCGCATATTCTCCGACTATACCGAACTGTTCGAACCGCTGTCTCTCGATGAGGCCTATCTGGATGTCAGCGCGGTAAAACGCTGCCAAGGTTCGGCAACGCTAGTCGCCCGGGCGATCAAACACGATATAAAGCACCAAACCGACCTGACCGCATCGGCCGGCATTTCCTACAATAAATTTTTGGCAAAAATCGCTTCGGATATGGACAAGCCCGATGGGCTCTATGTGATCACACCGGAACAGGGGCCTATGTTTGTCGAACAGCTCCCGATAGGAAAATTCCCCGGCATCGGCCAGGCCACGGAAAAGAAGATGCATGCCCTGGGCATAAAAAACGGAAAGGATCTGAAAACTTTACCGCTGTCCATGCTAATCCAACATTTCGGCAAGGCCGGCCAGCATTATTTCAACATCGCCCGGGGCATCGACAACCGGCCAGTCAATAATCGCCGCCCCAGCAAATCGGTCGGTATTGAAATGACTTATCAACAGGATCTCGATGACCGAAATCTGATTCTGCAACAGCTATTGGCCCTACTGGACAAGGCATTGCGAAAACTAAACGACAAGCGCTTAACCGCCCATACCGTCACGATCAAGATCAAATATCAGAATTTCGTACAAATCACCCGCAGCCGCACCCTGCCGCAACCCATCTTAAACGCCCAGGGCATCGATTTGGTTTTTTCCGAATTGTTGAAGGACACCGACATCGGTACCAAGAAAGTACGCTTGCTTGGCGTTACGCTATCATCCCTGGATAAACCGGATCTGCGCCATTTCCGGCAACTGGACCTGTTCTGTTAATTCGTGCTGATCAGTTCCTTGAGATATTGATATAACAAACGGGCCGACCTCGGCGGCTTTTCGGCTTGCCGCTCTTTTAACGCGTTGCGCTGCAATTGCCAAATATGCTGGCTGTCGGCCTGGGGAAATTCGCTCAACAACCGGGTCAACTGCTCGTGGCCGTTCTCAGACAGCAATTGATCGCGCCACTGTTCGGCCTGGTGATGCTCCCGCACCGCATGGGCGCTTTGATTCTTGATTCGGGCCAGCTTCTCCTGCACCGCTTCCAGGTCGATCTTACGCAGTTGCGCGGTAATATACTTTAATTGACGCTTTCTGGCCCCCTTATGCGGCATTTTCGCGGCTTCCAGCACTGCCTTGTAAATGTTTTCCGGCAATTCTAATGAATCGATTTGCGTTTCCGCCAAGTCGCAGATTTCTTCCGCCATAGCGAACACGACGGCGATATCCCGCTTGATCTGGGATTTATTCGGCCGCACCGCGTATTCGATCAATTCCTCATCGTCGTCGTAATAATCTTCTTCCTGCATCTCAAACCATCATAATCAAAAAAATCACAAACATCACGACAAAAGCGATCGGCACCAGCACGCCGGCCCAATCTTTGGGAGCCCGTTTACTCATTTCCAACGACCCCTTGACGCCGGGCCACATCCAGAAGATGACCAACACCACCAATACGCCCAGCAACAAATTTTCCCATCCTGAAGTTTCCATCATTTTGCCTCCGCGGTTACAAAATTCATTGTAACAGAGCCGCGCTGCAACGGCATTCAGTCGGTCAAATAATATTCGATCGTCGAAACGACTCTGATCTTCTTGATATGCGGATTGTTTTTGTCGCGCGGCGAGATGGAAAAACTGCCTTGGGAAGCGCGTTTGATTTTGCCCAGCAGACTGTTAGAATCCTCGGCAAACTTTTGCGCAACTTCGCGCGCCTTGGTCGTGGCTTCCTGGATCATTTCCGGTTTCACGTCATTGAGACGGGTAAACAAATACTCCTCCCGATTCTGGTAATCGCCTTCGGTAAAGACGATGCCCCGCTTGCCCAGTTCGTTCAACTGTTTCATTAGCGAGCGTACTTGTTGGACTTCGCCGGAATACACCGTCACCGTTTGTATCGCGCTGTAACGGAATTCGACTTTTTGGTCGCCGCCAAAACGTTGCGCTAATTTATCGGTAATGGACGGCGCGGAGACGGTCATTTCGTTTTCCTTGATGCCCGCTTTGCGGAGAAACGCCTGGATTTCATTGGTGTTCCTTTCCACTTGCGCGTATATTCCCTCGAGTTGATTATCGGCGGCGGTGAACTGAATGGGCCAGATCACGATGTCGGCGGGAAACTCACGCTCCGACAGCCCCTTGACCGTGACGCTGCGTTCATAGGCCTTGAAGCGCAGAGCCGCATTTCCCAGCAAATAGCCCAGCGAAGAAAGACCCAGGATAATTGAAATCCCCAAAATCAGGGCTTGTGTATTTTTGTTCCGTTCCATTCGAGCCTCCTCGTTAACTGACCGATGACCGGATAAGCAGACATCATACTGCGATTTTGCTCGGCCCTCATGATAATTCGATGTCATTCGAATTAGTTGCAGTGAACGGACGTGAAATGGCAAATGTCATCCATACCGCAGGAAACCGAAGATCGGCGCGATCTTAACCGTTCTGGCCTATGAGACAATCGGCTAAACGATTATCTCATAGGATGCGGCATTGACGCCTAAGTCGCCTGGTGACGTTTGCGATTTGAAGAAAATATCAACAAGAATAGACCCGAAATGAACAACCAAGCCGTTTGCGGCAGAGGCACAAATGACAGCTTAATAATTTTGGTATGATCGATGTTATCTATCATATACAAATTGCCTGCGTCATCGAAGGTAAGCTCTCCTCCGGTTTCATCGAAAGTCGCAATTCTTTCCGCATTAATCGAATCGGAAAGATCGAACATATAGATCGAATTTTGCGTAAAACCTAAATCCGCCCTCCCCGGCGTAGAAATGAAAATATGGCCCAGGCTGTCCAAAGCAATGCCGGTTCCGACAACATTTTCCAACAATATTGTCCTGTTTCCAGCAGAATCTATGCGATAGACGTTTCCGAAGGTTCCGTCCGACTCCATCCTGCCGGTGTAATAGACATTCCCTTCTGAATCGGCATCGACGCCGGTAGGTCGATGATGATTGAAAGTTCTTACATCCCCTATTAATTCAGGAATAGTCGCATTAATTTTTCGAATCACACCGGCATCTCCTGATGCCGCGCGCTCACTCACATAAAGGTTACCCAATCCATCAAAATCGAGCCCGGTCACGCCATCATAGCTTGTCGCGTAAGAAACGAAATTTGAAATTGAAGTGTAAGCGGAAGACGCTTCCAATTTTAAAATACTGACACCCCCGCTGCCGTCATCCGAAACGTCTTCAATATATAGATTTCCAGTCGCATCGAATTCAATCGACCTGGTGGCGGTAGCCAGCGTCAGATAATCGGTCGCGTTCCACCCGGGGGCCAGATAGGTCGCAACCAAAGCATGCGCCGGTGATAACAAACACGTGCCGCCAACGAGTAACCCTACTTTTATATATTTCGTCAAACTTTTCATAAGGCGTTCCTCTAGTAAGTTTGAATAAGTGATTCAATTCGCTTGATCGGGCACATGCAAGATAAACCCAACAAACGAAATGGGAATATAGTGAAACAGAAGAAACTATTCCAGAAGGGTGTATTTTGTCGCTTCCTCTCTTAGCCAGTCTGGCGATGGAAATCAAAATTTATCAAGTAGAAAATTTAGGATAATATTACCTCTGAATTGGCTTATCCGCTAGAATAATTATTACATTGTCAACGCGAAACTTTTTCGAAGTTCTCGGCGATTTCTATGTCATGCGCCACGCCGTGCAAGGAAAAAATCAACAATACGCCGGCCAGGATCAAGCCGATCTGCTCAAGCGAAGTCTTGATATCGGTTTTTCTATGCAGCGACGGAATCAAGTCGCCGACGGCGATGTAGATAAAGCTGGAAGCCGCCAAAGTCAGGAAATAAGGAAGGATATCGTGCAAATCCTCCAGGCTGAAATAGGCCAACACGCCGCCAATCACCGTCGTCAAGCTGGCCAGAATGTTATAGAACAGCGCCTTGCCCTTGCTATAGCCGCTTTCCAACAAGATGGCGAAATCGCCGACTTCCTGGGGAATTTCATGGGCGGCAACGGCCAGGCTGGTGACGATGCCTAATTGTACATCGGTCAGAAAGGCCGCGGCGATCAACACGCCGTCGACAAAATTATGGATGCTGTCGCCCAGTATGATCAACGCGCCGGTCGAACGTCGCCCGTGACCGTGATGATGATCATGGCCTTCATCGAGATGCACCTCGCAAGAATGAGAATGACAATGACGCCAGATCAATAATTTCTCCAAGGTGAAAAACAAAAGAATGCCGACCAGGATGCTTCCCGATAACGATTGAATTTGGTCTGGGCGCACCTCTTCCAGGGCATGCGGAATCAAGCCCCAAAACGAAACGGTCAACAACGCGCCGATGGCGAAACTAATGCCGTGCGGCAATATGCGGTTCCTATGGCGTTCGGGCAACAATAGAAAAACACCGGCCGCCAATACGCTCAATACACCGCCGACTGCGGTAAAAACGATGATAAAAAACAATAACTCCAACGTCAGTCTCTCCAGATGAGGGTGGCCATACGGCCGGTTTCGCCATCACGGCGGTAGGAATAAAAACGCTCGGCTTCCATAACGGTGCAATAATTGCCGCCGAAAATGCGCTCAACACCCTGTTGCCTCAGGGTGATGCGCGCCAATTGATAAATATCGGCCAGCCATTTTTCGCCCCTCGATTCCTTGAAGGCAACGGCGAAATCCGGCGATTTGTTTAGGAAAACCCGTCTGACCTCACTCCCGACTTCGAACCGCTCGGGACCAATGGCGGGCCCCAGCCAAACCAATAAATCGCGAGACCCCATTGCTTCGATCGTCCGCTCGATAACGCCCGCCGCCAGACCGCGCCAACCGGCATGAGCAGTGGCAATGATACTGCCGGCTGCGTTGGTGAAAACCAACGGCAAACAATCCGCCGTCAAGACAACGCAGACGATTCCTGCCCGGTCGCTATAACTCGCGTCCGCCTCCTCCACGCCGTTGACCCGATCGGCCTTGATCACTCTGCTGCCATGCACCTGTCGCAACCAAACCGGCTCTGCAGGCAAGCGCAGGTCATGTTTAATCCGGTTCCGGTTCTCGAAAACGTCTTCCTGCCGGTCGCCGACATGTGCCGCCGGGTTCAAGCTGGCATAACCGCCCTCACTGACGCCGCCGGTGCGCAGCGTGGTAACGGCATGAACATGAGCCGGTGCCGGCCAGTCGGCTTCAATCCAATTCATCTTCCGCCAACACACTTAACAATTGCTGCATGTCCGCCGGCAACGGCTGCTCCCATTCGCAATATTCTCCGCTCACCGGATGCTCCAGCCCCAACTTGGCCGCATGCAAAGCTTGGCGCTTGAAATCGCGCAAAGCCTGCGCCAGCTTCTCGCTACATCCGGCCGGCAGTTGAAATCGCCCACCGTAAACTTGGTCTCCGACCAAGGGATAATTGATATGGGCCATATGCACCCGGATTTGGTGCGTACGGCCCGTCTCCAATTTGACCCTGATCAGTGTATGCCGTTTGAAACGCCGTTCTAGCCGGTAGTGTGTCACGGCCGGCTTGCCGTCCTCTCTGACGGCGTTGCGCTTGCGGTCCACCGGATGCCGGCCGATCGGTTCATCGATCGTGCCGCCGGCGGTCATCCAACCCTTGACCAAGGCCAGATATTCGCGGTTGATGCTGCGTTCCTGTAATTGCTCGGTCAAACTATGATGGGCCTGCAATGTTTTTGCCACCATCAATAAACCACTGGTGTCTTTATCCAGGCGATGTACGATGCCGGCGCGGGGCAATGTGTTCAGATTCGGGTCATGGTTGAGCAGCGCATTGACCAAAGTACCATGCCAATTGCCTGCGGCCGGATGTACGACCAATCCGGCCGGTTTATTGACGATCAAGATGGATTCGTCTTCATAGACGAGATCCAGCGGAATATCCTCGGCCTCATTCTCCAGAACCACTTCCGCCTCGGCATCCAGCCTGATCTCCTCGCCGCCGACCAATTTGTCCTTTGCTTTCAGTGTGCGGCCGTCGACCAGCACCCGTCCGGACTTGACCCAGGTTTGCAGTTTGCTGCGCGAATAGTCCGGAAACATTTCCGCCAAACACTGATCCAGACGCATTCCCGCTAGCTCATCGGGGACAATTGCCGTTAATATAGCCATATCCAACTGTTTTTAAGTTATACTCGCCTGTGGCGATAAGCCCGGGCTTTAAAAAATCACAAAAAACCCGCTATATTACAACGTGCTGTCATTAATATGCGATTTCTTTTCATAAAAATTTTATTTCTTCTAACCTTACTGACCCTGCTGCCGGGCTGCGAAACATTGAAGAATTTGCAATCGGGCGACTCCGGTTCCGATGCCGAATACACCGGCTGGGACGCCAAACAATTCCATGAAAAGGCGCGAGCCGCCATGGAGGCCGGCAATTATCAAAAAGCGATCAAGCTCTATGAAACGCTGGAAGCGCGTTATCCGTTCGGCGATTATGCCGCGCAAACCCAACTCGATGTCGCCTACGCCTATTACAAAAACGACGACCCGGAAGCTGCCATCGCCGCCGCCGACCGTTTTATCAAAATTCATCCCAGAAATCCCAATGTCGATTATGCCTATTATTTGAGAGGCTTGGTCAATTACAATCGCGGCATCGGCTTTCTCGACCGTTTTCTGCCCACCGACGCCTCGCAACGCGACCCCGGCAACGCCCGCAACGCCTACGATAACTTCGCCGAACTGATACGCCGGTTCCCCGACAGCAAATACGTGCCCGATGCGAAACAGCGCATGATTGCGCTGCGTAACAATCTGGCCATGTACGAAGTTCACGTGGCGCGCTTTTATATGAAACGACGCGCCTATGTCGCCGCCGCCAATCGCGCCAGCCATGTCGTGCAAGAATACCAACGCACGCCGGCCGTCCCTTATGCCCTGCAAATCATGCGGCAGGCCTATACTAAACTTAACCTGACCGACCTGGCCGCCGATGCGGAGCGGGTGTACAAGCAAAACTATCCCGACGGCCCCCCGGTGAAAGAAAGCGAAGGCGAGAAAACTTTTGTCGAAGCGCTTTGGGACAGCATTGGTTTCGACGAATAACACAAGGTCGAGCGATGAGGGGAAAACAGAGAACGCTTTTTAACAAATGGCAATTACTGTACCTCCTCATCGCTCCGGCACTCGCCTGCGCCCACCACCCCGCTAACGCGCCCCCACTGTTTCAAAACCGCTTTTTCACCCTCTCCCAAGACAATTCATTGCTGTGCGCGACCAGCGACAACCAATATAAACCCATCGCAGAACTGCGCCAGGTCATCGCTTATTACGAAAAGGACGCGGCGGATCTGCGTTCCCATTCCGTTGCGGTATTAACCGACCACACCCACCCGCGTCATTTGGAGGATTTGCAGGAATTTCGCGAAGATTGCGCCGGTCGTTCGTCGCCCGATCTGTGTGTGCTGGAGAAATATTGGGACAGCGAGGAAGCGGCGCTCAGGGCCCTGGCGCTATTCTACGACACCAAGACCATCATCAAGCACAGCGACGATTACCGCATTCCCCGTTTTAAGGACGACCATCTGCGCGTCTTCGAGAAAGGCATCCGGAAGATTCCGCCGTTCCTGCGGCAAACGATCAGCCGGGCAAAACCGATGGAACGATTGGAGCAAGCGATAGAAAAAGTTCCGGCGCATATACAAAGCCTGATCAAGGAGGCGTTCCCGGAAGATTACGGCACCAGCGTCTGGACAGATCACACCCGCCCGTTGATGATCGTACCGGGCACCGGTTTCAGGGGGGAAACGGTCGCGCAAGTGTTCAGCGGCCAGAATATGATCATCTTCACGATCAAGGCCTTCGACAAGGCCAAGGATGGCAGGATGTACCGCGACATTAACTTAAAATACCTGGTTGACTTCCGCCTGCCCATCCTGATTCATGAAATCGCTCATACCATCGACAACTTCCATTTCTGGAACGGCACCGACGATCTGTACTTCTTTTACTGGTACCGCAAGATGTCCACCGACAATGCCACAGCGAAATTAATCCTGAATGCTAAACTGGCGCTATGGCCGTCGAAATGGTTCGAAGCCTTCGAATATTTATGGGAAGTCAATGAAGGCCGCTATAACGGCAGAATCCAGGAGAAATTGGCCGAACTGGTGGCGCAATATGTGCTGATTCCCGAACGATTGAAGCAAAGTTCGCCGGTCGCGTATCGATGGTTGCGGGACGACGTCTTTCACGGCCTCGAATACCAAGGCTACGACACCTGTTCCAGCCCGGTTACCAAACCGCTCAACCTGTGGGAAGACGCCATCGCCAAGGTCCTTGGCCAATAGTCACCGGGTTTCGATTTACCAGACCCAGAGCCAAACCGCAATTCCGCCGCCCATAACGCTGCCCGACAAAGGCAGCCCGACGCGAATACCAATTTGGCGTCCACCGATAAAAGTTGCCATCCCGCTTTTTATCAGGTTGTTGACGCTAGCCGCGATAATGATGCCGGTCACCGCTATTTGCACTGCCAAATCATCCTGACTCATACGCGCCAGCGATAATGTAATCGCATCCACGTCCGCCACGCCCGAAGCGGCGGAGAGCGCCAAAACCCCGGCTTCGCCGAACCAATTCTGTAAAGCTTTTCCAAGCAACATAACGATGGCCAGCAACAAGCCGAAACTCAGCGCCGTGGTTAATTCCAAGGGATTTTTCAAAGGCACCGACGCGACCGCTTTCTTGTGCGATGCCAGCCGCCAATAACACAGTGCCGGCAGATAGCAGATCAGCGCCATCACCGCCGCCGGCACCAACAGTAACTTGAATAAATCGGGATTGATCAAACTCGCGACCAGCAACATGCGCGGAAACATGGTTCCGCAGGCGAGCAACACCCCCATCGCCAGTATCGATGCCATTGCTCCGTCGCGATAACGCGACAACCGGGAAAAGTGCAACGTGAGCGCGGTGGACGAGGCCAAGCCGCTGAACAAACCGGTAAAGAGAGATCCCCGTTTCGCGCCGCCGATCTTGATGGCAAAATAACCGACAAACGAAATGGTCGCGACCAATACCACCATCCACCAGATCGTATAAGGATTTAGGGCTTGCCAGGGACCATAACCCTGATTCGGAAAAATCGGCAATAGCACCACCGAAATCAGTAACAGTTTGATTCCCGCTCTCAGCTCGTTGCCTTCCAAATGACTCACCCAACGATGCAGCAACGGCTTGTAACTCAACAGCATCGTCGCCACCACCGCCGACGCCGCGGCAATCGCTATTTCCCCGCTTGCCGCCAGCGCGCCCAGAAAAAAGGTCAACAACGCCGCAATCAGACTTGTGATGCCGACATCTTTCCCCTTACGCATATTGACCACATAAGCCACGGTCAGCATGCCCGCCAACCCGAGGAATACCAAACCCAAGACCAGCGAACCGAGCTGTTCCGTCAGCAAGGATGCAACTCCGCCCAACAGGCCGATCAAGCCGTAGGTGCGCACTCCAGCGATGCGGCCGCCTTCCTCCGCCTCGCGTTCTTCCCAGCCGCGCTCAAGGCCGATCATCAGACCGATGGCCAGAGCGACGCTTAAAAAATAAAAAGCTTGTTGAGTCTCACTCATGTATTTGCCATGTATTGTTCGACAGATAATAGGTATAACAATACATCAGACGATGGGCTTAGCAAAAATTCGAGCGATATCGTGTAAAAAAATCATTTAGCCGACTTGCTTGGGGACGAATTGCTATTTTTTCTCACTCATTAAAACATTTATATAGCGCGCAAAGTGTGAGTGTATTTTGGATGTTATTACATCGTTGCAAACGTCCCCTCTATTCTCTCAACCTTGACTTTATTTGTTGACTCTCTATAATTCGCCTCTTGCTTTCTGGTGCCTGGTGACTTCATCACAGGCTTAAAAGGGAAGCCGGTGCGTTGTTCGACAACAAGGCCGGCGCTGCCCCCGCAACGGTAGATAAGTAAAAGAACCGTCATATGCCACTGTGTCCGAGGATATGGGAAGGCGATAGTTTTGGCTTCCGCCACTTATGAGCCCGGAGACCTGCCTGAGAGTATCTCGGTGCAGCGGAGGGCTGTGTACGAAAGCGACAAGGCCATTCCCTTTTGTCTTTTCCTCATTCCTTCCTCTGCGATTATTTCAGCTTTCGTTTGCGCGGGCGGCGCAGAGGATATAATGTATAAAGTTTATTTCAGCACGTTCTTGTTGGCCGGAATCAGTCCGGCATTGGCCGACGAATCGGTCCAGCTCCCTAACTATGTCGTCACGGCTACACGGGCCGACATTCCCACTAACCAGTTGTCGGCGGCCACCACCGTTTATACCCGTAACGATATCGAGCAATATCAGGTCAACACATTGCCGGAACTGCTGCAACGCACCACCGGCATCGATATGACCCAGAACGGCGGCATGGGCAAAAACACCAGTGTTTTCATGCGCGGCACCAATTCCGATCATGTCTTGGTGCTGATCGACGGCATCAAAGCCGGCTCGGTTACGAGCGGCACGTCACCGTTTCAATACCTGCCAGTCGATCAAATCGAACGCGTCGAAATCATACGCGGGCCGCAATCGAGCCTGTACGGCTCCGAGGCCATCGGCGGCGTGATCCAGATTTTCACGCGCAAAGGCAAACAACAGGCAACGCCTAGCATCACGCTCGATGCCGGAGGCGGCAATTACGATACCCTGCAAACTTCAGGCTCGATCAGCGGCAAATGGCACAAGGCCTGGTACACCCTTTCCGCCTCGCATATCAATACCCAGGGCTTCGATGCCCGCGAACCGACCAGCCGGGTCGATGATCCCGACAACGACGGTTATTACAACACCGGCCTCAACGCCAAGCTCGGGTACCGTTTCGACAACAACGCCGAAATCGAAGCGTTTTATATGAGGACGGAAGGACGCACCGATTTCGACGGCACCCCGAACAAAACCGAATTCGTCAATCAGGTGGTCGGCCTATCCGGAGCGGCGGATATAACCGATATCTGGCATTCGACGTTACGGCTGGGGCAAAGCCGCGACGATAACGATAATTTCGCGCCGGACGGTTCTTTTTACAGCCGCTTCGGCACCACCCGCTGGAACGTCAGTTGGCTGAACGAATTGCAATTGGCCGACGACCATCAATTGGTGCTCGGTTCCGATTACCGCCTGGATGAAGTCGATAGCAGCACCGATTTTACCGAGAGCGAACGCTATGGCGTCGGCATCTTTGGTGAATTACACAGCCGTCTGTTCGAGCGTCACTACATCAACGCCTCGCTGCGCTGGGACGAAAACGAAGCCTTCGGCGACTATGTCACCGGCAGTTTCGGCTGGCGTTTTAACTGGGACTATGGAATCAGCGCTTTCGCTAGTTTCGGCAATGCCTTCAAGGCCCCGACATTCAACGAACTGTTCTGGCCGAACACCGGCTTCGGCGGCGGCAATCCCAATCTGGAACCCGAGGAATCGACCACCTTCGAAGCAGGCCTGGCCGGCGCTCATGACTGGCTGAACTGGGAAGTGCGCGCTTACCACACCAATATCGATAACCTGATCGCTAATTGGCCGCCGGAAAATATCGACAAGGCGCAAATCGACGGCATCGAAACGGAAATTGGCGCGAAGATTCTCGGCTGGCACAACAAGCTAGGATTTCAGCTATTGAGCCCCAAAGACCGCATCACCAACAAACGGCTACCGCGCCGGGCCGAGAAAATCCTGACTTACGACCTGTCCCGCTCATTCGAGGCGATCGATGTCGGCGCCAGCATTTTGGCGCGCGGCGACAGTTTTGACAATAGCAGCAACAGCACCAAGGTGGCAGGGTTCGTCACAGTTGATCTGAGGGCCGCTTATCATTTCGACCGGCACTGGCGCATCAGCGCCAAACTGAAGAATCTGCTGGATAAACAATATCAACTCGCCGATACTTATAACACTGCGGATAGAAACTTTTTTGTATCGATTCATTATAATAACTGAATGGAGTCGCCATGGAGGGCGTGACCTAACCGTCTTACCCGATTTATCAATTTAACACTGAGGATTCATTATGCTAAGCAAACTACTCCCCGCCCAACTCAAACCCGGCGCATTCGCCCTGATGGTTGTCATGGCCGCGACCCGCATTCATCATTACGGTGGCCCCGTGTCGTTACCGGACGCCTCGGTGGCGGTATTTTTTCTGAGCGGTTTATGGTTCGGCGGCATCACGCTGTTCGTCGCCCTGTTGGTCGAAGCCGCAGTATTGGACTATATCGCCATCGGACATCTCGGCGTCAGCGGCTATTGCGTTTCGCCCGCTTACGTCTTTTTGATCGCGACCTATGGTGCGGTTTGGTTCGGAGGCCAATATTGCAAACGTTTTACCGGCCATAACGCTTCTCACTTAGCGATAAAATTCGCCATTTTGATTGCTTCCGTTTCGATGGGCTTTTTGATCTCCAACGGCAGTTTCTATCTGTTATCGGGCAGATACCCCGACAGCAACTGGGCCGAATACATAAACCGCGTCATGATGTATTACCCCCCTTATTTGAAATATGCTGTCGTTTACGTCCTCGGCATTTACGGCGTGAGCCGGTTATTCAAGCTGTTAGCCGCTACGGCGACGGAAAAGGAATCTCCTAAAGCTTAATCGCCCAAATCAAGCAACCGCTTCGACAGCAGTACACACAAGGACGTGTTCACTCCCTCCCAAGCAGCCTATGCCGCAAGCCGATTCGAGCGGTAAACGATTCGTAAACTAGCAAAAATCAACGCCTGACAAGCCGCCATATCTTCAATAATTGTTGCCGATTGCTACCCTCTACATTTCCTATTGTCTACCCAAGCCAAAAAACATTACACTAGCTAGGGATAAAATCTAATAAAGCGAACAACCGTTTAAGCTAAGGAATGCTGCGCAGGCGGACACCTTCGGCTTTATCGGATCGCGACTCTCTCAACAACGGCATTGTCTTCCCTAGCCCGGATATTTCATCAGTCCCTTGAAACCCTATCGAAACCCTCATTTGTTTTAAAACATGCGATCGTAAGGAGAAATTGAGCGGTCAAAAAGGGAATTAAGCATTGATTTCCGTTTTTCAGGCGCAACTTCCCCTTACCCCATTGTTTATCAGCGTGCCGGGCACAGCACTCTGTTTGTACTAATCAGGGCACAGGCGCTGACAAACGGATTTAAACAGGGATTGAAACGGATACTGACTGCTGAACAGCAGTCGAATACGACGGGTGTTACGAATGATGACGGCACCGATTTTAAACAATTTCAGGCGAATGGTGGCGCAAGTGGCTGTCGCTAGTTCGGTGTTGTTGAGGGCGATTCGGCGAATCGCCTGGATCAGGGTATAGGCCAAGGTGGATAACAGCAAACGAAACTGATTCGGCCACCACAGGCTGCAACTGGTGCGGTCGGCAAACAGATCCAACTGTTGTTCTTTAATCCGGTTTTCCATGTCGCCGCGGGCGCAATAAATTTGTTCATAAAGGCTTTGGGCATCGCCGTCCAGATTGGTTACGACATAGCGGGGATTACTCCCTTGGCTCATGTGTTCGGCCTTAAGAATGACACGGCGTCGGCGTTTCCAGGTGCCGGCTTTATAGTGGAAATCGGTAAAGAGACGCTGTTTCTGCTGTTCGCTTTGGAACTGTTGCCGGGCTTGTTCAATCCAGGGTTGGCTTAAGCGCGTTAAGCGTTTATTTTTGGCCAACCCGACAATATAGTGAACGCGATGCCGCTCGCACCAACTCAGCATCTTATGGCGACAAAAACCGCCATCGCCGCGAAACGTGATGTCAACGTCCGGCCAAGCCTGACGCAAGCGCCGAACCAGCAAAGCCAGAATCGCCCAACTATGCTTGGCGCCATCAATATTGCTGGGACGTAGATAACTGACCAAGCAGTGATGGCCGCAAAAGACATACAACGGCAGGAAACAATAGTGCCGATAGTAGCCATGAAAAAAACGTCCGTCCTGTTCGCCATGAACCGGATCATCGGTGGCGTCGAAATCCAGGATCAACGATTTCGGCGGTGTCTCATACGAAGCGATAAACTGCGCCACCAGTTCCTCATGAACGCGCCACATTAATTCTCGATCCGCCCGCTGTTCGAACCGGCACAAGGTCGATGGACTACTGAGGGTGCGATCCTGCTCCACCGCCGTCTGCAAGGCGATATCATTTCTGAGCGTGTCATGATCATTCAAATCCTCATACCCACACGCCAAGCCATAAACCCGTTGACGGAGCAGGTTGATCACAGAGTGTTGCACGCGGTCAGGGGCTCTGGCGTCAGGAATCTGCGCCGCTATCCGTTCGGTTAATCCTAATTGCTGGTCAATCGCTCTTAACAACAGCACACCGCCATCACTGGTGATCGCTCCACCACTGAATTGGGCGTCTATTTTACGGCGTTTTAAGGGAGGAAATTCTATCTGAGCTGGAGTACAATTTGTCATGGGCAAGTTGTTGGTTAAATTCAATATAAGTAACTGAATTTTATCAAATATCAACAAACTTGCCCGCCTCTATCATGAAATATTCGGGCTAGCGGTAACAATGGAGGTTCAAAGGCTCAGCCGAAGCAATCCCGCGAAAATTATAATTAAAAGGGGTGTGTTATGAATCGGTTCTTGTTCGCGTTAACTCTGGTTGCCTCCCTGTCACTTTCGCCATACTCGATAGCAGCGGATACCCTCCGTGAGGAATTGGCGCTGAAAGCCCAGCAACAACTGCTCGGTATGCGCGATGCCTTCGGCCTAAACGAAAATCATTCGTTTCAAGTAAAGAATCTGCAACAGGACGCGCTGGGGCATACCCATGTGCGTTTGCAACAGTATTATCATGGCATCCGCGTTTGGGGCGGCGAGGCCATTACCCATACCCAGGCCAATAGAATGGCGCTGCCCCCGACCTCGATGCTCAAACCGGACATTCGGGTCGATATCGAACCCAAGCTTTCCGGCGCCGAAGCCCTCGCCGTCATCGAACATGACAACGCGCCTCGCGCCGGTTTTACCCTGAAACCGGAACCGGAGTTGGTGATCTATCCGCAAACGATCAGGCATTTACAGGCCAACAAAGCGCTAAGACGACGCCAAGAACCCAATGCGGCCGATTTCGCGACCGAAGTAACCGGTTACCGACTGGCTTACTACGTCCATACCGAACGTAACAAACTCGGCGATACCCAACACACCGATTATTTGATCGATGCCCACAACGGTGAAATCATCGAAAAATGGGACAGCCTGATGACGGCCAATGCCATCGGCGCCGGCAAGAGCCAATACAGCGGCACGGTGCCACTGAATAGCAACAGCGTGACCAGCGGATTCGAATTGAAGGACTCTACCCGGCCCAGCAGCGGCAGCAACATGGTTTACAACTTGGATCATGCCACGTCAGGCACCGGCACGCTTTACACCGATGCCGACAATACCTGGGGCGACGGCAACAATTACCAGGAGGACCCGGAGCCGACCACCTCCGCCAACGGCCAGACCGCCGCGGTCGATGCCGCTTACGGCATCCAATTGACCTGGGACATGTACAAGAACGTCTTCGGCCGCCAGGGTCTCGATGGACAAGGCACCGCGACCTACGCCCGCGTGCATTACGACTACGCCTACGACAACGCCTTCTACTCAAAATATTGCAAATGCATCACCTATGGCGACGGCACCAAGCTGCAGACGCTGACCGCGCTGGATGTCGCCGCCCATGAATACTCCCATGGCGTCTGCACGATGACGGCCGACCTGATTTACAAGGGAGAGTCCGGCGGCTTGAACGAAGCCAATTCGGACATCATGGGAACGATGGCGGAATTTTATTCCAGGGGCGCCAACGGAAAAGGCAACAAAATTCCCGATACCGGCGGCAACTGGACGCACGGCGAGCAAATGACGACGCCCGCCTATCCATTGAAAATGCGCTTCTTGTACAAACCCAGCAAGGACGGCAAAAGTCCCGACGCCTGGAGTCCCGGTCTGAAGGATATCGACGTGCATTACAGTTCGGGACCGATGAATCGCGCCTTTTACTTCCTGAGCCAGGGCGCCACCACCAGCGGCGACACCTCGTCCACCTATTTGCCGCAAGGCATGACCGGCATAGGCAACGACAAGGCCGCCAAGATCTGGTTTCGCGCCATGACCGTCTATATGACCTCTTCGACCGATTATTTGGGCGCGCGAATCGCCTGCATCAACGCGGCTAGGGATTTATACGCCACCGCCGGCCCCGAGGAAATCGCCGTCTGGAACGCCTTCGCCGCGATCAATGTCGGCGACCCTTGGACCGGGCCCGACAATCCGCCCGTCGTCAACGTCAGCGTCAACGGCGACAAGGGCGTTCTGACTTTCAGCGCCAGCGCCAGCGACGACCAAGGCGTCGTCAAGGTTGAGTTTTTCTTGGACGGCGCCTTAGTCGGAACGAAAACCGCGCCGCCCTATACGATGGACTACGACTCCCGGATGCAGAACGACGGGGCGCATACGCTGGTAGCCAGGGCGACCGACACCACGGGGCAATATACTGACGCCAGCAAGACCATTACCATCAACAACGGCCAATTGATTCGTAACGGCAGCTTCGAGAAAGGCTATGGCGTGGGCTGGTCGAATACGACCGGCATGCAGATCGGCGCGATACTTAACGAAACGCCTTACGACGGCACCAAGATGGCCAAGTTCTGCGGCAGCGGCTCGCAAAAAAGCGTCGCCCTGTTCCAAACCGTCGCCATTCCCGCCACCACCCCAGCGGCGACGCTGAGTTACGCCTTGCATATCGCTACCGAGGAAACCTCGAGTTCGGTCCGCGACACCCTGGCCGTGCAGCTACGCAACACCTCCGGAGACATTCTGACCACTTTGGCGACCCACAGCAATCTGAACGCGAAAGCGGGCTATCAACTTCATAGCCACGACGTCTCCGCCTACAAGGGGCGATCCGTCCAGGTCTATTTCCTGTGCGCCGAGGATTCGGCCCTCGCCACCGGCTTTATTTTGGACAAGGTGAATCTGAACGTGAGCGGCGATGGCGGCACTGGAGAGGATAACGTCGCGCCCAACGTCAGCGCCAGCGTAAGCGGTTCCAGCGGCAACATCACGTTTTCGGCCACGGCCTCCGACAACGTCGGCGTCGTCAAAGTTTCGTTTTACGTCGACAACAGCTTGAAAGGAAGCGATCAAACCGCGCCTTACATCATGACACTGGACAGCAAAACGCTGGCCAATGGCAGCCATACGCTTATCGCGAAAGCCTATGACGCCGCCGCTAACGTCGGTACCTCCACGCCGGTAACCTTCACGGTGAACAACGCCACCGAAGACGACGAAGCACCGACCATTGCGGTCGGCACGAGCGGCAACGGCGGCCCCATTACCTTCAACGCCACGGCCAGCGACAACGTCGGCGTCAGCAAGGTGGAATTTTATGTCGACAATGTCCTGAAAGGCTACGATACGACCGCGCCTTACTCCTTGGTACTCGACTCGCTGACACTCGGCAACGGCAGCCATACGCTGGTCGGCAAGGCCTACGATGCCGCCGGCAATGTCGGCACATCCCAGGCTGTCGCTTTCACGGTCGACAACACCGGCCCCGGAGCAACGACTTATCACGAAAGGGAAAGCAACGGCACCACCCAAACGGCCAATAGCGTCGGCAACGCGGTCACGACTATCGTCGGGTATATCGAGAACTCGATCGACAAAGATTATTTCAAGATCGAACTGCTTGCCGGCCAGGATCTGACGGTGAACATGACCGGGCCCGCCAGGGACTACGATCTTTACTTGCTGAACAGCTCCGGCAGAACCTTAAGAAGCAGCGCCAATGTCGGCTCAAGCGAATCGGTGAATTACACCAATTCGGGTTCGTCAATCGCCAGCTTTTACCTCAAGGTCGTCGCCTTCGGCGGCGCGTACAGCAAAAACGAGCCTTATAATCTAACCCGAATATTTCATGATAGAGGCGGGCAAGTTTGTTGATATTTGATAAAATTCAGTTACTTATATTGAATTTAACCAACAACTTGCCCATGACAAATTGTACTCCAGCTCAGATAGAATTTCCTCCCTTAAAACGCCGTAAAATAGACGCCCAATTCAGTGGTGGAGCGATCACCAGTGATGGCGGTGTGCTGTTGTTAAGAGCGATTGACCAGCAGTTAGGGTTAACCGAACGGATAGCGGCGCAGATTCCTGACGCCAGAGCCCCTGACCGCGTGCAACACTCTGTGATCAACCTGCTCCGTCAACGGGTTTATGGCTTGGCGTGTGGGTATGAGGATTTGAATGATCATGACACGCTCAGAAATGATATCGCCTTTCAGACGGCGGTGGAAAAGGATCAGACATTGGGCAGCCGATCCACCTTGTGCCGGTTTGAGCAGCAGGCGGATCGCGCCTTGATGTGGCGCGTTCATGAGGAACTGGTGGCGCAGTTTATCGCTTCGTATGAGACACCGCCGAAATCGTTGATCCTGGACTTCGACGCCACCGATGATCCGGTTCATGGCGAACAGGACGGACGTTTTTTTCATGGCTACTATCGGCACTATTGTTTCCTGCCGTTGTATGTCTTTTGCGGCCATCATTGCTTGGTCAGTTATCTACGCCCCAGCAATATTGATGGCGCCAAGCACAGCTGGGCGATTCTGGCGTTGCTGGTCAGGCGCTTGCGTCAGGCTTGGCCGGACGTTGACATCACGTTTCGCGGCGATGGCGGTTTTTGTCGCCATAAGATGCTGAGTTGGTGCGAGCGGCATCGCGTTCACTATATTGTCGGGTTGGCCAAAAATAAACGCTTAACGCGCTTAAGCCAACCCTGGATTGAACAAGCCCGGCAACAGTTCCAAAGCGAACAGCAGAAACAGCGTCTCTTTACCGATTTCCACTATAAAGATCGTCGGTGGCGTCGAAGTCCAGGACCAACGATTTCGGCGGTGTCTCATACGAAGCGATAAACTGCGCCACCAGTTCCTCATGAACGCGCCACATCAAGGCGCGATCCGCCTGCTGCTCAAACCGGCACAAGGTGGATCGGCTGCCCAATGTCTGATCCTTTTCCACCGCCGTCTGAAAGGCGATATCATTTCTGAGCGTGTCATGATCATTCAAATCCTCATACCCACACGCCAAGCCATAAACCCGTTGACGGAGCAGGTTGAGCACAGAGTGTTGCACGCGGTCAGGGGCTCTGGCGTCAGGAATCTGCGCCGCTATCCGTTCGGTTAATCCTAATTGCTGGTCAATCGCTCTTAACAACAGCACACCGCCATCACTGGTGATCGCTCCACCACTGAATTGGGCGTCTATTTTACGGCGTTTTAAGGGAGGAAATTCTATCTGAGCTGGAGTACAATTTGTCATGGGCAAGTTGTTGGTTAAATTCAATATAAGTAACTGAATTTTATCAAATATCAACAAACTTGCCCGCCTCTATCATGAAATATTCGGGTTAGATTTACGTTGCGAAGCGTTGTCGGAAGTTAAAATAATAACAGAGGAATAGCGTATGTGTTGGAGTGGAGAGGCCTCGGCTGTCCTGGCAACGGCCGGATTTAGCAGTACCGCGTATTTTTATAGGAAAGGCGAGTCTAAAGCGTTATGCGCCGCGCTCGCGTATTTTTCCCTAATGGAGTTATTGCAGGCCAACACCTACACGGTAATCGACCAATGCTTCAATCCGCGCAACCAGGTCGCCACCTTTCTCGGCTATATGCATATCGCCTTTCAGCCGTTCTTCGTCAATGCCGTCGCGATGCATTTTATTCCGCCGCCCATGCGACAGCGCATCGCTCTTTGGGTCTATACGCTGTGTTTCGCCGCCGCCGTCGTCTTTATGATGCGTATTTATCCTTTCTCGTGGGGAGAGTTCTGCTTCGATAAAAGCTACCAACTTTTATTTAATTCAGATATTAAATTCAGCATGCCATTTTGCGGCGAACGGATTTGCTCCACCTCCGGCGAATGGCATATCGCTTGGGCGATTCCGGCCAAGGGAGGTATCGGCATGGCTAATTCCTACATTTATGCCACATTTCTGCTGCCGTTGCTCTACGGTTCCTGGAAAGTGGTTCTATACCACGCAATCACCGGACCGTTGCTGTCCTTTTTGACCACTAATAACATGAACGAATGGGCGGCGGTCTGGTGCCTTTATTCCATCGGCTTGCTGCTGTTGCTGATCAAGACCCCGATCCGTCATTATTTGCACACCGACTCCTGGTACGGTCTGCGACTGCCGCCATATTTCCGCGTCGAGGCCAAGACCAGCGGCGAAGCATGACTCAACGCCACGCTTTCCAGCCGGCCTGGTGGCTACGCAATGCCCATTTACAAACGCTGTATCCGGCGCTGCTGCGCAGGGAAAAAACATCGTTGCCTTTGCGGCGGGAAAGATTGAATACGCCGGACGGCGATTTTATCGATTTGGACTGGTGCGGCGCGGGAAATAAGCCGCTGACGATTTTGCTGCACGGCCTGACCGGCAGTTCCCGTTCCGGTTACGTCACGGGTTTGCAAAAAACACTGTTGGATCGAGGGTGGCGCAGCGTCGCACTGAATTTTCGCGGCTGCAGCGGCGAACCGAATCGTCTGGCCCGGGGATACCATTCCGGCGACACCGGCGATATCGACTTCGTCTACCGCACCTTGCGCCAACGCGAACCGAACGCTAAATTGGCCGCCGTCGGCTTTTCCCTGGGCGGCAACGTTTTGCTTAAATGGTTGGGCGAACGAGGCGTCAAGCTTAAGCTGTCGGCTGCCGTAGCGGTCTGCGTGCCGCTGCAACTGGATATCTGCGCGACGACCATGGACAAGGGTTTCAGCAAAGTCTACCGCGACAGGTTGATCCGCGAGTTAAAACACTATATCCGCGACAAGCATCGTTATTTGCTTAACGCCGGCAATACCCAGGAAGCCGATAAGATCGCCAGGCTGGGTAATTTATCGAAAATCCGCTCATTTTGGGAATACGACGACCAGGTCGTGGCCGCCTTGCACGATTTCGACAGCGCCACGCATTATTACCGCCAGTCCAGCTCGCGCCAATATCTTAAAAAAATCGCGGTGCCGACCTTGTTGATTCAGGCCTTGGACGACCCCTTCATGACGCCCGAAGTGTTGCCCAAGAAACACGAATTATCCGCCCATGTCAGGTTGGAAACGACGGCAGGCGGCGGCCATGTAGGCTTCATCTCCGGCCGCGTCCCCTTCAAGCCGCACTACTGGCTGGAACGACGGATTCCGGAATTTTTGCAGCGCTACCTTAACAATTCGCCGTCTGCCGGACTCTAATCGATTTCATAAAAACACCAACAGGATGAACAAGCCGACTGAACCTCTTGTCAGTGCTACCGCAATCACGACCGCAAACTCAGACCCGGCATGGCATTTTCGCATTGTTATTACCCGGACCTGGTATTGACTGGCTGGACTGGACCGGCGGATTGCGACGCTGGGCATCAGTGATAACAGTTGAGTCGTTCGCTTTCGGCTGATGACTTGTTACGGCATTTATTCCTAGTGAGTCCAAATCCTTGATACGTTGTTTGCTTTTTCTTCCGCAAACAATACTCGTTTGCCGAATGGCGAGATACGCTAAAACCATCTGGCGCCGAGTTGGCAATATCGATTAATCCAATTCCATCCGAACTCCCATAGACAACGAGTCACTGGTGACACTATTCAAATCCAATAATTTTTCGTATATCACGAATGCCGAGAGCCCTTTGCTAAATTGTGCGGAAAAACCGGCCGTGATAGCCGCATAGTCTCTGTCCATCGCACTGTTGCGCAAGGTGAAACCGCCCGTCCCGGTTGGAGCGTTGACGAAGCGCACATTGACGCTTTGAGAGTTATTGGCAAACTCATGAATGTATTCGGCCGATACTGTCGGCATCAATACGCCCCAGGATTGGCTCCATGCATAACTGACCTGAGTACCGAAATTTCCGGTAATGGATTCGTATTCTTGTTCGCCGATAGCCAAAACCAAAGAACCGCCTTTTCCGGAAGGATTGGATAGCGATTCGGTATAGCCTTCCAATTGAATATTACGATACATCCAACGTGCGGTCGGCGTTACGGTCCATCCGCCGAAATTAAAATTGTAACCGGTGATGACGCCGGCAGAATAAGTGTCGGAATCGACATTAGCGGTCGCAACCTGATTAACTCCGGTATAAGCCACGTTGCGCAAAGTGCGGTGACGCTGATCGGCGTAAGCAAAGGTACCGTCAATAAAAAAACTATCGCCAACGTAATATGATCCATAAATCGAAAAAGCGTAACCATTGGTATCGATATCGCCGGCCCCTTGTTTTAATTCGCTGTCTGAACTGAGATAACTGCTAGTCAATCCGACAATCAAATTATCGGTAAAACGATAATCTGCGCCGATAGTCACTTTGGAATCGAACAAGTTAAAACCGGGGTTCAGGTTGATGCGATCATATTCTTGCCAGGAAGTGTGGCCATTGGCAAAAACATCGAAACGACTGATAATCGAATCCGCGCTCGCACCACCGCCAATTTGACGCAACAGCGCCAAACGGGTAAAACTGTCCATAATGGCGCTGCTCGTGATATTGGCATTATTGGCAATAATTTCATCCGGGGTCAAAGCGCCTAAAGAACGGCTGGCATCCGATAAGGCATCAAAACAATCCGCTTCAAAATCAGATCCTAGAGTAGCGGAATTACAGGCTTCAAACAAAGCGTCGGCCAAATCGTCAAAATTTAAATTGTCGGTTGGTAACGGTAATGGTGGCGACGGAGGCGAGCCAGCAACGGCGATTTGAGTTGATGAAATAAAGAACAGTAAAAATAAGAGAACGAGACGACTATATAGTTTCATTGTATTATCAGCGTTAATTGAAAAGAATGTTTTAAACTGAATAAATATTAAAATTTTTTTCAAATTTTAATAGAAATGTGAACTATTACAAACTTTAATAAAAATATCGCCTGTGCTAATAAAAAGACGATTATTGATTAAATCAGTGTGGATTAGTTGGTGGAGTAAATGGTTTTGGCTTACTCTACCGGGATTCGCCTCCGCAAGCGAAGGCGAAAAAATAGCCGGCCGCAAAGCTTTACAAACTTATATCGATTTACTGCTTCCTGAGGACGAATGGCCGGGCGCATTACAATTAGGCGCGGAACAAATAATTATCGATAAGGCCTTGCAAGACCCGAGTTTCGGTCGCCTTATCAGAAAAGGCGTCTTATGGTTAAACTTCTTAGCCAAAAAGCTGAATGTCGATGATTTTGCCGACCTGCCACAACTAGCCCAACTGAAAATCATTGCGTTATCCGAAAAAGGAAACGCAAACAGCTTACCTAATCAATTTTATCAATCGGTCAGACAAGAAGTATTTACATTCTATTATTCCCACCCCGAAATTATGCGGCACTTTCGCTATGCCCGCCCACCCCAACCGCTTGGCTTTCCTGATTTTACTAAACCGCCCCAACAACCGTGAAAGATCAAGTTTACGATGTCGTTATTATCGGTGCGGGTGCGGGAGGCGGCGCTTGCGCTTGGGCGCTCACTCGATCCGGCATCAATGTTCTGTTATTGGAAGCCGGCCCTGAATACGACCCACTTAAAGATTATCGGCTCGATCAGTGGCGGTGGGAACGTGACCTATTTCCGGATAAACAGGAAAACCACACTTTTTACGATTTTGCCCCATTGCAAGCGCTCAATCCGCAATTGAACCACTTGCGCTCGTGGAATCATATAACCGGATATCATAATAAATCGGCCGTCAGACAAGCGTTCCGTTACCACCATATCCGCGGCGTCGGCGGCTCGACTCTGCACTTTACCGGTGAAGCCCATCGCATGAACCCGACTTCAATGCAAATGGAAACTCTATTCCAGACCGGCGCCGATTGGCCGCTGAGTTACCGAGACATTGAACCTTATTACCTGCAAGCTGAGCAAGTGATCGGCGTTGCCGGACCTGAAAACGATCTTCGCGCTCCGAGATCGTCCCCTTACCCTTTACCAGCCCATCCTTTGAGCTTCGCTAGTCGCAAATTGGCTGAAGGCATGCAAAAAATCGGTTTGACTCCAGCCGTCAATTCGCGGGCAGCGCTTTCCCGCCCTTACGACGGTCGACCTGCATGTAATTATTGTGCTAACTGCAATCGTGGCTGTCCGCGTACCGACAAAGGGAGCGTCGATATTACTTTCATCCGCAAAGCGCGCAAGACCGGGAGGCTCTCCCTACTTACCGAAACGACGGCGCTTCATATCGATGCCGGAAGAGATGACCGAATCCGTAGCGTAACCGTTGACAATCGTTCAGGAATCCAAAAGCTCTATTGCCGTACCGTGGTACTAGCGGCTGGAGCCATTCAAACTCCGAGACTGTTATTGCTCTCGACCAACCCGAATGCAGCGGAAGGTTTAGCCAATGAAAGCGGGTTGGTCGGCAGGCATTTTATGGAAACGCTGCATTGGTCCGCCAGCGGCTTGTATCCCAAACATATCGGCAGTCAGCGCGGACTACCTGCCGATCTGATTTGCTGGGACTACAATGAGCCAAACGCGATACCCGGCGTTATCGGCGGTTGTCGTTTCGGATCCTCGGTTTCGGAGGCGGATCTGTTGGGCCCGATAAATTACGCGACACGGGTAGTTTCAGGATGGGGATCCGCCCATAAGCAACAAATGTTGAAAAACTACGGCAACGTCATCAGTGTCAGCGCCATCGGCGAACATTTAAGTAATCCCCACTCCTTTATCGAACTTCACCCGAACCAGATCGACCAAAACGGTCAACCTAAGGCGCTCATTCATTCCCACCTGGCCGATTCCGATATCAAACGGCTGGAATTTATGGCTCTAAAATGTCGTGAAATCCTAAATGCTTGTGGAATAGAAGCGATTTTCGAGCAGTACGGCAGTTACGACTTTTTTAATTCAACCCATGTTTTCGGAACCTGCCGGATGGGGAAAAAACCGGATACTTCGGTAGTCGATCCTTACGGCCAAAGTCACCGCTGGAAGAATCTATTTATTGCCGATGCCAGCGTTTTTCCAACCACAGGCGGAGGAGAAGGGCCCTCCCTAACCATCGAAGCACTAGCTATCAGAACCGCCGAAAAGATCAGACAACTAATGTCTGACAAAGCGCTTTAACTCAAGGAAAAACCGTTATCTTTTCAATCTGTCCAGGCTAAAACCGTCCCCATACAGAATCAATACGCCTAATTCACACACGTCAGATTTCTTCTAATGCCATCTGAGGCCGTCTGGCGTGCGATTCCTTGGCCTTTCATCTCAGGTGATGGGGCCTTATTACTGGGCACCCGTGACGGCTGGCTGTTTTCTAAGCTGCCTGTGCGGCAGTGAACGGTGAGGATGAACCATACGGCTTGTTTGTGTTTTTCTAAGCTGCCTGTGCGGCAGTGAACTAAAGAACAGCCGGCCGACCGAGACATCGTGTTTTCTAAGCTGCCTGTGCGGCAGTGAACGAGCGTGAGGCTAAAATAAACGCCGAAATATTTTTCTAAGCTGCCTGTGCGGCAGTGAACTATTTCATTCGTCGACATACAAGAACTCTCGTTTTCTAAGCTGCCTGTGCGGCAGTGAACTGTAGTATAAAACATAAAAAATTAATGGCAACAGTCACTTATTAGCAAATAACCGTTTTAACCATTATTTTTTGCTGTTTTACAACCTATTGATTTTTATATATTGCTAAAGAGCCTTAATTTTTTTGGTCCAATCGCTTAATTATTAGCATAAAGCAAAAAATCAGCCAACACTTCTTTCGTTCATTCCGAAATCAAAATGCAAAGGGGTCATCCATTAGCCGTTGTCGACTGACAATTGCACAATCGCTTGTCACGAATAAACACTCCCATCTCTTTCGCTTTTGGTTCATGCCGCCTTTTATTTTTTGGCATGTGAACTACATCAATACAAAATAATTATTTATGGCACTGGTAAGCAAACACTTTAATTGATGGCCGCTAAACTTTTTCCGACTTTTCATCAAAGCAACTGCCCTTACTGCTTTTCAAACGAAAAAAAGTTAATCAAGGATGGCCTTAATAAGATTTATTTAATCCAAAGAAAATATCATCAAGGATGTTGGCAATTTTCATATTTCATTTTTTGCGAACCCAGTTGTTAGCTTTTAAACAGCTTTGCAAGGCTGAGTTAATTTTTACATTTTAAAGAGTAATCCCAGAGCTATGATCATTTCTGGTGTATGACTTGAGAAGAAAGCGGTGTAACCTGTTTGGCTAAGATCTCGCCAGATCAACCACCAAACGAGAAGGAAACACCACCATGGTACATAGTAATGTCATCAACCTGAATAAGCTAGAGCAAAATGATCCGTTGCAAGAAGTGTTGCGAGACGGTGCCCGTAAAATGCTGGAGGTAGCGATTGAAGCGGAAGTAAAAGCCTTTATTGATCAGCATAGCGGGCTGAAGACCGACGAAGGTAAGGCAGCGGTCGTTAGAAATGGTTATTTGCCTGAACGTTCAATTCAAACAGGGCTGGGTGATATTGAAGTCAAAGTCCCGAAGGTTCGGGATCGATCCGGTTCGGGGATCAAGTTTAACAGTCGCTTGGTGCCGCCATATTTGAAGCGAAGCAAGAACATCGAGGAATTTCTGCCTTGGCTGTATTTGCGAGGAATCTCGACGGGAGATTTCCCGGAGACCTTAAAACACCTATTGGGATCGGACGCTCCTGGCTTATCCGCTGCGACGATCAGTCGGCTCAAGCAGGATTGGGAGCATCACTATCGGGACTGGACGCGTCGGGATCTGAGTAATAAACGATATGTGTATGTCTGGGCCGATGGTATTTACAGCAACGTCAGAATGGATGATCGACTCTGTCTACTAGTCATCATTGGTTCCGATGAAACGGGGCGCAAAGAACTCATCGCCTTAGTCGATGGCTACCGGGAATCGGCTGCGAGCTGGGAAGAGGTGTTGATGGATTTAAGGCAGCGTGGCCTCTCTACGGACCCGAAATTAGCGATTGGAGATGGCGCTCTCGGTTTCTGGAAAGCCGTCGCTAAGCTTTGGCCGCAGACCGACCAGCAACGCTGTTGGGTGCATAAGACAGCCAATGTACTGGAGAAATTGCCCAAAGCCATGCAACCCAAGGTTAAAGAGGCGTTGCACAATATCTGGCAAGCCGAGACGCGGGAGGCGGCCTATCAAGCCTTTGATCACTGCCTCGAACGGTTTAGTCCGAAATACCCGAAGGCTATGGAATGCTTGGCAAAAGACAAAGCCTCGATGTTGGCATTTTATGATTATCCTGCTGAAAACTGGCAGCATATTCGAACGACCAACCCGATCGAGTCCGTCTTTGCTACGGTGAGATTGAGAACGACTAAGACCAAGAATTGCGGCAGCCGGATAACCACGTTGGCGATGGCGTTTAAACTGATCGAAACAGCCCAGAGAAGATGGTTTCGGCTTAGGGGCTATAAACATTTAGCCGATGTGATTACCGGCGTGAAATTCGTCGACGGTATTAAACAAACGGGAGATCAAAAACAGGACGCCGCTTGATTCTCTTCTATACACCAGATTTGACAATAGCTCGTCTTGTCCCGCGAAGAAATCGAATTGATTTTCGATCATCTCGACGGACCGGTGGACCTAAACCTAATCGCCAAGCTTTTATATGGTTGCGGACTCCGGCTTTTCGAATGTTTGAATCTACGCGTTCAGTGTTTTAATTTCGATGCGGGTATTTTGACCGTTCATGATGGCAAAGGCCAAAAGGATCGGACGGTTCCGTTACCTCAAACATTAATACCGGAATTAAAACAACAGTTACGGAAAGTTGCCGCGTTACATGAAACCGATTTGAAAACCAATTATGCCGGCGCGTTCTTGCCTGATCAGTTAGGAAGAAAATATAAAAATGCCGCCAAGGAATTCGTCTGGCAATGGTTTTTTCCGCAACCCTCGTTAACTCTGATTACCGAAACTCAAGAACGTAAGCGCTATCATATCCATGAGTCGGTGGTGCAAAAAGCGATCAAGCGCGCGGTGAATGATGCAAAAATAAACAAACGGGCAACCGCCCATACGTTCCGGCACTCTTTTGCCAGCCATTTATTGGAAGCCAACTATGACATTCGTACGATTCAGGAATTACTGGGCCACAGCGATGTCAGAACCACGATGATCTATACCCATACCGTACAAAGCAGGACGCTTAAGCAAGCAAAAAGCCCTTTGGATTTTGATGCCGAATAAGTTGCCTGATTTCCTCCGTTGACGTCCATGCTAATTTTATATCGAAATTAAGCGACGGCTTTTGCTATCCAGCCGTTAGACAATATTGGCTCTGTGACGTTTAGCCCAGCATGCCCCGCTTTCAGCCAAGCCTTCAGGTTGTTCCGGTCGACTTATCCCTGTCCATAAACACTCATTGCCGCTGCAGTTCATTGCGGTCGGTATGCTCGAACACTTTGTCGTAAATCTCCACCATCGTCGTTTCCTCGTAGCTCAACAGGCCGCTGCCGACCGTGATGCGATGACGGAATGCCGTGGTGCGGGCATGGTCGCGCATGAATGGCGACTGGATGATTTGCCAGTCTTCATCATCCAAGCCAGCCGCCACTTCCAGCATGATAGTGCCGTTCTCATCCTTTTCGCCGTCGTGGGTCCCGCCGGCCAACACGGAGACGCCCCTCGGTATCGTCAAGGACTGCATGACGATGCCGGCCTTTTTATCCCACATCCAATAGCCTGTTTCATCGTGGAAAATTTCGTCGTTGGACTTCCGTTGCACGATCTGGCGGTAATGCAGTGCGGCAAGAAGCTGGGATTCCGCATTGGTGACATCGCCGATGGGCGCAAAGGTGATCGTTTCGTAATAGGGATTGCGCTCGCCGCCCTCCGGCTCGGGCGACACATCGAGCCCCTTATCGCCTTGCCACACGCCGATCAATTCCGTCAACGGACCGTAATCTATACTTGCATCGTCAGTCATGTCGATCCCCCTTACGTTAGCGATTGCCTGAGGAGCATTAATGCCATTAAGCCAAACAATTTTCAATTTAACAAGCCGAATACGACGCGAAAATTGACGTCACCGATATGTATTTATTCGAGCACCCGTTAATCCAGTCTTGTCATTGTTATTTATAAGATATTGATAAATAATAAATAAATTATTTTATGGCACTACATTGACAAAGCTGGGTTAACATTTTACGGTTCATCCGTTTCAACGTCTCTCTCTTACTCTGGAAATTAGTCATTTAAGGAAAAAAATGTCCGATCACTATCAACTGAAGAAGATCATCCTGATAGACAGCTTCTGGCCCGGCAAAACCGTTTTGCTGAAACTGGACGGCCACACCAACCTGGGCGGCACCAACGGCGCCGGCAAGACCACTTTCTTACGACTGATGCAATTGTTCTGGGGCGAACGGCCCAGCAATATCGTCTCCGGCAGCGGCAGCAAGAAAGGCTTTCTCGACTATTACCTGCCGCGCGCCAGCAGTTATTTGGTCTATGAATACCAACGTCCCTACGGCCAGGTCTGCCATGTCATGGTGCAAAGCGACGGCCGCGGAGCCAAATACAAATTCATCGACGCCCCATACGACCAGGAATATTACATTGCCGAGAACGGTTTTCCCCGCGACAGCCAAAGTGTCGAGCGGCTCTATCGAAGCACGGCGGAAATCTCCAAATTCGTCGCGGTCGACGACTATTGCAGCATCATCCAATGCCATCGCGTCAGCAGCGGTAAAAAGTGGCTGCGGCCCTTGCAGCAACGCTTCGCGATGGGGTCCGCGCCGCTTACCCATATCGAAAAAGTGATCGGCTCGGTGATCGAAAAAATCGGCGATTTTGACGTCATCAAACAAATGCTAATCGACATTTCGCGTAACAAGCTCAGCCATACCTTTCTGCAACAGGAAGACGAGCAGCAACCTTTTCAACTCAACAAACAGCATATCGACGCCTGGCTTGCCGATTTGACCGCGGCCCGCGAAATCGAGGCCAAACGCGATTATTTCGACGATTTACTCGGCACAATCACGGCATTGAAGGAGACGCTGAAGACCTTATCGCATCTGCATTTTCTAACGCTGGACCAGTACAAGCATTGCCAACAGCTAGACAAAACGCTCACGCAAACCCTGAAAGACCTAGCGCAACAGCGCGAGCAGCTGCAACAGCAATACGACCGGGACTTGGAGCCGAAAAACGACGAGCTGATCAAATACAAGGAACAGTTCAACGAACTGAAATACCAGATCGAAAGCCTGGAGGAACAAAAACTCGCTTACGAACAGCAAGACGCGGAAAGCTTTGCGTTCGAGGCGTCGCTCGCCGACGAATACGCCGAACGGCAACGTAATATTCAGGAAGAGATCGACGCGCTGGAAAGCAAGACCCAGGAAATCAAACGCCATTACGAGCAACGCCTAAATGAATTAAAACACCGGCACGACAGCCAACTCAAAACCTACCAGCAGCAACTCACCGAAGCGAAATTCGAGCAGGAGAAAAACCTGCGCGAATGCGAAGCGGAGTTCCAGCAGCGCAAGGAACGATTGCAGCAGGACAAGGACGACAGAATCACTCCACTCAACGAGCAGAAAACGCGCTTGTCGACCGAATTCGAGGTGACGAAAAACCGCCTGCAACACCCGCAGATTCCCGAAGCCCTCACCGAACAACAATGCAAAAACCGGCAAGCGCTGGATGAAGCCGGCAGAGAGACCAAATCGGCCTATCAGGCGCAGGCCGATGCGCAAAACGACCATCAAAACGCCCTCGGTAACTATCAGCAGATCGAGCGCCAATTGCAACAGAAAAAGACGGAACGAATACAGGTACAGCAACGCCACGAGCAATGCCTTAAACGTCTGAGCCCCGATCCCGGCTCGCTGCAACATTACCTGGACCAGGAAGCCGAAGGCTGGCAACAAACCATCGGCCGCGTCATCGCACCGGACTTGCTGGACCATACCGAACTCGAACCGCACTGGAGCGACGGCGCGAACAAGGATTTTTACGGCCTCGGCATCAATCTCGATAAGCTGGCCGAGCGCAGCTATCTGACCTCGGACAAACTCAAGCTGGAACAACAAGAAAAGGCCTTGTTCGAGCAGCTGGACGACCTCGCTACGGAATGCGAAAAGCTCGAAGCCAGCCTGCACGCGGCCAACAAACTGCGCGAGCACGCCAAGGCGGCCATGGACAAGGAGAAACAACGCCTCGAACGCGCCAAGAAGCTCGAACAAACCCTGCAAGACGAGGCCGATGCGCTGGCCGACCAGATCAAGGTGGAAACGGAAAAAGCCCGTCAACGCATACGACAGGACAGCGAACGCCTGTCCGCCGAGATAGCGACCTGCCAACACACGATAGACAGGATTAGCGGCGAACACCGCGAGGCCCTGCAAAACCTGCAAAACGAACTCCTGGCCCGCAAAGGCATTATCGAATCGGACGGCGACAACCTGGCCGCGACGATTAGCGAGCAAATCGCCGCGGACAAAGCCCATTTCAAGCAAGAACAAACGCGCATCTCGCAGCAATTGAAAAGCGACCTGCAAAGCAGCGGCGCCGACGATACCATCGTCAAGCTGGCCGAACAACGCGACGAAGCCAAGCGCCTGGAAAGGCAAGCGCGCAGCTTTCAGCAAAAAGACCGGGAATACCGGGACTGGTTGAAAAAACGCTGGAATCAGCATCCAGGACTTTGCCGGGACAGAGATACCTGCCAGAGCAAAATCCAACACGTGGAGACGGAGATAAGCCAGCTGAAGCAAGACTTCAAACGTCATCGTCTCCAACTGAACCAGCAAATCGGCATCCAGGAAGAACAACTGAAGAAAAATCGCAGCTTGTCGAATCAACTGGAAAACTGCCTGGAACAGTTGAAAAACAACCCGCCGGTACGGGAAGAAGGCCAGCCCCACTATGCTCCTGGCACATTGCCGCAATTGAGCCAGGACTCTATCAAAGAGCGCAAACGCCATGAACAAGTTATACATAGCGGCAAGCAGACGCTGGTGCAGCTATTTCTCAAGCATCACCGCAGCCAGTTGGCGGAGGCCTGGCAACAAGCCTTGGACGCTTCCTCGCAGCAAAGCCCCTTCTTTCAGGCCGAAGCCTTGGAGATCGAACAACCTTTACGCGATATTCTGCAAATGATCGAACACGTCAAGCAGGCCACCGCCCAACAAATCGAGTTGCACGCCTCCGGCGTCAACACCTTTTACCAGCATCTGCATAATTTCGACCGCGCGATCAAAGCCACCGGCACCGAACTGTCCAAATATGTCAGCGAGGAACGCTATTTCGCCGCGCTGGGCGATATCACCGTCAACGTCCGCTCCAAGATGAGCGACCTGGAATACTGGCAGGCCCTGAAAAAGTTCGGCGACCATTACGGCCAGTATCGCGACAATGCCGATCTGGGCCTGCACGACGATATACCCGAGGCGCTGGTGCAGGCGATGGGCGAACTGACCGCGCTGCTGCCTTCGGCCGGCGTCAAGATCAAACATTTGTCGTTGTTCGACATCGAATTCAGCATTCACGAAAACGGCCAGCTCAAGCACGCCCGGAACGCCAGGGAACTTAAGGACGTCAGCTCCACCGGCCTGTCCTATCTGGCCTTGATCACATTCTTCACCGGCGTCACGTCGATGTTGCGGAAACAGAACCCGACCGTGGTTTGCTGGCCTATCGACGAGCTGGGCGATCTGGCGCCGGAAAATATCGAGGCGATGATGCAGCTACTGGAGAAACAAAACATCCATATTCTGTCGGCCACGCCGACCGCCGACCGTCATGTGCTCGGCTTGTTCAGGCGGCGCTATCTGTTGAGTCAACAAAAACTGCATGAAGTCGAGCTGCCGCAAAGCAAACTCGAACAATTATTAACCGCCTTACCGAAGCAGGAGGATGCCCATGTTTAAGTCGGTCATCGAAACCTTGCTCGGCGGCCAGTTCATTTGCCCGACCGCATTCCCCGACGCCTTCGACTATTTGTCGCAAGCGCCAAATGCGGACAAGGTGAACGCCTACCTCGAACCGCTGGAACGGGAATTGTGCAGCCTGGACGACGAATTGTTCTATGCCGCCTACACCGTGGTCGACGACGGCAATCGCGGCGCCATCCGCGAGGCGTTCGCCGAAATCCGCTCGCAACTGCGCCCGGTCGTCGAATGGATGGACATGGTCATGACCGCGCTGGGCCAGGACATGCCGATCCGGGCCCGCGACGAAATCCGTCTGCATCGATTGTTGCTGGCAATCGAACACGAACCGTCGCTGACGGAACAGCTCAATAGGCTGACCCGGCTGAGCCTGTTCAAAACCAATAAAACCAATGTCTCCGAGCAATTGCTGTGGGTGTTGCAGAAACTGGAGCAATGCGGTTACCTGGTCAAACCCAATGCGCAAGGCTCGCTGTACATCGCCACCGGCAAGATCAATTATCTGCACCGGGTCATCGCCTTTCTCAACGACGCCGAAGCGTTGGAGCTGGACCAGCATAACGCCAACCGCGATGACGGCGAGCAACAGGAACTGTTCCTATGAGTTTCGATCAAGAGCAAATCGCCGGCCTGATCCGCAAACTGGCGAGCGCCGATCGACTGCTGGCCCAGACCTACATCGACGGCACGGTGTTCGTCGACGAGGACAACCGCAACGCGATCGACGGCCTGAAGAAATCCGGCATCCTGCGTACCGCCGATTTCAGCGACGAATACCGTCTGACCGGCGATATCAAGCGACTGATCGACCGATTGTTGCTGCGCAACCAACGTTATCAGCAGAATATCGACATGGCCAAGATGATCCTGAGCGTCGAGGAGGACATCGAAGACTACCGCCGCGCGCTGGAGCGCAACGAGCAGGAAGAAGCCCATTATCATCTCGAGCAAATCGACGACACCCTGTACGAAGCGTTGGAATCGTTGGAGCACAGCCTGACGGTCATGTTCGCGGCGATCACCAGCCAATTCGGCTTCGTCGCCTCGCTGAACAGCAAGATCCGGCAAAACCAGCGGGCGCTGGCCTATGCCCAACGCCTGGTGCGGGAACTGAACCAGGTCAATCTGAACGATTGTTACGAATGGCTGAACTGGGCCGCGATTCCGACCGAGTTGAGTCGCAAGATCATCCGCTTCATCGACCAGTACAAGAGTATCGTCGAGCGGCTCGGCAGCATCGTCGATCGCATGAAGACGCTGCTGTTCAAATTGCGCCTGCAGGAACAAACCGCCAACCGCGCCCGGGCGATGGCCCAGTTTCTGCGCCAGCACCCGGAATGGGAGCCGCTCGAATGGAGCGAGGAGGCGGAAGTTCCCAAACTGTTAAGACGCGAGCCCGGCCTGAAACTGCAATCCGGTCTCAACACCGCCAACCCGGCGTTGCAGAGCGACTTCGCCGCGATCGTTCAGGAACTGAGACGCCAATCAAAACCCGTCGCCCCGTTGAGCCGGGACGGCGCGGCCACGCCTGTGGACACGCAACAGCCGGAACCCATCGAATACGATCAAGACCTGTATGAAACCCACATCGAAACCTTGTTCGCACATACCCTGGAACGGCAAGGACGCAAAATGTCGGCCTTGCATTATTGGCGCGACCAGCGCTTGCAGGTCAAGGCGGCGCTCTGGCTGGACATGGTGTTCGCGCAATATTGTTGTCTGCCGCAGCGCATGCGCCGGGCCATTGCGCTGGAACTGCAAGGCGATTGCTTGGCCGGCTTCAACGGCAACCAGGTCATCGACGAAATCCTGCTGCAGCGGGTGGGATAAGATGAACCGCCAGCTATTCAAATGGATCAGCGAACTGGTCACCGATAAACCGACCCAAACCACGGAGCGTCGCGTAAGTGCTCAGGGAAAGTCGGTGCTGGAACGCTATCACTGCGGTCATGAGGCCAAGAACCGTTTGGTTTTCACGCCTCGGGACAAACTGACGCTACGACGGCGGGTCAAGGACGAACTGGGCCTGGACCCGTTCACGACCCCCGAATTGCCCGACGACCGTATCGCGATGGCGAAATATCATGGCAACGAAAAGCTCGCGGCCAAGCCGGCCAGCCATGATCATCTGTTGCTGAACGGCCCGGACGGCAAGCTGCGCCTGAATGGCCGGCTCGTCGATCTGCAATCGCAGCAAATACCGTCAGCCGGGCTGTTTTGCCTGAACAATGGAATAGAAACGGTCGAGCATGAGGTTATCGTGGTCGTCGAAAACCTGGCCATAATGTCGGTTGGCCCCGCCTTGCAACTGCCGCCTCGGGCGCAAAGCGCCTTGTGGGTCTATCGCGGCGATCATAAAACCGGCGCGAAAGCGGACATCTGCCGCCAATTCCTCACCCGTTTCGGCGCCGAAAAAACCGTCATCGTGTTCGGCGACATGGACCCGGAAGGCCTTGAAATCGCCTTGACGATGCCTCATGCCGATTACTGGATGGGCCCTGCCGAAAACGTCTGGCGCACCTGTCTGCGCAGCCGCCAAGCCAACCGCGACGGCTTCGACCTGCAAAGCCAGGCTGTAGTTTACCTGCAACATTTAGCGGACAACAACACCCTGACCGTTCCGATGAAAAACCTGTTGGAGTGTTTACGCCAAGAACGCAGTACTTACCGGCAAGAGCACATGGCCAGCCATCGCATCCCTTTAGACATTTTCTCTCTCGCGGGCGAATAACGCCGCATCAGCGACCGCGTTAAATAACATAGTTTTATTAAGAAGTGAGGGACCTCTGCCCCGCATGGCCAGCTGTGGCTAGAGAATCGAGTCAGGCGTATTATTTGCTTAAATTAATCTTCCTATTGAATTTTGGCGATGTCACATGGCCCCTTTTACTATCGCTAGCGACGACTTACCCATACGCTACCTTTCCGATCAAGGCTGTTGGCAGCAATCTCTTCCGCTTGAAATTGGTCGCGGTCAGTCGAAAATCTATCGCCTGGACGAGGAAATGGCCTATATTGAAACCGATTACAGTCCGGTTAAGAATCTTGCCGTCTTGAATCGTACCGATGCCGATGAACCGCGCATGGTCGTTACCTTCGGCTTGCAAGGTTGTTCCAGCTTTTTCAACGATGGCGGAGGCGAATTGCTCTTTGCATCCGGTTACACGACGATTACGACGTTTTCCGCCACTAGCGGGAAGCGGCAGTATCAGGCCGAGCAGTGTTCGCGGCAGCTGCGACTCTCGTTGTCGAAAACCTTCCTGGAACAACAGTTCGGCGACCACCTTATCGACCGGCTGTTTCGCCGGACCGGTATGCGCTTGGTCAGTCGCCACCCCATGTCCAACTTCGCCGTCATGGCCGCGCGCCAATTAAGCCATTGCCGGCTACAGGCCGAATTGAAACCCGCCTTCATGCGCGGCATCGCTATCGCCACGGTCGCGGACGAACTCGACCGCTTGCTGCGGGAAAGCGAGCCGGCCGTAAAGAAGTATTTGCGCGGGGACCGGGACAAGGCCGAACAGGCACGGGACATCTTGGCGCAGGAATTCCGCGATCCGCCTACAGTCGCCCAACTGGCGCGACGGGTCGGAACCAATCAGCTGAAACTGAAGCAATTGTTTCATCATTACTTCAATAATACCCCTTACGGCGTATTGCACGAGATTAGAATGAAAAACGCCTGGCGATTGCTGGCAAGCGGGCGCTATCCTGTCGACAGCGTCGCCAACCGAGTCGGCTACCGTCATGCCAGCAATTTTAGCGCGGCATTCACGAAATATTTCGGCCTGTCGCCGAGCCGTGTCGGCAAACGATAGCGCGCCATTTCATCGGCGGGCCTCGGTGGAATACTAACAATAAAAACGGGAGGACGGTCATGACAAACAAACGCATTCTGATCGTCGGCGGTGTCGCCGGCGGGGCCAGTTGTGCGGCGCGACTGCGGCGCCTGTGCGAACATTGCGAAATCGTCATCTATGAAATGGGCTCTTATGTCTCCTTCGCCAACTGCGGACTGCCCTATTTCATCGGCGATGTCATCGTCGAGGAAGACAAGCTGCTGGTAGCGACGCCGGAGCTTTTCCGCAAGCGCTTCAATATTCAGGTCTGCACCGATTCCGAAGTGACTGAGATCGACCGGAAGGCCAAATCCATCGTCGTCAAGGATTTGAGCAACGGCGCCAGCCGGGTCGAGAACTACGACGCCTTGGTGCTGGCCACCGGCGCCGCCGCGCTGTGGCCGGACATTGAAGGCGCCGACCTGCCCGGCGTCTATGCGCTGCGCACGATTCCCGACAGCCGCAAGATCCGCGCAGAATTGGACAACATGCGCCATGCCGTGGTGATGGGCGGCGGCTATCTCGGACTGGAGTTGGCGGAAAACCTGAAGAAGCGCGGCTTGGATGTGACCGTGCTGCAATCTTCCGGCCAGCTGATGCCAACCTTGGACAAGGAAATGGCCCGCTATGTCGAACAGCATATCGGCCGGCACGGTATCGAGTGCCGCCTGAACTGCAGCGCGCAGGCAATTTTACAAAATCCCGATCAATCCTTGACGGTGCGCCTACAGGACGGCTGGACGCTGGCGACCGATGCGGTGATGATCTCGGTCGGAGTCAAACCGCGCGCCGAGCTGGCCCGCCAGGCCGGCCTGGAAATCGGCGAATTGGGCGGCATCCGCGTCGATGACACGATGCGCAGCAGCGATCCCGCCATCTGGGCGGTCGGCGACGCGGTCGAAGTGCGCAACGTCATCACCGGCGAATGGCAATTGTTCCCGCTGGCCGGCCCGGCCAACCGCCAAGGGCGTCTGGCGGCGGCCCATATCGCCGGACGCGAACAGGCCGGCGCGGCCGCCGAAACGACCTACCGCGGCGTGCAGGGCACTTCGGTTTGCGGTTTGTTCGGCCTGACCGTCGCCGCCACCGGCGTCAATGAAAAACAATTGCGAGCGGCCGGTATGAACGACTATGAAAAAGTCTACCTGCATCCCGGCAATCATGTCGGTTACTATCCCGGCGCCAAACCGATCCGCATCAAACTGCTTTACGACAGCCGTGACGGGACGATTCTAGGCGCCCAGGCCTTGGGCGAGTCGGGCGTGGCCCGACGCATCGATGTGATCGCGGCCTTTATTCAGATGGGGGGAACGGTTTATGATCTGGAGGAAGCCGAACTGTGTTATGCGCCGCAATTCGGCGCGACCAAGGACCCGGTCAATCTGGCCGGCATGATCGCGGCCAACCACTTACGCGGCAACCATCCGTTGGCGCGCTGGGAGGAGCTATTCGACAGCCATATACAGGTGGTCGACGACAATGCCGACCAGGACGAAGCCGAGCGCCTGTTGACGCTGATTCTGGACGACCCCTACAGCCGGGCGCAGCTAGTCGACGTGCGCACCGCAGCGGAATTCGAGCGCAAGCATATTCCGGGGGCGCTGAATATTCCGCTGGATTCGTTGCGCGAACGCCTTGATGAACTGTCGCGGGAGCGGGAGGTTTGGGTGGTCTGCGGCGTCGGCTTGCGCGCCTACAACGCGACGCGTATCCTGCAGCAGCACGGTTTTCAGGTGAAAAACTTGTCCGGCGGCATGCAAACCTATGACGTCTTCGAGGAGCAATGACATGAACCCAGTCGATTACAGGAATTTCTCGATCGCCCACCGTCTTACTCGCCGCCTGCGCATCGTCGCGCCGGCCTTGCGCCGGGACCCGGAACGGATTCATGTGCTGGCCATCCTGCTCAACAAGCGCGAAGGCATTACCAAGGTCAAGGTCGTCCCCGACATCGCCTCCGTCACGATTCATTTCGACCCGAAGCTTTTACCGGCCGACAATCTATTGCGCCTGCTCGATTCGGTCATCGACAATCTCGGCCGCAAACCCCGCGCCGGCATCCGGGCCATACGGCGTAAAAACCGTCATCCCCGAAAGTCGCAACAGAACGTCCTGTTGGGCATAGGCGGCATGAGTTGCTCCTCTTGCTCGCTGTATCTGGAGATGTTGCTGCAGCGCCATCCCGATGTCGTCAAAGCCAACGTCAATTACCTAGCGGAAACCGCCCACATACAAAGTTATTTGTCCAGGGAAGAATTATGCGACCTGATCGCCGCCAACGGCTACCAGGCCTATGCGATCGATTCGCTGAGCGAGCGAAAGCTGGCACTGCAGCTGGAGCAACGGCATCTACGCCAGGCCCGCGACCAGCTCAAGGCCCTGGCCGTGTTCAGCGTTCCGGTCGCGTTGCTCGGCCTATTGAATCTCCGCTCGCGGCCCTTGTTGCTGGTACAGGCCTTGCTGACGGCGCCGGTCGTGTTCGTCGGTGGGCGCGATATTTTCAACAAAGCCTGGAACCACGCCAAACAAGGTTCGGCCAACATGGACAGCTTGATCGCGTTGGGCGTGGCCGCGACATACGTTTACAGCCTGCCGGCTTTATTGCGACCGCAGCGCCATGTCTATTTCGGCGCGGCCACCGCGATCATCGATTTCGTCAAGCTAGGCCGTTACCTGGAAGAAGTCGCCAAAAACAAGATGGTGCGCGACATCCGTCGCTTGGTCGATCTGCAACCGCAGCAGTCGACACTGTTACGCAACGGAAATGAAGAAATGGTCAGTGCCGACCGGATCGCCGTCGGCGACATCGTGCTGATTCGTTCGGGCGAAAGAATTCCGGTCGACGGCATCGTCGTCAAAGGCTTGTCCGGCGTCGACGAAACATCGGTGACGGGAAGTTCCGTACCCAGTATCAAGGAATCGGGACATCGAGTCTTCGACGGCAGCCTGAATCTCAGCGGCGCGTTACAGGTCCGAGCGACGGCCATCGGCAAGGACACGCTGTTGTCGGGTCTGATCCACATGGTCGACCAGGCCCAGGCTTCCAAGCTGACGATGCAGACGACGGCCGACCGCTTCGCCGCGCTGTTCGTGCCGGGCATCGTCGGCTTGTCGTTCGCCACCTTCAGCGGCTGGTTGCTGAAAGGGGCCAGCACTGGCCACGCCTTGGCCAACGCCATCGCGGTATTGTTGATTTCCTGTCCCTGCGCGCTGGGACTGGCCGGGCCGGCAGCGACCATGGTCGGCAGCGGCCGCGCGGCGCGTCGCGGTATCTATATTCGCAACGGCGAGGCCTTGGAAACCGCCGCCGCGATCGATCTGGTGATCTTCGATAAAACCGGCACCTTGACGCAAGGGGACGCCTCGATCACCGATTTGTTCAATGTTTCCGACTTCAACGACGATCGTTTAGTGCAACTGGCCGCATCGGCCGAGTTCAATTCGGCCCACTATATCGGCCGCGCCGTCGTCCGCCGGGCCAAGCAAGCGCATATCGAATTATTGGAATCGTCGCGTTTCCACAGCATGCCGGACCAGGGGATTAGGGCCGAAGTCGCCGGCCATCAAATCCTGTTGGGCAACCGCAGTTGGATGCAGAAACACCAGGTCGCGATCGATACCTTGAGGGCCACGGCGGAAAAATTGGGACAACAGGGTAAAACGGTGACCTATCTAGCGGTCGATCGACAAGCCGCCGCCTTGTTCGGGTTGACCGACCCGCTCAGGACTGACGCCGAACGGGTCGTGCAAATGCTGCAAGACCAGGGCATCGAAACGCTGATGGTCACCGGCGACAGCGAGGCGGTGGCCAAGACGATCGCCGGTCAAGTCGGCATTGCAACCTGGCATGCGGAAGCCGACCCGGCAAAAAAACTGTATTTAATTCGCGAACTGCAGCGGCAAGGACGCCGTGTCGCGATGGTCGGCGACGGCATCAACGATGCCCCGGCCTTGGCCGCCGCCGATCTCAGCCTGGCCATCGGCCACGGCGCCGATATCGCCATCGCCTCGTCCGACCTGATACTGCACAATGCCGAGATCGGCCGAGTCGAGGATGCGATCGCGCTGAGCCGGGAAACGCTGGGCAATATCCGGCAAAACCTGTTCTGGGCTTTCACCTACAACGCGGTGGCAATCCCGTTCGCGGTCGCCGGCAAATTGACGCCCACCATCGCCTCGGCGGCGATGGCGCTCAGTTCGGTGTCGATCGTGGCGAATTCGTTACGGTTAAATAAAAAATGAGCCATTTAAAGTCATTGCCGTCAATTTGCTCCGTTCTCGCTAAAAACAAATTGTTCTGACAATTTACGGCAGTTTGAGTCAATTATTGTTTGGCGACATATTGCGGATAAAGAGCAACAATCAACTCAGTTCTCTCCGTGACAATGGTTTTTGCCGGCCAATCGAAATAATGGCTGTCATAAATACCAGGCGGCTTATATCCGTTTATTGAGCCGCTTTAAAGCGAAAAAACCGAATACTCCCAAGCTGACAAGTGCGAATGGAGTCGGTTCCGGTACTGCGTAACCCTGCATTGCTTCTGGCCCGCCGCAGATTTCGGCTATTCTATCCGCGCTTGCATTCAAACAAGCTTGGGCATTAGGAGCCGATAGTATAGCGCCGGGCGATGCCGCTACGAGCACTCCCACCGCAACCAACTTTTTCCAGTCGATCTTTTGCAGGCTCTGGTCTAACTGTGTCTTTTTTATACGCATCGAAGTAGTTCCTGTTTTGGTTAATCTCAATCGACATCGCACAAAACATGCCACTGAAACGAGCGGGGCGTTTGCTTCGCCTGGCCGAAAAGCAGATTGAACCATGACGCGTCGAGCAAGGGGTCGGGGCCATCCAACTCGAGGAACTGTTCGGTTTATATCAATTGCAGCAGAAATGTCTTATAGTTTCAGGGCTGTCCCCTTTAACGAAGAAAAGGAGTTACGGTGCCGAAGCAGGCCGAGAAGAAATTCCGTTTTTCCATCCGCGTGACCGTGGTCAGCGTGTTTATCCTGGCCACCTTGTTTACGGTCGCCGTCGCAATCAGTCTCCAATATCATTTCAGCCGCAAGATGGCGATCGATGCGGCCTTGTCGCGGCATCAATTGACCGCCGCCGGCACCGGTCAGTATCTGCTATCGATCGATGACAAGGCCGTGCAGACGACACAAGTTTTGGCGAAGTTTCCGGGCCTGGTTGCCGGCGGCTGGATCGATCCGAACGCCAGAAACGTGTTCGCCGAAGTGATGCGCTCCACCCCGATCTATTACGCGCTTTATATCGGCTTCGCCAACGGCGATTTTTACGAGCTGGTCAATCTGGAAACCAATCCGTTGATTCGGACAGAGCTTAGGGCGGCAGAGGAAGACCGCTGGGTCGCGATCACGGTCAGGGGAACAGGCAAACAACGTAGACGCCGCTTCGATTACCTCGACGACGCGTTCAATCTCCGCATTTCGAGGCAGGAGCCCAGCGATTTCGACGCCAGCAAGCGCCCCTGGTTCATCAACGCAAACGCGCGCCAGGTTTACAAAACGCCGCCCTATTTGTTCCAGCAGTTGCAAACGCCAGGGCAAACCTATTCGATCGCGATACCTTCGGCCGACGCCGTGTTGGCCGTCGACATCACCTTATCGTCGTTGTCGGCCTATTTGAAGCAACAGCCGCTCAGCGGCGACGGCGAAATCTATCTTTACCGACAAAATGGCGAGATGATCGCCAGTAATCTTGATGACGGCGAAATTGAAGACGAAGTGCCGGAAGCCGAACCGTTTTTGTTGAACGAACGGCAACAAGCCACTCTGAAAAAACTGGGCAAACTGCGCGTTTCGAATGAAATGAACTGGCCGCCGATCGATTATGCCGTCTCCGGCGAACCGAAAGGCTATGCCGTGGACCTGATCCGCCTGTTGGCGGAAATGACCGGATTGAGCGTCGAATTCGTCAACGGTTACCCCTGGCCCGAGTTGGTGGAGATGTTCAGAAATGGCGACTTGGACATTCTGCAGCCGGTCTTTCGCACCCCGGACAACGAAAGCCTGGGCATGATGAGTCGACCCTTTCTCAGACTGCCTTATGCCATCGTGACCCGATCAAACGAGGCCGAAATCCATCGATTCGAACAGTTGGCGGGCAAAACACTGGCGATTCCGCAAGGCTGGTCGATCATCGACGCGCTCCACGAGCATTTTCCGGCTATTCAAATCAAGGAAGTCGAGTCGCCCCGCCAGGCATTGCTCGATGTCGTATCCGGTCAAGCCTACGCCACACTCGATTCGGCGGCAATTCTTCGTTATACGGCAAAGCAGTTTTTCATCGACGATTTGTCGTTTCATGAGAATCTCGACATGGCAGAATTGCAGTTGCCCGATGAATTGCATTTCGTGCTTCACCCGGAGCAGTCCGAACTGCTGGCAATTCTGAATTCAGCTCTGCAGGCACTTTCTCCCCCGGTACGGCAAGCACTGTTCGACAAATGGTTCGGCGACAAGGAGCTGGCGACGCAACAGACGATGTCGACGGTGCCGTATCCGCAATTATTAAACTGGCAAGAACAGGGCCGGCTTAACCAGTTGACGAGTAGCGTCATCAATGGCCGCGATTATTTTATTTTCATTACCAGCCTGAGCGCTATTGCCGGGGAAAAGGAATATTTCGCCGCCGTGATTCCCGCCGAAAATATCTTGGCGGAAAGTCTGGATAAGGTAAAAATGTCGCTATTGATCACCAGTGCGGCATTATTGCTATTGCTGCCGGTTTCTTGGCTGTTCGCCTCGCCGATCGTCCGGCCGATCAAGCGTCTTGCCATCGAGAACGAGAAGATCAAGAACCGGAAATACGACGACGTGGTCTTGACCGACAGCGTCATCATCGAGATTCACGAACTGGTAATTTCGATCAAGGAAATGGCGCTTGCCATCAAACAGCACGAGCATGAACTGAAAGAATTGATGGAGTCGATCATCCGCCTGATCGCCCAGGCGATCGACGACAAGTCACCTTACACGGCAGGCCATTGCGCCCGAGTGCCGGAATTGGCGTTGATGATTGCGAAAGCGGCGGAACAGGCCGATAACGGCCCTTTCCAGGGTTTTCGTTTTCATTCGGCCGATGAGCTTAGGGAATACCGGATCGCGGCGTGGCTGCACGATTGCGGCAAAATCACCACGCCGGAACACGTCGTCGACAAGGCAACCAAGTTGGAAACGATTTATAACCGGATTCACGAAATCAGGATGCGCTTCGAAGTGTTATGGCGGGATGCCGAAATCGAGTACTTAAGGCAGTCGATCAACGCGCCGGAACAAAGCAAACGGCTGTATGCCGAATTGGAGCAAAATCGATCGCAATTGCGCGATGACTTCGAATTCATCGCCCGCACCAATATCGGCGGCGAATCTTTGGCCGAGGCCGATCTCGCCCGCTTGCATGCTTTGTCGAAGCTGACCTGGCAGCGCCATTTCGACGATCGCGCTGGCCTGTCGACAACTGAACTGGAGCGTTTCAAATCGGAACCGCCGCCGCTGCCGGCAACCGAGACATTATTGAGCGATAAGCCCGAACATATCATCGAGCGCCTGCGCGATACCGACTTCCCCGCCGAATACGGTATCCGCATGGATATCCCCGAACGGCTATACAATCTCGGCGAACTTTATAACCTGAGCGTATCCCGCGGTACACTGACGGCCGAGGACCGTTTCAAGATCAACGAACACATGATCAGCACGATCAAGATGCTGGAAAGCGTGCCGTTTCCGAAGGAATTGGCGCGAGTCCCCAAATACGCCTCGACCCATCACGAAACATTGATCGGCACCGGTTATCCGAGGAAACTGACGGCGGAACAATTATCGATTCCGGAACGGATCTTGGCCGTCGCCGACATATTCGAAGCGTTGACGGCGGCCGACCGCCCCTACAAGGAACCGAAGCCGGTCAGCGAAGCGATCGAGATTCTTTATCGAATGGTGCAGGAACAGCATGTCGACCGCGACGTGTTCGAATTGTTTTTACGCAGCGGCGTCTATCTCGATTACGGCCGACGCTTCCTGAAACCGCAACAGCTCGACGCGGTCGATATCGACCGCTATCTCGACAATTCCAATGTCTGAGTATAACACCTGCAACCAATCCTACCGTGCCTGAGCTTAAAATTTGAACGCGTCATGCAGCCCCTCGATGACCATTTGGGTACCGATGACGGCCAGAATCAACCCCATCAAGCGGGTAATCACCCCTAATGCACCAACGCCGATGAATTCGACGAATTTTTTGCCGAAAATAAAAAGAACATAGGTAATGACGCACAGGATTGCGAACGAGGAAATAGTCAGGATCATCTCCAAAATGCCGCCCCTGGCGGAAAAGTTCATGGCCGTGGTGATCGTTCCGGGACCGGCCAGAATGGGCATTGCCAACGGCGAGACCGCGATGCTCAGTTCCGCCTCCAAACATTTCTGATGATCTTCTTCCTTGAGTTGATGGACGCTGGATTGATTTCCCTGCAGCATATGAAAACCAATCAGCGAAACCACGATACCGCCGGTGATCCGCAAGGCGGGAAGCGAAATGCCGAACATGTCGAAGATCAATTTTCCGGCAATCGCAAACACGGAGACGATCGCAAAGGCCAATAATAACGAGCGCAATGCCAGGGTTCTGGTAGTCCGTTCATCGTCGTCCGCCGTCAGGCTCACGAATATGGGAACATTGGCGATGGGGTTCATGATCGCAAAAAACCCCATGAATACGGTGATGGTATGAAGCAGAATCGCGTTCATCGTTGTTTTTCTCCGTGTCTTTCGCTATCGGTCATCATTGTTCCGTTTTGATATTCAACGCAAATGATATTTGCCGATACGATAGCGTATTTTTTCCCGGGTGGTTTTCAATACCCGGGACACTTCGGTGACATTGCCGTGGTATTTCTCCAGCATTTTTCTGACAATTTCGCTTTCCATCTCATCCAGTCCCATACTGCCGTCGGTCGGGAATTGCAAGTCCAAACTGTGTTTCTCGTCTGCACCGCCATGCCCGAAAAATTCCGCATCGATGGCACCGGCATTGTTAACAATAGGCATCGTCGCAGCATGGCTGCCGGCGGCCGGCAGCCATTGTTCTGGCAACTGCTCCGTCGACGACAGAATGACGCTACGTTCCAGGACATTGCGCAATTCGCGGATATTGCCGGGCCAGGCATAGTTTTTCATGCGCTCCCAGGCTTGAGATGACACTTGCGTGACTTTTTTTCCGGCCTTGAGATTGAATTCGGCGATCAGGTTCGGGACGAGATCTTGCAAATCCTCGATCCGTTCCCGCAAGCTGGGCAGGCGGATTTCGAATACGCTGAGTCGATAATAGAGATCGGAGCGGAAATTACCGGCCTTGATTTCGTCCTGGAGATTGCGGTTAGTGGCGGTGATAATTTGGATATCGACAGTAGTTTCCTGCTCGCCGCCCAGCCTTCGAACTTTGCGGTCTTCCAAAACCTTGAGTAATTTGGCCTGTAAATCCAACGGCATCTCCCCGATCTCGTCGAGAAACAAGGTGCCTTTATCAGCTTGTTCGATCAAACCGCGATGGCGGCTTTTGGCACCGGTGAACGCCCCGGCCTCATGGCCGAATAATTCGGATTCCATTAATTCCTTGGGCAGGGCCGCGCAATTCAATTCAACTAGCGGTTCGCGCGACCGCTGGCTGTTGTAATGCAGAATGCGCGCGGCAAGGCCTTTGCCGGAACCGGTTTCGCCCGTGAGGATCAACGCGCTATAAGGAACCTGGCTGAGTTGCCGCAGCATTTCCACCGTTTGTCGCGCGACGTTGCTACTGCCGAGATAAGACTCCGGCGCATAGCGTTTCCCGGCGTTGAGGGAATCGGTCAAAATACGCCGTTGCGCTTGCGCGCTACGGACGGCGCTCTGCACGACCATGTCCAGATGCTCTTGTTCGCAGGGCTTGGTCAGAAAATCAAACGCGCCCAGGCGCAAGGCACGGACCGAGTCGGGAACATCGCCATAGCCGGTCAGAAAAACCCATTCGCAGGCCGACACGATCGCGCGGAATTCTTCCAGCAAATCCAAACCGTTGCCGTCCGGCAAGTTCAAGTCCGATAAAATGACGGCCGGCTTCATACCGGGGCTTTTTAGCGTCTCCCTGGCTTCCTGGCAGGTCGACGCCCACACGGCTTCATAGCCGAGGTCGACATAATAACCCCGCAATTCCCGGCCTAATAATTGTTCGTCTTCGATAATGAGGATAGTTTCAGACATGAGATAGATTGGAGCAGTTAAGTTTCATTTCGA